>NZ_MSPR01000001.1 GCF_001984715.1 Streptococcus azizii
TTACTCACCCGTTCGCAACTCTTCCAGAAGAGCAAGCTCTCCTTTTAGCGTTCTACTTGCATGTATTAGGCACGCCGCCAGCGTTCGTCCTGAGCCAGGATCAAACTCTCATTAAAATAATCGTTTGTCCGGCTAAGCACTCTGGCTTATCCGTTTATTGTTCTTTTGTTCATTGACGATTTATCTGCTTGATAAATCACCCTGCACGTTTGGTTCGTCTTCTTTAATTTTCAAAGGTCTTGCGCCGCTCCTCAAGCGACAACTATATCAGTATATCACCTTCTTATTCCTTTGTCAACTACTTTTTTTATTTTTTTTACCTTTTTTGGACTTTTTTTTGACAAATTTTCAAATTTTCGACTCCTTTTGTTATTCTATCGAAAATATCTCCTACAATTCCTGCATTTTATAGTTATTAAGTTTTAAAATAGTAATTCAACGATTCATTTATAGATTCGCATTGTGGTAATAATTCTATGATTGCTTTCTTTAAGTTTGCCCAAGCAGTTTCAATTGGATTTAATTCCGGTGAATAAGGAGGTAAGCGCAGAAAGAAGTGGTGATGTTCAATACAAAGCTCATCTAGTTGCTTCTTGGGGTGAAACGTCGCATTATCCATCACAATAACATGAGTTTCAGATAAGGAGGGTAACAGCTCCTCTGAAAACCACTTCATAAAAAAGTCACTGGTCATACTTTCTTTGTAAATCATCGGAGCTACAAATTGATCTCCAATTTGACCAGCTACAACTGAAATGCGCTCAAACCTTCTTCCACTAATCTTCTCCAGAACCTTATGTCCCCTAGGAGCTCTCGCTCGTGGGCGTGTTAAATAAGTGTCGATGCCGGTTTCATCAATGTAGATGATTGGATAGCCGGATAGGAGTTGGAGAATGGTTGAGAACTGCTGGACTTTTCCTGCGTCCTGCTCTTTATAAGTTGTTGTCTTTTTTTAAAGTTATTTTGAGTTTCTTTAAAGCAGCCCAAACAGACTGCGGTGTGCAATCAAACTGTTCAGCTATTTCACGGAGAAAGGCATCTGGATGTGCTGAGACAAACTTCTGAAGTTGATCCAGTGGCAATTTTCTAGGACGTGGGGAACGCTTTTTAACCGCCAAAGTCCCGTGATGTTTTAACTGTTGTTCCCATAAATAGAGAGTGTTTACGCTAATATCAAAGAGCTGACAAGCTTCTTTACGAGTATGACCTTCGTCTTGAACAAACGAAATCACTCGTTTTCTAAAATCTAAATCATATGCCATAACTTTAGTATACCATAATTACTGATTTAAAACTGATTGACTATACTGCATCGTGCTTGAGGAAAATATGAAGAGATATTACCTATAGACGACAAGACTGCTTGTGCTGTATTCACAACAACTAAAAATAGTAGCAAGTTCATGACTTACTACTTTCTTTTCTATAATATAGAAATTAACCTAAGCGTTGTTTTGCATCAGCTGCCCTTTGGAAGGCTTGGCCAACATAGTTGATACATAACATCATCACTAAGATAAAGATTGCTGCAGGTAACCAAATCCAGGTTTTGTTTTCCAAAACTTCGGCACTTCTGGCATTGGCAATCAAGGTCCCTAAACTTGGAACTGTCGCTGGGAGACCAAAGCCAAGATAGGTCAGCGAGGTTTCAATCCCGATGTTACCAGCAAAGTTCAAGGTCAAGTTAACAATGACTAAAGAACTTAAGTTTGGGAGAATCTCGCGGAACATGATCATAAAATCACTTGTTCCAAGTGTTTTAGAAGCGTTAACATAGTCCAAACTTGCTTCAGATAAGGTACGTGTCCTAAACAGACGTGCCTTGTAGGTCCAGCCAAACAAACTCATAATGAAGATAAAGTGGTAGATAGTATAGTTCTTAACAACTGTAACAAAGACGATAATCATCATCAGGGTTGGTAAAATCAAGATAAAATCTACAATTCGCATCAAAAAACCATCAAATTTACCACCGTAGTAGCCAGCCACGATTCCTAGTGAGACACCGACAAGACTGGTTAGAATAGTGATGGAAAAACCAATGATAATTGAGTTGCGAGCACCAATAATCAGCTGACCAAAAATATCTCGTCCACCTTCATCCGTTCCCAAAATATGTCCATCTACTCCCGGTTCAAGGTAGCGGCCGAGTAAGTTAACTTTCATGACTTCTTCTTGGTTCATAATCATAGCGCCAACAAAGACACTGACTAATATGGCACCCAGTAGAAAGAGTGAAACCAAGGCAACCTTATCTTTTGTAAATTCTCGAGCAATGACACGTAGCCCTCCAGGAGGTGTAGATGCCGTGCTTTTATCTATTTTTTTATCTTTACTCACACTTCTCCTCCTTACTTGACCCGAATCCGTGGATCGACAATACTCATGATGATATCAGACAATAAGGTTCCAACCAAGGTCCCAAATCCAAACATCAACAAAAGTGCTAAAATAACACTATAATCACGACCTGAAAGAGAGCTGATAAACAGTTGTCCAATCCCTGGATAGGTAAAGATATTCTCCACAAATACTGAACCTGTAATCAAACCTGTCAGTTCGTATCCTAAGAAAGCTGCGATTGGCAAAATGGAATTTCGGAAAATATGACGGTTGTAAACAACTTTTTCTGGCACCCCTTTGGCACGAGCTGTACGAACATAGTCCTGAGCCTTAGCATCAATCACACCCGTTCGCAGATATTGAATCGTGCTCGTTGTTGATAAGATGGCGAGCGTCAAGGCTGGTAAAATCATATGATGTAAGCGACTGAGAATCGCTTCTAGACCAACGACCCCTGAAGCCATCGAACCACGCGTTGGGAACCAACCAAGGGAGAATCCAAACAACCATAACAACAAGATGGCAAAGATAAAGACGGGAGTTGAGTAGGTTAAAAAGTTATACACGTTGATGATTTTATCTGCTATAGAATTTTGATAGCGTCCTGCAATCATACCAAGCGGCAAGGCAATCATATAGGTAATCACCATGGTCAAAAGAGACAACCAGATGGTGTTATTCAAACGCTGCATGATGATGGTGCTAACAGGCTGTTTAAAGAAAACACTCTGACCAAAGTCCCCATGCAAGATATTGCCAATCCAGCGGAAATATTGGATATGAATCGGGTCATAATAGCCATACTGAATACGCAACCGTTCAATCGCTTCCGGGTCAATATTTGGATCCACTTGTCCTGTAAACGGATCACCAGGCATCAATTTAGCAAATGCAAAAGCAATAATACTCAGAAGAATAAGCTGAGGAATCATAAGTAAGAAACGACGTAATACTGTTTTCCACATCCTTAGATACCTCCTTTCGTTTCTGGTAAAGCAACTTGATGAGTCGCTGCAAATGTTTTCAAATCAAAGACACGCCCGTTCTCATCGTAGAAGATGCTTTGTTTTTCAAGATATTCTTGCTCCGCTGCTAATCGGCGTTCTTTATTTTGCACGCGGTTAACTGGATCGATACTTGGAATTGCCGACAACAAGCGTTTGGTATAAATATGCTGTGGATGATTATAAATATCTTCTTTGGTTCCTGTCTCCACAAAACGACCGCGGTACATGATGTATAGTTCATCACACATGTGTTGAACAACACCGAGGTCATGGGAAATAAACAGATAACTCAGTTTATATTCATCCTGAATACGTTTCATATAGTTCAATACTTGTGCTTGGACAGACAAGTCTAGAGCGGATACTGGCTCGTCAGCAATAATCAAGCGTGGATTGCTTGCCAAGGCACGAGCGACACCGATACGCTGGCGTTGTCCACCCGAAAATTCATGCGGGTATTTCACAAGCGCTTCTTCTGTCAAACCAATCGTATCCAACAAGCGTAGGACACGCTTCTTTTCTTCATCTGGTGACACACGGTCGAAATTCCGAATAGGCTCTGCGATAATATCCAAAATCCGTTTTTTAGGATTAAAACTGGAAAGCGAATCTTGGAAAATCATTTGGACATCCCGATTAAAATTCCCCTTTTTGCGACGGGGCTTATTGGTCACATCTTGTCCTTCGTAGATAATCTCCCCAGCTGTTGCACGTTCCAATCCGATAATCGTTTTCCCGATTGTCGATTTACCAGAACCCGATTCTCCCACGAGACCATAGGTTTTTCCTTCTTCAAAGTGAAGATGAACGCCATCCACAGCATAAACATAATCTGTAATGCGATTGAAGAAGCCACTACGAATTGGATAATGAACTTTTAAATCTTTTACTTCAATAAATCCCATTAGTTCGTTTCTCCTTCAAAATAGAATGTTTCATGGCAGGTACAGCGGACAAAATGCCCTGCTGACACTTCATGCATGGTAGGATTTACTTCATGGGCATCCGCACCAATCCAAGGAATACGCGGTGCAAAGCGACAACCTGTACGAGGCATTTTCGTCAGCGGCGGTACAACTCCGTTAATCACATGTAAATCGCCACCTTCATCACTTGATTGGGGATTGGATTTTAATAGGGAACGAGTGTAGGGGTGTCTTGGATTGGTAAACAGCTCTTCAACTGGTGCCACTTCCACAAACTGTCCTCCATACATGACAGCTACACGGTCTGCGGTCTCTGCCACCACACCAAGGTCATGGGTGATTAAGATGATACCCGAGCCAGTCTCTGCTTGAATGTCATTCAATAAATCCAAAATCTGTGCCTGAATGGTCACATCAAGAGCCGTGGTTGGTTCGTCGGCAATAATAATCGGTGGTTTACATGACAAGGCAATGGCAATAACAATCCGTTGGCGCATACCCCCTGATAGCTCGTGTGGGTATTGTTTAAAGGTCCGTTTTGGATTTGGAATGCCAACTTGTTCCAACAATTCTAAGACACGCTCTGTCCGCTCTTCAGCAGTCATACTTGTATGGTAGTAGAGTGCCTCATCGATTTGTGCCCCAATCGTCATCAAAGGGTTCAAAGAAGCCAATGGGTCTTGGAAAATCATTCCAATATCATTTCCACGAATCTTATTGTAATCCGTTTCACTCATTCCAACTAGCTCTTTGTCCTTGTATTGGATCTTACCCTTAATATTGGTATTCAATGGATTGTGAAGTCCCATAATAGTGGTCGCCAAGGTTGATTTTCCACATCCCGATTCTCCGACAATCGCTAAAATTTCATTTTTTTGTAGATCAATCGACACACCATCAACAGCATCATAAAACTCATCACCGATACGGAAACCGACGTGTAGGTCATTAATCTCTAAAAGCGGGGTTCCATTTGTCACGCTTTTCCTCCTTCGTCAACAGCCGAGCTGCCTGTCAATAAAAAATAGAATATTTATCCTATTCTATCATACTTTCCCCTCCTCTGCCAACTATTTCAACAGCAGGCAAGGGGGATTTTCATCCTATTTCTCTGAAAAACTGCCATCCTTTGTTCGTTTTTTTTACTAAAATATGAAAAAGAAACAAGGCACAAAGAGTAGAATGTTCGAGACTGAGCACTATATCGCGCTACTCTCCGATAAAACAGATAAAAAACGAACAAATATTGGTTTTCTGTCTCCGATAATCAATCTTTGTTCGTTTTTGATGTTATAATCAAGCTCTCTTTGCTCTATCATAACAGATTTTATGAAAATGTTTCCGGTAGAATCTTACTCAGCAACACCTTTATCAGCTGTCAATTCAACTTTTTCCCACTGAGCGGCTGAGGCTTTAGAAGCTGAACCGTAGTAAGTATCCCAGTTTTTCACGCGTTTATTGATAGCTGTCACAGCTTCTGACTCAAACAACGGGATTGCAAAAGCCTCGTTGAAGGCATTTTCTTGCCATTTCTTATAGTTTTCAAGGTTTGTCTTCTTATCAAATGATTCAACTGATCCGATTGCTTCGAGCAACTTCGTATTGTCATCTGATACAAAACGAGACATGTTGAACTTGTTGGTTGGTCCCCACATGTTTGGCATTGGATCATAACCAGTAGACCAGCCACCTAGATAGGCATCGATATTCTCATCGTTGGCTTGAACCATATCATAGAATGAATTCAATTCAATGGTACGTCCTGTGTAAAGCTCAACGTTTAAGCCAACTTCCTTCCACCAGGCTAGATATTGTTGTACGAGGGCTTCATTTGCTTCTGTACGCTTACGAGCTGCTAGACTGATTTTAAACGGTTTGCCGTCTTTTCCTTCACGGATCCCATCGCCATCCACATCTTTATAACCCGCTTCATCAAGTAATTTGTTGGCTTTTTCTGGATTGTAGGCAAAACCTTCCATCTCTGAATCATGAAGATCCCCGAAGAATGAGATAATCAGTGATGTCGCTGGGTGGTACAAGCCATTATATAATTTTTCCCCAGCTGTCTTGGTATCAAGAGCATATCCCATCGCTTGGCGCAGTTTTGCATCGTTCATTTTCGCATCAGGATTCATCACATTCTTCTTGGATGCCTCATCATATTTTCCGAAATTAAACGATAGGTACTCATAAGATGACTCCAACTGACCAAGGAGGGTCACATTTGTTAAGTTTTTGTAAGAATCCAACTGATCCACAGGCATGTCAGCAACATCATAGTGACCTGCTTTCATTTCTGAAACAATCGTATCTGGCGATACAATGTCCATCTTCAAGCTATCCACTTTTGGTTTACCCTTGAAGTAATGCTCGTTTGCTTCAAACGTAATAGATTCACCATTGACAACTTCTTTCACCTTAAACGGTCCCATCCCTACAATTTTTGTGGTGGCACGGGCATACTCACTCTTTTCCCAATCAGCCACTGGAATGTCTTTAAAGAGGTGTTTTGGCGTAACATAAGATGGTACAGCTCCACCAGCATACATCATGGATGGCTTCATCTCTTTCACAGTTAACACTGCTGTATAGTCATCTACTTTTTCAATGCCTGAAATCTTGTCAGCTGTCCCTGCGACAAACTCATCCATACCGACGATATTTGTAAATTTTTCATCAAAACGGACACCCGTATAGCCTTTATCCGCCATTTTTTCAATGGTAAAGAGGTAGTCATCAATAGTAAATGGCTCGCCATCTGACCACTTATAGTCCTTACCTGTCAAAGTCACCGTGATTTTTTTAGCTTCTGTATCAAAGTCTACTTTTGCAAGACCCGAATCATCTAGTTTACGACTGCCATCGTAGCCGAACATACTGATATCAACCATATTCCCAAAAGCTGTATCAACGGTCTGTTGCCTCAACTCATCAATCATGAGCCCTGTTGTAGCAGATGCTGCCACAACCGCATACTTAAACTGTCCGCCTTTAATCGCTGAACCCTCATGAGTCACTTCGGCTGGAAAACTCAAATTGGCTTCCGCCGCACCCTTGCTAGATGAACTTTTTGAACCACAGGCTGCAAGCGCTGCGACAGATAACAATGCTACACCTGCACGGGTGAGCATTTTTGTAGACTTATTCATAAAACACCTCTTTGTATTCATATAGTAAAGACTTCATGTCTATAGAAAGTATTATACCATAAACTTTTCTTAAAAAAAGGGTTTTTATCAGAAAATGTTGCAAAAGGCGTAATTTTCATTATTTTCAGACTACTTTCATAGAGATTTCATCCAAGCACTTCCTTACTTTATGATATAATAGGACTACTATAAAGCGAGGTTCCATTGAATATGAAACGATTGTATCCATTTCTACTAACTGTCTTGTGCATCCTGCTTGTCCCTTTTTCTGTCCAGGCTGCCGAAAAATATAGCACAGACGCTGAGCATTCGATTGCCATTGAAGCCCAGACAGGCAAGATTCTCTATGAACAGAATGCGACTACCCCGACTAGCATTGCCTCTATTTCAAACCTACTGACTATCTACCTAGTCTATGAAGCAGTGGAGCAAAAGAAACTGACACTTGACACACAGGTGCCCATCTCAGATTATGCCTATAAGTTAACCCTTGAATCACCTGTCACCAATATTCCTTTAGACAAACGTTCCTATTCTGTTCGGGAACTAATCAATGCCTCCTTAATCGCTTCGGCCAACAGCGCAACGATCGCCCTAGCTGAACAGGTGGCAGGAAGTGAGTCGGAATTTGTCAATTTAATGAAGGAAAAACTGGTATCTTGGGGAATTTCAGATGCAAGCATCTTCAACTCTACCGGTGTAAACACTGCTCTTTTAGAAGGTGGAGAACCTTCAAATGAGAAAGACAGCCAAGAAAATCGCTTGTCTGCTCTTGATGTGGCCATCATCGCCCGCCGACTGATCCTCGATTATCCGCAAGTACTAGAGGTAACTTCCCAATCCCACTTTGCCCTTAATGGTAGCACTTACTACGGTACAAATCCGATGCTAAGAGGGGGCGCTTATGAGCGAGAGGGGGTAGACGGTCTCAAGACAGCTTCGGGAACATCTATCGTTGCAACCAGTGTAGAAAATAACATGCGGGTCATCACTGTTATCTTGCACACGAAAGAAGGCGACCTCTACCCTGAAAAACGCTTCATCGAAACAATGAACTTGTTGAATTATTCCTATACTTATTTTAAGTGGACTCCCATCGTAGAAGCTAATGAATCATATAACAACAGCAGTATCACGGTCTTTAACGGTAAGAAAGCAACTGTTCCAGCTGTCGCGAAAGAAAATCTCATGTTTGCAAAAAGAGAACGCTATAAAGAAGAAACAGCTACAAAAGCAGAGGGACTCGATCGTGTATTGGATGCTCCGCTGGCTAAGGGGACTGTCGTTGGCTCTTTAACCCTAAACGATACAGACCTGATTGGTCATGGCTACGTTGACAAACAGCCCAGTATTGAGTTGGTCGCAGGCGAGGAGACCCCTCCTGCAAGTTGGCCCTTCTCTTGGTGGAATCACTTTGTTCGCTATGTGAACGAGAATCTGTGAGTATAGTAAAAAACATGAAATCAATCCAAAAGATTTCATGTTTTTTACTTTTCATACTTCAGTCGGAGAGAAATTGTACGCAATAGCCTTATAGCTATTGAGTTGCTAATATTTTCTAACCTCACTAATGTTGCAAGCTGGCGCTGGCCTTATTTCCAACCTCAGTTGGCAAATGAACTGTGGCAAATAATCAAAATAACTAAAGACGGAAACTCAGTGGCCTTTAGTTCCAACTTCAGTCGGAGAGAAATTGTACGCAATAGCCTTATAGCTATTGAGTCACTAATTTTCTCTAACCTCACTAATGTTGCAAGCTGGCGCTGGCCTTATTTCCAACTTCAGTCGGAGAGAAATTGTACGCAATAGCCTCATAGCTATTGAGTCACTAATTTTCTCTAACCTCACTAATGTTGCAAGCTGGGGCTTGCATTATTTCTAACCTCAGTTGGCAAATGAACTGTGGCAAATAACTTTATGGTTATGTGACTACTAGTTCATTTAGCCAACTGAACCCTCCATCTCATACGCAATCAAGCGATTGAGTTCGACTGCATATTCCATTGGTAGCTCTTTGGTAAATGGCTCAACAAAGCCCATCACAATCATCTCAGTGGCTTCCCCTTCTGACAAACCACGACTCATAAGATAATAGAGCTGTTCTTCGGAAATTTTCGATACTTTCGCTTCATGTTCCAAAGCAACCTGCGAGTTATGAATTTCATTAAACGGAATGGTATCTGACTTAGATAAATCGTCCATGATAATGGTATCACACTCGATGTGGCTGACCGATTTTTTAGAATTGCGGGCAAAGGTTACTTGACCTCGGTAGTTTACTGCTCCACCACCCTTGGCAATCGATTTTGATACGATGGAAGAACTGGTATGGGGTGCATTGTGAATCATTTTAGCACCTGTATCTTGGTGTTGCCCTGTATTTGCAAAAGCGATGGACAACATGGTCCCGCGTGCCCCCTCACCATCTAGGTAGACAGATGGATATTTCATGGTAGTTTTTGCACCTAAATTTCCATCAATCCACTCAACAGTCGCATCTTTCATGGCACGGGCGCGCTTGGTAACGAGGTTATAGACATTATCAGACCAATTCTGGATCGTTGTATAGCGCATGTAGGCACCATCAAGAGCAAAGATTTCCACAATCGCCGCATGCAGGCTATCACTTGAATAGGTCGGCGCCGTACAACCTTCAACATAATGCACACTGGCACCTTCATCCACGATAATCAAGGTTCGCTCAAACTGCCCTGTGCTTTCATTGTTAATCCGAAAATAGGTCTGCAAGGGAATGTCACATTTGACACCCTTCGGTACATAAATAAAGGTTCCTCCTGACCACACTGCGCTATTTAGGGCTGCCAGTTTATTATCTGTTGGTGGGACCAGTTTGGCAAAATACTGTTTAAAGAGGTCTGGATATTCTTTTAAGGCAGAGTCTGTGTCCGTGAAAATAATCCCTAACTTTTCAAACTCTTCTTTCATGTTGTGATACACTACTTCTGACTCATACTGGGCTGCTGCACCTGCAAGATAGGCCCGCTCTGCTTCTGGAATACCGATTCGCTCAAAGGTTTCCTTGATTTTCTCAGGGACATCATCCCAAGAACGAGCTGGTTTGTCAGACGCTTTTTGGTAGTAGATCAAGTCATCAAAGTCGATTTCTGACAAGTCCGCCCCCCAGGTTTCAAGTGGCATTTTCTTAAAGGCCTCATAGGATTTGAGACGGAACTCCAGCATCCATTCTGGTTCATTTTTAGCTGCCGATAGCGAACGGATTACAGCCTCATTCAAGCCCTTTCCTGTCGATATAATCGGCTCTACATCATCGTGAAAACCAAATTTGTATTCACCTAGGTCAATCGGCTTTGGTTCTACCCTTTCTTCTGTCATTCTTTTCTCCTCTATCTACTTTATTCATTTGTCATCGGACATGTTATAGTCGTTTAGTTTATACCTAAAGGTAGCCACAGCTGTAATTGACTAAATCTGAAACAGCTGCGTCTCTTTTCTTACTTCGACGAGTGAAAAGCTCCAGTGGAGGTTTTCAGCCTACCACCTTTCATTAAAAAAGTGGTCGTTAGAAACTCCGTTTCCCTATTTCCAACCTTGCCCACTTCGCTCTCGGATTTATAGGCTCAGGCTGAAACAGTTCACCGAACTGTTTCACTCTCCCAGACTAGTGGAGCAAGTACTAAAAGTAAACTAAAAGACTATACTATTTCTCTAGACTCTTTTTTAGTGCATTCCAAGCCAGCGTAGCACATTTAATTCGCTGAGGAAATTTGGCGACACCAGAAAGAAAAGCAGCATCCCCCAATTCTTTTTGGCCTTCTTGCGATTTCCCTTGAATCATTTCAGAAAATATATTCGCCAACTCAAATGCTTCTTCCTTTGTTTTTCCAAGGACAAGGTCGGTCATCATGCTGGCTGAGGCTGTCGAAATGGTACAGCCTTCATTCATAAAGGCAATATCTGCAATCCTTTCTCCTGCCTCATCTAACTTTACAGATAGACTGATGACATCACCACAGGTTGGATTATGTAGCTCCACCCGATCTGCTCCATCAATGCTTCCTTGATGATGAGGAGATTTAGAATGATCTGCCACCACTGCCATGTATAGACTCTCTAGTTTAGAAAGTGCCATTGAAAAACTCCTTTGTTTTTTCTAATGCGTCAATCAATTTGTCACAATCTTCTTTCGTATTATAAAGGTAGAAGCTAGCTCGAACAGTTGATGTCACTCCCAAATAGGCTAAAAGCGGTTGGGCACAGTGATGTCCTGCCCGCACAGCTATTCCTTCATAGTCAAGTGCCGTTGCCACATCGTGAGGATGCAGCCCTTTCACATTAAAAGAAATGACGCCCGAACGCAGTGCCAGATTTTTTGGACCATAGATTTCAATACCAGGCATCGCCTGCAATTTAGGAAAGAGGTAGGCCATCAACTCTTCTTCATGGCGAAGAACCTGTTCCATGCCGATTTCTTCCAATACATCTATGGCTTTAGCAAGTCCAATCGCCCCTGCCATATTGGGCGTTCCCGCCTCAAACTTCCAGGGTAATTCCTTCCAGGTTGCAGACTGCTCGTAGACAAAGTCAATCATCTCACCACCAAACTCTACCGGCTCCATTTGTGATAGCCATTTCTCCTTACCATAGAGGACACCAATTCCTGTTGGTCCCAACATCTTATGACCAGAAAAGGCAAAGAAATCGACGTCTAAATCCACTACATCAATCGGCATATGGGGAGTTGACTGGGCGCCATCCACCACCATGATAGCACCTACTTGGTGTGCAAGCTGGGTGATTTCCTTTATTGGATTGATGACTCCCAGGACATTGGATACATGGGCAAGGGCAACAAATTTAGTCTTAGATGATAACTTGGCCTGCAAATCCTCCATATCCAAATATCCTTCTTTGAGGTAGACATAGACCAACTTGGCACCTGTTTGTTGGCAGACCTGTTGCCAGGGAATGATGTTGGCGTGGTGTTCCATGATAGAAATCAAGACTTCATCACCCGGTTGCAGGATTTGGGCCGCAAAATGGGCTACCCAATTAAGACTAGTGGTCGTACCTCTCGTAAAGAGCACTTCTTTTACAGAGGTGGCATGGATAAATTGCCCCACGCGCTCACGCGCTGCCTCATAGCGACTGGTTGCCCGTTCTGCCAAGGTATGCACCCCTCGATGGACATTGGCATTGTCTGTCTGGTAATAATCTAGCAGGGTCTCTAAGACGACCTGCGGTTTCTGGGTGGTGGCTGCATTATCGAGATAGACCAAGGGTTCATCATGGATTAGTTGCTCTAAAATTGGAAATACTTTTTTGATGACATGGCTATCAACTGGCATGGCTTCTCACCTCTTATTTAACTTTTCTTCAATTCCGTCAATCATCTCTTGACGTGCTTCCTTAACGGGAATTTCTGTGATGACTGCACCTAAGAAACCGCGCACAACCAACCGTTCAGCCGTCGCCTTATCCAAGCCCCGACTCATCAGATAATACATATCTTCTGGGTCCACCTGACCGATGGAGGCAGCATGCCCTGCAGTAACATCATTTTCATCAATCAAGAGGATCGGGTTGGCATCGCTTCGCGCCTTATCAGATAACATCAACACCCGACTTTCTTGCTGGGCATCCGCTCCTTTAGCCCCTTTTATAATGTGGCCAATTCCATTGAAGGTGAGCGTGCCTTTTTCAAGGATAACACCGTGCTGAAGGATATTTCCTATGGAATGCCGACCATAGTTGGTCACACGGGTATCAATCCCTTGTACCTGCTTACCACTGGAAAGAGCGACCACCTTCATATCTGCATGGCTGCCATCACCGTACAAGTCACTGTCAAAATCTGCGATAACATTGCCCTCGTTCATGACGCCGATTGCCCAATCGATACTGGCATTATTCGCAAGATGTCCACTGCGACTGATGTAAGTTGTCACATGCTGACCGAGACGATCAATCGCCGCAAATTTAATCTGGCTACCAGCTCCTGCAATAACTTCTACCGTAATATTGGCCGTCGCTGCCTCACTGCCTGTTCCAATGCTTTCAAAGCGCTCCAGATAGGTCAATTTAGCATTTTGACCTGTGATTACGAGAATGTGTTTGTTAAAGGGGACAGCACTGTCACTGTCTTGGTAGAAAATCCCTTCGACAGGAAGGTCGATTTCGACCTGATCAGGAACATATAAGACTGCTCCGCTATTGAAATACGCTGTGTGATAAGCGGCGAGTTTATCCCTATCATGAGCAACCGCCTGAGTGAAATGCTGTTCCAAGACTTCTGGAATTTCTTCCAAGGCTGTATAAAAATCCGTAAAGACAACGCCTGCTGCTACTAACTCTGGCGATAATTGTTCGTAGACTGTCTGTGTCCCTACTTGCACCAATTTTGGATGATCACCCAGAACTGTGAAATCAGGAACGTCACCCCTTATCGGTGATTCCATAATGGTGCCATCTCCCAAGTTCCAGCGGTGGAACTTCACCCGTTCAATCGTCGGCAGGGCTAATGTTGCAATCTTTTCAAAAGCTGATTGACGAAGTTCGCTCAACCAAGCGGGTTCTGCATGGGCTTGTGAAAAAAGTTTAATGGCTTCTTTGGTCATCTGTTTCTCCTTTCTGAACAAGTTTCGCCTTAAACTTCCTCTTCGTAAGTCAAGCCTAGTTCTTCTGCAATGTTCGCATATCCTTCTTTTTCAAGTCGTACTGCAAGTTCTGGACCACCAGATAGCACCACACGACCTTCCATCATGATGTGAACGGCGTCTGGAGTGATGTAGTTCAAGAGGCGTTGGTAGTGGGTGATGATCATGGCACCAAAACCTTCCCCACGCATCGCATTCACTCCCTTTGAAACAACTTTAAGAGCATCGATGTCTAGCCCAGAATCAATCTCATCCAAAAGCGCAAAGGTCGGTTCCAACATCAAGAGTTGCAAGATCTCATTGCGCTTTTTCTCACCACCTGAAAATCCCTCATTGAGATAGCGCTCTGCCATTTCCTCTTTCATGTTGAGTAATTCCATTTTTTCATCGAGCTTGGTGATAAAGTCACGGACAGAGATTTTCTCATCATCTTCTTTACCGGCATTCATTGCAGCCCGTAAAAATTCTGCATTGGTGATGCCAGGGATTTCACTCGGGTACTGCATCGCTAGGAACAGACCCATACGCGCGCGTTCATCAACCTCCAAGTCTAAAACATTGACACCGTCAAACAAGACCTCACCCTTGGTCACCTCATAGTTGGGATTGCCCATGATAGCGGCTGAGAGGGTAGACTTCCCTGTCCCATTTGGTCCCATGATGGCTGCCACTTCCCCAGTTTTCAAGGTCAGATTTACCCCGTTTAAGATTTTTTTCCCTTCGATCTCCACGTGAAGATCTTTGATTTCTAGTATTGACATACCTACCTCCATTCACATTTTTAGACTCATACTCTTCAATACTCTCTTCAAACCAAGTCATACTCTTTAAAAATCAAAAGGATACGTTGTCAAGAGTCTCGGTGAGTGAAAAGCTCCAGTGGAGGTTTTCAGCCTGTTCCCTTGAAATAGGACGGAACAGAGTTCTACCTTCGCCTTCGTTTCCTAGTCTACTTTTGATTTTTATTGAGTATCAATAACATTTGAGTTTCATTTTTGAAGAGTATGATATAGCAAAGAGTATTCCCTTATGTATTATACCAAAAAAGAACCATTTAGGCTCTTTCTTTGTTTCAAAACACAATTATTCTCGTTTCTTCTGCTGTTTAGCCCTCTTCGTCCGTCTTTTGGCCAAATACTCCTGTCGGGCATCGCTATTACCTATGAATCGCAAAAGGTTTAAAATCGGGGTTCTATTTTCCCCAAAAATCCCTATCAGCTCGCTGAGAATCTCTACCCCGAATAAGAGAGCAATCATCAAGAGGACTCCCCCCAAGCGACTGGAAACATTTAAGAGCAGAGAAATGAGAGAGAAGATAAAGGAAATCGCATAGATGACCAAGACCGTTCCTCGGTGGGTTAAACCAAGCGACAGCAGGCGATGATGCAAGTGCATGCGGTCTGCCTCATAAATTTTTTGTCCAGACAGGGTCCTGCGAATAATCGCCACTAGAGTATCGGTAATCGGTACCCCTAAAATAATCATTGGTGTCACCACAGCCACTGCCGTGGAATTTTTCAACCCCTGAAGGGACAACACTCCAATCATAAAGCCGATAAATAAGGCTCCCGTGTCACCTAAATAGATGATGGCAGGGTGATAGTTATAGGGAAGAAAGCCGATAATCGCAGCGACCAGAACAAAGACTGTCAAGGTTAAATAGAGATTGCTGTTGTGAAGAAAAAAATAGGACACAATCCCCATGGTCGTGAGGGAAATAATAGACACCCCCGACACGAGACCATCGAGACCATCTATTAGATTCACTGCATTGGTAATCGCTACAATCCACAGAATGGTCAAGAAAAAAGAAAGCCAGGCCGGAAAGTGCAGCATGGGACCACCGAAGGGAATCTTGAAATTATCGAAGCGAAATTCAGTAAAAACCCAAATGATGGTTGCCGCAAGAAGCATCCCTACCATCTTAGGCATTGGACGTAGTTCCTTAATATCATCGATCAAACCAGTAAAGACAATGATGCTACTTGCAATCACCAACGGCAAGCTATACTCAAAATAGGTACCCTTAGGAGAAATATGAGTCACTACAACGGGTAGCAAGCACATGGTTGCTAAAAAGAAAGCCACAAAAATCGCTAAACCACCAGCTGTCGGCATCGGAACTGTATTGATGCGCCGCTCATTGGGCTTATCTACTGCTCCAATTCTAAAGGATAAAAATCGAATCAAGGGGGTCGAAATAACCGAAATCACCATCGTCAGTACGATGACAATGATGTATTGTAAGGCAAAGGGAATCATACCAAACTCACCTTCCCAAGCTCATCTACCGCTCCAACTGGCAACAAGAGAACGCCGTGTTCCTGAAGGACGGCTCGCGAGATAGAAGTATCATCTGCGTGCTCTAGCATCCGTGACAAGATATAATCCGGATAAGCTGTCGAGCGGTTTTCAATATTGATGAGGACCGTCATATAATACCGATCATTCATCTTGTAGAGTTCTGATTCTTCAACGGTAAAATCAATCGACGAGACAAATTGGACAACTTCTTGCAGATTGGCAAAATCCAGAATATAGTAAATATACCTACGATCTTCTATATCGTCCTCTTCAACTTCTTCTTGCTCCGCCTGTTCCAAATATTGGACAGCCTTACCATCTCCAAGGCTCTTTTCTCGAATATTTTTTTCCAGCGTTTTTAGAAATTCATCTGGTGACATTTGTGAGAAATCTTCCAAGTCTGCAATATCTGCAAAATCATCAAAGTTTAACTGTTGATCAATCTCTGATTTGGTGACAAAAATGTCAACCTTATCTGGTTTTGGTGTCACCCGAAAACTCAACATGCCACTTTCGCGGAAGGTCATTGGCAAGTCCAATTCATCTAGGACCGTATAGAAAAACTCTTCGGTCTTTTCCTGTGGTACTAGAAAATCAGCGATTTCCATTCCCCGCTCCTCTAAATCTTCCATTTTTATCGTGATTTTCAAGGTTGAATCACTAATTTGTTTCATCTTCATTTCGCTACCTCATACTTTCATACTCTTTCAAAATCAACAAGATGCTTGGTCAAAGGCCTCGGTTTTCTTGCCGATTCAGGCGCCGATGTTATAGAGTATTCCGTTCCTTTTCAACGAATTCTTTTAGAATCCATATCTCATTCATTATACAAAAAAACAGGCTCTTTTACAAAAGAAAAGAGATGAGCGCAGTGGTACTAAAGCCCCTTTGAGGAGACTAGGCGCAAACGAATAGGCTGGAATCCGTTTCCAGCCTTGATTTTTCAAAGAATCAGTGTTCCTAGATAATAAAGAACCAAAAGTGTCCCTAATACAATGCGATACTTTCCAAAGAAGGTGAAATCGTGCTTTTTCACATAATCGGTCAAGAACCGGATGACCAGCATCGAAACACCAAAAGCAGTCACCATCGCAAGGAGCAACAACCACCACTGACTGGCTGTCACACTCAAACCTTTGGCGAGAAGTTTGACCACTTTCAACAAACTAGCTCCAAACATAATCGGTATCCCTAAGAAGAAGGTGAATTCTGTTGCTACCTCACGACTGGTTCCAAGGAGAATCCCGCCTAAAATCGTTGCTCCTGAACGACTGGTTCCAGGAATCAGAGCCAGAACTTGAAACAATCCGATGAAGAAGGCCGTTTGATAAGGCATTTTACTCAAAGAGACCACTTGTGGTTGACGGTTTTTCTGCCATTTTTCAACATAGATAAAAGCCAAACCATAGATCACTAACATCAGCGCCACAACCATAAAGTTATAGAGATGATCGTCCAACCAATCATCGAACAAGAGGCCCAAAACAGCTGCTGGTAAGGCTGCAATCACGACTTTTGCCCACAACTGCCAAGTCAGTCGGACATCTCGGCTTGATTTTCCCGGCTGGAAGGGATTGAGGCGGTCAAAATATAGGACCATCACCGCTAAGATAGCACCTAGCTGAATCACGACATTAAACATCGATGTAAAATCAGCACTTACATCCTTGAAGGCAACGAATTCCTGTACTAAAATCAAATGCCCTGTACTGGATATGGGCAACCACTCCGTTATTCCCTCTACAATGCCAAAGAATATCGCTTTTATCATCTCAACAAACATAGCTTCCTCCTTATTCACTCCACTCCATTATACCATAAACCAACGGGAAACTATAGCTTTTTCAATTAGTTTGCAATCTGTCAGAATTTTTTATACAATATAACTACTTTTAAAGAAGGAGAGACTATGAAAAAACGATTGTTGATACTACTTGCCCTTCTCTTTGCTGCCTCTTATGTCAGCACTGGAGTGCAAGCCGATGAATACCTACGTGTCGGAATGGAGGCCGCCTACGCTCCCTTTAACTGGACACAGGAAACAGATGAAAACGGAGCCGTTCCAATCGAAGGAACCAACCAATTTGCTAACGGTTATGATGTCCAAATTGCAAAAAAAATCGCCGAAAAAATGGGCAAGGAAGTACTGGTCGTCAAGACCAAGTGGGAGGGACTGGTCCCCGCCCTAACCTCTGGCAAGATTGATATGATTATCGCAGGAATGAGTCCAACAGAAGAGCGAAAAAAAGAAATTGCCTTTTCTTCTAGCTACTACACATCCATTCCAACGCTGGTCGTACGAGCGGATAGCCAGTGGACCAAGGCTGGTAGCATACAAGACTTCGCAGGCGCAAAAATCACTGCCCAGCAAGGAGTCTATCTCTATGATTTGATCGACCAGATTAAAGGCGTCGATAAACAGACAGCTATGGGGGACTTCTCCCAGATTCGTCAAGCTCTTGAAGCTGGCGTCATCGATGCCTATGTCTCAGAACGTCCCGAAGCTCGTACCGCTCAAGCAGCCAACTCTAATTTTCACATGGTGGAGTTGACAAGTGGTTTTGACACCAACACAGAAGATGTGGCAATCGCTGTCGGTATGCGTAAAGACGATGCCCGCATTGCAAACGTCAACCAAGTCTTAGACACCCTTACAGAAAAAGACCAGCTGGCGCTCATGGATAAGATGATTGAACAGCAGCCAGTAGAAACGACCACAGAGACAACAAAACCTGCCTTCCCTGTTCAAGTATGGAATATCTTAGTCAATAACTGGTCACAGCTCCTACGTGGAACAGGCATGACCTTGCTCATTTCAATCCTTGGAACAATCATCGGAACGGCCATCGGCCTACTCATCGGTGTCTTTCGCACTGCTCCAAGGGCTGCCAACAATGGAGTGGCTTACCTCCAAAAAGCGCTTGCCATTCTCATCAATGTCTATATTGAAATCTTTCGAGGGACACCGATGATTGTTCAATCTATGGTCATCTATTATGGAACAGCTCAAGCCTTTGGCTTGGACTTGGACCGGACCTTGGCTGCGATCGTCATCGTGTCCATCAATACAGGAGCCTATATGAGTGAAATCGTCCGTGGAGGAATTTTTGCCGTCGATAAAGGGCAATTTGAAGCCGCAACAGCTCTTGGTTTTACCCATCGTCAGACGATGAGAAAGGTGGTCTTACCACAGGTTATTCGCAATATCCTACCTGCTACAGGTAATGAATTTGTAATCAATATTAAAGATACGTCTGTTTTAAACGTTATCTCGGTAGTCGAGCTATACTTTTCTGGAAATACCGTCGCAACTCAGACCTACCAGTATTTCCAAACCTTTACTGTCATTGCTATCATCTACTTTATCCTGACCTTTACGGTTACTCGTATCTTACGAATCATTGAAAAACACCTTGATACCGATACCTATACAACTGGTGCAAACCAAATACAAACGGAGGTCCTTCATGACTGATACCATTTTAGAAATCAACCATCTGAAAAAATCTTTTGGTCAGCATCTAGTCCTAAAAGATATTTCTATGACGGTAAAAAAAGGAGAAGTAATCTCCATTATCGGCTCTTCTGGCTCTGGAAAATCAACCTTCTTACGCTCCATTAACCTCCTAGAAATACCGAGTGAGGGAGAAATCCTCTATCACGGCGAAAATGTGTTAGCCAAAGGCTATGATTTGATACGATACCGCGAAAAATTAGGCATGGTTTTCCAGTCCTTCAACCTTTTTAATAACTTAAATGTGTTAGAAAATGCCATCGTTGCTCAGACGACTGTCTTAAAACGCAGCCGCGCCGAAGCAGAGCAAATCGCTAAAGAAAATCTCAATAAGGTCGGCATGACCGAACAATACTGGGGCGCCAAACCAAGCCAGCTGTCGGGAGGGCAAAAACAACGGGTCGCCATCGCCCGCGCCCTCTCTGTCAATCCAGAAGTGATTCTCTTTGATGAGCCAACCTCTGCCCTTGACCCTGAAATGGTCAGCGAGGTCTTAAAAACCATGCAGACCCTTGCCAAATCCGGATTGACCATGATTATCGTTACCCATGAAATGGAATTTGCCCGCGATGTTTCAGACCGTGTCATCTTTATGGACAAGGGGCTGATTGCCGAAGAAGGCAACCCTCAACAAATCTTTGAAAATCCACAAGAAGCAAGGACCAAGGAATTCTTGCAGCGCTTCCTCGGAAATACTCTTTTATAATAGGTAGACAAAAGCACCAGCTAGAAACTAGCCGGTGCTTTTTTAAGAGTAAAATAAGAGTAAAAGAGGAGATAAGTCCCCTCTTTTCACGCTCTACATTAGTTTTCAAATTTCTTATGATTTTTATCATAAAAATCAATAAGTCCCAAAGCGGTAGCAAACGAAATGTTGTCAATTTTTGCACGACCTTGTGCAAGAGCAATAACTGACATCTCACGTGCATTTGTCTCTTTACTGATACGATAACCTGTGATTTTTTTATCACGTACCCAACCGACAACCGCGGCCACTTTTTCATAACTAGTCATGAGAAACCCCTTTCTTTTTATTCGTTCAATTCAGTTTATTATATCCTTCGTCACTTGTCAAGTAAAATGTGCAATAAATTACTATTATTTACCTTTTAGAGCAGATAATATCTGTGTGCGGATATCTTCCATTCCTTCTGGACTCGCTGGTAAGAAAATAGTGCTATTGCCTGTATGTGAAAAGTTATTCAAGGTATCTAAATATTGGTTCGTCAAAAGAATGGACATAATTTGCTCCTCTGTCAAACCAATGTCTGATTCTTTTAATTCCTTAATGGAATCAGCCAATCCATCCACAATAGCTTTTCGCTGTTGGGCAATCCCCACACCATGCAGACGATCTTTTTCAGCCTCTGCTTCGGCAGCTGTCACAATCTTAATCTTATCTGCTTCTGCCAGTTCTTGAGCTGCAGCACGTTTCCGTTGGGCTGCATTGATCTCATTCATAGACTGCTTGACTTCTGCATCAGGCTCTACCTTAGTAATCAACGTTTTCACGATAATATAGCCGTAGGTAGACATTTCTTCTGCCACTTGTTTTTGCACTTCAAGGGCAATTTCATCTTTTTTCTCAAAGAGTTCATCAAGAGTCAATTTGGGAACAGATGAACGAAGAGCATCTTCAATATACGACTTAATCTGTGCTTCTGGACGCATGAGCTTGTAGTAGGCGTCTGTGACATTGTGTTCGTTGACCCGATATTGAGTAGCCACGTTCATGGTCACAAATACATTGTCTTGGGTCTTGGTTTCGACTACAATCTCACTTTGCAGGAGACGTAATTGAATCCGAGCCGCGATGTGGTCAATGCCAAACGGAAGCCTTAGATGAATCCCACTCGTGCTTAGTTTCTGGTATTTACCGAACCGTTCAATGATCACAACCGATTGTTGACGAACAACATAGAGCGAACTCAGGGCAAGTACCAAAACTAGCAAGAGGACTAGGACAAATATAATACTGAGTATACTAACAACCATGAGGTATCCCTCCTTTCTTTAATAAATATTATACTCTTTTATTTAAGAAATAACAAGCAAAATGTTGTGGTATTTTAAGATAATGTACCGCTTACACCAATAAACTATAGAGCGTTTCATTTCCCCGTAAATTGATAAAGGAAGGATCAAACTTTTCCATCCGCTCAATCAACCCAGCATAATCATGCTTATCTCCTAGAGCCACTCCGATTAAGACCGGTCCTGTTCCTTTACTCGCTCGTTTGATGTACTCAAAACGGGTGATATCATCGTTTGGTCCCAAAATATCCGTTACGAACTCTCGTAAGGCGCCAGGGCGTTGCGGGAAATTCACGACAAAGTAGTGCTTGATACCATCATAAATGAGAGCACGCTCTTCCATTTCTGGCATGCGGTTGATGTCATTATTTCCTCCAGAAATAATACAGCAGACCGTCTTTCCTTTGATATAGGCACTCAATACTTCAAGAGCTGCTATACTGGCTGCACCTGCTGGTTCTGCTACAATCCCTTGCTTGGAATAAAGGTCAATCAAGGTTTCCGAAATCAAGCCCTCATCGACACCAATGAGATTTTCTACGTGCTGCCTCGTTGCCTCGTAGGTCAGTTGTCCTACTTTTTGCACCGCAATA
Source organism: Streptococcus azizii (assembly GCF_001984715.1). Lineage (GTDB taxonomy): Bacteria > Bacillota > Bacilli > Lactobacillales > Streptococcaceae > Streptococcus > Streptococcus azizii. Next base: position 22,506 of record NZ_MSPR01000001.1, read on the forward strand.
CCATCTGCAAATTTATCAATATCCTTTAACTGGACAGGACCTCCTGCTTCAAAGGCGGCTTTCATGCTCCTAGCACCTGCTGCCTCCACGCCAATCACTTCAATAGCAGGATTTTTCTCCTTGATATAGGTTGCAACCCCTGCAATGAGACCGCCCCCGCCGACTGGCACTAGAATAGTGTCAAAGTCAATGGATTCACGCTCTGCCGCTTCCATGATCTCGTAGGCAACTGTTCCTTGACCTGCCTGAACACGGATGTCATCAAAAGGGGCAATAAAGGTCCGGTTTTCTCGCTCAGTAAAGTCTTGGGCAGCTTTAGCAGAAGCATCAAAGGTATCTCCCACCAGTTTGATATCAACCATATCACCACCAAAAAAGCGAACCTGCCCAATTTTTTGCTGCGGTGTAGTAATCGGCATAAAGATTGTCGCAGGAATTTTTAGCTCCTGACAGGTAAGGGCTACACCTTGGGCGTGATTACCGGCACTAGCACAGACAACACCACGTTTGCGCTCTTCCTCATTTAACTGCGAGATGGCATAATAGGCACCTCGAATCTTGAATGAGCGCACACGCTGTGCATTTTCTTTTTTGAGATAAATCTTAGCCCCATACTTTTCTGACAGATAACGGTCATAATCAAGCGGTGTATGCACTACTACATCCTTTAATACCTTATGGGCGTGGACGATGTCCCTGGCTGTTAACATAACTTCTCCTTTTTACACAAACTGGTCTTTAAAACTGTATTCCTAGTTCATCCTGTCTATTTAACATGAAGACTATTTTCCTCATGACACATCCTTCTTTTTTCAGCGTATAGCCAATATCTTTCAAGAACTCTCTCGTGGACTGAAAAGCCTCTCACTTATGTTTCTCATCAAACATCACCTTTTTATAGTCATTTAGTTTATACCTAAAGGTAGCCACAGCTGTAATTGACTAAATCTGAAACAGCTGCGTCTCTTCTATTCCTTCGACGAGTGAAAAGCTCCAGTGGAGGTTTTCAGCCTACCACCTTTCATCAAAAAGTGGTCGTTAGAAACTCCGTTTCCCTATTTCCAACCTTGCCCACTTCGCTCTCCAATTTCTAGGCTCAGGCTGAAACAGTTCACCGAACTTCTGTGGTCACTTTCTAGTTTCTGGGTGACCAGCTGAAACAGTTCCCCGAACTGTTTCACTCTCCCAGACTAGTGGAGCAAGTACTAAAAGGAAACGAAAAGACTATACATCCTTGGCTCACCTTGCTGCATGCCAATTCTGCCCTCCGTTTAGAGGGGCTGACTTTTCTATCCCTATCCTCAACCTCTCACAATTCCCCACTCGTCAAATGTTGAAATGTAGGGAGTACGGATACAGATTCTAACAGGAAAAATAAAGTGAGAAAAATCGCGTCTGTAGCACTAATTTCCCTCACTTCCTCTATATCCTTGTCAGATTTAGAACGAATCGCTTTCCTATCTAATCACTCTTTTCCTCGTATTAGTTATAGATTTTAAAAGCATCATCGTCATTTTTTCCAACAAATGGCATGGCTTTACGCAACTCTGCACCTACCTTTTCAATTTCAAGCTCAGCAGCTGCTTTACGGTATTCTTCCATGCGTGGACGTCCCGCCTTATAATCTTCGACAAAGGCATTGGCAAAGGCGCCAGATTGAATATCAGCAAGAACGGCCTTCATATTTTCCTTGACTTGTTCGGTAATGACACGAGGGCCTGATACATAATCACCAAACTCAGCCGTATTTGAGATAGATTGGCGCATCTTCTTAAAGCCACCTTCATAGATCAAGTCTACGATGAGTTTCATTTCATGAAGCACTTCAAAGTAGGCAAGCTCAGGCGCATAGCCGGCTTCTGTCAAAACTTCAAAGCCTGCTTCCATAAGAGCTGTCAAACCACCGCAGAGAACAGCCTGTTCTCCAAACAAATCTTCTTCTGTCTCTTCTTTAAAGGTTGTCTCAAGAAGTCCAACACGGGCTGAACCGACACCTTTGGCCCAGTCCATAGCGATGTGCTTACCGTTACCAGTCGCATCTTGGTAGACGGCGTAGAGGGCAGGCACACCAAATCCCTCCTCAAAGGTACGACGAACCAAGTGTCCTGGTCCCTTTGGTGCGCACATGAAAACATCCACATTCTCTGGAACCTTAATAAAGCCAAAATGGATGTTGAAGCCGTGGGCAAAGCCAAGCGCATTCCCCGCCTCCAAATGCGGAGCAATGTCTGTCGCATAGAGGTCTGCTTGGATTTCATCTGGTGCAAGAATCATGATAACATCTGCTTGCTTAGCAGCTTCTGCCACTTCAAACGTGTCAAAGCCATCCTCTTGTGCCTTGTCAAATGACTTACCTGCACGGACACCAATGATGACATCATGGCCTGTATCACGCAGGTTTTGGGCGTGAGCGTGTCCCTGTGATCCATACCCGATAACGGCAATTTTTTTTCCGTCAAGTGCTGCTACTGTTACATCTTTTTCATATTGCATTTCTACTGCCATTTTCTTTCTCTCTTTCCTATACTGTTTTTAATCTCTGCTAAATCCTGTAGCTCCTGTACGAGCAATATTTTTGATTCCGTAAGGTTGAATCACTCGAAGAAGAGCATCAATCTTATCTCCGTCACCTGTCATTTGAATGGTAATGGAGTGCGGTGCTACGTCAACAACACTCGCCCGAAATGGTTGGATAATCGCCAAAATTTCAGCTCGCTTCGCTGGCGGGGCTACCATTTTGACCAGGAGAACCTCGCGCTCCAAGTGTGGAATATCCGTAATATCTCGCACACGAACAACATCAATCAAGCGGTTGAGTTGCTTGATAATCTGCTCGACCTCATCCAATGTCTTGACATCAATGATGACCGTCACCCTAGAAATCTCTGCAACCTCGGTCGGACCTACCGAAATCGATTCAATGTTAATCTGTCTCCGTGACAGAACCCCAGTAAAGCGGTTTAAAACCCCTGAGGAATTTCTCAATTTAGCGGTTAGCATTCTACGCATGGAAGGTCACCCCCAACATTTCTGCATTGCTCTTTCCTGCTGGAACCATCGGCTGTACATGTTCTTTTGTCGAAATATGAACTTCGATCAACATCGGCCTATTTTCCTTTATCACTTGCAAATCTTCAACCAGCGTGTCTGGATTGACACAGCTTGTATAGCTGATGCCGTAGGCTTCTGCTAGGAGTCTGAAGTTTGGCTCTGCATCAAATACGGACTGACTACGACGCTCCTCGTAAAAAGACTCCTGCCACTGTCGTACCATACCTAGGGAATGATTATTTAGCAACACCACCTTGATCGGGACACTGTAGCCATTTAAAATAGCCAGCTCCTGATTGGTCATTTGAAAACCACCATCTCCTACAAATAAGACGACCTCACGATTGGGGTTGGCTAATTTAGCACCGATAGCTGCGGGAATCCCAAAGCCCATCGTCCCCATTCCACCAGAAGTAATGAGCTGTCTAGCATGCTTATAAGGATAAAACTGGGCTGCCCACATCTGGTGTTGCCCTACATCCGTTACCACAATCGCATCACCATTTGTCATCTCTCCAATCAGCTCAATCACTTTCTGGGGTTTGATATGTGTTGCGTCTCTATCGTAAGCAAATGGCGCTAGGCGTTTATTCTCAAGGGTTTGAGCAGTCCATTCCTCATAGTTTGTCTCAACAGTTTCCAAGGCCAGCAAGGCTTCAAGGGTCGCCTTGGCATCTCCGACAACTGGAATTTGCGTTTTAACGACCTTACCGATTTCAGCTGGATCGATGTCAATATGCGCAACAGTTGCTTGAAGGGCAAAAGTGCTTGGATTTCCCGTCAGACGGTCATCAAATCGTGCGCCAATGTTGATGATATAATCCGCCTCTGTCAGAGCCATGTTAGAAGCGTAGGACCCATGCATGCCTCCCATTCCTAGCGATAGGTCGTGCTGGACAGGCATGGTCCCCAACCCCAGAAGAGTCGAAACGACTGGAATCCGATAACGTTCAGCAAATGCCACCAATTCCTGGTTGGCATCTGCATAATTGATTCCGCCACCTGCTAGAATGACCGGCTTCTTGGAAAGCGAGAGTTGCTGTAAAATCTTCTTCACCTGCAGGCCGTTGGGAATAACCGTTGGCTGATAGCTCGGCAAATGCACCGTATCGTCATAGTAAAAATCTACTACACTTTCCTGAACATCCTTTGGAACATCAATAACCACTGGACCTGGACGACCTGTTGTTGCAATATGCACCGCTTCTGTAATCACACGAGGAATATCTGCCGCATCCCGTATCTGGTAATTATATTTGGTAATCGGCATGGTAATCCCAATGATGTCCGCCTCCTGAAAGGCATCTTTTCCGATTCCTGGCGTTGCGACCTGACCTGTAAAGACCAGCATCGGTACACTATCGCCCATAGCATCCGCAATCCCTGTAATAGCGTTAGTGGCACCTGGTCCACTGGTTACAAGTGCAACGCCAATTTTTCCTGTTGATTTAGCATACCCTTCTGCTTCATGGGTTGCTCCTTGTTCATGGCGAGCCAGTACATGTTGGATGCCTTTAAAACGGTAGATTTCATCATAGAGAGGCAGGACGGCCCCACCAGGATAACCAAACAGGATGTCAACCCCTAACCGTTTCAAGGTGTCCAGTATTAGATAGGAGCCCGAACGTGCTTCCTCTAACTGCATTCGATTCAACTTTCTTCCTCCTCTCATCAATCATCAACTATTATCTACTATAGTATCATGTTCTTCCTCAAAATACTAGATAAATATTGCCTATACCCGATACACTCAAACTCTGATTAATACTCTTTAAAAATCAAAAGGATACGTCGTCAAGAGTTTCGGTGAATTGAACACGGGCTAAAAGCTCGGAAAAAAGATAGGCAGATGTTTCAGCTTTAGCTGATTACAGATGAGAATCCCTTTAGGGATAGATTTCCTCGTGTTCAACAAACACGTCGTCAATCTCCTATTTTTCAGTCGCTTTTTACACGCCCTTTGTATCTTGTAATTGAACTCGAGCTACAACTCGCTGACAATAAAACTAATCCAGTGGAGTGAAACAGTTCGGTGAACTGTTTCAGCTGGTCACCTAAAAATCAGAAAATGACCATAGAAGTCCGAGCCAAGAAATCGGAAAGCGAGAATAAATACTCCTAGCTTCAAAGGTATAGTATACCTTTGAAGGCGGGAAATAGAAGTTTGCCTTAGCAAACGTCCTTTACTTCTTCGTCGTATTTCCTATTTTGTCTAGGAGTTGTTTTACGCTCTCGTATCTTGACGAGTATTATGTACTATCATATCATATTGGTTGATAAAGTCAATAAAATTTTCAGAAAATTCCCACCTTTCGTCAATCCTTCCTTTTTCTAAAGCAGGGAATTAGGACCTTCGTATCTTCGTATGTGACTCTCTTTTTAAAGCTCCTTTGTATCATAGCGCTTATACTCACCCCCTCAGGCACCTAATCACCTGCTTCTTCACAGTGATGTCTATCACTCCTCTATCCAGTTCAACTCTTCGGATTTGCAGAAACCTCTCATTTTTCAATTTTATCTCTTTTCTCATCATAATTTGTGCTATAATATAAAGAAAACAGATGACGAAAGGGACTTCCTATGACTGATAAAGATACTCGTAACCAGTTCAAACATCGTAGCACCGTCTATGATTCCATGGTCAAATCGCCTAACCGCGCCATGCTACGCGCAACAGGAATGACAGATGATAGTTTTGATAGCCCGATTGTCGGTGTCATTTCAACATGGGCTGAAAACACCCCTTGTAATATGCACTTGCACGATTTTGGGAAACTAGCCAAGGTCGGTGTTCAAGATGCAGGCGCCTGGCCTGTTCAGTACGGAACCATTACAGTTGCTGATGGAATTGCTATGGGGACGCCTGGAATGCGCTTCTCATTGACCTCACGTGATATTATCGCAGACTCCATCGAAGCAGCCATGGGGGGACACAATGTGGATGCCTTTGTAGCCATTGGAGGTTGCGACAAGAATATGCCTGGGTCTATGATCGCTATTGCCAACATGGATATTCCGGCGATTTTTGCCTATGGCGGAACGATTGCTCCTGGGAACCTAGACGGAAAAGATATTGACCTCGTCTCCGTTTTTGAAGGAATCGGAAAATGGAATCATGGGGACATGACTGCTGAAGAAGTCAAAGCCTTGGAATGCAATGCCTGTCCAGGTCCTGGTGGATGTGGTGGTATGTATACGGCCAATACCATGGCAACTGCTATTGAAGTCATGGGGATGAGCCTGCCAGGATCTTCCTCACACCCTGCTGAATCGCCAGAAAAGAAAGCTGACATCGAAGAAGCTGGTCGCGCAGTGGTCAATATGCTGAAGATGGGATTAAAGCCATCTGACATTATGACCCGTGAAGCCTTTGAAGATGCCATTACCGTCACAATGGCTCTAGGAGGCTCCACCAATGCGACACTCCACCTCCTTGCCATCGCCCACGCTGCCAATGTTGAATTGACGCTAGAAGATTTCAATGATTTTCAAGAACGAGTCCCACATCTGGCTGACTTGAAACCGTCTGGAAAATATGTTTTCCAAGATCTCTACGAAGTTGGTGGGGTCCCTGCGGTCATGAAATACTTGCTCAAACATGGTTTCCTACACGGAGATCGTATCACTTGTACTGGTAAGACCGTGGCCGAGAACCTAGAAGCCTTTGACGATTTGACACCTGGTCAAAAGGTCATTATGCCGCTGACCAATCCAAAACGCGCAGACGGTCCGCTCATCATCTTGAAAGGAAACTTGGCACCTGATGGAGCTGTTGCCAAAGTTTCAGGAGTAAAGGTGCGTCGCCATGTCGGTCCTGCCAAGGTCTTTGACTCTGAAGAAGAAGCGATTGCAGCAGTTCTATCCGATGAAATCGTAGACGGAGACGTAGTCGTTGTCCGCTTCGTCGGTCCAAAAGGTGGACCTGGTATGCCAGAAATGCTCTCCCTATCTTCGATGATTGTCGGCAAGGGACAAGGAGATAAGGTCGCTCTCATCACGGACGGTCGTTTCTCAGGAGGTACCTATGGACTCGTCGTGGGACACGTGGCGCCAGAGGCGCAAGTGGGAGGACCAATCGCCTATCTCCGTACAGGTGACATTGTAACCGTTGACCAAGATACCAAAGAAATCACCATGGCAGTATCTGATGAAGAAATCGAGCGTCGCAAGGCTGATACAACACTTCCACCGCTTTATTCACGAGGAGTGCTTGGAAAATATGCCCATATCGTATCGTCTGCTTCAAAAGGAGCCGTGACAGACTTCTGGAAACCTGAGGAAACAGGGAAATAAACATAAACTCGAGGCAAATCCAATCACTTACTGATTGGATTTTATACTCACTTAGTTTACCTTTTATTACTTCGACGAGTGAAAAGCTCCAGTGGAGGTTTTCAGCCTAGCACCTTTCATCAAAAAAGTGGTCGTTAGAACCTCCGTTTCCCTATTTCCAACCTTGCCCACTTCGACCTCAAATTTCTAGGCGCTGAAACAGTTCACCGAACTGTTTCACTCTCCCAGACTAGTGGAGCAAGGACTAAAAGACTATAAGAAAGGTTAAACATGAACTATACTGTTGAACTAACACGCTTCAAGGTTAAAGAAGGAAAATCTGCTATCGTTGATGAATGGATGAATTTCTTAAATAGCCACATGGAAGAGACCCTATTGACCCTTGAGGACGAAAAAATGTATGTCGAAACCATTTTCAGAGAAGTCCTAGATGGTCAAGAATACCTCTACTGGTATGCCGTCCAAGGTGTAGGCGGTATTGATGTTGAAGATTCTAATTCTGAAATCGACAAAAAGCACCTTGAATATTGGGCTGAATGTATCGATGAGACCTTTGGCTTTAAAGACCTAGATACCCAGGTCGTCATGATACAAAAACCGATTGCCAAAACGATAGAAAAGTTAGAAGAGAAAAATTAGCCAAACAGAACAAGGGTAGCTATCAAAAAGTGACGTGCGATTTTTCAAGGTTGTCAGACTGATTTCTTCCTGCCAAAGGTTATTCGATACCCCTGCCCGTTGCAGAAGTGTGGCAAGGTCTGCCCCTCTACTTTTTTCAAAAGGGCTTCCATGTGGTGGCAGTAATGATTCTAATACTCAATAAAAATCAAAAGTAGACTAGGAAACGAAGGCGAAGGTAGAACTCTGTTCCACCCTATTTCAAGGGAACAGGCTGAAAACCTCCACTGGAGCTTTTCACTCACCGAGACTCTTGACAACGTATCCTTTTGATTTTTAAAGAGTATAACATGTTATAGTGGATTGAAAAAGGAATAGGACAAGGCAAGGAGCTGCAGATAGAACTGGCGTTCATCAAAGCGACTTAACGATGTCCTAGCCTTTATTCAATTCACTATATTATCAAGCTATCACTAAAATCGCAATAGTAGAGCAAGCAATTTCTATTTTCTACATTTTTCCTCAAATGTTACTCATTATACAGAAACAGCGGGAAGCTAATACTCGATAAAAATCAAAAAGCAAACTAGGAAGCTAGCCGAAGGCTGTACTGCCGTACGGCAAGGCGAAGCTGACGTGGTTTGAATTTGATTTTTGAAGAGTATAAAAGAAGACAAGAAAGTCATGAAGGGGGGGAATCCAATAAGCAATAACAACACCCCTAGAGCTACTTCAGATTGAAGAAAAAGTCCATTTCGGCTCATTTTCTTCAATCTTTTTCTTTTGCTAAAAAATAAAACTCTTAAAAATACCGCTATAGCAGTATTTTTAAGAGTTGTTTCAAGATAATCTTCCACTCTAAACTTGCTGTTTTTCTACAGTTTAGAGGGTTTGTCTACGTTCTCAAGCAGCCCTAGAGCTACTTTTTATTGCCTTATAATCACTGATGAGGCTATTATATTCTTCAAATCTCGTCAGCGCTCAGCTTGCAGGTCTTCATATAGGAACTATCCCTACCTGCTATTTGAGAATAAGGATTTTGAGAAGGATTGATTTCTTCAGTCTCTTCCTTTCCCTTTGTGTAATTCTGTATAGTAATTGATGATAACCCCAGATAAGCAGCCAAAGAAAATCAAGCCGTAGAGGGTCAAAATAGCGCTAATGATGCGCCCGATACCAGTCTGGACAACTATGTCTCCATAGCCAACTGTTGTCGCAGAGACAAAACTATACCACAGGCTGTCGCTATATGTTCGCAAAGTAGGTTCCACCCATAATAAAACAAGTGCAGCTAGTAGCAAGTAAGTCACAAAAGAAATAACAAAGGGGATAAAACCTGTGGCCTTTAAAATATGCCCCAAAATTCTAAAACGTCTCATTTATTACACTCTCCTTTCTAGTCCTCTCTTTCCACTTCTTCAGCAGTGAACATAAGACTACCATCAGGAATGAGAGCAACCACAGATCGCTTGGGAAAAAGAGGGAGAGAAAAAGACCTGCCAACCACTCATTTCCCAAAAGTCCAATGGCAAAACTAAGGCTAACAGCAAGAACAATCAGTAAGCTATCATAACCTGGAAAGAGTTGTGCAATGGCAAAACCATGCAAGACACTGGCAAAGGTGATTGGAAAAATATCGCCACCCGTCCAACCGGCTAGGATACAAACCTCTAAAAACAGTAATTTTAAGAGAGAAAGTCCCAAGAGTAGGAGGCTTGGTGTCTCCATCCCTACATCGTGTAGTAAATGCATAGAATGTTGTCCCGAAAATAGAAGGGTGGGAAAGGTGTTTGCCATCATCAGGATTGCCAAAGCCCCGATGATAAGAACAATTAGTTGACCATGCGGTCTTTTTTGAATAGTCCTCATCCCTCTCTCAACTAATCGTTTGAGAAAGCCATAGGCACGGGCAGAAAACAGACCATAGACCATAAGAGGGAGGACAAGGACCAGATCTGCCAACTGCCAATGAGATACTCCCAACTTCGTCACAAAGGAAGGTTGGTCTGTCGCACGCATCAAAAGCAGAAAACTCACCAAGCCATTGAGGATAAAGAGGCTTATCCAAAGTTTTCGCTTTGGATTCAGTAAGCCACGGGCTTTAACGTGAGGATAGGCTAACCGATACTTTCTGGGATGAAAGAGATAGGATATTTTTTGAGCAAAGGAGGCACTTACAACTGTCTGCCAATGGAAGGTGATAAAGCGCAACTTATCCGCTTGCCAAATGGAAAAGACAATCACTGCTCCTAGCAAGGGCGCTTCCGGTCCGACACCCGCCCCAAAACTCAAAATCACCAAAGCAGCTAGCAAATCACGCCAACTATTTTTAGCGGTCAGCGTCTCATGTTCTTTTAATTCCCCCAATATCTCATGGCTCGTCCTAGGAATCTCACCCCACTCTTTTTTCATCAGATAGAGGAGGGCTGTCGCAAGCGTCAACATCACCAAGCTAAAGACAAAACGTGATGGAAAGAGTGGGAGAAGCATATCCCAAACAAGATGGCTTCCTACTTGCTCTGCCATGATAAAGGCGAATGCTAGTAAAGCCATTACACTACTTAAAGCTAGACCATAAAGGACTAGGGCAACCATTTGTCGCTTCTGCACAATCGTTCTCCTTATTATTCTGTTTAATGATCATTTTAAGCCTACCCTTCTCCTTTTTAACAAGAGAAGGACCTGATTAGTACGGCACTATTCCTACAAGCATTCCCATCTTTTATTTTATACTCTTTAAAAATCAAAAGGATACGTTGTCAAGAGTCTCGGTGAATTGAACTCGGACTACAACTCGCTGACAAAAAGATAAATACTCCTAGAAGCAGAGGCTTCTTCGTCGCATTTCCTATTTTGTCTAGGAGTTGTTTTACGTCCTTGTATCTTGATGAGTGAAAAGCTCCAGTGGAGGTTTTCAGCCTGTTCCTTTAAAATAAGATGGAACAGAGTTCTACCTTCGCCTTCGTTTCCTAGTCTACTTTTGATTTTTATTGAGTATTATCCCCCTCCATCACCACCAACAGTCGGTTGAGAAACAAAGGAAGGTGGTGAAAACAAGAAAAGGAATGACTTTTCTCGGTAATTCATTCTGATGTCTGAAAAGGATAAAAAGACTAGACAACCAGTGGGCCAAATAGCTCACTGGTTGCTACTTATTTCGGGCTAATCCCTAAGGTAATACGACCGAGACGACTGATACGGGTCATCTTCCAAGCAGGAGACCAAACAACCTCGACACCTGCATTGTCAATGCCTTCAATTTTCTTCAAAGCATCAATGAGATCCCCTGGCAGGGTCTCCGAGCAAGAACAGCCTGCATCAGTAAAGGTCATCACCACCTTACAAAATCCGTTTTCATCCAAGTTGATTTCATAGATCAAGCCCAGATGATAAATATCTAATTCGATTTCTGGATCATAGATGCTTTCCAAGGTCTCAATCAGTTGCTCTTCAAGCGCCAAGGCGCGATCATTGATTTTAATATCGTCTCTCATATTCCACCCCACAACAAGATGTTTCGTGATACTCCCCTCATATCCACTACTAGCCTTTTTACCGTTACCAGCATCATCCCCTCTCAGCTTGGTCAAGATCCTGCACATGCTCGAAAGATGACTGCCATCAGCAATAGCAGTGCCTCTCATAACGATTTCATCTACTAGGAGAAAAGGTCTCAAATACTGACAGCAGACTCCCTTTGAATACCAATGAGTACGAGTAGTATTCTCTCATATTTTTCAACATTTTTCAAGAACGGTTGAAACTTTTCAAAAAAAACAACCCTGCGGTTGTTTTTACTCTTTCGTTTCTAATGCGCGTAGCAGTTGATCAATCTTGTTCCCATATTCAATGGACTGGTCTTTTTCAAAGACCAAATCGGGGATTTTATACAAAGTGAGCTTGCGACCAAGTTCCCGTTTAATGGTCCCTTTTGCCTTTTCAAGCCCTGTCTGTGCTTTTTGATTGTCAGAAGCTAAATCACTCATAATAGAATAGTACACTTTAGCGACCGACAAATCACCCAACATTTGAACATCTGTTATCGTCACACCTTGGACACGTGGATCGCGAACCTTCTTTTGCAAAACCTCATTGATTTCACGTTTGATCTCCATTCCGACTCGATCCACACGAAAACTATTTGCCATAACCTTCTCCTAACCTTTTAAATTCCAAATTCTGGAGGATATTGAACAACACCTTGTAGGGTAGCAGGTTCAGTCGTCAATTCATATATCATGAAGTAGGGAGCTGGGACATCAAATGGAGGAACAATCCCTTTTTCAATCGCTGATTGATAGCCAAAGGCTGAATAGTAACGATCATCTCCCAAGACAAGGATTGCCTGATAGCCAGCTTGTCGTGCCCGTTGATGAGCTACTGTTATTAGACGAGTTCCAACCCCCATTTTTTGAACATCTGGTCGTACGGCTAACGGATCCAGAGCCAAGGCAACAGCGGTTGCAATCTTGACCTTTGAGAGAAGGAGATAGCCTACAATCTCTCCATTGATTTCTGCCACCAAGGAAAGATCTGACAGATAGTCTGAACTTTCCCAGATCCTCTTGACCAGTTCCTGCTCCTGACCATCTGAATGTGCGGCGCTTAAAAACGCCTCCTGGACCAAGCAATAAATCGTCTTAAAATCTTCCTGCTTGGCCGTGCGCACAAGGACATCTATCATTTCTTGATTTCTTCCATGATATAGGCTTCAATCACATCATCCACTTTGAGGTCATTGTAGTTTTCAATCATGAGTCCACCCTCGCGACCATTGGTGATTTCCTTGACATCATCCTTAAAGTGTTTCAAGCTAGCAAGTTTACCGTCAAAGATTACGACACCGTCACGGATAACACGGACACTCGAGTCACGCGTCACTTTTCCATTGATGACCATAAATCCACCGATGGTGCCCACCTTCGATACTTTGAACGTTTCACGAATCAGAGCTTCACCAATAATCTTTTCTTGGTATTCAGGATCCAGCATCCCCTTCATGGCGTCTTCCATTTCTTCAATAACCTTGTAGATGATACTGTGGAGACGGATTTCCACATCATCTGCTTCTGCCTGCTGGCGAGCCTGTGGAGTCGGACGCACACTAAATCCGATGATAAAAGCATTCGATGCTTCTGCCAAGGTTACATCGGACTCATTGATAGCACCGACAGCTGAGTGAACGATATTGATACGAACCCCCTCAACCTCAATCTTTTGAAGCGATGAAGCAAGCGCCTCAACCGAACCTTGTACATCTGCTTTAATGATGACATTGACAGACTTCACCTCACCCGCTCTAAGGGTATCAAAGAGGTTTTCAAGACTAACCCGCTGGGTTATCTGACGTTGTTTCAAGAGGGCACGTTTGGCACGTTCTTCACCTGCTGCACGCGCCGATTTTTCATCTTCATAGACCGCAAAGTGATCCCCGGCCATCGGCGCTTCGTTTAGACCAGTAATCGAAACAGGTGTCGATGGTCCTGCTACCTTGACACGACGACCGAGGTCATTTGTCATAGCACGGACGCGTCCAAACGTATTTCCGACAACGATTGGATCTTGTACGTTCAGGGTTCCTTGTTGGACAAGAAGGGTCGCAACTGCTCCTCTACCCTTATCCAAATGCGCTTCAATGACGGTACCAATCGCGCGAACGGTTGGATCCGCCTTCAACTCTTGAATTTCTGCCACAAGGAGAACGGTCTCCAACAATTCATCAATGTTTTGATTGAATTTAGCCGAAATTTCAACAAATTCACAGTCTCCACCCCAGGCTGTCGAGATGACCCCTTGCTCTGCCAATTCACCGATGACACGTTCAGGATTTGCCCCAGGCTTATCAATCTTGTTGATGGCTACAATAATTGGAACATTGGCAGCTTTTGAGTGATTGATGGCTTCAATCGTCTGTGGCATCACCCCATCGTCTGCTGCAACAACCAAGATGGTCAAGTCTGTAACAGAAGCTCCGCGCGCACGCATACTTGTAAAGGCCGCGTGCCCTGGTGTATCAAGGAAGGTGATTTTCTTGCCATTTTCTTCGATTTGGTAGGCACCGATATGCTGCGTAATCCCTCCTGCCTCACCTGTTGCCACACGTGAGTTGCGCAGGGTATCAAGAAGCGTGGTTTTTCCATGGTCGACGTGTCCCATGATGGTCACAACTGGTGGACGTTCGACCATTTCTTCTGGATTGAGGTAGCCTTCTTCAACGAAGAAGCGCTCAATATCTGCAGTATCCACTTCCACTTTTTCTTTAGCCTCAATCCCATAGTCCACCATTAACAATTCAATAGTGTCACCATCTAAAGATTGGTTTTGTGTTGCCATCACTCCCATCATAAAGAGTTTCTTAACAATTTCAGCTGGTTCACGCTTAATACGTTTTGCAATTTCAGCCACTGTCATACCCGCTGTGTATTCAAACTCAGTCGGCAATTCATGGAATTTACGCTCAGTGATCGGCTTAGCAGCCTGTTGCTGTCTACCTTTTTTGTGTTTCTTATTTGGATTCCAGTTACTATTTCTTTGATTTCTCACTTGATTTTGACTATTTCGATTCTTTTGTTGTTTTCTTGGACCATCTTCTTCGTGATCAAAATCATCACGACGCTTATCTGGTCGGGCTTGTTTTTTCCTGCGTTTATCAGTAGCAGGTGTTGCTTCAACCGCTACTGGCACAACCTTTTTCGGCTTGGCTTCTACTACAGGTTCCTCAAACTTGATTTCTTTTGGCTTTTGTGGGCGTTTTTTTGCCTCTTGGGCCTGGCGGAAGCGCTCTTCACTGGTCCGTGCATATTCTTGCAGTTGCTCTGCTTTTAAAGCAGCAGCCCGAGCCTTGAAATCAATTTTTACACGCGGTTCCTCCACCCTTGGTCGCTGTTGTCCCCCTTGAGGAGAACGCTTATCAAAGCCTTTGTTTCGACTTGGTTTCCGCTCTTTATCATTGTGGTCACGACGCGGTTTTTGCTGCCCATTTGAGCGATTACCTTGTGGACGTCCTTGACCCTGACCATTTCTTTGATTGCGCTTTGCCGCCTGCTCTTTAGCTCGCGCTTCTCGCTCTGCCTTAAAATTACGACTTTTTGGTCGATTTGGTGCCTCTTGAGGAGCTGGGGTAGCGACTGTTGTGTCTGCCAACGTTGACCCTTGCTCTGCTTTTTTGCTAGCTGCTGGCTCAACCTTATCTACTCCCTTCTCAACCTCAACTCTTTTTTTCACTTCAGAAAATCCAGCAACAATCCGTTGTGCAATTTCTGCCTCTACACTTGAAGAGTGACTCTTCACCTCAATGCCTAGTTCCTTTGCTTTGGCAACAACTTCCTTACTCTCCTTGCCCAACTCCTTGGCAAGCTCGTATAATCTCTTCTTAGACAATATCTTGTCCTCCTGTTCTATTCCATAATAGACCTCATTTTCTTAGTAAATCCAGCATCTGTCACAGCCAGCACCTTACGTGACTTGCCGACTGCAGAGCTTAATTCCAGCGTTGAAAACGCGGTAACGACTTCTACCTGATAGGTACGACTTTTATCTGTAATTTTCTTGCTTAGATTGGGACCTGCATCCTGAGCTAAAAAGACGATCTGAGCCTTTTGCTTTTGAATGCTTTCAACGACCCGTTCTTCACCTGAAATGAGGCGACCCGCCCGCTGTGCCAATCCGAGTAAATGTAATATTCTTTGCTGGTTATTCAAGACCCAGTTCTCTCCTTTTGACCTTGTGATCAACATAGGAAATCAATTCATCATAAAATTTTGCAGCTACTTCCATGCTAAACGCACGGTCAAATGCGCGTTTTTTCTTAGCTAGAAGTGCCTCATCATTATCTAACTTGATGTAAGCTCCACGCCCATTTGCCTTCCCTGTTGGGTCAATAAAAACTTGACCTTCTTTGTTTTTCACAATGCGCAACAAATCACGCTTATCAATCACCTCGCCAGAAACAACTGATTTCCGTAAGGGGATTTTTCTCGCCTTTGCCATAGGTACCTCCAAAGGGGCTTATTCGCCTACTTCTTCTGTTTCTACAGTTGCTGTCCCTTCTGCTTCAGGATAAAGCGCCGCTTCCATAGCTTCGTATTCTGAGGCAGATTTGATGTCGATACGAAAACCTGTCAAATGAGCCGCCAGGCGCACATTTTGCCCACGGCGACCGATGGCAAGAGAAAGTTTATCATCTGGTACGACCACTGTCGCATGCTTGCCGTCTTCTGTATCAAAGATAACTTGGTCAACCTCTGCTGGGGCAAGCGCATTGTAAATGAACTCTGCTTCATCAGGCACCCATTCGATGACATCAATATTTTCCTCAATCGGAATCATGCGATCTAGTCTAGCATCATAGCGGGCTGGGTGAAACTTACCTGTAATCTTCTTGATATTTGAACCACCACGACCAACAATGGTTCCGATCGCATCCACGTTTGGATTGTGGCTACGTACCGCAACCTTGGTCCGATCACCTGCTTCGCGAGCAACGCTCATGATTTCTACAGTTCCATCATAGACCTCTGGAATTTCTTGTTCCATTAAGCGTTTGATCATCTCTGGATGGCTGCGGCTTACAAATACATTGACACCACGCGCATTATCCTCTACCTTGTAGACATAGACTTCGATACGGTCATGCGACTGGAAGACTTCCCCAGGAATCTGATCCTGTTTGGATAATTGCGCTTCGATATTGCCCAAATTAACATAGATAAATCGATTATCAAACCGTTCAACCGTCCCAGACATGATTTCTTTTTCATGTCCCTTATAGGTATTGTAGGTGATGGCCCGGGTCTGTTTGCGCATTTTTTCCATAATGGTCTGTTTGGCAGACTGGGCTGCGACACGCCCAAATTCTGCTGGAGATTCTTCAAACTTAATCTTATCCCCCAATTCGTAAGCTGAAGAAATAGCCAAGGCTTCTTTCAAGCTAATTTCAAGACGACTATCAAATACTTCATCTACTACCTCACGGACAGTGTAGACACGGAAATCCCCCTTTTTCTCATCAAACTCAATCGCAGCTGACTCAGCTTGACCATAGCGACGTTTATAGGCTGAGCGGAGGGACTCCATAACCGCTTCAATGATGTCTTCTTTTTTAATCCCCTTGTCTTCCTCTAAAATACGGAAGGCTTCTTGCATTTCTTTACTCATCTTATGTTCCTTTTTTCAACAGATCCTTTCTTGTTATAGTTTTACAGCCAGACGTGCTGTGGCGACTGCCTGATAGGGAATCGTGACTTGCTTTTTCCTCGTTTTATCCATGTATTCTATCCGTAATTCTTGGTCTTGAAAGGAAAGGAGTGTCCCTTCAAAAACCTTTTGCTGATCGATTGCTTGATAGAGCTTCACATGGACATACTTTCCTACAGCCTTCTCGACTGCCTCAGCAGTTTTTAATGGTCGCTCAAGACCAGGACTGGTCACTTCCAGCATGTATTGTTCTGGAAATGGATCCGGCTGAATCTGATCCAAAAGCGGACTGATTACTTCGGACAATTCAGCTGTGTCATTGAGGGAAATCCCTCCCTCCTTATCGACAAAAATAGATAGAAGAGCATCTCCACCCATTTTGCCATACACCACATCTACCAGCTCATAAGGGGCCTTAATGTGAGGGGCAATCGCCTGTGTGACAATGTCTACAATCCTTGCCATCTGAAAAACCTCCTTCTAAATCATACATCGAAAGGGCTGGTACAAGACCAACCCTCCTTTTCTCTATTTTTTAGTAGTATAACATAGTTTCAAACCTTTGTAAAGGAATATGTGTCAGTAGTCCATCCCTTTTGCAACTATGAGGACCTGGGCATTGCTAACATCAGATACCCACTATGGAGATTTCCTCTGGAGATACTCTTTGCTGCCTACCTTTATCGTCGTTTTTTAGAACCTGCATGCACCAGTAAAGTGTTTTAGTGCCGAACTGTAAAGACATGTTCTTATAGATAGGACAGTCGCCCTTCTAGCAAGATCTATCCCTTTTCCGTTATTTATCCAGCAAACAAGGTCAAAAAGCTAATCCCCACCATATCTGCCAAGGCGTGGGCCAAAAAGTAGGGCAATAGGTTGTCCTGACGTTTGGTGTATAGATAGTAATAGAAGAGACCAAACGATACTCCAATAACCAAGGCAGGGACCAATCCCTGATAGGTATGAAAGAGGGTCCGGATGATGGTGGAAAAAAGTAAGATAAGGCCCCGTTTGGAAGGCTCTGTACTAAGCAAGAGTCCCAAAAAGAATAGCTCTTCATAAAAACCATTAAACAAAGAATAGATAAGAGTGCTTAGATCGATGGTGACGAACGAGCTAAAGAAAGTCGAAAAAGACCAATCGTAGTAGGGGAGAAAACTTAGGTAGTTATAGTGATCTGGTACTCCTGGTAGCAAGGATAGTAGACTAAAGGATAAATCACAGACTATACCCGCAGTTAAGAAAATAAAGACAGTCCATGGTAGGATAGACCAATTCCAACGGATGTTCAACTGTTTAAACGGATAGCGCCGCAAAAACAGATACAAGAGAGCCAATAGTAGCTGTCGCCCTTGTCCTATCAGAGCTGACCAGTTGTCTGAGGCTGAAAATTCCAGCACATCTGAAACGGCGACCTTACCAGATAATGTTTGCAGCCAGACTAGCTGAGATGAATAGATAGGCTCACCAAAAAATAAAATAGCCAACACGAGTACATCAATATAGGTTAGATAATGCAGGGGCGGGAGGGGCGAATGGTTGATAAATACTGTTTCATAAAACTCCTTTTACTCAATAAAAACAAACTAATACTCTTTAAAAATCAAAAGGATACGTTGTCACCTTGTCTCGGTGAATTGTAACTGAGTTCAGCCTAAAACCTCGGAAAAAAGATAGGCTTTCTTGTGTTCATCGAACACTGCGGCAGCCTCCTATTTTTCAGTCGGTTTTTTGACGGCTTCACATCTTAACTGAACTCGAGCTACAACTCGCTGACAAAAAGATAGGCAGCTGTTTTGGCTTTAGCTGATTACAGATGAGATTGAAACAGTTCCCCGAACTGTTTCAATCCTATTTTC
The DNA here is from genome assembly GCF_001984715.1 of Streptococcus azizii. Lineage (GTDB taxonomy): Bacteria > Bacillota > Bacilli > Lactobacillales > Streptococcaceae > Streptococcus > Streptococcus azizii. The sequence goes on from NZ_MSPR01000001.1 coordinate 41,522, forward strand.
ACTTAGACCTTTTAACGTCCTCACATCTTTTGAAATTGAGTATAAATGATCTATATACGACTCCACTTCTGAGACTATTTTATATGAAATGAATGGACTTGTCCAGATAGACAACTTCTCCCATTTTTTACTACCTACTCCAGCCCTTTCTTACCCTGATTACGAAAAACGCTGGCCCCAATCGTAAAAGAGGCTGGGACTCATCTCCATCCTCCTTATCTTTTTGATCATTAAGCATTTGTCTAGACCTCAATCTTTGGGCTTGCCTTTCGTGTAAACAGCTGGCTTTTCTGCACTTCAGTATAAGCTGCAACTCATTTCCTTGTACTAATACTCTTTAAAAATCAAAAGGATACGTTGTCACCTTGTCTCGGTGAACGCTAGTTCTACCTTCGCCTTCGTTTCCTAGTCTACTTTTGATTTTTATTGAGTATGAACACCATAATAAACCATAACCTAAAGGATTATAAAAGAGCTAGGACAGAACGATACTGTCGATAGCTCCCTCTAAAATCTTGCTTCTACCCGGTAAATGACCTGACCCTTGTTCGCAAATTTTTCTTCATACTCTGTCATGATATTCCCTTCCATGTCACTGGCATGCAAGTCAAGCCAAACACCCGTTAGCACCATGCCATACTGAGAAAAGCTCACTAGGCTATATTCAAAAAGCCCTCGGTTATCTGTTTTAAAGTGAATCTCTCCCTTTTCTGGCAGAATTTCCTTATAGGTATCCAAAAAGCTCCTATAGGTCAAGCGACGCTTTTCATGACGTTTTTTCGGCCATGGATCTGAAAAATTCAAGTACAGACGATCAATCTCTGCTGCTGCAAAGTAGTTGGTTAAACTAGAGCCATCCACCTGCAATAACTTAATATTCGGCAAGTCTGCCTCCACCACACGATCCAAGGCATAGCTCAGAACTGTCATCTGAATATCAATGCCAATATAGTTGATGTCTGGATGTTGGGCCGCCATTCCTGTGATAAAACGACCTTTTCCAGAGCCAACTTCTATATGGATGGGATTGCTATTACCAAAAATACTAGCCCATCTCCCTTTACAGTCCTCAGGATTCAAGATGACATACTGAGGATAGGCTAGCAACATCTCACTAGCTCCCTTACGATTTCTTACTCTCATACTTCCTTATAATAACTCTCGCGAAAATACCGCAAGGCATAGATTTCTTTATTCGCTGCTTCCATATCATAACTTTCGACATGTTTTGCAATCTGATTGAGATAGCCTAGCTGGCCATACCAGTAAATTTTATTTAAAACTGTTTGATTGTACTTGTAACCGTAGCTCTTCAACCACTCTTTCCATGCTTGTCTTGGAATATAGTGGGTCAATACATAGGCTACATCCATCATCCGATCTGTTACACAAGCCGTCTCCCAATCGGTCAGGTAAATCAAGCCACTCGTTGTCTCCACCCAATTAGTATGGTGTAGATCCCCGTGGACAAAGGTCGCCACATCCTTACGAAAGGGTGGCAAATGATTCAATAAATCACTACAGACCGACTGAAGGTAGCTGTTTTTTGCAAGCCGAGCGGGCGCTTCCTGCTGCCATTTGCGGACCAAGTCTTGGGGTTCTTGGTAAGTGTAGTTCAGTTGTAGGGCCTGATTGAGCAACATCTTGGAGTAGTGCATCCGCACCAAAATCTGTTGGACCTGCTTGCCCCCCATCTCCGACCGGGTCAAAATATGCCCGTTCAACCATTCCTGCTCGACACGCTGACCAACTCCCAACTCCCGATTAGCCGATAGGACTGGAGGGGTAATTTGTTCATGCGCCAAGGCTGAAACAATCGGTGGCATTTCATACTTGACAAAAACAGGGGTTCCATCTGTTCGCATGCCCTTAAATGCTTTACCACTATTTCCTGCGATCGATTGCAGACGAAGTCCGCTTGTATCAAATTGCATGCCAGTTCTCCTTTAAAAATTCTTTACTATTTTACTAATTTTCATCTTATTAGTCAATCAATTTCTTTGATTTCAATCCTAGGTATAGATGGCTTAAAGCAATTCCTACTCCCGCTAGCACCACCAGATACAGCTTCTCTTCTAGCAACAACATTCCTAGCAGTAACTGCGGTATAAAAGCTAGATACAAGATTAGCTGAACGATGCGTTTAAAGCTCGCCACTTTTTCCTGTTGAGCGACTGGATAAAGGCGTGTCAGATAGTGATAATCATAAGCATGATAAAGAGGCAATAATTGAAAAAACAAGAGATAATCAAACAAGCTCGCCAAGCCTGTTGCAAGCCAAGATTCCTGAACGAGAAGAAAACTAGCCACACTCAGAATTTCTAAGCGAAGACTAATCCAGAAAACATCACCCGACCGTAAAAAACTACGAAGAAACAAGTAGTCCCAGACCCTAGCTTGTCTTTTCTTGACAAGAGCAAGCAGAGGATCTAAATACCTACGCCGTTTAACATCACTGTTGATTCCCTTAACATGCGTAAAGAGAGAATAAAATTGTAAAATCCCCTGCTGACGCCTCGTTTCATACTGCACCGCCCTCTCCCAGTCTACATTCCCTGATTGCATGAGAAAACCTGTCTGAAAGACCAGCCAGCCATATTTCCCTACAGTTAGAGTAAGGACATAGAGCCAAAAGAGCGGTAGACTAAGGCCTAATTTCAGATAGAGGGGCAAGAGTAGGAGCTGTCCTAAAAACTGTAGCATTCCCCAGAGGAACCAGGCACGCATACGGGATTGTTGGATAATTGTTAACACGTCGCTTTCTTTAGGCAAGAGAAAGACACAATCAGCTGATTCCAAATAAGTTGCGGGACGCCCTGCAAGAAAGAGCAAGATGGTCACGACCGCTAGCAATAGATAGACAAGCCACGGATTTGCTGGAAAATGTTCCAAAAGAGAGCGATATTGGAGAGATAGAAAGCCTAACAAGACCATTAGAACCAGGACAAAGTGGTCATTTAACACATAGCGAAGATACTTGAGACAGCGCTGGATAAAGCCTAACCTGCGCTCGTAAAACAGTTCTTTCATACCCCTGCTCCTTCTTTTGTAAGGGCAAGGTAGAGGTCATTTAAACTGGCATGCTCCCGACCAAATGCCACTTGGAGTTCTGCCAAATGTCCCTGCGCCCGCACTTCGCCTTGGTGTAAAATAACGAACCGATCACACATTTTTTCCGCCGAATCCAGAACATGGGTCGACATCAAAATAGAAGTGCCTTTTGCCTTTTCTTCCTCTAGTAAATGAATCAAATCATCAATGGCTACGGGATCTAGACCTAAAAATGGCTCATCAACAATCAGCAGGCTCGGATTGATCATGAGGGCGCAGATAATCATGACTTTCTGCTTCATCCCCTTGGAAAAATGCACCGGAAACCACTCTAATTTTTCATCTAATCGAAAAATCTTGAGCAATTCTTCCGCACGTGAAAAAGCCTGCTCCCAGTCCAAGCCATAGGCCATGGCCACCACTTCCAAATGCTCTTTCAAAGTCAGTTCTTCGTAGAGGAACGGTGCCTCTGGGATAAAGCCGATTTTTTTTCGATAATCCTCCGGATTTTCTTGGAGACTGGCCCCATCGATTAAAATCTGTCCTTGATAGGGCGACAACAAGCCGATGATTTCTTTGATCGTCGTTGACTTCCCCGCACCATTTAAACCGATTAAACCAACCAATTCTCCATCAGCGACTTGAAAGGAAACATCTTTTAAAACAGGGATATTGACATACCCACCTGTCACATTTTTTACTTCTAACATACATTTTTTCCTATAATTTGATATACTTATTATAACAAAATTTTGAAAAAGGGGTTTGCTTTATGTCAGATTGTATTTTTTGTAATATCGTTGCTAGAGAGATTCCCTCATCTACCCTATATGAAGATGAACATATCCTTGCTTTTTTAGACATTACTCAGGTCACAAAAGGTCATACCTTAGTCGTTCCCAAACAGCACTTCCGTAACCTATTAGAGATGGAGGAACAGGCCAGCGCTGCGCTCTTTTCTAAAATCCCCGTTATCGCAAAGCACCTAAAAGAACAACTCGGAGCAAGCGGTATCAACCTGCTGAGCAATATGGAAGCCAGTGCAGGACAGACCGTTTTCCACACCCATATCCACCTCTTACCTCGCTTTGACGATCAAGACGGTCTCCATATCTCCTTTGACACCAAGGAACCTGACTTTTCAGCCCTAGCACAATTAGCAGAACAACTACATATGGAGGCACCATGAAACTAAGACATCTACTCGCCGCAGGAACAGCCGCTACCATTGCCTATCTCGCCGTTAAACATCGCGAGAAAATTGCACAGGAAACGACAGAAACCATCGATAGTCTCCAGCGCATGCAGGACAGCTATCAGAATATCCAAGAGCAGCTCGCCTTTATCCAAGATTACCAAGAGCCACTCCAAGCAATGGCTAAAGACCTCCAGTACAAACTGCGGGTCTACCAGCAAACGATCGCCGGCAACTTAAACGAGATTCAAAAGATACAAGAAAAATATCAGTCCTAACTACTCGTAAAAACGAGTGGCATTCCATCAACTCTTCATCATTCAGTAGATGGAAAATGTGAGAAACCATCCATCGAACAGGGATTATCCACCTTGCTTTCTCAGTAGGAAGAAAGAAGTAGACAGGATACGCCAACAACTGCAAGATGATGGCTACCGAGTTCTTAGTGGTCCAAGAACCACTGGTGACGGTTATTATGAAAGCTGTCTTTTAACCTTTGAAGGCAATCAAATAGGGATTACGATTTAAATGAAATAAAAACCAAGCTGAGGGCTTGGTTTTTATTATTGAGGGGCATCAAAGCCGGTGTCTACTGTCGTCTCCACCCCTGCCCCTACACTTGGCAGATTTGTATAAGCATCTAGTACCGAAATCGGAGTAGCGGTCGTTGACACTCTCGCATTTGTTTTTAACTCAGTAGAAGTGGGTAGTCCAAGCGATGCCTTAATCGTATTTTGAATGTCCAGCAATTCTTCGCTCGTCGGAATCTGATAAGAGAGACCATCAATCATCTGACTCTCTCCAACCAACTGGTGGGTTTCAATCGTCTTTAAGGAATCTTTATAACCTAGAAGTCCCGGGAAAGAGGCTGGCGTAATAGATACATTCGTGCGCATATTGTTTGAAATCGCATCTAAAATCGGCTTATATTGGGTAATGCCATCCAAGTTTAGCAATTTTTTCACAATAGCCTGGATGACTTCACGTTGGCGTTTTTGGCGGCCAATATCCCCTTCTGGATCATCGTAACGCATTCTAGAGTAGACGAGAGCCTGATTACCATTGACATGTTGCTCTCCAGGTTCTACCACCGCTGTATAGGCTGGCTCATATTCGCTAATCGAAATCGGAAATCCCAGCGTGTTATTCACGGTAATACCTCCTAAGGCATCTACCAACTCAATCAGACCGTCCATATTGATTTCAACATAGCGATTGATAGTGATATCGAGCATCTTCTCAACCGTTGCAATCGCCATCGGAGCTTGACCATAGCTATAAGAGTGGTTGAGTTTCTCAACCGTCCCACTTGATTTGCCGTCTGCATTGGCAATTTCTACCATAAGGTCGCGCGTTAAACTAACCATGGTTGTTTTTTGAGTCTTGGGATTGACTGTCACCAAAATCATGGAGTCGCTCCGCCCTTCCTCCCAGTTACCACCACGGCTAGCCTGGTCCATGTCCACCCCCATCAACAGGACGGTCAGAGGCTCTGTCGCTTCGATGACATGGTCCTCTTCTTTCCCCTTGATTGATCTAAAGGTCTTTGAAAAACTATCCGTTGAGTAGTTCAGCACCGTTGCTGCATAGAGCACACCAGCCCCTACTGTTAAGCCAATGATAGCTAAAAACATGAGAAAAATCTTTTTACCAATACTCATTTATCCTCTATCAACTTACCCATATAATACAGGTCAAGCCACTCTCCTTCATCTGTTCTAGCACCCCTTTTTTGGGTGCCTTCTATTTCAAATCCCATCTTCTGATATAGGGCGACTGCACGCTCATTTCGGACTTGAACCGTCAGTTCAAGACGCTTGATAATGTCATACGTTTTTGCCCAATTCACCGCTTCTTCTAGCAATATCCGTCCGATACCCCGACCCCAATACTCTTGCCGTACAGCGATAAACACATTGCCAATATGACTGATTCGGTACTGCTTGGAAGCACGCACAGTAATAGCACCGATGACTTCGCCTTCACATATCGCAAGAAGGTGCAGTTGGTGTGGGCTACCGAAACTTTGTTCAAAGATAGCACCTAGCTCCTCTGGTGTAAAGCGAAACCCCGTCTCATCCATAACCAGAAAGTCTGTCTCTCGGGCTACTTGATTCATAAAGTCAATAAAAGCTACTGCATATGGCTCTTCTGCCTCTTCAAAGAAAATCTCTTTTTTAATCTGCACCATGAACAAGTTCCTCTACCAGGGTCTGACTACGTTTTCCTTGGGCTTCAAAGGATATCCTTCGTCCATCCCCCTCTTTTTCAATCATAATCCTTAGACAGTCATCAAAGAGTGAGCTATTGAGAAGCTCCCCCCACTCAATCACTGTCACACCACCCCCATAGAGAAAATCATCCAAATCAATGGAATCCGCATCATCCCCAATCCGGTAAACATCTAAATGATAGAGGGGCAGGCGCCCCTCATACTCACGGACAATCGTATAGGTTGGACTTTTGATCATCTGATCGATCTCAAGACCACGGGCGATACCCTTGGTCAGGGTGGTTTTTCCAGCACCCAAATCACCCGTCAGGATCAGCACATCTCCTGCCTGTAGTCGCTGGCCAATCATCTGGCCAAGCCCTATCAATTCTTCTTCATTCTGACTATACATGTCCTCTATTATAGCATAGTAGGGATACTTTGTCATTTTCTATCCTAGAAACTCCCCCATCAAGAAATAAATGAGTAAATTCCCAAAGTAAGTTCTAGTCTGTCTTAAAAACTGGAAACTAGAATGAGACAAAGAAATAAGGTAGAACTTACTATGGGACAAGTTGGTAACTGACAATGAAAAACAAACACTTAACTCTCTCTGATCGCAACGATATTCAAATAGGAATCGAGCAACTTAAGCCCTTCTCGGCTATCGCTGTTAAGCTAGGAAAAGATCCGTCCACAATCTCAAAAGAAGTTCGGAGAAATAGAGTGGTGAAAGAGAACTCTAGTACTTCCAATTGTGAGGCCTGCCCTCTGCTCAAAAAGGCTCCCTACGTTTGTAATGCCTGTCCGAAAAAGAGAAGCAATTGTGGATACCAGAAACAGTTCTACTACGCAAAAAGAGCTCAGCTTGATTATGAAGCTAAGCTCTCAGAGTCGAGAACAGGTGTTGCCCTAAATAAAGAAGAATTCTATCGCATGGACGAGATTATCTCTTCTGCCATCAAAAAAGGACAACACCTCAACCACATCATCGCCTCAAACGAACTGGCGGCATCCAGAGCTTCTATCTACCGATACCTTGAAAAAGGCTATCTGTCCACAAAGCCTATTGATTTCCCCCGTGTCGTGAAATTCAGAAAGCGGAGAACCAGAAACCTCCAACCCATTCCTAAAACTGCCAAAGAAGGACGGTCTTACGAGGACTTCCAACGCTTTCTCACAGAGAAAGGAATCAGCTATTGGCTAGAAATGGACACCGTTACTGGACGGATCGGCGGAAAGGTACTTCTCACCTTTAACCTCTCCTTCTGCAACTTTATCTTCGCTCGATTACTTGATAATAAAACAGCTAATGAGGTCGCTAAACACCTCTACGCTATCAAGAATGCCCTGCATCAGAAAGAGATGGACTTCTGCGAAATATTCCCTGTCATTCTGACCGACAATGGTGGTGAATTCGCTAGAGTGGACGATATAGAAATGGATGTTCGCGGAGAATCTAAGCTATTCTTCTGTGACCCTAATCGTTCTGATCAGAAGGGGAGAATTGAGAAGAATCACACACTTATCAGAGACATTCTTCCTAAAGGAACTAGTTTTGACAACTTGATACAGGATGACATCAACCTAGTTTGTTCGCATGTCAACAGTGTCAAACGAGCTGCTTTCAACGGAAAATCCGCTTATGAACTCTTTACATTTACCTACGGTGAGGAATTGGCAACACTTTTGGGAATCTCTAAAATTGACCCTGAAAACGTCATCCAATCACCTCGATTATTAGATAAATAATCGCTAATTTTTATCAAAAAATAAGTCCAAAATAGAAAGGAACTTGTCCCATCCCAAATTCCAGATAGCTAGAACTTACTTTGAGACGTCTCAGAGCCAGTAACTTTAGTGTACTCTTTTTTTCAACATTTTCAATACTAAAACTCATTATTATCAACATTTTTAGTCAAAAACAGAACTTAGTCTGAGACTAAATTCTGTTGATTTTATGCAGTTTTCTCAAAGTAACTTCTGGAAGGACGGGAACTAGAACTTACTTTGAGAATTTACCCAAGAAACAAATGCACGGCAAAAAAAGATGGGGCAGACCTGTTTGATCCACCCCTCTGTTTAGACAATAAGTACATTAAAGAATCGCAAGGATAATAAAGTTCACGATAAACAAGGCTGTTGCACCCCATAAAATGGGATGAATCTCCTTTGCCTTACCTGTTGACACTTTAACCAAGCAGTAGAAAATAAAGGCTGCCGCAATCCCGTACGAGATAGAGAAGCAAAGCGCCATAAAGAAGGCTGCAAAGAAGGCTGGTAGTGCATCTTCAAACTTGCTCCAATCCACATCAAGGAAGGAAGATACCATCATGACCCCAACGATAATCAGAGCCGGAGCGGTCGCTGCCGCAGGCACAATCCCGACAAATGGTAGGATAAGGATTGACAGTAAGAACAAAACGGCTGTCGTTACTGCTGTCAAGCCAGTTCTTCCTCCTGCTGAAATACCAGCAGCAGACTCCACGTAAGTTGTTGTATTTGACGTTCCAAAGATTGCACCGATAGAGGTTCCGATGGCGTCGGCAAAGAGAGCCTTGTCCATTTTTGAATTGAAGCCCTTTCCGTTTTCAAGGGCTGCCTCATCTTCTGCCGAGAAGATGCCTGTCTTGCGTCCAGTACCGATAAAGGTACCCAGCGTATCAAAGGTATCAGATAGGCTGAAGGCAAAGATGGTCATCAGTACCAAGGGCAGGCGTTCCGTACCACTAAAAAGTGAGGACATGCCCCCAAAAGCTGCAAGGAAGGTTGTCCCTAATTCTGCAAAAGCACTCCCGATATGATTTTCTGCAAGGTTAATGGAAGAAACATCAACCACCCCCATAGGGATACCGGCAAGTGTTGTCGCTACGATTCCAATCAAGATACCACCACGGACATTTTTGATAACCAAAATCGCAGTTAAAATCAGACCAAAAACAGTCAAGAGGACGCTAGGGTCTGTAAAGGTTGAGATGGCTGGAACAACCCCTCCACCTGCTAGAACGGAAAAGACTCCGTTTGAAAAGGTATCTGCCGTTGCCTCTGCTGGGGCTACTCCATTGACGGTAATAATATCAGAACCCGATGTCAAGAAGGTAATCAGATTTGAATTTTTGAAACCAAGATAGGCAACAAAGACCCCGATACCACCACCGATAGCATGTTGTAAACTAACGGGGATTGCCTTGATAATGCTTTTACGCACCTTGGTCACTGTAATAAAAATATTAAACAATCCACAGAGAAATACCATGGCTAGGGCTTCCTGCCAGGTAAAGCCAAGACCAATGACCACTGTATAAGTAAAGAAGGCATTCAAGCCCATTCCCGGAGCCAGGGCATACGGAACATTAGCAAACAAGCCCATGATAAGGGTAGACACTGTACTTGCAATAATCGTTGCTAAAAATACAGCTTGCGAAGGCATGCCCGCAACACTCAGTACGCTTGGATTAACAAATAAGATATAGGACATCGCAAAGAAGGTCGTCAGACCTGCCACGATTTCCGTTGAAACGGTCGTCCCATGTTCTTTCAGGCCAAAAAATTTGTCCATTTTTCAAAAATCTCCTTTATTTACGAACGTTATAGATATTATAACTAAAAAACATTCACTTTTCAACCCTGATGTTTGTGAAACTGTTTTCTTTTTTTAGTCCATCCCCCATTTTGATAGATAAACGTTCGGATTCTACCTGTTTTCCGCCGTTTTCATTGCTTTACAGTATCTTAGCCGTTCAACAAGCCTTGCTCTCTTTTACAATCTCCCAATTTTGATGTCCCACTCATACTCAATTCCACAAGATGTGAGGACGTTAAAAGGTCTAAGTGAAAATAGGAATTCTGACGCAGAGTCCAGAGACTCTAGGAGGAATTGTCTTTTTCACACAGACCTTAGTCCGAACTCAATTACATAAGATACGAGAGCGTCAAACAACTCCTAGAAAAAATAGACAATCGAAGCGGGTTGTCTTGCAACCAATGAGATTGGTCTTTTTTTCAGTGAGTTGTAGCTCGAGTTCAATTATAAGATACAAAGCCCGTGAAAAGCCCCAGTGGAGATGTTCCATTCATCCACAAATCTCAGACAGGACTGGCATTCGGCAAGACGGGTAAGAAGCGAATAAATGACAAGCAAACAACTATACTTTGCGAAACGTAGCTTATTTTGCTATACTGAAACGTATGAGTCTACCAAAAAGGAGTATTACCCGCATGACGAAAAAGATGATCGCCCTCGATTTAGACGGCACCTTACTAAATAGAGATAGCCAATTAAGCAGTTATACCATCGAAACGATTCGCAAAATCCAAGAGGCCGGTCATACTGTGATTATTGCAACCGGCAGACCCTATCGCATGGCCTATCAGTATTATAAAGAACTAGGGCTCTCAACCCCCATGATTAACTTCAATGGCTCTCTCGTCCATATTCCTGATCAAAACTGGGAGTGGGAGCAAAACATCCTCATCGATAAGCAGTATTTGATCGACTTCCTAAAAGAAGAGGAACGATTTGAAGCAGATTTTATTGCCGGCGAGTACAAAAATAAATTTTTCATCACCCAAAACTACTTGGATAATTTTAGCCCCGCCCTCTTGGGGGTGGAACAAATCTCGCCTGACACATTGATAAAACCTGAGCGAATCACATCCGACCCACACTCCATTTTAATGCAGACACGCGCTGCTGACAAGTATGCACTAGCAGCGGATATCAACCATTATTTCAACGACGAACTGGAAATCAACACCTGGGGCGGCCCTCTTAATATCCTTGAAACCTGTGCCAAGGGTGTCACCAAGGCTTCTGCCCTCACCTACTTGTTGGACCACTACCGTATGGAGGCCAAAGACTTGATTGCCTTTGGTGATGAACACAACGATATACAAATGCTATCCCTAGCAGGAAGAGGCTATGCCATGAAAAATGCTAGTGATACCCTCCTTCCCTATGCCGACTATCTGACAGACTACACGAACGATGCAGACGGCGTCGCAAGAGAGCTCAGAAAACTACTATTAGATTAGGTAACACAACTTCCAATTTGGGGGTTGTGTTTATTTCTCTCCCCAATCGGCTGGCACAGTTTTCTATCTGGATTTCTCTGAATAGTAGGGGGAGCTAAATCCTTTATCTATCAGATGTTTTCATCGGCATCTCTGTAACTATATGGGTAAATTTCAGAAAACTTCCATAAAATTTACTCATGAACAGCACATATTTACTTGACAGAAAACTTGAAAACGTTTTATAATAAGACAGTTCAAAAATGTCGTCCCAACAGACAGCAACATGGAGAACTTTAGCCAGATCCATAATGGAACAAGTGTTTATTCTCAATAAAAATCAACGTGGACGAGGAAACGAAGTATTGAGGCTGGGCAAAACGTCCAACACCACTTCTCCGAGTTCACATCAACCTCTCATCGCAGTGATTGATTGGCTTTTACAGTCCAGTGAACTGTCAACGGTTGGAGATAGGATTTGCGCAGCAAATCTCAACAGTTCGTGTCTCACACTCCAAATCTGACCTAGACACGTTCCTTTTGATTTTTGAAGAGTATTCGATAGGCAGGCACTAAGGAGAGACCCATTTTGGCTGGCTAACAAAATTTTTAGGAGGAAACATAATGAGTATCGGAATCATTATTGCAAGCCACGGTGAATTTGCCGCTGGTATTCATCAATCTGGTTCAATGATTTTTGGCGAACAAGAAAAAGTTCAAGTTGTAACCTTTATGCCAAACGAAGGTCCAGATGATTTATATGCCAAATTCAACAATGCCGTAGCTACTTTTGATGCGGACGATGAAATCTTGGTCCTAGCCGACTTGTGGAGTGGTTCACCATTCAATCAGGCAAGCCGTGTAATGGGAGAAAACCCAGACCGTACGTTCGCCATTATCACTGGTTTGAATTTACCAATGCTAATTCAGGCCTATACAGAACGAATGATGGATGCAAGTGCAGGTGTTGCCGCAGTTGCTGCTAATATCATTAAAGAATCAAAAGACGGAATCAAAGCCCTTCCAGAAGAATTGAACCCTGTAGAAGAGACAGCTGCTGCTCCAAAAGCCGAGGTGGCTCAAGCTGCTATTCCTGAGGGAACGGTTATCGGGGATGGGAAATTAAAAATCAACCTTGCTCGTATCGACACACGTCTCCTACACGGTCAAGTTGCAACCGCTTGGACACCCGATTCAAAAGCAGACCGTATCATCGTTGCATCTGACTCAGTGGCAGCTGATTCCCTTCGTAAAGAATTGATCAAACAAGCTGCACCAGGAAATGTAAAGGCAAATGTCGTACCAATTCAGAAATTGATTGATGTTGCAAAAGACCCTCGCTTTGGAAATACACATGCCCTTATCTTATTTGAGACACCTCAAGATGCCCTTCGCGCAGTTGAAGGCGGTGTCCCAATCAAGACCCTAAATGTCGGCTCAATGGCTCACTCAACGGGTAAAACTATGGTCAACAACGTCCTTTCTATGGATAAAGAAGATGTTGCTACCTTTGAAAAATTACGCGATTTAGGCGTTGAGTTTGATGTCCGTAAAGTACCAAACGACGCCAAGAAAGACTTGTTCGACTTAATCAATAAGGCGAATGTCCCTCACTAATTTCTAACCAGAACCGGTGAAGCGATGGAGAACTACAAATCAGATAGAAAAGAAGAGCTGTTGCCTATCGCACTCAATGACTGTATCTGAACCAACGAAAGAATCCATCCGCCTGCACCAATAGAGAAGGAAAACCATTTCTGACTCTATTCTATGTATCTTATGAAAAGAAAGGATCTATCATGTCATTCATTTCAATGATCTTGGTCGTTTTAGTTGCATTCCTTGCTGGTATGGAAGGAATCCTCGACCAATTCCAATTTCATCAACCAATCGTTGCATGTACCCTCATCGGTCTTGTAACAGGGAACCTTACTGCTGGTGTTATGCTAGGAGGTACTCTTCAATTACTCGCTCTTGGTTGGGCAAATATCGGGGCTGCCGTTGCGCCAGACGCTGCTCTTGCCTCTGTTGCTGCAGCTATCATCTTGATTAAAGGCGGTGACTTCTCCCCTGCTGCTATCAGTGTCGCTCAAGGGATTGCCATTCCTCTAGCGATCGCTGGACTTTTCCTCACCATGCTTGTGCGTACTGCTTCTGTCGCTCTTGTACACGGTGCTGACGCTGCCGCTGAAAAAGGGAACTTCGCTGCTCTTGAGCGCTACCACTTAATCGCTCTTTCTCTTCAAGGACTTCGTATCGCTGTCCCTGCTGCTCTTCTTCTTGCAATCCCTGCTGAATCTGTACAAGCTATGCTGGAATTGATGCCTGAATGGCTCAAAGGCGGTATGCAAGTCGGTGGTGGTATGGTAGTAGCTGTTGGTTTTGCCATGGTTATCAATATGATGGCGACCCGCGAAGTATGGCCATTCTTTGCAATTGGTTTTGTACTTGCTGCTGTCACTCAAATCACCTTGATCGGTTTTGGTGCCCTAGGTGTTTCAATCGCCCTTATCTATCTTCACCTTTCAAAAACAGGTGGAAATGGTGGCGGAGGAGCTACCTCTAACGATCCAATCGGCGATATCCTAGAAGACTACTAAGAAGGGAGATTTACAATGTCAGAAAAACTACAACTTTCCGTAAGCGACCGTAAAAAAGTATGGTGGCGTTCCCAATTTCTTCAGGCTTCTTGGAACTACGAGCGTATGCAAAACTTGGGGTGGGCTTACTCATTAGTTCCTGCTCTGAAAAAGCTCTACACAAAGAAAGAAGACCAGGCAGCCGCGCTAAAACGCCACATGGAATTCTTCAATACGCACCCATACGTAGCTGCTCCTATCCTCGGAGTAACACTCGCCCTTGAAGAAGAGCGCGCAAACGGTGCAGCCATTGATGACGCTGCTATCCAAGGGGTTAAAATCGGGATGATGGGACCTCTTGCTGGTATCGGTGACCCAGTATTCTGGTTTACTGTTCGTCCAATCCTTGGTTCACTTGGAGCCTCACTGGCCCTTTCAGGAAATATCCTTGGTCCGATTATCTTCTTCTTAGCATGGAATCTTATCCGCATGGCCTTTTTATGGTATACACAAGAAATTGGCTACAAGGCCGGTTCTGAAATTACAAAAGATATGTCAGGAGGTATCCTCCAAGATATTACTAAAGGTGCTTCTATCCTCGGAATGTTTATCCTCGCTGTCTTGGCACAACGTTGGGTATCCATCAACTTTACCTTCAACGTATCCGAAGTGCCACTTGCAGAAGAAGCATATATCCACTGGGACAAACTAGCAAATGGCAGCGAAGGTATCCGCCAAGCCTTTGAGCAAGTCGGTCAAGGGCTATCCCAGACTCCTACTAAAATCACTACCTTCCAAGATAACTTGAACGGTCTGATTCCAGGATTGATGAACTTACTTCTTACCTTCCTATGTATGTGGTTATTAAAGAAAAAAGTGTCACCAATCACTATTATCATTGGACTCTTTATCGTTGGTATCCTTGCCCGTCTAGTAGGTATCATGTAAGAAAAAGAAGGTTTCGGCCTTCTTTTTATGATACAATAGGAATGCCCCATGAAAATCACTATCAGACGAGCTTTCACCATCAAAGTCGGAATAATTGAAATCGTTAATCACTATTTCAAGGGGACAAGTGAAAAGCTCCAGTCGTGGTATTCATTTCCCGAGACTCTTGACGAAGTAGTCTTTTGACTTTCATGGAGTATTCGTAAGGTTGGTAGAAATTTTTACAGAACAGACAGCAATAGCAAAGGATAATGTATGGTACAGTCACAAAATAAACGAGTCGACTTACAAACAACCGGTGTTTCCTACTTAGGAACCGGTGGTAAAGTAGGAAAATTTCTCATTGGTGATCAGGCTCTAGAATTTTACGCAGATGCTAACGTAGCAGATTATATCCAAATCCCTTGGAAAAATATCCAACAAATCGGAGCCAATGTTTCTCGAAGGCATATCAGCCGGCATTTCCAGGTCTTTACCGATAGCGGAAAGTTCCTCTTTGCCTCCAAGGATTCGGGAAAGATTTTAAAAGAGGCACGAAACCATCTCGGTAATGAAAAAGTCGTGAAATTACCGACACTATTACAAACAATCGGGCAATTTTTTAAAAATGTATTTGCCAAAAACTAAAAAATCGAGTATAACGGTCGCGATGTAACGCCTGGCTTTAGATAGATAAAGACGAGTTACAAAGACTGTAACCTGAAAGGGAAGCGCCAAGTAATACTCAATAAACATCAACATCAGTTGAAGTCAAAGCTAGTTGAAACAAGAAAAGCCCTACCTTTCCTCAGTAGTTCCAGCCTAGTTCAAGGAAACGGGCTGAAAAGCTCCAGTCATGGTATTCACTCACCGAGACAAGTTGAGGGAGCAGCCTTTTGATTTTTAAAGAGTATGAGAAAAACAGAGACTCACGCCTAGCGTGAATCTCTGTTTTTCTTGACTCAAGATAGATTTCCTCATGTTCATCGAACACTTTGTCAATCTCCTATTTTTACTTCGCTCACTTCAACAGTCTGGGGATAGACTGTTGAAGGCTGGAAATAGAACGAGTGGAACTCGTGTCAAACGCCCTTTGTATCTTGTATAACTGAACACGGGCTACGAGCTGTGCAAAAAAGATAGTTTTTCCTAGAACTTGAGGTTCTTCGTCAAAACTCCTATTTTTGCTTTGCTCGCTTCAACAGTCTAGGAATAGACTGTTGAAAGTAGGAAATAGAACGAGTGAAACTCGTGTCAAACGCCCTTTGTATCCTGTGTAACTGAACACGGGCTACGAGCTGTGCAAAAAAGATAGTTTTTCCTAGAACTTGAGGTTCTTCGTCAAAACTCCTATTTTTGCTTTGCTCGCTTAACGCCCTTTGTATCTTGTATAACGACGTCAGAGCTTTATTTTTGACAAGTATCAATTTCTTCTACGACGACTTACCACCGTTACTCCTAGACTAATTAAACCTAGAGCCGTTAGGAATAGATTCCCTACTCCAGATGTTTTCGGCAAGTCTTTCGTTCTTGGTTCATCTTGACTCCTTGAAGATTGAATAGAAGCTAGTTTTACAGCTGGAATTCCATGAGTCAGATTCTCATTTGGACTCATACCATGTTCAAAGGTCGGAACTTTGTGGAGGAGATTTTCATTCGGACTGATACCCCCTTCAAAGGCTGGTGGTTCTGGAATCAACAGACTATCATTCTTATCTGTGTTTGACTCCCCACCAGTGTTATCCGGCTTACCTTCTTGATGACCAGATTGTTGTTGGCTATTAGCGTCAACTTTTCCACTAGCTAACAAGGCGCGTAGTATCCTATTAGAACGATCGATAGCTTCTTGATTATTGCCAGCCAAAGCTGCATAGGCTACTTGCACTTCTGCTCGAATGGCTGCTATTGCCTCAGCAGTGTAAGCTGCTGAATCAATACTATTTGCTTGATCAATCGCATTCAATAAGTAGCCTGTCGTCAGACTTTTGACGTCTTCAGGTACAAACAGAACAACTGGTGTAAGTTCCGCAACAGCTACAATCTTATTTCGATTATCTGGTTGGCCATTGGTACCGTTTTGCCAATGATACGTCTCATAGGCAGTCAGACGGAAATATTTCGCTTCTACTGGCTCAAATAAGATGGAATGATATGGTTTACCTGGCGTAAAGGTGATGGTACCATCAGCATTACCTTCCGTTAGGGCGACCGCTGCCCAGTCCTGACCATTTAAGCTGTATTCCAATGAAGCTTTCCGAATATCTCCTGTAGCTTGTAAATTTTGAAGTCGAGGAACATAGCGGACCTCTGATATAGACTGTGGTTGAGTCATCTCAATCGTCAGGCGTTGCCGAGTCGTTCTGTTATCTGCTGTCGGACTACTTGCCCAATACGTACCGGTATTGCCATCCGTAGCTGCACCTGCCGGTCGAGGACCACCATCATTTGGATCATATGATGGTGCTTGTGAACCAGTCACATTCATCTCAACAGGGCGCATTTCCTTAACCGGTGTCAGTTCTCGTGCTAGATTAAGAGCTGTCTCAAAGTCTCTCGCACCGTTTTCTAGAATAAAGCGGTCGAGGTTACCTGCAAAGTCACCTTTGGCCAGCTTGATGGACGATCGTTCTAAACGTTCGTTAATCTTGTTAGGATTGTAATGACTGTTGTGTAGCTCTCCGTTGATATAAATACGCAAGCTCCCATTCGGTACACGAACTGCAGTAATGACAACTTCTTCGTTTGCAACAATCAATTTATCCGGACGACCAGTATCTTCTTTGCTCAAGGCTGTAAATGGAGCCGACTTAACAACCTCACCTTTGACTTCAAACACTGCACGACCTTCCGCATCAACAGATAGCTTCCACTGTCCTTCTTGCTCTGCAATGGTTTGTCCAAGATGATCCAGCGTCACTTTTGCAGTTACAGAAAAGACACCACGACCTTCAACACCATCGTTATCAAGCGTTTGGCTAGGCTCTACCTGGCTAATATCTTGAATAACACCACCACTATATGCTGTTACCGAAACCGTTCCTGCAGAAATATTAGCTTGGCCTGCATTATCTTTAACATTGGCAAATGTGATCATTACCTTTTCACGATTAAGCAGGTTATCTGCCAAAGTTAGGGTGACTGTACGTAAATTTTCATTCAGCCGAACTGAGCTGACTGTATGACCAGATACTGTGAAACTAGCATCATCGATAATGACACGTTCATCAAACTCCACAGTCAAGGTATTGGCAGCTGTCGCTTTTGCTTCAAACACCTCTGCAGCACGCCTATCTTGTTTGGTTGAATACTGAAAGACAACTGCCTCGTATGGTTGAAGCGTAATCCGAAGAGTATCTCCATAATTGGTCACCTCACTGGTATCATGACGTTTGTCACCTAAAACAGTGATACGATATAGGTTTGCTGTTCCTTCACGCATACCGACAATACGATCTAATTTTAATTCATAACTTTGTTCGCGATCAATTGGGTTACGGATGGATACAATACCATTTTCTGCATCCCATGCGGAGTAACCGTACACTTCTCCTTCACGTGGCTGACCACCATGATAAACGGAATTGCGAAGCGTCTCGAAATTCGACTCAATCCACTTGACAGCTTCACCATTTACTTGCCACTTGGCATCATCCAGCATACTTGGGCTATAGTAGAATTCCCAGAAGCCAGTCCCTCGAGTTCCCAACATATAGAGATATGTGCGGAAATCCTCTGTGGAGAATTGAATCTGGCTACGAGCAGGTCCTAATGGGGTCAATTTCTTACTAGTATGAGCTGTTGCACCATATACCGGGTCATGGTTATAAATGTTTGAAAATGGAATCTGCCATTTGCGGTCGCGAATCAATTTTTCATAAGAATCGTCACGGTAAGACAATGCTTCATTGGCATCATTCCCAAAATCTAGGGTGTCATTTGGCGCACGTTTGACACCGTCTTGGTAGTCAACATCAGCAGTGTTTTGCATCCAGATTGAATTGACCCACTGAAGAAACCATGGTGATGGTGGAATATAAGATGTGAGGTTAATCCAAGCATCCTCTAATGTTGGAGCGTTTTTACGGATAATACTATACAACCCAATCCAACGCTCATGGGCTTCTGTCATGGAGTACATATTTTTATATCCTCCACCAATATAATGACCACCAGCATCTGTTGTATTCTGCGGATAGCGAAGCATACCATCGAGTTTCCAATAGTTAATATCAAATTCTTGACCATATCGTGCAAACAAGGCCTTCAAAGCATCCACATAGCGCTTATCCCCGATGTAGACATCTCCTGCTGGAGTTTTTGAACCGAGTCCATTATTGGCCAGGTGGGTTGCCATACGACCTTCTGTACCGTATCCACCCCGCGGTCCCATCCAAAGACCAAAGTCAGATCCAAACCGTTTTACTTGCTTACTAGAATCATACAACTTGTTTGGGAATTTTTCATTAAAATCCCAAACTGATTCAACATTTTGCCAGCCATCATCCACAACGAAGGAATCAAGAGGCGATACGCCACCATTTGTAAATCCACGATCAATTTCGTTGAAACTGGACTGAATATTCTCAGCAGTGATTGATTTCATCAAATCATACCAAGAATTATACTGTTTACGGAAGTAGGTCTTGGTTCCAATCTTGGCAATATAATCATAGAAGTCCTGTTGAACAACGCTATAGTCAGCTGAACGAGCTACACCAATCACGGTATTCCAAGTGCGGTAATTCCCATCTTCATCTAAATCCAATTCTGCCAATGTTTTACCTGAATAATAGCGAGAGAAAAGCTGTTTAGTTGCTTCCTCAACAGAGTTCCAAGCAATCGGAAATTCTGATCCCGTGTAAAAACTTCCCAGATAGACTGGTTGACCTAGTCCAGCATGAAAACCATCAAAGTTAGCCATTTCGGCAATCGGTGCTTGGTTGGAAAACTCTTCATAAGCCTGCCCTGCCGGTAACTTAAAGTTTTGGAGGTCAATGGTATCAATGGATAGGGTCGCACGATGTTCCTCTGGAATGGAGATAACCAAGTGACTCTGACTGAATTTAGCATCCTTCTTTAGGCTCATCACATATTTGATGGTGACAGGCACATTTTTATAGATATATGGCTGGAAGGTGTAGGTAATGGTCTGATCTCCATTCTTCTCAACCTTCTCAATCCCTCCCTCTGCTAAAACGAGTTTGTCTAGAGAAATTTGACGACGGGCAAAGAAGGCTTCAAGGTGTTTTTGATAGTCAGCCTCTCTTGCTGCATGCTTAGCCTTGACAGCATCCGGATCCAAGTCTGATACATCTAATTCAGCTGCCGCTGCAAATGGCTGCCCATTTTGTGATGAAGTTGTCTCAAAACGAATGGCCTTGATATTTCGTTTTAATTCTCCAAAATCAATGTATTGGATGGCCTTTGGATTTTCTGTAATAGTCCCTTGGCTCAACAATGTGAAGTTTGTTGCGTCACCTTCTTTGATGTAAACCTTATAACCCTTGATCAACCCATTTGCATTAGCAGGGCCGTCCTGACGAGGTACATAAATAAAAGTACGGATATCTTTTGAATCTGGGAAGGTCAGATCTACATATGCTGGTAGCTCTCTCTGTGGACCAGTACCCGCAGCATGATAGTTGCTATGCCAAATGGTGTTTACATCACCGTCCACTACAAAACGAACATTTCCTTCGCGACTACCAGCATTTGCCTGTGTATTGGTCTCTACGACCCAACGATTGCGATCCTCTGCCTCTGCAATATAGCCCGGTCGACTCGGAGCTTGATCACTATCCCCCACTGATGGTTTAAACTGAATGATAAATTCTTTGGAACCTTCTGAGAAGACAAGATCATCATTTGCTGCTGTTAATTTATTTGAAATGGAAACTGTCCGTAGTTTACCATTCTCGACAATCATTCTGCGACTGATATAGTCATTTTCAAGTGTTACTTCCTGATTTTCAACAGGTACAGATCTGGCTTCTGGTATGCCAACCGATCTTACTGTTCCTTCTGGAGCTGAACCATCTGGGACTCCACTACCTAGAATTGAAACAGATGAGGATCCAACTGGAACGTCGCTATCCGGAGCTGAAGCCGACGGAACTCCTGATGGATTGTCGCTATCTGGAGCTGAAACCGGTGAATCCCCAACTGGATTTCCGCTGTCTGGAGTGACGTTTTCCTGATCTCCAGGTGCTTCTGAACTAACTCTTGGTGCAGTTTCTGCAACAAGGGCCGATTCAGATGTAGTTACCCCCCCCCCCCCGAATCAGCCTGAGGCTGTTCTACAATGACTGGGGGAACTGCTCCTTCTACTGTCTCAGAATTTGCTAAAACAGTCGGTGCTTGAAGCATGCCAGCTAAAAAGACACCAACAACAACTGAGCCGACACCCCAGCTTCGCTTGCGAATCGAATAATGATATAATTTTTGATCATTTTTATCTTGTCTATTCATATGTTCCTCCGTTATTTTCTGAAAAGATAAAACTTATTCCCAATGACTCGTTTATACCCTCCTTTCCAGTGGTTATAACCAGTTGCTTTTATTATACTCTGTGTAAGCGCTTTTGTCAACATGAAATAGACTGGGATTATCTCCACTGTCAATCATTTTTTTAAATTTTCTAATCGTAGTTTACAAGTTCACTAATTTAAGGTATAATCAAGTAGACGGATAAGTAGTATCAGGCGTTTTTCAGAAAGTCTGCGGTAGCTGCGAGCAGATAGACAAAGGATATGAAATTCTACCGTTTCTCACATTTTTATACAGAACTAAGTGCACTCATGTGAAGTTGGATGGAACCGTGGCTCCTGTCACTCCAACGCTTTCATGGGTGCGTTTTTCTATAGGAGGAAATTATGTTAGACATCAAACGCATTCGGGCAGATTTTGACAGTGTCGCAACAAAACTTGCTAGCCGTGGTGTAGCTACTAAAACGCTTGAAACCATCAAGGAATTAGATACCAAACGCCGTGAAGTCTTGGTCAAGGTTGAAGAATTAAAGGCAGAGCGCAATACCGTTTCAGCTGAAATTGCCCAAGCAAAACGCAATAAGGAGAGCGCCACAGACAAGATTGCAGCCATGCAAGAACTCTCTGCAACCATCAAGGGGCTTGATGCTGATCTCCTTGCGATTGACCAAGAATTACAAGCCATCCTTGTCGTCTTGCCCAATACACCGCACGACAGCGTACCTGTCGGCGCAGACGAAGAAGAAAACGTAGAAATTCGCCGTTGGGGAAGGCCACGTGAATTTGACTTTGAACCAAAAGCCCACTGGGATCTTGGTGAAGACCTGGGGATTCTTGACTGGGAGCGCGGGGCAAAAGTAACGGGGGCTCGCTTTCTCTTCTACAAAGACCTCGGTGCTCGTTTGGAGCGTGCCATTTACAACTTCATGCTGGATGAGCATATCGCAGAAGGCTACCAAGAAGTGATTCCCCCTTATATCGTCAACCACGATTCCATGTTTGGAACAGGACAGTATCCAAAGTTCAAGGAGGATACTTTCGAACTAGATGGTACCAATTTTGTTCTCATTCCAACAGCTGAAGTCCCACTTACCAATTACTACCGTGATGAGATTTTAGACAGCAAGCAACTGCCAATCTACTTCACTGCCATGAGTCCGTCCTTTCGTTCCGAAGCGGGTTCTGCCGGTCGCGATACCCGTGGTCTAATCCGCCTGCACCAGTTCCATAAGGTTGAAATGGTCAAATTCGCCAAGCCAGAGGAATCCTATGAAGAATTGGAGAAGATGACAGCTAATGCAGAAAATATTCTTCAAAAGCTGGGCCTTCCTTACCGCGTCCTTGCTCTTTGTACAGGTGATATGGGCTTTTCAGCAGCCAAAACCTATGACCTAGAGGTCTGGATTCCTGCTCAAAATAGCTACCGTGAGATTTCTAGCTGCTCCAATACAGAAGATTTCCAAGCCCGTCGCGCTCAGATCCGCTACCGTGATGAAGCCGATGGAAAGGTCAAGCTCCTCCACACCTTGAATGGATCAGGCCTTGCGGTAGGACGAACCGTTGCAGCTATCCTTGAAAACTACCAAAATGCAGACGGCTCTGTCACAATCCCTGAAGTCCTTCGTCCATATATGGGCGGAATTGAGGTGATCGCACCGGACTGATGGTGTCTCAATCATTCCAGTAGTCCAGACAATAGCACCTCTATAAACCCCACAAAGCAACGGTTTTTATGCCGTTGCTTTGTGGGGTATTCGGGTCAACTATTGTCCCAGCCCCTAGCCCGAGCCAAGAAATCAGAAAGCGAGGATGAACCAGTTGAACCAAGAAAGTGACCACAGAAGCCTGAGCTAGGAAATAGGAATTGTGACGAGTTGACCAAGTATCCTGTTGATCTTTTAAGAGTATAATGAGACGCCAAATAAGCTGAGCAACTGCTCAGCTTATGACTTTTTATGCTAATATTTCCGAAAGCGCTCATAGCGGGCTGCTATTAGCTGCTCCGTTGGTTGAGACTGCAACTGCTGAAAGCTCGTGAGTAGCTTCTGCTTTAAGCAAGCCACCATCTCCTGCTGACTCTCTTGCTCTGGAATGACCTGATCAACGACACCCATCTCTAAGAGTTCATAAGAGGTGATTTTCATGAGGCGGGCAGCTTCCATGGCACGGCTAGCATCTTTCCATAAAATAGAGGCAAATCCTTCTGGGCTCAGCACGGCATAGATGGCATGCTCCAACATCCATACCTGATCTGCTACTGCAAGAGCAAGCGCGCCACCAGACCCTCCCTCACCTATGATAAGAGCAATCACCGGAACCTTCAAATCGCTCATCTCCATGAGATTACGGGCAATGGCTTCCCCCTGCCCCCGCTCCTCAGCACCGACACCTGGATAGGCACCTGCGGTATTGATAAGGGTCAACACAGGACGACCAAACTTCTCTGCCTGCTTCATCAAGCGGAGGGCCTTGCGGTAGCCCTCTGGATGGGGCTGACCAAAATTACGCTTGAGATTATCCTGCAAACTCTTGCCCTTTTGAATCCCTACTACTGTGATAGGGAGGCTATCTAAAAAACCGATCCCTCCGATGACGGCGCCATCATCCCGAAACTGACGGTCCCCATGCAACTCCATAAAATCATCTAAGAGCAGGCGAGCATACTCCAGACTGGTGAGTCGCGCCTGATCACGCGCTTGTCGAATGGTCTTCGCTATCTTTGTCATCTCTTTCCTCCATGCAACCGAACTAGAAAACCAATGGTCTCCCGCAATTCCTGCCGTTTGACAATCGCATCTATAAAACCATGCTCCTGGAGAAATTCTGCCCTTTGAAAGTCATCGGGCAACTGTTCTCGAACCGTGCTTTCGATTACCCGACGACCAGCAAAGCCAACCAAGGCCTGCGGTTCTGCTAGAATCACATCTCCTTGCATAGCAAAGGAAGCGGTCACTCCGCCTGTCGTTGGATCTGTCAAGATAGTGAGATAAAAAAGCCCTGCATTGGAATGGCGTTTAACAGCCGCAGAAACCTTCGCCATCTGCATGAGGCTCATAATTCCCTCCTGCATCCTGGCACCACCTGAAGCGGTAAATAGGACTACGGGCAAGGACTCCTCCAAGGCATATTCAAACAGACGGGTAATCTTTTCACCAACAACAGTCCCCATACTGGCCATAATAAAAGAAGCATCCATGATACCAAGAGCTACATCTTGTTCCATAATTTTCGCTCGTCCTGTTAAGACAGCCTCATCTAGCCCCGTCTTTTGACGAACGAGGGCTAATTTTTCCAGATAATCTGGAAAATCAAGAGGATTGGTCGTTTCCAGACCGGCAAATAATTCTTCAAACGAATCTGTATCCACTGTTAACGCCAAACGCTGGCAAGCACCGATTCGGAAAGCATAGGAACAATAGTGGCACATCTTCTCCTGACCCAGTTCCTTCTGATAAATCATGCGCTTACAGGCTGGACATTTTGAAAACAACTCATCTGGAACCTCCGGCTTTGCTTGCGGTTCTTCTCTTCTTGAACGATTCGGATTGATCCGAATATAGTGATCTTTTTTTGAAAATAAAGCCATCCTTACTCCTTATTCACAGAAACAGCCGTCAACAAACGACTGTCCTCGTCCTTATGTCTGATTGCTCGCTTTATACTCTGGTAAAAAATCCTCCATCAAAAAAGCAGTGTCATAATCTCCTGCAACTACCCGAGGATGGGAGAGCAAATCTAATTGAAAGCCACTATTGGTCTGAATGCCATCAATCTCTAACTCATATAAAGCCCGCTGCATTTTCATCAAGGCTTCAAACCGATCAGCCCCGTGGACGATGACCTTGGCAATCATGCTATCATAGTAGGGTGGAATAGTGTAGCCCGGATAGACAGCTGAATCTACCCGCACTCCTACTCCTCCGCTCGGTAGGTAGAGATTTGAAATGGTCCCAGGACTTGGAGCAAAGTGAAAGGCTGGATTTTCTGCGTTAATCCGACATTCAATGGAATGTCCCTGAATCACAATATCTTCCTGACGAAGGCTCAATTCTTGGCCAGCAGCAATACGAATTTGCTCCTTGACAATATCCACCCCTGTCACAAACTCAGTTACAGGGTGTTCTACCTGCACACGGGTATTCATCTCCATGAAATAGAATTGACCGCTTGCTTCATCTAAAAGAAATTCAATCGTCCCTGCATTTTCATAACCGACCGATATTGCTGCACGTACCGCTGCCTGACCGAGCTTCTCACGAAGGGTCTTCCCAATGGCAATGGAAGGCGCTTCTTCCAAGACCTTTTGATTATTACGCTGGAGCGAGCAGTCCCGCTCCCCCAGATGCACAACATGCCCATATCGATCTGCTAAAATCTGGACTTCAATGTGCCGTGCAGGATAGATGACTCGCTCCAAATACATAGCACCATTGCCAAAAGCAGCCTGGGCTTCACTGGAGGCCGATTCAAAGGCCGCTACTAAATCCTCGGCTGCCTCTACCTTGCGAATCCCTTTTCCGCCACCGCCAGCAGAGGCTTTGAGCATGACTGGATAGCCGATTTCTGCTGCGACAGCAAGAGCCTCATCTGCAGTCGTAATCTCACCATCAGATCCTGGTATCACTGGCACTACTGCTTGAATCATCTGAGTACGGGCATTGATCTTATCTCCCATCCTATCCATAACGTCTCCAGATGGCCCAATAAATGTAATCCCTACTTCTGCACAAAGAGTTGCAAAGGTTGAATTTTCACTTAAAAAGCCAAAGCCTGGGTGAATGGCTTCTGCTCCTGTCACCACTGCCGCAGAAATAATGGCATTCATATTTAAATAAGAATCTCTCGATCTAGCTGGACCGATACAAATAGCTTCATCAGCCAGCATGGTGTGGAGAGCCTCCCTATCAGCTGTTGAATAAATGGCTACGGTTGCAATTCCCAACTCACGCGCCGCTCGAATAATCCGCACCGCAATCTCTCCACGATTGGCTATCAGTATTTTCCGAAACATGCTCCCCTCCCTTATAGTTTAACGTTCAATAGCGAAGGTCAAAATCCCGCTAGCCGCTACTGTTCCATCTACTTCCGCCTTGGCTTCTACGACCGCAATCGTGCCACGACGTTTGACAAACCGAGCTGTCATGATGAGCTGATCACCTGGTAGGACTTGTTTTTTAAATTTGACCTTGTCCATGCCTGCGTAAAAGACCAGCTTGCCCTTATTTTCCTTCTTAGATAATTCCAAGACACCTGCTGTCTGTGCTAAGGCTTCCATGATGAGAACTCCTGGCATAACAGGGTAGTTTGGAAAATGCCCGTTAAAGAAAGGCTCGTTAATGGTCACATTTTTAAGGGCAACAATCTCATCTTCTTTCAGTTCAAGCACCCGATCCACCAAGAGCATGGGATAGCGATGGGGGAGTGCTTCTTTAATCTCTTGAATATCCATCATACAATCCGCACCAATCCTTGTCCATATTCAACCACATCCTCATTGGTGACCAAAACCTCTACTACTCTTCCATCGCATGGGGCAGGAATTTCATTCATCACCTTCATAGCTTCAACAATCATCACGGTCTGACCCTTTTTGACACGATCACCGATAGTAACAAAGACCGGCTTATCTGGTGAAGGAGCTAGATAGGCCACTCCTACAAGAGGACTTTCTACCACCATTCCCTCGTCAGTTCCATCTATGCCAGCTGGTGGCGTGGCTACTTGAGAGGCTTCCACTTCTTCTACTACCGCAGCTGGACTGGCGACAGAGGCGGGGGCAACCGCTTCTACCTGATGCTCATTTTTACTGAAAAGTAGCTGAATACCATCATTTGTATACGAAAATTCACGTAGACTAGACTGATCAAATTGACTCATCAAGTCCTTAATATCTGTATTATTCACTTAGTCCTCCCAGCGTTTAAAGGCAATGACGGCATTATGACCACCAAAGCCAAAGGTATTTGAAATGGCATAGCGAATCTCCATATCACGACCATGACCATAGATAACATCTGCTTCAATATAGTCAGATAGCTCTTGAGTTCCTGCCGTTTTTGGGGCATGAGAATGACGCATGGCTTCAATCACCACAGCTGCCTCGACGGCACCTGCCGCTCCTAGCAAATGTCCCGTATAAGACTTGGTCGAAGAGACAGGAGTCTCTGTGCCAAACACCGCGACAATCGCCTGACTTTCTCCCTTTTCATTGGCAGGGGTAGAGGTACCATGGGCATTGATATAGTCAATATCTTGCGGTGTAAGACCCGCTTCAGCAAGCGCCAGCTTCATGGCCTTAATGGCTCCTAGACCTTCTGGATGAGGGGAGGTCATGTGGTGGGCATCGCAAGTATTTCCATAACCCACGATTTCTGCTAGGATGCTTGCCCCACGTTTTTCAGCATGTTCCAAGCTCTCCAAGACCAGAACCGCACTTCCTTCTCCCATGACAAATCCATTGCGATCCTTGTCAAAGGGAATGGACGATCGGAAGGGATCCTCTGTCGTCGATAGGGCTGTCAAGGCTTGAAAGCCCCCAATAGCAAATGGTGTAATCGCTGCTTCTGAGCCTCCAGCTAAGATGACATCTTGGAAGCCAAACTTGATTTCACGGAAGGCTTCACCGATAGCGTCATTTGAGGAAGCACAAGCTGTAATCACACATTTACAGATACCATTTGCCCCTAGCTGCATGGCGATGTTTCCAGCTGCCATATTAGGAAGAGCCTTAGGAAGCGCCATCGGACGAATCCGCTTTGCTCCCTTGGTATTCATTTTTTCAACCTGCTCTTCAATCTCCTTAATCCCACCGATACCGGTTGATAAGATAACACCAAACCGATCATGGTTGAGACTCTCTGTCTTTAAGCCTGCATTTGCAACTGCTTCACGAGCTGCATACATGGCGTAAAGAGAGTACAGGTCATAGCGATTCGTATCTTTTTTTACGAAATATTTGTCGAAGGGAAAATCAAGCACTTCTGCTGCATTGTGGACACTGTAGTCGCTCGTATCAAACTTCGTAATGGGACCAATCCCAACTTTTCCTGTTTTTAAACTATGCCAAAATTCTTCAGGTGTATTACCGATCGGTGAGGTTAAGCCATATCCTGTCACTACTACTCTATTTGTTGTCATATCTTGCTCCTTTATTGCATGGTTAGACCGCCGTCAATAGCGATGACTTGGCCTGTGAGGTATTCTTGACGAGCTAGAAAAACCGCAACATCTGCCACTTCTTGCGCCAAACCAAAACGTTTCATGGGAATCTGTCCTAGCATGGCTTCTCTGATTTTATCTGATAAAACAGCGGTCATATCAGACTCAATAAAACCTGGAGCAATCGCATTGACACGAACATTACGTCCTGCCACCTCACGAGCAATGGCCTTGGTAAAACCAATCACTCCTGCCTTAGAGGCTGCATAGTTGGCTTGACCAGCATTTCCTATCAACCCTACAACACTAGACACATTGATAACAGCTCCCATCTTTGCCTTCGTCATGGGTTTCAAAACCGCCTGTGTCATATTGAAGGTCCCCGTTAGATTCACCTTTAGTACCGCTTCAAAGTCATCTTCTGACATTCTAAGCGCTAAGCCATCCTTGGTAATCCCCGCATTGTTGACGAGAATATCAATCGAACCGGCCAGTTCAATAGCTTTTGCTACCATCTGCCTAGCATCTTGCTGCTTAGCAACATCACCGAGTACCACATGGACCTTCACACCGTAGTCAGCAAAACTTTCTAGGACTTCTGCTGGAATACTGCTTCGACCATTTAAAATAACATTGGCCCCTTGTCCTGCAAAGGCATGGGCAATCCCAAGGCCAATTCCACGACTAGAGCCGGTAATCAATACGTTTTTTCCACTTATCTCCATCTGTTACTCCTCTCTTACGAACATTTCAAGCGTCGCTAGATTTTCAACCTGCTTCACACTTGCTGAGCGGTCTATTTTTTTTAAGAATCCTGATAAAACTGCTCCCGGACCAATTTCAACAAAGTTCGTAACTCCTGCTTGTTGCAGACAGGCAATCGAATCATAGAAACGAACTGGCTCCATCACTTGGCGGGTCAAAAGAGGGACGATGTCCTCCTTGGTCATCACTTGAGCAAGGGTATTGCCTACCAAGGGAAGGTCAAAGTCTCGGAAGGAAATGCTGGCTAACACTTTCCCCAAACGTTCTGAAGCAGGTCGTAATAGGGCAGTGTGAAACGGCCCTGATACATTGAGCGGAATGAGCCGCTTGACACCAGCCTCCCTCAGTAACCTTACCGCTTCATCAACTGCAGCCACTTCCCCACCAATAACGATTTGACTAGGGGTATTATAGTTGGCGGGCGCCACGATTCCACAGCAGGATGCTGCTTGACAGGCCCCTTCGATTGTCTCCAAATCTCCATTTAAGACTGCAACCATTTTCCCACTACCTGCTGGAGCAGCCTGCTCCATATATTCGCCTCGCTTAGCTACTAAGGCAACCGCCTCTTTGAACTCCAAGGCTCCTGAAGCTACCATGGCACTATATTCCCCAAGCGATAAGCCTGCGACCATATCTGCCCTTGCTCCCTTTTCTTGCATCAAGCGCCAAATTGCAACAGATGTTGTCAAGATAGCTGGTTGAGTGTAACGGGTCTGGTGGAGTCTTTTTTCATCTGTATCAATCAGTTCGCGTATATCATAGCCTAGAGTAGCCCTTGCCTCATCAAAGGTCTCTCTCACGCTCCTATACTGGTCATACAAATCCCGCCCCATGCCTAGGTATTGGGTACCTTGACCAGCAAATAAATAGGCCGTTTTCGTCATCTTATTCTCCCATTTCATATCGTTTGATGTTCATTTTTGTATCAACCTGAATCCCTATACTCTTCAAACTCAACCGTATACCTGGTCAAGTCGTTAAAATTCCTATTTCCTAGCTCACTATGATTACTTTCTTGTTTCAACTGGTTAATCATCGCTTCCCGATTTCTTGGCTCGGGCTTCTATGGTCACTTTCTTATTTCTAGGTGACCGTTGAAACAGTTCCCCGAACTTCTAGGCTCACTTTCTTATTTCTAGGTGACCGTTGAAACAGTTCACCGAACTGTTTCAATCCTATTTTCACTTAGACCTTTTAACGTCTTCACATCTTAGCCAACTGAGTTCAGCCTAAAACCTCGGAAAAAAGATAGGCAGCTGTTTCGGCTTTAGCCGATTACAGATGAGAATCCCTTTAGGGATAGGCTTTCTTGTATTCATCGAACACTGCGGCAACCTCCTATTTTTCAGTCGCTTTTTATACGCCCTTTGTATCTTGGAATTGAACACGCCCTAAACTCTGTGCGAAAAAGACAAATCTTCCTAGCTTCAAAGGTATACTATACCTTTGAAGGCGGGAAATAGGAGTTTGCCTTAGCAAACTCTCAGCAACCCTCTTCGTCAGATTTTCTATTTTCGCTTTGAGTTTTTCACGGGCTTTGTATCTTATATAATTGAGTTCGGACTAAGGTCTGTGTGAAAAAGACAATTCCTCCTAGAGTCTCTGGACTCTACGTCAGAATTCCTATTTTCACTTAGACCTTTTAACGTCCTCACATCTTAGTTCCACAATGCTGCTTGTTCCTTTATGACTCGGGCTGCTCCAGTATAAATATCCTGCAAAATCTCCGCACAAGACTCTTCTTTGGTAATCAAGCCCGCAATCTGACCTGCCATGACAGAACCGTATTCCACATCACCATCTACTACAGCATGCTTCAAGGCACCTGCTCCCAATTCTTCGATGTCCTTACTATCTTTCAAACCGCGGAGAAAATCTTTTTCCGCACTGGCATAAGCTGTCGAAAGCCTATTTTTAATCGCCCGCACAGGATGTCCAACTACCTGAGCAGAAATCGTCGTATCAATATCTTTGGCATGTAAAATCTTGGCTTTAAACTTGGGATGAGCATTCGACTCCTTTGCTACAGCAAAGCGAGTCCCTACCTGAACAGCTGTAGCTCCCAGCATAAAGGCTGCTGCTGCACCGCGACCATCTGCAATTCCTCCTGCTGCAATAACTGGAATCGAAACCGCTTCTACTACCTGGCGTACCAAGGTCATGGTCGTCAATTTCCCGATATGACCACCTGCTTCCATTCCTTCAGCAATCACCGCATCTGCCCCCAGCTTTTCCATGCGTTTTGCAAGGGCAACACTTGGGACAACCGGAATAACGATAATACCTGCCGCATGGAAACGCTCCATGTATTTCCCGGGGTTCCCCGCCCCAGTTGTCACGACTTTTACACCTTCGGCAATGACTAAATCCACAATGTCATCAGCAAATGGAGACAAGAGCATAATGTTGACTCCAAAGGGTCTATCCGTCAGCGCTTTAACCTTATCAATATTGGCTTTTACAACTTCTTTTGGAGCATTTCCTCCACCGATTATCCCTAAACCACCTGCATTTGAGACTGCTCCTGCTAAATCGCCGTCCGCTACCCAGGCCATCCCTCCCTGGAAAATCGGATACTCAATCTGAAGTAGTTCCGTAATCTTTGTTTGCATCATGTCCCCTTTTCAATTCATCATTTTGCTTAGTTAATCATTTGATACTCACTAAAAATCAAGCTCAGAAGCTAGCCGAATGGAACACAAGCTAAAAGCAAAGGCTTTTTCGGCCTATGTTCTATTTTTCAGTCACTTTTTTACGCCCTTCGTATCTTTCCATAATCCTATGAGGACTATTGCAAAGTACGCCAAGGCGATACTTAATCTAGTTTGAAGAGATTTTGGAAGAGTATGACCATCAAATAATTAACAAAACAAGGACGTGGGATAGGTATTTATCCCACCATCCACTCGAAGATACTTTGATATTTCGATGTTTTGAATATCAAAGTATTTACTCTAGCAAAAATGCTAGAAACTAGCATTTATGTACCCTATAAATATCTGAATCCAACAAGAAAATGAAACTGCAAACGAAGGAGGAGAAGCGGTTCATGCTATCAACAAAAGAGCATTGCCCTCTTCTCAACCATCCAGACAGATTCATTTCTAACGAAAGAAACTGATTGTTGAGCGGTATTAGTTGGTTTGTTTTTCTACATACGCCACAAGGTCGCCTACAGTCGTCAATCCCTCTTCCGATTCGATTTGAATATCAAACTCATCTTCGATTTCTGAAATCACCTGGAAAAGATCCAAGGAATCTGCATCTAAATCTTCAAATGTTGTTGTCAGACTTACTTCTTCTGCATCCTTACCAAGTTCTTCAACGATAATTGCTTGTACTTTTTCAAATACTGCCATAATAGTTTTCTCCTTTAAGAAAATAATAAAAATAGTGGCTCTTTGAAAACCCATCACATCCATCCGTCACTCATTGTAGTGAACAATCACTCCACTGACAAGGCTGATACTGATTTTCTTTGAGCATTTAATAACTGTAAAAACAGTCCATTAACTAAAGTTTTAATAGAATTGCTCCCCAGGTAAGACCTCCACCAAAACCACTTATCAGAAGGGTTTGGCTACCATCAAGGAAAAGGATGCCCCGCTCTACACATTCTGAGAGCAATATCGGAATACTTGCCGCACTGGTATTGCCATAGTCTGCCATATTGGCTGGAAATTTAGCCATGTCACTTCCTAATTTCTTAGCCATTTTTTCCAAGATGCGTCGGTTAGCTTGATGAAGTAAGTAATAATCTACATCTTCATCTGTCATGTTCTGACGCTCGAGCAATTCTTGCAAGGTTTTGGTCACATCACGAACTGCAAATTCAAAGATAGCACGTCCCTCCATTTTCAAATAGGGGGCATTGCCTCTTATCTCTGAGAAAGGGGAAGAGAGTCCCCAGACGCCTGATTGCAAATCTCCGCCCCTACTACCATCGGTCCTTTGGATTTCATCTAGGAAATGTGGCTGATTCGTCGCTTCTAGTAAGACGCCACCTGCACCATCTCCAAATAAAACAGCCGTACTTCTATCTGACCAATCAAGAATTTTAGAAAGGGTCTCTGCTCCGATGACCATTCCTCTTTTGTAACGCCCAGAGGCAATCA
This sequence comes from Streptococcus azizii, assembly GCF_001984715.1. Taxonomy (GTDB): domain Bacteria; phylum Bacillota; class Bacilli; order Lactobacillales; family Streptococcaceae; genus Streptococcus; species Streptococcus azizii. Next base: position 75,026 of record NZ_MSPR01000001.1, read on the forward strand.
ATTTTTCTGCCGTTGACAAGGCAAAGACAAAGCCAGAACAAGCCGCAACCAAGTCATAAGCAAAAGCCTGACTGGCTCCAATATTCGCTTGGATACGTGCTGCCGTTGAGGGCATCGCTGAGTCCGGTGTCATCGTTGCAACAATGATAAAATCAATCGTTTCTGGAGCATAGTTACTCTTTTGTAAGAGCTGTTTTGCAACCTGTGTGGCTAGATCACTCGTCTCCTCATTCTTAGTGATATGCCGCCTATGAATCCCTGTCCGCGATGCAATCCATTCATCGCTCGTATCCATTCTCTGTGCCAACTCATCATTATCAATGATTTGGGATGGCGCATAGTGAGCTACTTGGCTGATTTTTGCAAAGACCATCATTTTAAATCCTCCAAGAAATGGTACAGTTTCAAGAGACCTTTTTTCATGACCTTAAATTCAGCTTCGTCCATATCTGATGTAATTTGGCGCACCATTTCATTATGAAATCGTTGATGCAGGCGATAGACTAACCTTCCTTTTTTAGTCAAATGAAGATGAATGACACGACGATCTTTGGTGGATCGGACACGTTCAATATAGCCTTTTCGCTCCAAATTGTTCAAACTGGTTGTCACCGTTCCCAGTGTGACCATCAAAGCACGGGCAACATCGCTTGGAGTAACCCCCTCTTCATTGCCGATGACATCGATTGTGTGCATTTCTTTGATGGAAATATCTTTAAAACGACTCCCTCTCAGACTCGTTTCTTCAATAATGAGTACATTATTAAAAATCGCAGTCAGATAGTCATTTATTTTTGCATCTTCCACAATCGAAGGCCCTCCTTACATACTTTGACTATCAAAGTATACGACAGATTTATTTGATTGTCAAATATTTTTTGTCACATCGGATAAGAGTCAAGGATACGAATGCTTGAGGACGATTTCTGTGAGTCTATGATCTAACAAACCAGCCTATTTCCCTGTAAAATGTGGTCTACGGCGTTCAAAATGCGCCCGAACACCCTCTTTAAAATCATCTTTGAAAGCCAGTTTACGCTGGAGAGCCAACTCCAACTGAGCGTAATCTTCCCATTGTTCAAATTCACTTTTCCACATCAGTTCTTTAATGGCACGGTAGGAGTGGGGCGAGTGGCGTAAGAGGCGTTTGATCAACTGGCGACAAGCCTTGGGTAGGTTCTCTTTTTCAACCACTCGATAAACCAAACCATATTCCTGAGCTTTTTCTGCTGTTAGACTTTCACCGGTCATGGCTAACTGGCTAGCACGAGTCGCACCGATACTACGACTCAGTAAGAAGAGCCCTCCTGCATCAGGTGCTAGGCCCACCCCTACAAAAGCCTGAATGAATTTGGTCTTATCAGAGGCAAGGACAAAATCCACCGCAACAGCCATGTTGGCCGCAGCCCCTGCAACCGCTCCATCCGTCAGCATAATAACTGGCTTGGGCAACTTTTTCAAAGCAAGAGAAATCTGATTGACCAGCTCTGCGATTTGAACTAAGGAGCCTATATCCTCTTCGTCTACAGCTCGTTTCATCTCTACCAAGTCACCACCGACGGAAAACACAGCCCCTTCTGCTTGAATCACTAAAATAGCTACCTCTGCTGATGCGGCAGCCGCTCCAATCGCTTCTAAGATTTCCTCACACATAGGAATATTAAAGCCATTTGACACTTCTGGGCGACATAGGGTCAATCTGGCAATCTGTTCTTCTACTTTGTATTGAATCGTTTTGTAGGTCATCTGTTTCCTCCTTATTTACTTTGAATCCTCAAAGAAAGAGGTTTCATGTGTTTGAGCTATTCTACCACACATTTCACAAAAAGCAATCCATTCTAGTGTGACAGCCGAAAATAGGAGTTTGAAAACGCAACCCCTCCGTTGACTTTAAAGATAGGCTGAAAACCTCCTCTGGAGCTTTTCACTCGTCAAGATACGAGGACGTTTGACGCGAGTTTCACTCGTTTTATTTCCAACCTTCAACAATCTATTACTAAACTGTTGAAGTGAGCAAAGTAAAAAAGATAGGCAGCTGTTTTGGCTTTAGCCAATTACTGATGAGAATCCCTTTGGGATATAGAAATAGTCAGGGGAGTAAAATAATCCAGTGGATTATTTTAGCCCGAACCTAGAAATTAAAAAGTGAGGGAATTTGTTACTGAGCCTAGAAACTAAGAAGCGAAGATAAATACTCCTATTTACTGTCTTTAATGAATAAGCTGAAAACCTCCACTGGAGCTTTTCACTCGTCGTATTTCCTATTTCCTAGCTCAGCCCTCTGTGGTCACTTTCTTATTTCTAGGTGACCGTTGAAACAGTTCACCGAACTGTTTCAATCCTATTTTCGCTTTGAGTTTTTCACGGGCTTTGTATCTTAACCAAACTTTCCTGTTAAGCCTACTGACAAGCCTATCAGTTTTTGCTATAATGATGAAAAGCATAAAAGGAGTTTGAAAAATTTTATGAAAGTGACCAAATTTGGTGGTAGCTCTCTTGCTTCAGCTACCCAACTTGAAAAAGTATTCAACATTATACAGGCAGATTCTGAGCGCCGATTTGTCGTTGTGTCTGCACCTGGAAAACGTGATAGCAAGGATACCAAGGTGACGGATGCCCTTATCAAATACTACAAAAACTACGTAGATGGAAAAGACCTGACTGCCAGCCAAGAATGGATTATCAATCGCTACCAAACGATGGTGGACGAGCTTGGTTTCCCAGGCAAATGTATGAACAAGATTGCAGAAAGCATCCTGAGCCTAGCCACTCTTCCTGTTGACGATAACGAATTTCTCTACGATGCTTTTTTAGCGGCAGGAGAGGACAATAATGCTAAATTAGTTGCCGAGTATTTTACCTATAAAGGTGTCCCTGCCCGCTATATCCATCCCAAAAAGGCAGGTATCATTGTCAGTTCAGAGCCTGGTAATGCGCGTATTTTACCATCTAGTTACGATAAAATCGAGGCACTAAGAGAAGCAGATGAGGTCTTAGTCATCCCTGGATTTTTCGGGGTAACTGTCGACCAACAGATCTGTACCTTCTCTCGTGGAGGTTCAGATATTACAGGGTCTATCATAGCAGCTGGCGTCAAGGCAGACCTGTATGAAAACTTCACAGATGTGGACGGAATCTTTGCCGCCCACCCAGGTATCATCCACAATCCACACTCTATCAAGGAATTAACCTACCGTGAAATGCGAGAATTGGCCTACGCTGGCTTTTCTGTCCTACATGACGAAGCCTTACTACCTGCCTACCGTGGTCGCATTCCTCTCGTCATAAAAAATACCAATAATCCCGACCATCCCGGTACACGGATCGTCCTCAAACACAGTGACCACACACTACCTGTTGTCGGGATTGCAGCAGATGATGGCTTTGTCAGCATCAATATGTCCAAATACTTAATGAACCGAGAAGTCGGTTTTGGTCGCAAGGTCTTAAATATCCTCGAAGACCTCAATATCCGTTGGGAACACATGCCAACTGGAATTGATGATCTGTCTCTTGTCTTGCGTAATCGTGAACTAACCCCCATCAAGGAAGAAGAAATCCTCCGTCAACTCAATTCCAAGCTGGAAGTGGACAAGGCAGAGATAGAACACGGACTCTCCATCATTATGATTGTCGGTGAGAACATGAAGAGCCATGTCGGGGTAACTGCCACTGCCACCGCAGCTCTTTCCAAAGAAAATGTCAACTTGGCCATGATTTCTCAAGGCGCAAGCGAGGTTTCTGTCATGTTTGTTATCAAAACGGAAGAAAAAGAAAAAGCCCTCAAAGCCCTGTATCAAGCCTTTTTCAACTAGCCCTCTCAAGTAAAAAAATCCAACTCATACGTTAGAGTTGGATTTTTCAGATTAGTTTACTTCTACCTTATCAAGCCAAGAGCTTGCCGTTGTTGCAAGAACAGCATTTAGCTCTTCCATATTCTTCCGGCCCTGGTCTGCCAACCAGGCTTTGGCCGCGTCTTCACCTTCTTTAGCAAAGACTGCAACCGCATCTTTCCAAGTCGCACGACCACAAAGCACTCCATTAAAACTAGAACCGGCTTCTTTTGCAACCACCAAGGTTTCTTGGAACAATTTAGCCGATACACCTGCACTCAAAAAGATAAATGGCAAGTGTGTTGCTGCTGCCTGCTCTTTGAAGTAGGCTTTCGCTTCTTCTAGGCTATAGACAGGCTCTTGATCAGTGTAACCTTCCACAAAATTCATGTTAACAGGTACTTCTACCTTTAGAACATCTGCATGATAGCGTGGCTTACTAAATTCACGCATCGCTCCGTTGACCTTATGAGGTTTCAAAGAGGCATATTCACGAGATGTCACATCCATATCGCTCGCATCATAGGTCAAGATTTCCACAAAGTATGGAATATCTTCCGCCACACATTCACTACCGATACGCTCCACCCAGGCATGTTTTATATCATTGATTTCTGGCTTATCATCTACATCATAGTAGAGCAAGATTTTCACAGCATCTGCACCCAGCTCCTTGATCCGTTTTGCAGACCAATTCGGCAATAAATCAGGTAGACGACCTGGTGTAGAGGCATCATATCCTGTTTTTTCATAAGCAGCAATAAAGCCACAATCCGGATGACGCAATTCAGCTGCTGGTACACCATATTCTGCATCCAACAAGATAGAACTTGCATACTGGGTTAGATCACTTGAGATAACCTTTTTAAAATCTATCAAGATGTCATCTCCAAAATCAGCATCTGCAGCTGCTGACAAGAGGCGCTTTAAGGCACCGCGTTGGTCAATCGCAAGGGCTGCAATCACTTTTTCATCATTTGATAGACGAACAAGGTGATTGTATTTCGCCTGTGAAAGTTGTAATTTTTCCATTATCTTCCTCCTAGATAAAGTAGACTATAAACAAAAATAATTGGTTGCTTCTAATCAAGCATTACTGGTAAGGTATCAAGCACTGAAACGCTTGATTCCATCTAAATAAGTGGCCTGCAAATGCCCCTCATCATCAATGACGATGAAATCTGCTGCACGACCTGGAGCAATTTGTCCACAAATATGGTCAATCTGAACAGATTTTGCTGGTGCAAGTGACGCCATGCGAACCGCATCAGGTAAACTCGCTAAGCCCCACTCCACAATATGTTCAACTGCCTGAATGAGCTCCAAAATAGAACCTGCTAGACTGCCATTATGCTTCAATCGTGCTGTTCCATCTTTGACGACTACTTCAAATTCCCCTAAGCGGGAGTCCCCTTCTCCTTGACCACCCGCACGCATACAGTCCGTGATGAGAACTGTCTCATCCACGCCCCGCGCTTTCACAACAAGCTCAACTGCTGCTGGGTGTACATGGTAGCCATCGCAAATCACTTCTGCAAAGACATTCTGCAACTCAAGTGCTGCGCCGACCATCCCCGGCTCACGATGATGAAGCCCACTCATCCCGTTGTAGACATGGACAAAGATGTCAGCTCCTGCTTCAACTGCCTTTTTCGCTTGCTCATAGGTGGCATCGCTATGTGCAAGCGCAGTATGAATCTCCTTCTTCTTTGCAAAGTGGATAAATTCTTCCACACCGTCACGCTCTGGAGCAATGGCAATCTTGTTCACCAAGCCCGCCGACAGACGATGCCAGTTATCCAGTTTCTCTATTGATGGATCACTCATATACTTAGGGTTTTGGGCTCCCTTATATTTCTCCGTGAAAAATGGCCCTTCAAGAAAGATTCCCTGAATCTTGGCTCCCTCTTCCTCACCTGCATGGCGACCAATCGTTTCGCAGACTGCATCCAAATTTTCTGTTGAGTCCGTCAAAGTGGTCGGCAACCAAGACGTCACACCGCAGGACAATAGCCCTTCAGAAATCACCTTGATCCCTTCAAAATCATTATCCATCACATCGTGTGAAGCATAGCCATGGATATGCGTATCAACAAGACCAGGTCCTATATGATAATCTGAATAATCTATGATCGTACCTTCCGGTTTGTCCGTTAAAATAGCACCAAATCGACCATCATCTGTAATCTCAAGATAGGCCTCTTCCACCTCCCTATCTGACAAAATGATAGACTTGGCAAAAATATAATTTGACATATCGTTTCCTTTCTATTAGACTCGATTTCACTTGCTGTAACCTAGCCACCTTCAACTGGTTATAACCTCTCCTCTTATTGTACTCACCTTCTCCTTAATTGTCAAGTTATTTTTACAGGATTATAGTCTTTTCGTCTCTCTATTCTCTCCTTGAATCTTCTAAAATGAAGCGATCCAGTTTGCGTGTATGAAAAAACATCTCAAAGAGGAATACTCGTTGTTCGCCACACATACAAGGAAACTCTTTAAGATACACACTTATACTCAATAGGCAAGCACTGGGACAATTTCCGTCGTACGTAAAACAACTATCCGCCTCGGCAGATAGTTGCTTTACTTATAATAACGAGGGATACGATCTGATAAGGTGCAGACGACTTCATAGTTGATTGTCCCGAGGTAATCCGCCCAATCTTGTACAGCAATAGCCCCTTTCCCACTTGAACCAATCAAGGTCACAGGCGTGCCTAAACCATACCGCTTTGGTAGGCGGATAGTAATCTGATCCATAGAAACACGACCGACAACCGGACAGACCTCCCCTTCTACTAGGAGAGAGAAGCCCTGCATAGCCCGCAAAAAACCATCCGCATAGCCAATCGGCACCGTCCCGATATACTCAGACTGTGAGCTATGATAGGTCGCACCATAGCCAATGCTGGTCCCTGTCTCCACTTCCTTGACATGGACCAATTCAGAGGTCAACTGCAAGGCTGGCTCAATCGGATAAGGCATGGCTAAGGCATGCCCACTTGGGTTCAGACCGTATAAGACGTTCCCCAGACGAACCATGGTAAAGACTGTGTCTGCATGCCAAATACTGGTTGCAGAATTGCTCGCGTGAATGCAGGCAGGTACTTGAGACAGTTGGGACAACAGTTCTTTAAACTGAGAAAGTTGAGTTTGAAAATACCTATCATCTGTTTCATCAGCTGTTGCAAAATGAGTGAAGATCCCCTCAACCACTACACCTGCTTGGCTCAGCTCACCCATGGCCCGATTGAGGGATTGACTTTCTCGAAAGCCAATCCTTCCCATACCTGTATCCACTTTGACATGCACCTGCAAGCCCTGCAAGGATAAACCAGACTCAACTAACTGCTCGACCCAGTTGACACTCGCTACTGTTAGCATGATATTTTCTGAAATCGCTAGCGGAACTGTTTCTACTGGTACCACTCCTAGGATCAGAATCTGTCGCTGAATGCCAGCCTGACGCAATTCCAAGGCCTCATCTAAATTAGAGACACAAAAACCATCTACTTGACCTTCCAGGTGCCTCGCAACTTCAACTGCCCCGTGTCCATAAGCATCGGCTTTGACGACTGCGAAAGCCTTGACCTCTCTAGGTAGATGATTCTTGACCTGCTCCAAATTGTTTGAGATAGCTGACAAGTTAATCTGAATCCTTGTAGGTCTATGAAAACTTACTTTCATCTACTTCCTCCAAAATCACACTGGCTTGCACAAAACCAGCAGAGTGACTGATACTGAGCCAAACTTTGGCTTGAATCGGCGATCTAGCGATATAAGGCGCCCCCTTACCATCTGTCAAAATTTCAATATCTTGAAAACCAATCTTCCCAATCCCTGTTCCAAGCGCCTTGGCAAAGGCCTCTTTGGCTGACCAGCGACCAGCCAAATATTCCAGTTGACGGCGGTTTTTTAACTGAGCAAATCGCCTAAATTCATTTTCAGTCAATACTCTTCGAACAAATTGATCGTTTTTTTTCATCGCTGCTTCAACTGCGGCAATTTCTTGTAAATCTATTCCGTGTCCTATAATCATTTCCTAAAAAAGAAGTGAGCAATCCGTCTGTATCGAATACCGGATCCCCTCACTCCTCCCTCATATTTTTCTAGATGCGCTTGCGTCCATGACAGTTCTTAAATTTCTTACCAGACTGACATGGGCATGGATCATTGCGTTCAACCCCTTCAAAACGAACTTGCTCATTGCTAGCAGCTTGAGCTGGAACAATGTTTTTCACAGCCGTTGTATGGGCTTCTTGACTAGCACGCTCCCGTTCAATATTGTCATGGATTTGCGCCTTCATCATGAGACGGGTTACGTCAAATTCAATGGCACCAATCATCTGATTAAAGGTCGCAAAGGCCTCTGACTGATACTCTACAACTGGATTGTTCTGCGCATAGCCTCGTAGACTGACCGCATTGCGCAACTGGTCCATCGTATCAATATGGTCCGTCCAACGATTGTCAACCACGCGAAGAATCAACACTTTTTGGAATTCACGTACCCGATCCTCGTCGCGTAACTTAGCCACCTGACTATCGTAAACTTCCAAAGCACGTTTGTATAATTCAGCCACAAGTTCTTTATCTGATTTCCCTTCCAAGTCAGCCAGGCTGATAGAATCTTCTGGAACTAGATTGATTTGAGCAAAGTGTAAAATCGCTTGCAAGGCTTCCTCGCGCTTGCTTGCCTTATGGTCTGCTACTTGACGCTCAATCGTCCGCTTGATCATCGCCTTGATTTCTGGAGCTAGGTCACGCTCAGCGGTGATGACGTCTTGCCTTTGACGATAAATAATCTCACGTTGCTCCCGCATCACATCATCATACTGAAGGACTTGCTTCCGTGAATCGTAGTTGTTTCCTTCTACACGTTTCTGAGCACTCTCCACTTGACGGGTCAACATTTTAGACTTGATAACCGATTCTTCCTCGGTCAGATTCATGCGTTCCATGAAGGCCTTAATCCGCTCTGATCCAAAGCGTTTCATCAAATCATCTTCTAAAGAAAGATAAAATTGGGATTCACCTGGATCTCCTTGACGGCCTGAACGACCACGGAGCTGATTATCAATCCGACGACTTTCATGACGCTCTGTCCCAATGACACACAAGCCTCCGAGCTCACGAACACCAGGACCTAACTTGATATCTGTACCACGTCCTGCCATATTGGTTGCAATGGTGATGGCTCCCCGTTGACCAGCATTCATAATGATCTGTGCCTCACGATAGTGGTTCTTGGCATTTAGGACCTCGTGGGGAACACCTGCAGCCACCAGCCGCTTTGAGAGATAGTCCGAAGTCTCTACTGCAACAGTACCGACCAAGACAGGCTGCCCTTTTTCATAACGAGCCTTGACATCAGCTACCACTGCATTAAATTTATACTCCAAACTTGGGTACAATAAATCTTCATGGTCGATACGGGCTATTGGACGGTTGGTTGGAATCGGCACCACCCGGATATTATAGATTTCTCTAAACTCTTCTTCTTCTGTCTTACCTGTACCAGTCATACCGGCTAGCTTGCTATACATGCGGAAGAGATTTTGATAGGTAATGGATGCACTTGTTTTTGATTCGTTCTGAACAGGAACACCTTCTTTGGCTTCAATCGCTTGGTGCAGACCATCCGAGTAACGACGCCCTTCCATGGTCCGACCCGTAAATGGATCGATAATCATCACCTCTTGCGCATCATTGACAAGATAGTCAATGTCGTAGGTCATGATATAGTTGGCACGAAGCGCATTATCGATAAAATGCGTCAAGGCGACATTTTCAATATCGTAAAGATTCTTCAGCTTGAAGAAGCTCTCTGCCTTGTCGATTCCAGAGTCTGACAAACTGATGGTTTTTGACGGAACATCTATGATGTAGTCTGCTTCTTCCAAGGATTTGACTAACTTGTCCGCCAAGAAATACAACTGATTCGTCTCCGAGCTTTCTGCTCCTGAAACAATCAGAGGTGTCCGGGCCTCATCGATTAAAATAGAATCTACCTCATCGACCAAGGCAAAATTCAAAGGACGTTGCACCATGTCCTCCGCACGAACGACCATGTTATCACGAAGGTAGTCAAAACCGATTTCTGAATTAGTTGAGTAAGTAATATCGCAGTTATAGGCTTCACGTTTTTCAAGGGAAGACTTAGCAGCTAGGTTAATACCTACAGAAAGACCTAACCAAGCGTATACTTCTCCCATTTCTGTGGCATCTCGGCTCGCCAAGTATTCATTGACAGTGACAACGTGCACTCCTTTACCAGACAAGGCGTTTAAGTAGACTGGCATGGTCGCAGTCAGGGTCTTTCCTTCCCCAGTACGCATCTCTGGCACATCACCATGGTGAAGGACAATCCCTCCCATAATCTGAACAGGGTAGGGATAGAGTCCAAGAACCCGTTTAGCAGCCTCACGCACGACCGCAAAGGCTTCATATAGCAAGTCATCAAGGGTCTCACCCTTCTGATAGCGCTCTTTAAATTCTATCGTTTTGGCTTGTAATTCTTCATCTGATAAAGCTGCCATCTCATCTGCATAGGCAATCACCTTATCCGCCATTTTTTCTAATTTTTTTAATTCACCTTTATCATTTTCGATAATCGTTTTTAAAATATTTGCCATCTTGTTCCTTACTTGTATCCATTCTTATACTCAATGAAAATCACAAAGCAAACCATAAGGTTAGCCACCGCCACCCGTATGTAGTCCACTGAACCATACAAGGTAGAAATAGCGCTTGCAAAAGCCAGTGACTAGCAGAAAGAAGACAAGGCTAGTACTGGTTGAAACGATTTTCGCAGAGTATTATTTTTTGTTCTCCCCATTATAGCATGTTTCCCCTCTACTTTCAAGATAGGGCGATAGTTTAAACCGATGAAGTCAGGCTCCATCGGTTCTTGGTTCATCGCTATCTTTGTGCTTATGGGTGACTGGCAATGATATCTAGTGCCTGCCCTTTCAAGGTCCAATCTTTGACATCATGTGGCAAGATAAAATGATCTCCCTTTCCAATCGCATAGCTGGACCCTCCTATCACCAACTCACCTGCCCCTGCTAAGACACTCACCAGGTAATAATCAGCTGTCTGCTTCATGAATACTTCACCAGTCACTGCCCACTTGTAGACACTAAAAAAGTCGTTCGCAACCAGCAAGGTTGAGCTTAGATTATCCACCTGTAACGTGACAGGGCGGCTATTGGCTGGCTTTCCAATTCTTGTCACATCAATCGATTTGTCCAAGTGCAATTCTCGAAGGTTACCAGCATCATCCCTACGATCAAAATCATAGACACGGTAGGTTGTGTCGCTTGACTGCTGGGTTTCTAAAATCATGATACCCTTCCCAATCGCATGAATGGTCCCGCTAGGTACGTAGAAGAAATCCCCTGCCTTGACTGGAATCCTCTGCAACAGGTTTTCCCAGTCTTTTTGCTCTATTTTCTTGCGTAGCTCATCCCTTGATTGAGCCTTGTGTCCATAGATAATTTCTGAACCTTCATCTGCTGCCAGAACATACCAGCACTCCGTCTTACCGAGTTCTCCCTCATGGGCAAGTCCGTATGCATCATCTGGATGGACCTGTACGCTCAACCAATCGTTGGCATCCAACATTTTGGTCAGAAGGGGAAAGACTTCCTCTGTTCGATTTGCAAAGAGTTCGCGGTGCTCACGGTATAAGTCATCCAGCCTATAGCCTGCATACCTTCCATTTTTTATGATGGAAACACCATTTGGATGCGCTGAAATTGCCCAATACTCTCCTACCCGATCACTTGGACTCTCATAGCCAAATTCATCCCGAAGTTTGGTGCCACCCCAGATTTTTTCCTGCATAACCGACTGTAAAAATAATGGTTCCGCCATAACTATCCCTCGTTTCTATTTTCTTTTATCATAGCAAAAAGAAGAGGGAATTGCCAACTTCTTTTGAGAAATGTTCCCAAAAAGAAGGAAAAACAGGACACTTTTACTCAATAAAAATCAAAAGTAGACTAAGATACAAAGGGCGTGTAAAAAGCGAATGAAAAATAGGAGATTGACGACGTGTTTGTTGAACACGAGGAAATCTATCCCTAAAGGGATTCTCATCTGTAATTGGCTAAAGCCAAAACATCTGCCTATCTTTTTTCCGAGCTTTTAGCCCGTGTTCAGTTAAGATGTGAGGACGTTAAGAAAATGTAAAGAAAAATAGGGAATTGGGGCAGGTGACTCAGGTCATCAAGCCAATTCATCTTTTTTCTAACATTTTTAGTCCGAACTCAATTCCACAAGATACAAAGCCCGTAAAAAACTCAAAGTGAAAATAGGAAATCTGACGAAGAAGTAAAGGACGTTTGCTAAGGCAAACTTCTATTTCCCGCCTTCAAAGGTATACTATACCTTTGAAGCTAGGAGTATTTATTCTCGCTTTCCGATTTCTTGGCTCGGACTTCTATGGTCATTTTCTGATTTTTAGGTGACCAGCTGAAACAGTTCACCGAACTGTTTCACTCCACTGGATTAGTTTTATTGTCAGCGAGTTGTAGCTCGAGTTCAATTACAAGATACAAAGCCCGTGAAAAACTCAAAGCGAAAATAGGAAATACGACGAAGAAGTAAAGGACGTTTGCTAAGGCAAACTTCTATTTCCCGCCTTCAAAGGTATACTATACCTTTGAAGCTAGGAGTATTTATCTTTTTCGCACAGAGTTTAGGGCGTGTTCAATTCGTCAAGATACGAGAGCGTCAAACAACTCCTAGAAAAAATAGACAATCGAAGCGGGTTGTTTTGCAACCAATGAGATTGGTCTTTTTTTCAGTGAGTTGTAGCTCGAGTTCAATTCACCGAGACTCTTGACAACGTATCCTTTTGATTTTTAAAGAGTATTTGCAGATATAATCCTTCCAGTCCCTCCCCTCACTGCGCTAAAAAGCTAGACAGCACGTCTAGCTCCTTATCTTATTTTTCAGCTACTTGCTTTGCTAGAGCAAAGTTCCCCAGGGTTGCTGATCCATTTTCAGCCACTGCTGGTGTTACGATGTAGTCGATCACATCTGGCGTCGGTATATAGCCATTCATCAAGGCCGTAAATTTATCTCGCACACGTTTGAGCATATGCTCTTGCCCCATGACACCTCCACCAAAGACAATGACTTGCGGACGATACAGCAAGGTTGCTTGTACTGCCGCTTGAGCAATGTAGTAGGCTTGAACGTCCCATACATCGGCATGTTGCTCAATCAATTCCCCGCGAGTTCCTGTCCGAGCTTCCAGTGATGGACCTGCTGCCAATCCCTCTAAGCAGCCCTTATGGAAGGGACAAACACCTGTAAATTCCTTGGCGACATCTTGGGGATGAAGTGCAACGTAGGTATGGCCTGCTTCGGTATGACCCGCACCGCCGACAAACTCACCATTTTGAATGACACCAGCCCCGATGCCTGTTCCAATCGTGTAGTAAGCAAGGCTTCTCACACCTTTACGCACAAGCGTTTCCCCAAAAGCGGACGAATTCACATCTGTTGTGAAATAAAAGGGTATCTTAAATTCTTTGGCAATCAAGCCCAGCAAGTCTACATTAGCCCAATGAGGTTTTGGGGTCGTCGTAATGTAGCCATAGGTTGTAGAATTTGGGTCAATATCAATCGGTCCAAATGAGCCGATGGCAATTCCTGCCAGACGGTCTTCATAGCGCTTGAAAAATTCGACTGTCCGCTCAATAGTTTCATACGGGGTCGTTGTCGGAAACTGTGTCTTTTCGACCACTTGAAACTGCTCATCGCCCACCGCACAGACAAATTTTGTCCCCCCTGCTTCCAAGCTACCATACAATCTTGTCATCTTTGTTCTCCTCTTTATGAAATCGTTGTATTCTGTTCTATTATATCATAGTTTGAAACGTAAGAAAAAGGCGAAACGCCTTTTTCTAGGGATTATTTTTCCACCTTCATAAAGGCTGCTCCATGTGCAACCGTTGCACTTGCTAGGGCTTCAACGCTTGCAAAGTCGGCGGTATTTGTCACGATGACCATCGTTGTATCATCGAGACCTGCAGCCGCAATCTTACCTGCATCAAACTTAGCAATCGGGGTCCCTGCTGCCACCCTATCACCTGCTGCAACCAACTTTTCAAATCCATCACCGTTCATGGACACTGTATCAATACCGATATGAATCAAGAGTTCTGCTCCACTTGCTGTCTTTAGACCATAGGCATGACCTGTTTCAAAGGCAATAGTCACTTCTGCATCTGCTGGGGCATAGACAAGACCCTCAGACGGCTTTACAGCGAGTCCTTTCCCCATAGCACCTGATGAAAAGACTGGATCGTTGACATCTTCAAGTGCAACCACCTCACCAGAAAGCGGGGATACAAGTGTCTCTTCAGCAACGAGATCAGTCGCAGCTTCTTTGGCTACTCCTTCTGTCGCTACTGCTTTAGACTGTTGAGCAGGAGCATCCTCTTCATCTTCAAAGCCAAACAGGTAGGTAAGAGCAAAACCTAAAACAAAGGATACGGCTACCATGAGGAGGTATTGGAAGAACTGCCCGTTACCAGTGTAAAGGGTCATACCTGGAATAATGGTAACTCCCATACCTGTACCTGCTAGACCAAGAATAGAAGCAAAGGCTCCACCGATAGCACCAGCAATCAATGAAAGGAGGAAGGGTTTACGGAAACGTAAGTTGACACCAAAGATGGCTGGCTCAGTAATACCGAGGAAGGCTGAAAGGGCAGCTGGGTATGCTAGAGCTTTCAACTTAGGATTTTTTGTTTTCACACCGACCGCTACTGTCGCAGCACCTTGTGCAGTCATGGCTGCGGTGATAATTGCGTTAAATGGATTTGCACCAGTCGCTACCAACTGAGCCTCCAAGAAATTGAAGATATGATGAACACCTGATACAACTATGACTTGGTGAACCCCACCGATGAAGAAACCACCCAAGCCAAATGGCAAGTTCAAGACTGCCTGTGTAGCAGACAAGATATAGTTTTCAACTACGTGAAAGACTGGACCAATCACAAATAAGCCAAGGATAGACATGACAAAAAGTGTGATAAAAGGAGTAACGAGGAGGTCCAGAACTTCTGGAACTACCTTGCGGACCACTTTTTCAAACTTAGCCCCCACAAGTCCAATGATAAAGGCTGGTAATACAGAGCCTTGCAAGCCCACAACTGGAATGAAACCGAAGAAAATTTGCGGCGTTACCTCACCGCCTGAAGCAACTTCCCAAGCATTTGGCAATGAGCCAGAAATCAACATCATACCAAGTACGATACCGATGGTTTGATTCCCGCCAAATACACGGAAGGTCGACCATACTACCAAGGCTGGCAATACGATGAAGGCTGTATCTGTCAAGATTTGTGAATAGACATTCAAGTCTCCTGGTAAGGTAATACCGAGTGAGGCGAGAAGCCCACGCAATCCCATGAATAGCCCCGTCGCAACAATGGCCGGAATGATGGGAACAAAGACATCACCAAAGGTACGAATAGCACGCTGGAAGGCATTTCCCTGTTTAGCAGCTTCAGCCTTCATCTCATCTTTTGAAGAAGTCGGCAGACCGAGCGCTACCACCTCATCGTAGATTTTATTCACAGTCCCTGTACCGAAGATGATCTGATATTGACCTGAATTGAAGAAAGCACCCTGCACTTTTTCAATGTTCTCTACAGCATCCTTGTTAATTTTTCCTTCATCGATGACCATCACGCGAAGGCGTGTCGCACAGTGGGCAACACTTCTGACATTTTCGCGACCACCGAGAGCGTCAATGACTTTTTTTGCAATTTCTGTGTTATTCATCTTGCAAAAATCTCCTTTAGTTCATATTTTTGTTTTGAAAGCGTTTTTAAACTTTCTCTGTTTTTTATTATATCATTTTTTATCGATATGTCAAACGCTTGACAGAATTTTTTATTGTTTTTCTTAATTTTGCGTTAAAGCCTTGCTTTTTGACAAGTAAACGTTTACTATATTACTATAAACTATAGAATCAATACAGAGACGATTATAAAAGGAGAATCCATGGCTTTCACAACCGAAGAACGCTACCGTGCTTATGCAGACTGGCCCGCAGACCATATCGAAACCATCAAACAAAATACAAAAAGCTCCCCTTGGAGAACAAACTTTCATATCGAAACACCTCACGGACTCTTAAATGACCCGAATGGCTTTTCCCATTTCAATGGAAAATGGACTCTTTTCTACCAATATTTTCCATTTGGTGCCGCTCACGGCTTGAAATCATGGGTTCACATGGAATCGGCAGACTTAGTGCATTTTGAAAAAACTGGAACCATCCTTTATCCAGATACAGCCCTCGACAGCCATGGGGCTTACTCTGGCTCTGCCATGCAGTTTGATGATCACCTGTTTCTCTTTTATACAGGGAATGTCCGTGATGAAAATTGGGTGCGTCATCCCTACCAAATCGGTGCTCTCATGGACACCGATGGTCATATCCAAAAATTGAACAAGGTCTTAATCGACCAACCATCCGATACGACAGACCACTTCCGCGATCCACAAATCTTCAACTATGAAGGGAACTACTACGCCATCGTAGGGGGACAAAACCTAGAGAAACAGGGCATCATCAAACTCTACAAAGCGGTCAATAATGACTACCTCAACTGGGAGTATATCGACGATCTAGCATTTGACAATGACCTGACTGCCTACATGATGGAATGTCCGAACCTAGTCTTTATCAGTGGACAACCTGTCCTCCTCTATTGTCCGCAAGGACTGGACAAGACTGTTCTGGACTATGGCAATATTTATCCAAATCTGTATAAAGTTGGTCAATCTTTTAATCCTGAGACGGCTACCATGATCAACCCAGGTCCTTTAGAACAGTTGGACTACGGCTTTGAATGCTATGCAACTCAAGCCTTCAACGACCCTTTTGGACGCGCCCTTGCTGTGAGCTGGCTCGCCCTACCAGATGTCGACTACCCGACAGATCGCTATGACTACCAAGGTTGCCTCTCCCTTGTCAAAGAATTAACCATTAAAGACGGCAAACTCTACCAATACCCCGTCCCAGCCATTACCAGTCTCCGGGCTGAAGCGCAACTTTTCACTGAAAAGACTAAGACCGATAATACCTACGAATTAGAATTAACGATAGAAGCCAATAGCCATTTAGAATTAGTCCTCTTTGCTGACGCTGATGGCCACGGACTCAAGCTCACCATTGACCCTACAAACGGCTGTATTGTCCTAGACCGCAAGGACTGCGGAGAAGCCTTCGCCCTCGACTTTGGGACAACACGCCATTGCCAGATTGCCAATCAAGCAACAATCGCCAATATCTTCATTGACAAATCTGTCTTTGAAATTTTTATCAACAAAGGAGAAAAGGTATTTTCCGGACGTGTCTTCCCTCGCCAAGATCAATCTGGTATCACGATTCTATCAGGTCAGGCAACCGGAAATTACTACCCATTAGATTATGGTCACAAAACTCACTGATGTCGCAAAGCTAGCAGGGGTCAGTCCTACGACTGTCTCCCGCGTCATTAACAAAAAAGGCTACCTCTCTGAAAAAACCATCCGAAAGGTTACCGACGCCATGCGAGAGCTGGGTTACAAACCCAACAATCTTGCGCGTGGCTTACAGGGAAAATCTGCCAAATTGGTCGGCTTGATTTTCCCCAATATCGGTAATATTTTCTATGCAGAATTGATTGAGTATCTGGAAAAAGAATTGTTCAACCATGGCTACAAGGCCATTATCTGCAATAGCCAGCACGATTCTGCAAAAGAACGTGAATATCTGGAGATGCTGACAGCCAATCAGGTCGACGGGATTATCTCTGGTAGCCACAATTTAGGCATCAAAGACTATGACCGAATCTCTGCTCCCATTATCGCCTTTGATCGAAACTTATCACCGTCAACACCGATTGTCTCCTCTGATAACTACAGCGGTGGGGTGCTTGCTGCCCAGACCTTAAAAAAAGCCGGCTGTCAACAACCGATTATGATTACAGGAAACGATGATTCCAATTCTCCTACAAGCCTGCGCCAAAAAGGGTTTTCCAGCATTTTTCCACAAGCAACAGTCTACCACATCTCAAGTGACTTCTCCCCTATCCGTAAGGAGATGGAAATTAAAAGCATTTTACAGACTCTCCAAGCTGACGGAGTCTTTGTCTCAGGAGATCTGATGGCTATGCTGGTTTGGAATATTGCTCACTCTTTGGGACTTTCTATCCCACAAGACCTAAAACTCATCGGCTACGATGGGACTTACTTCGTTGAGACCCACTATCCACAACTTACTACGATTAAACAGCCGCTAGCAGATATTGCAACATTGATGGTCGATCTACTCCTCCAAAAAATTGACGGAGCCTCCCTTGACCAACAGTATTCTCTTCCAATCAGCCTCTTAGCAGGTCGCAGTATCTAATATACTCACTTAGTTTCTCTTTTATTACTTCGACGAGTGAAAAGCTCCAGTGGAGGTTTTCAGCCTACCACCTCTCATTAAAAAGTGGTCGTTAGAAACTCCGTTGCCCTATTTCCAACCTTGTCCACTTCGCTCTCAAATTTTTAGGCTCAGGCTGAAACAGTTCACCGAACTGTTTCACTCTCCCAGATGATTGGAACTCGCTTTGCCGTACTCTACGATTGTCACTGACTATCGTCAGTATGATTTCCAACCTTCAACAGCCTAATGACTGTTGAAGCAGCCTGCAGCTCGTTGCCTATTACTAAAAGTAAACTAAAAGACCATACATAATAAAAAGTCCTACCATTCTCCGTAAAGTGAAGAACTGTAGGACTTTTTGATTATGACTTTATAAATTGACTCAAGACACCGTTGATGAATTTTACAGAAGCAGGGTCCGAAAATTCTTTTGCTAGCTCAATCGCTTCATTGACGGCAACGCGATCGGGTGTCTCTTCGAAATATAACATTTCAAACAGTCCCAAACGCATAATATTCTTATCAATCAAGGTCAAACGCTCCAAGGTCCAGCCTGCTTTCAAACGCGTCTCCAACTGGGCATCGATCTCTTCTTGCACATCTGCAACCCCTGTAACCAGATTCAACAGAAAGAGCGGAAGTGCGACCTCTTTTTCTTCTTCGTCATTATAGAGATAAGCAAACTGAGCTGCCTGAAGGGGTTCCTGACCAAATTCCAAAGAGACAATGGCCTGAAGCGCACACCTGCGCAAATAGTGCCGTGATTCGTGTTGCTTATTCTTCATCTAAGAAGTCCTCACCAAACAAATCTTTTAAATCTGGCTTTGGCGTCTTGTCTGGTACGATACCATCTACATGAATATTGACCGTTTTTACAGTAACATCCGCATAGTTGGCAATGGCCGTTTTCACTGCGCGTTGAATATTCATTGATACTGTTGGAACATTGACTCCATATTCCAAATAAACATAGATATCCGCTGTTACATCTCCTGCCTCATCTGTCTGAAGATAGACACCGCGGTTTAGGGCTGTCTTTGATAAGCCATCTCTTACTTTCTTGTTGTGTAACGAATGCACACCTTCTACCTTAGCAGAAGCAATCCCTGTAATCACCTCCAAGACACGAGGTGCAATAACAATTTCGCCTAAATTTTCTTTTGCCATGAGAAACCCTTTCTAAGAGGTATGCGATTAAGCACGTGATACGTATGTTCCCTCTGCCGTGTTGATCACCAACTTCTGACCTGCTTCGATGAAGTCTGGAACGTTCACTACAAGACCTGTTTCCATAGTTGCAGGTTTTCCTGAACCAGTCACAGTCGCACCTTTGATAGAAGGTTGTGTTTCCGCAACTACCAACTCAACCGTTGTAGGAACTGTCACACCGATGACTTCTGTTCCGTAAAACTGGATTTTCACATCTGAGTTTTCCAAAATATACAACAATTCTTCCTTGATGGTCGCTACTGGAATTTCATACTGGTCATAGGTTTCCGTGTTCATAAAATAAGCAGTATCATCCATTTGGTAAAGGTACTGCGCTGGGACAGTTTCGATAATCGCTTGTTCAAATTTTTCGTCTGGTCGGTAGGTTGTATCGAAGGTTGAACCGGTACGAACATCGCGCAATTTCATCCGCATGATGGTGTTTCCCTTACCTGGCTTGTGGTGGCTTGCTTCCAAAACCTTGATCAATTTTCCTTCAGCCTCAAAAGTCATACCTGCTCTAAGTTTACTTGCTTCAATCATTGTATTGAATACCTCTTCACTTTTTATTTATTCGGTTCATTTTACCATAAACCGTCAAATTTCTCAAATATGGGACCATTCCCAAGGCTCGTCTGTATCCATTCGTTTTTCGATTCACCTTTATAATCTTTTCATCTCTATGTAGTATCCTTTACCATTTCCCTTTGGCAGGGCGGACGTCAGCAGACTCCTTTGGAGTTTTAGACTGAAGAAAAAGTCTACTTTCTTCAAAACGATTATTTTATTATGATACTTTACTTAGGTAGCACGGACGGCAGCAACTCCCTACGGGATTTCATGCCTAGATTTTGAGCCTGAGTCTCAAAATCTCCGAACACCAGAAACAGAACGTTTCTGGTGTTTTTTGCTACGGCGTAAAATAGCGGTTATGGGCTCGCTTCGCTCACCTTTTCACGAAGTGATAAGAGCACTGATACTATCCTTCGATGTTGACATTGACAAATTTTCTCAGAGATACTTTGTCTACAACCTGGACTCCTTTGCAGTTTTATCCCTTATTTTTGAGCCTCCGTCTCAAAAATCCCTCTCCAGACACTAGCATAGTAGGTGTCTGGAATAGGGCGGGACATAGCTTTAAAACGCTCACTTTGTTCACTACTTATTTCATAGATAGCGAGTGATGATCGTCTTTTCGGTTGTTTTTAGTCCTTACTCCACCCGTCTGGGAGAGTGAAACAGTTCGGTGAACTGTTTCAGCCTGAGCCTATAAATCCGAGAGCGAAGTAGGCAAGGTTGGAGATGAACGGAGAACAAGTCGTGTCAATAATTAGAAGCTGCTTCACCCTGTCCAAGTAAGGGCTAGGCAAGACCATCTCTTTCATCAAGCAGAAAGATCTTCGGAGAAACTATAAGACAATCAACTCTTTCGGCGCTGAGGTCAAGACCTCACAGCCTGTCTCTGTGATGAGGAGATCATCTTCAATGCGTACCCCATATCGCCCCTCTAGATAGATTCCTGGCTCATCTGTTAAGACCATCCCTGCTTGAATGGTATCGGTAGCTGTTTGTCTAAAGTAAGGAGGTTCATGGACATCTAGCCCCATACCATGTCCAATTCCATGAGTAAAGTAGGCGCCATATCCAGCTCTTTCAATCACACGGCGTGGCACACCATCAAATTCACGATACTCCATCCCTGCCTTGGCTGTTGCAATCAGGGCTTGATTCGCCGCTAAGACAGTTTGATAAATCTCTGCCTCTTCATCGCTGACAGAGCCGATATAAACTGTTCGCGTCATATCACTGACATAATGGTTATAGAGACAACCAAAATCTAGCGTCAGCGCATCTCCTACTTCAATGACCTTATTCGAGGCACGACCATGTGGCATAGCAGAGCGAAAACCAGATGCCGCAATCGTATCAAATGATACCCCTTCGGCCCCCATTTCCCTCATGCGAAAGTCAAGGAAATTGGCCACTTCCAATTCAGTTTTCCCTGGTTTGATAAAGTCCAAAGCGTCTAAAAAGGCTTGGTCCGAGATCTGGCAGGCGCGCTGGATGGTCGCAAGTTCTCCTGCATCCTTCACCATGCGCAAGCCCATCACTACATCCGTCGTAGGAATCAAATCTATACTTTCAAAAACGCTTTGCATAGCGTGATAGTAAGCCACCGACACCTCATCTTCAAAGGCCAATTCTCTCAAGTTGCTGTCTTTTAAAACCTGAGCTACAACTGAGAGGGCATCCCGATTAGACACTACTTCAAAACCTTTGACCACCGATTGGGCATAGGTGATATAGCGATCGTCTGTAATCAGAACTTGACGCTCTGCTGTCACCAAAACCGTTCCAGCTGTCCCCCAGAACCCTGTTAGATAGTAGATATTTTTCAGATTGGTCACCAAAAAGGCTGCCAATCCCTGCTCTTGCATATGTTGACGGAGGTTTTCTAATCTTCTTTGCATCTTTCCTGCTCCTTAACTTTTTTTATTATTCTATCACTATTTTGAAAAGAATACTAGGAAAGGGGAATACACTCTATCAAAAGACAAGGCAGCATTTATTCTACATGAAAGGAGAGGTTTATACTCTTCGGAAATCAAACTCAGGTATTGTTGACTTGATTCGCTGAACTTCAGTCCTATCTGCATCTGCGTGTCTAGTTTAATGTTAATTTTCATTGAATATATAATCGTTCAGTTTATACCTAAAGGTAGCCACAGCTGTAATTGACTAAATCTGAAACAGCTGCGTCTCTTTTATTACTTCGACGAGTGAAAAGCTCCAGTGAAGCGAAACCATTCGGAGAACTGTTTCAGCTGGTCATCCAAAGACAAGAAAGTGACCCTAGAATCCCGAATTTAGACATTAAAAAGTGAAGGAATTTGTCACTGACCCTAAAAAACAAGAAGCGAAGATAGAACAAGGAAATAGGTCGAAAACCTCCAATGGAGCTTTTCACTCATCAAAACTCCTATTTTCACTTTGAGTTCTACACGCCCTTTGTAGCTTTTCTTATTTCAACTACCTTCGGCTTCGTTTCCTAGTCTACTCTTGATTTTTATTGAATAGTACAATTCTATAATGGATTACTGAGGTACGTAGAATAGCAAAAAGCCCAGCGAGCGGCTAGGCTTATACTTGCAAACGTCTCTCTAAGGCCTTTGTTAATACTTCTGAATAGTTCAAACCCTCACGGTCAGCGAGTTTAGTCAACCATTCAGGAACAGTCACATTCTTTCTAACTGCTTTATTGTTTTTAATGAATGGCGTTGGGTCAGCCTGTATCATTGTGACAAAACCATCAGGAGAATGTAGGGCTTCTATATTGGTCATTTTAGGCAACACTATCCCCTCATCAATGTAAAGAGCGATAGAACTTCCTAAAAATTCACGGGCATTATACATAGCTTCTTCTAGGTCATCTCCTTGAGTACCCCCTCCGAATTCTGGAAATTCTACCCAGTAGCCTGTGTCTTCAGAGTGAAAAATAGCAGGATAAGATTTTAACATGGTTTACCTCCAGAAATGAAAGAGATAGGACTTTTTTATAATAGCCCCAAATCTTTCAGAATTTTCTTTTCAAGTCCTTTTCCCAAATCCTTATTTCCATGAACAGGAATCGTAACTATTTTTGAAAACCCCTCTTTTTTGAAATGGTGATGACTTCCATTGACTCGGATTTCTTCCCATCCGTTAGCCTCTACAAGTTTTACCATCTCTTTTCCTGTAAGTGGCATAGCGCTACTACCTCCTTACATTATCAATTTTATACGTATTATGCGCATTTGTCAAGTAGGGCAATAAACACCTTCAATCTAATTGCAGATAGCCCTAAAACACCGAATGTTTCATTTATTTATGTAACTTCCCTTTTAAATACTGTCCTGTATAGCTGGCGTCATTTGTCGCTACTTCTTCTGGTGTTCCGGTCGCGATAATCATACCGCCACCGATACCGCCTTCTGGTCCTAGGTCAATGAGATGGTCTGCTGTTTTTATCACATCCAAATTATGCTCGATGACCAGCACCGTA
This sequence comes from Streptococcus azizii, assembly GCF_001984715.1. Classification (GTDB taxonomy): domain Bacteria; phylum Bacillota; class Bacilli; order Lactobacillales; family Streptococcaceae; genus Streptococcus; species Streptococcus azizii. The sequence goes on from NZ_MSPR01000001.1 coordinate 98,568, forward strand.
TTACCATCATCGACAAAGCGTGCCAAGACTTTCAAGAGCTGGGCAATGTCTTCTGTATGTAGACCAGTTGTTGGCTCATCTAAGATATATAAGGATTTACCCGTCGAACGCTTGTGGAGTTCTGATGCCAGCTTCATCCGCTGGGCTTCTCCTCCTGATAGGGTCGTCGCTGGTTGTCCCAAAGTGACGTAGCCTAGACCAACATCCTGAATGGTGCGTAATTTCCGCTCAATCTTTGGAATATGCTTGAAGAAGTCGACTGCATCGTTGACCGTCATATCGAGGACTTCTGCGATATTTTTTTCCTTATAGTGGACCTCAAGGGTCTCTGAATTGTACCTGCGACCATGGCAGACCTCACAAGGGACAAAGACATCTGGCAGGAAGTGCATTTCAATCTTGATAATACCATCTCCCGAGCAGGCCTCACAGCGACCTCCCTTGACATTAAAGGAGAAGCGTCCCTTCTTATAGCCTCGAATCTTGGCTTCATTGGTCTGGGCAAACAAATCCCTGATGTCATCAAAGACCCCTGTGTAGGTAGCAGGATTGGAGCGAGGAGTACGTCCAATCGGGCTTTGGTCAATATCAATCAAGCGATCCAGATGTTCGATTCCTGAAATAGTCTTAAATTTTCCTGGCTTGTCCGAATTGCGGTTGAGTTTCTGAGCAATGGCTTTTTTCAAGATTGAGTTGACCAACGTCGACTTGCCAGAACCAGATACTCCCGTGACAGCGACAAACTTGCCAAGGGGAATCCGAGCAGTTACGTTCTGAAGATTGTTCTCACGCGCACCGGTCACTTCGATAAAACGACCATTGCCAATCCGACGCTCCAAGGGAAGGGGGATTTCCCGTTTGCCAGACAGGTATTGACCCGTGATAGATTTCTTATTTCTCGCAACCTGAGCCGGTGTACCAGAAGCGACAATCTCACCCCCAAAGACACCTGCACCTGGTCCAATATCAATGAGATAATCCGCTTCCCTCATCGTATCTTCATCGTGTTCGACCACGATTAGGGTATTGCCCAAGTCCCGCATTTTCTTGAGACTAGCAATCAGGCGGTCATTGTCCCGCTGATGCAATCCGATAGAAGGCTCATCCAAAATATACAGGACGCCACTGAGATTTGAACCGATTTGAGTGGCTAGGCGAATCCGCTGACTTTCTCCACCTGACAAGGTCCCGGCTGAACGTGACAAGGTCAAATAATTCAGTCCGACATTGTTTAAGAAGGTCAAGCGATCCTTGATTTCCTTGACAATCGGATTTGCGATGGTAGCTTCATTGGTCGACAGCTGTAGGTGGGACACCAGCTCTAAGTGGTCTGCTACAGATAAATCAGACAGCTCCCCAATATGTAGGCCTTTCTCTCCACCCACACGAACCGATAGGGCTTGGTCATTCAGGCGGTAGCCCTGACAGGTCGCACAAGTCAATTCATTCATATAAGCTCGCATGACCTGACGGGTATAGTCACTGTTGGTCTCACGATAGCGACGGCTGATATTAGTCATCAAGCCCTCAAAAGGAATATCAATATCACGTACTCCCCCAAACTCATTCTCATAATGGAAGTGAAATTCTTTGCCATCTGAACCGTGGAAAATCAAGGATTTTTCCTCTTCCGACAAGCTCTCAAACGGGGTATCCATATCGACCCCAAACTGGGTCATGGCCTGCTCCAACATCTGTGGATAGTAGTTAGATGAAATCGGATTCCAAGGCGCTAAGGCACCCTCACGTAAGGTTTTCTGAGGGTCTGGCACAATCAGGTCTTCATCGACTTCCAATTTCATTCCCAGACCATCGCAATCGCTACAAGAGCCAAAAGGCGCGTTGAAAGAAAAGAGTCGCGGCTCCAATTCTGGGACAGTAAAGCCACAGACCGGACAGGCGTAATACTCTGAAAAGAGAAGCTCCTGCCCATCCATCGTATCAATGATGACATAACCGTCTGCAATGCGCAAGGCTGCTTCAATCGAGTCAAATAAACGCGAACGAATGCCCTCTTTTAACACGATACGGTCCACTACTACCTCAATCGTATGTTGCTTACTCTTTGATAATTCCGGTACCTCCGTCACATCATAAACAACCCCATCTACCCGGACACGGACGTAACCATCCTTTTGAACCTTCTCAAAAATGGCCTTGTGCTGTCCCTTTTTCTTCCGCACAATCGGCGCTAGAACTTGCAGGCGCTGACGCTCTGGCAATTCCAAGACCTCATCAACAATCTGTTCCACAGATGAAGCCGAAATCGCTCCATGACCATTGATACAGTAGGGCGTTCCTACCCGAGCATACAAGAGGCGCAAATAATCATTGATCTCCGTCACCGTTCCGACTGTTGAGCGCGGATTTTTCGAGGTAGTTTTTTGATCGATCGAAATAGCAGGACTCAGCCCTTCAATCGAGTCTACATCAGGCTTGTCCATATTGCCCAAAAACTGGCGGGCATAGGCCGACAAGCTCTCTACATATCGCCGTTGCCCTTCTGCATACAAGGTATCAAAGGCGAGACTTGACTTTCCTGAACCAGACAGTCCCGTCACTACCACTAACTTCTCACGTGGAATGGTCACATCAATATTTTTTAAATTATGGGCGCGAGCCCCATGAATTACAATCTTATCGTTCATTTCTTCTTCCTTCTACAATGACTCTATTATACCACTTTTTAGGCATGAGTGACTCATCGGAGTATCACTCACCACCCAACGCTGGCAAATCAAGTTTTTAATACTCCTGAAAGATAGCAGCCCCTACTAAACATAGACGAGCTTGTCCCTTATAGTCGTTTAGTTTATACCTAAAGGTAGCCACAGCTGTAATTGACTAAATCTGAAACAGCTGCGTCTCTTTTATTACTTCGACGAGTGAAAAGCTCCAGTGGAGGTTTTCAGCCTACCACCTTTCATTAAAAAAGTGGTAGTTAGAAACTCCGTTTCCCTATTTCCCACTTCCAATAATCTAGGAGGATTGGAAGTGGGAAATAGATGTAAAAGGTAAACTAATACTCAATAAAAATCAAAAGTTGGCAACGTATCCTGTTAATTTTTAAAGAGTATAAATGGCGATACCAGCTTCTATTTTCGTAAGCTACCACCTATGGCTTCTACCTCTTCCACACCGCCTAAATCATAAACTTGGCTAAACCCCGCCTCTCTTAAAATCTTAGTTGCTTGGGCCGAACGAATCCCTTTCAAACAGTGGACATAAATTGTCGTATCCTTTGGCAGATCGGGCAGTTTCCCAGCTTCTAAATCGTCGATGGGGAGATTGTCTGTCATTTCAAAACGCCCCTCGTCATATTCCTCTTTTGAGCGAACATCATAGAATTTGGCACCTGCTTCTACATCTTTCCGAACCTGTTCAAACGTCAACTGATATGTCTGTGCATCCACGCCAGCCTTCCTCCAATCTATTTCTTTGGCTTGCTTTATAGAAGTAGTATCTGTTGAATTAGTAGGTGGAAGTGGACTGGTAGAGCGACAACCACCCAACAGAAGAACAGCTACTCCAACACTGCATATTGCTACTTTCATTCAAGATTTTCCTTTCTCCTAGAATCGTCTTACACTCCCTAATCATCAAACGAGGAGACCGAGTATCCAGTCGATTTTTAAAGAGTATGAAACCAAGAATTTCTGTTATTGTACCATACCTTATATACCGATACCGTAAAACTTGCCCAAGCCGCTCCTCCTTTTAGCAACATCTGGGGAAAACTTTTCCTTTAGGGAGCTTTTTTTGGTATAATGAAGGGGTGCGTTTGAACGCAATAAAAACTGAGGAGGACTTGAGTATGAAGCAAATGTTTCGTTCTACATTAACTGATTTAGAAGAAATCCAAACCTTTGAACCGGGATCTTGGATTAACTTGGTCAATCCCTCCCAGGAAGAGTCTGTCACATTAGCAGAACAGTTCAACATCGACATCACAGATTTACGGGCGCCACTTGACGTTGAGGAATCATCCCGTATCGCTGTGGAAGATGACTACACCCTCATTATTGTGGACGTTCCGACCTATGAAGAGCGAAACAACAAGAGCTACCACATCACTCTACCGCTCGGGATTATTGTGACTAAGGATGTCGTCATTACCACCTGCGTGCAACCTTTGACCCTCTTTGATCATTTTTTCAATCGGCGGATTAAAAATTTCTATACGTTTATGAAAACGCGATTTGTTTTTCAACTACTCTATCGCAATGCCGAGCTCTTCATCACTGCTCTTCGCTCTATTGACCGGCAGACAGATCAGATTAGCGCCCATATTGACCGAGCTACAAAAAATGAGCAGGTTATTGATATGATGGAGTTGGAAAAATCCATCGTCTACCTAAAAGCCTCCCTAAAACTCAATGAGCGGGTGGTGAAAAAACTGGCTGTCCGAAACAGTACCTTAAAAAAATATGTCGAGGACGAGGACTTACTTGAGGACACCTTAATCGAAACCCAACAGGCTCTTGAGATGGCCGATATCTATGGCAATGTCTTGTATGCCATGACCGAAACATCTGCGGCAATCATTTCTAACAATCAAAACACGATTATGAAAACATTGGCACTCATGACCATGGCACTAGATATTCCCACCGTCATTTTCTCAGCCTATGGGATGAATGTCCCTACATCCGGCATGCCCTTTGGAGGATACCCCAACTCCTTTTGGATTATCGCCTTTATCTCTGCCTGCTTCAGTGCAGTTGTCGTCATTAACTTTTTAAGAAAAAAATGGTTCTAGCCACCAAGAGGAGATTATTTATGTCATTTACAGAAATCAAAGAATTGACCAAGAAAAATCAGGAATTTATCCATATCGCAACCAACCAGCTTATCAAGGCTGGTAAGACCGATACAGAAGTCAAAGAATTACTTGAAGAAATTCTTCCTGTCATTTTGGAAAATCAAAAAAAGGGAGTCACAGCCCGCAGCATCTACGGCGCACCTAGCGCTTGGGTTGCCAGCAAAACAGCTCCCCTTGAAGACGCAGGGCAACCGCAGCTCAACGACAACCCTTGGCTCATGTGGCTCGACTCCAGTCTCCTACTCCTTGCCATTATCGGTGTGGTCAACGGTGCGATGAATTCATTTGGTGCAGGTGTCAACTACGGTCTCATTACCATGTTACTCATTGGCTTTGGCGTAGGGGCCGGTATGTATATGATGTACCACTTCGTCTACCGTGAGCAAGCTAGGACTGGTAAGCGCCCTAGCATCATCAGAGCCCTTGCCTTTCTGGTCCTAGCCACCCTTGCTTGGACGATTGTTTTCTTCCTTGCGGCACTCATTCCAAGCTCTATCAATCCACCTGTATCGCCATTCTTTGCTATGTTAATCGGAGCAGTAGCATTTGGGATTCGCTACCTCCTCAAGAAAAAATACAACATTCGCAATGCCATGCAACCTATGGCATAATTAGCAGGAGAGCTAAACGCCATTGAGACTCAACATCTCAATCACCTCACTCTAATTCTTCAAAAAAACCTGGAGGTCTCCATGAAAAAAAACTACTCTTGGCAAGTATTATTACTACTATTTGCTATCTACCTTATCCTTATCGCTTTTGTCCCTGAACTAAGCATCATCTTCGACTACTTCCGCCTAACCCTGCTTCTGGCTCTTGGCTTTTTGTGGCTGGGAGTAGAGCGGAAGAATACTCTGTTATTCTTTGTTGGACTAAGTTTCTCAGCCCTCTATATGCGGGACATCATCCCATATTCTTATGCTCTCTTTAATGTCGGTCCTCTCTTTTTTGGTATTCTCGTTTTAGGAATCGCCCTTCACAGTATCAATAAAAAAAGACAGCAGCAGTCATTCTCGCAATTTGACTCCACAAAGACCACCCTCCATTCAAGTGATAGCAATTATCTGAGTATCGAAGCTAATTTCACCGACAAATATGAATACTCTGTTGCTCCTGCTCTACAAGCCATCTCAATCAAAGCCTTCTGCGCTAATGTGCAATTAGATATCCACACAGCCTCCTTTGAAAAAGACATCACCCAGCTTAGCGTCAAAAATACTCTCTCAAACTGTCGGATTCAAATTCCCAAAAACGTCAAGGTTGTCAATACCCTCAAGTCAGGCTTCGGCGAGCTCTATCTTCCCCCAACTCCCCAAGAGACCACTCATCAGCTCTACCTAACAGGAAGTAACATAGCAGGTACCATCACCATTCAATACATTTGACCCCCGATAAACCTTGCTTTTATCCAGAATATCGGCTCAAGAAAACCAAAAACAAATGGATTGAATAGACGCTACACTCCAAGGAATACTCCATGAAAATAGGGAATCGGATTGATGAGCTACATAATCTGATTCCCTATTTTTCGCTTATAGACCACGTAACTTAACTATTTTTTCTTCCCTTTTCCCAAGTAACGCAAGTCTACGCGAGCTTGGTTATCCCCCAGCAAAGTAGCCCAAAATGTGATGTTTCTCACAGTCGGAGCTGTTGATACTCTTCAAACATCAGCAGAATACTCTGTCAACTCCTCTCGGCTCGTGAAAAAACAGGCCAATGGACCTCGACTCGCCTTCTTGTTTCTAGGCTCGTGAAAAAACAGTCCACTGGACCTTAACTCGCCTTCTTATTTCTAAGCTCGTGAAAAAGAGGTCCACCGGACCTTAACTCGCTTTCTTGTTTCTAGGCTCGTGAAAAAGAGGTCCACCGGACCTCTTTTTTAATCTTCATTTACAAATGGTAGTAATGCCATCACGCGAGCGCGTTTGATTGCTGTTGTTACTTTACGTTGATTTTTAGCTGAAGTTCCAGTTACGCGACGTGGTAAGATTTTTCCACGTTCTGAGATGAAACGGCTAAGAAGCTCAGTATCTTTGTAATCAACATATTCAATTTTATTCGCTGCGATATAATCAACTTTCTTACGGCGTTTGAAGCCGCCACGACGTTGTTGAGCCATGTTTTCTCCTTTATAATTTTATTTGTCCTTACCTAAAATGGTAAATCATCGTCTGAAATATCCATCGGATTCGTCGTTCCAAATGGACTTTCATCGCGTGCAAAGTTTGGGGTAGATTGTGCAGGCGCTTGATACGGTGAGTTGTAATCACTGCCTCCAGCAAATGAATTACCTGCTTGGTAACCACCGCCTTGCCCTTCACGTGCAGTACGACTTTCCAATAATTGGAAATTATCTGCAACAACCTCTGTTACATAAACGCGTTGACCTTGTTGATTTTCGTAATTACGAGTTTGAATACGACCCGTAATTCCCACCAAGGCACCTTTTTTAGCCCAGTTTGCCAGGTTTTCAGCCTGCTGGCGCCAAATCACGACGTTAATAAAATCCGCTTCCCGCTCACCATTTTGATTTTTAAAATTACGGTTAACCGCAAGTGTAAATGTCGCAACAGCTTGGTTTGACGGTGTGTAACGAAGTTCTGCATCGCGGGTCATACGACCAACTAGTACTACATTATTTATCATAGTCTACCTTCTTACGCGTCTAATTTCACAATCATGTGACGAAGAATGTCACCGTTGATTTTTGAAAGACGGTCAAACTCTTTAAGAGCTACGTCATCAGTTGCTTCAACGTTTACAATGTGGTAAAGTCCTTCACGGAAATCTTTGATTTCGTATGCAAGACGACGTTTTTCCCATGCTTTTGACTCGACAATCGTTGCACCATTGTCAGTCAAGATAGAGTCAAAACGTGCTACCAAAGCATTTTTAGCTTCTTCTTCAATGTTTGGACGAATAATATAAAGAATTTCGTATTTAGCCATTGATATGTTCCTCCTTTTGGTCTAATGACTCATGGTCTAGCCACGAGTAAGTGAGGGGTTCTCACAGAACACTATTATACCGCACCTTCAAGGAAATAGCAAGAAAAACAATAGATTGTTTGGCTTTGGAAGTAAAAAAGGGAGTCATCCCCCCCTTCATCCCTCGTTTGTCATTAAATTTCGTTCCCCTGACAAAAAATAGGTACTGGTCAAACTATCCTGACCGCCATTGACAAAAAGTTCGATGCTATTAGTATCAAGCACTACCATAACCTCGGGTGCAATCACCCGAACAGCTCGACGCTCAATAGACCAAGCCTCTTCACCTTGAATGACTTGTTTTAGATGGCTACGATCAATATAGACTTCTTTTGCTACTGCATCGTAACCAAACTCAATGTAATCATGCTCATCTCCTAAACGGAAAACCTTGCCGTTACTCCAATCTCCTTGGAAAGTCCCGACTGTAACAGCTCCTTGCTCAGAAAGAACAGGTAGTTGTTCAAAAAGGCTGGTAGGAAGTGCCTGGATAAGAACTCCATCTTTCAACTGCAACTTTCTTGGCATAGTCATGGCACATGCCCATTTATGACCAAGTTGGTCTGTGATATTGGTCCGCCCCCAAGTCTGCATCCAGGCAATCATGATTCGCTCGCCAGCAGCATTTTCCACGGTCTGCGGTGCATAGAAGTCATGACCGTGGTCAATTTCTTTCACCGTATCAAGCTGAAAGATTTTCTGATCCCAGTCTACACGCCCTGTCATGATGACTGACGAGTTGATATTAGCATAGTCTAGACCATCTTTTTGATAACGCATCGGAGACATGGCTAGACAGGACACCCCGTCCAACTCGAAGTAGTCAGGACATTCCCACATGATACCTTGGTGCTTTTCCCCCTTTAGGAAAATGGATGCACATTTCCAGGTCATCAAATCAGGCGACTCAAGTAGAACAATCGTCCCAACCTCCTCCCGATGTCTAGTAGCCACTACTGCATAGTACATTCCATCTTTTTCAAATAATTTCGGATCACGAAAATCACTGGCAATCAGTTCTGCCGGCAGCATTTCACCTGTTACAACAGGATTAGATGTCAACTTTTCAAAATGAATCCCGTCTGTTGAATAGGCCATATTTTGCACCTGACGAACACTGCCATCTGGATCCACAATATGCCCTGTATACATCAACCACAGCTTGTCATCTTTGACAATCGCACTCCCTGAGAAACAGCCGTCCTTATCGTAATCTTGGTCTGGAGCAAGAGCGACTGGGAGGTGTTCCCAGTGCAGTAAGTCCTTACTTTTAGCATGTCCCCAGTGCATTGGCCCCCACTGCGTTCCGTAAGGGTAATACTGATAAAACAAATGGTATTCATCTCTAAAGTACACAAAACCATTCGGGTCATTGATCCAGCCTACCGGGGCTGAAAAATGAAGCTCTGGCTTGTAAAGAGGATCGACCTCACCCTGATGTTGCGCAATAAATTCATTAGCTTTACTGATACTCTCATTCATAACGATTATTTTACCCCCGTACCTGTACTACCCAAACCTTGAACCAAATATTTTTGGAAGAACACATAAATAATAATCAATGGAATCGTCGAAATAGTTAACATCGCCATAATTTGATTCGTATAGGTCGGTTGAGTGTTATTGATATTTGTGATGGCAACCTGTAGTGGAAAATCATTGGTATTTGTCAATACCATCAAGGGCCAAATATAATCATTCCAACTACCAATAAACGATAAGGTGCCTACTGTTGCAATGGCTGGTTTTGACAATGGCAACATGATGTTCCAAAAAATCCGAAAATGCGATGCACCTTCAATTTTCGCCGCCTCTAAAATCTCATCAGAAACCGCTCTGAAAAATTGGCGGAACATGTAGATGAATAGTGGTGCAGATAAAGCAGGCAAAATAACCGCAAATCTTGTATTTAAAATTCCCAACCGCTGTACAATCGAAAATTTGGTAATCATAATGGTCTCAGCTGGAATAACCAACAGAGCCAACATCAAGGCAAATAAGAATTTTTTACCTCTAAATTCAAATTTCGCAAATGCATATCCAGCAAGAGAATTGACTAAAATAGAACCGATCGTCACGCAAGTTGCATAGAAAATACTGTTCCCAACATATCGTAATAAATTAAAACGGGAAGAAATTTCTTTATAAGGCGCAAACCATTCCACCAGATTAGAAGATGGCAAAAATGATCTCCATGTTCCCAACTGTTCAAAAACATCTTTTTCAGGTTTCATTGATGAGGCAACCATCCAAACCAATGGAAAAATGAATAATGCAGCCAATAAAAATGTCAATACAAAATATAAAATACGACTTACTCTCTTATCCATAGTTTTGATCCTCTCCTGTTAATTTCCGCTGCAAAAGCGTGAAGATAATGATAATCACTCCAAAAATAACGGTAATCGAGCTAGCATACCCAACCATCCGATCTGTAAAACCTGTCCTATAGATATAGTAAACCGGAGTTAGCGTGGAATTTAACGGTCCACCTTGTGTCATGACCATCGGCTGAATCACCAGCTTAAAGGCATCGATTAGGGTCGTAGTTAAAATCAAAATCGAAGTCGGCTTCAACATCGGTAAGGTGATATGGAAGAATTGTTTCATTTTGCTAGCACCATCAATACTTGCCGCTTCATAGAGAGAAGAAGGAATATTTTGCAGGCCTGCTAGAAAAATGAGCATCTGATAACCCGCTCCTTGCCAAGCAGATACACCAATAATGACATACATAGCCTGATCTGGACTTGTCAAAAACGGTTGTGGATCAATTCCTAGATTGCCTAGAAACGCATTGATTAGCCCGCTTGATGGATTCAGCAGTACCAGCCATAACACCGATACAACAACAAGCGACATGACCACTGGTGCAAAGAAAGCAACTTTAAAAAAGATTGTGGTCCTTCTTTTATTATTGACCAATAATGCTAACCCGAGAGCTAAGCCCAACTGGATTGGGATAATAAAGATAACAAATTGCCCAATATTTTTTAGACTTTGCATAAATAGTGGATCTTTAAAGAGTTTTATAAAATTCTCCAATCCGATGAAACGAGTCTGTTCAGGTGTTAGTAAATAGTAGTCTGTAAATGCGGAATAAACAGAAAGTAGAGTCGGTAAAAACAAAAATAATCCTAAGATGAGTAGTGCTGGAGATAGGAATAAATACCCTACTGCTGACTCTCGGTTTTTTATTAGTTTCATACTTTGCATCTCCTTTTAACATGATAGGTCGTCTATCTTCTTGTGCTTATAGACGACCTATCACCTTACATTTTCAAATTATGGTAAGAATCCATCAATTTCTTGAGCTTTTTGTTTCAATAGAGCTGCTACGTCTGGGTTTTGGTCGGTGTAGGTAACCTCAGTCACTGCGTTTTGTACCACGCGACTAACTTGAGGATAATTTACAAGAACGGGACGTGCCTGACCTGTCTTAGCATTTTGCTCTAGCAATACTTTCATCTGTTCAGAAACTTCTGTTGCCAAACGATCAGATGTTGATTTCCGAGATGGTAAGACAGAGTTTCCGACACTCATATCATAAACTTCTTGTTCTGAACCAAGGAAGTCAATCAAGGCACCCGCTGCTTCTTTCTTCTTCGTTGTCCGGCTCATACCATAAGCCCAACTACCTGTTGGAGATACAAGTTTCTTCGTTTTAGGAGACATTGGCAATGGCAAAACACCATACTCTACATCTTTATATTGAGAATCCATTTCTTGCATGGTCCAAGAACCTGTCATTTTAAGCGGGTACACCCCTGTTTGGAAACCATTCTTTTCAGGTGTAATGGTTGAGTAACCATTCTTAATCAGCCCTTGGATAAAGGTAAAGGCTTCAACTGAACCAGCATTATCAAAGGCTCCAGTAGATTTTGTCCCATCTTCGGTGACTACATCTCCTCCTGAAGACCAGATAAACGGCGTGAAGGCATACATCAACCATTCAGAATGATCATCAAAGCCAACGTCAATGGCTGGTTTGTTGTAATGCTTCGTCAATGTTGCAAACAGTGTATTGTATTGATCGTAAGTCCAAGGCTTATCAACTGTAGGCAGACTTGCAAGGTCAACACCAGCATCTTGAAGCATTTTCTTATTGTAGAAAATGCCGACACCAGACTCAGAGTAGCCTAGTGAATAAAGTTTACCATCATAAGTTCCTTCTTCGACAATACTCGGTAGCAAATCATCGCGATTGCTGATGTACTCATCAATCGGCGCTAAAATCCCTGATTTTGCATAAGCTGCTGTATTTGGTCCATCTAAGGTCAATACATCTGGCAAGGTATTGGTCGTCAAAGCTGCGTTCACCTTATCTTCGTATCCGCCACCTGAACCACTACGAGGAATATATTCTACTTTCGCTGTGTAGCCTTTTCCATTATTTGCATTAAAGTCTTTGATAGACTGTGCCATAACTTGACCTTCAGCCGACTCCTCTGAATATTGCACCCACAGTATCACACTCTTCTCATCGCTATCATTTCCACTTGACGAGCTACTATTACCACAAGCCGTCAACACAAAAGTAGAGAGTAGGGCGACTGCTACCGTTGTTTTTTTAAAGATTTTCATCTTTATCCTCCTTTTTGAAACGTTTCAATTTTATAGAAAGGAGAAAACCTATTCTAACTAAATAGATTTCATCACTTTATTTTTGAAACGTTTCATTTTTGTTAAAAATAAATTTTGATACTTATATCCTATCATTGATAGCGCTTTCTGTCAAGTGCTTTTTTAATTTTTTGTAGTTCCCCCTTCGACATAAGAAATCGGTAAAATACTTTGTGACTTATGCGTTTTTTGATGAATAATTGCAAGCAAAACGTCAACTGCTTCCTCGGCCATCTGCTCTAACGGCTGTTTGATGGTAGACACATGATAGCCCCTATCGCTCGAAAAACGAATTCCGTCATATCCAATCACTTGAACATCTTCTGGAACACGCTTTCCTTGTTTTTCCAAAATCCTAATCACATCAAGAGCCGTAAAATCATTGATGGCAAAAATACCGTCAATTTGCGGATGCACCACTAAGAATTTTTCCAGTTCTCCAAGAAAATCATCTACCGGCTCTGGAATATCAAAAACAAGACATTCTTTCCCCGTCTGGTGGACTGTCTTTTCAAAAAATTGGCGGCGTTTTTTGGTCTCATTGAAAGTATCATTGTGACTGCCAACAAAGGCAAAGTGCTGACATCCTTTTTCAAGCAATATTTGAGCTGCTAGCTCGCCCCCTTTTCGGTTATCAGAGGTCACACAGGCTATTTTTTTATCCCTATAGGTTCTATCGATACTGACAAAGGGAATATTGGAGGCTAAATAGTTTTCAATCGGGCTGTAGGTGATTGCAATAATGCCATCTACCTTATTCTGCCGCAACATCATGAGGTATTCAATCTCTTTTTTCGCCCCATCTGTGTTACACAACAATAATTTATAGTTCTTCTTACTGAGAGCTTCTTCGACAAAAAAGGCAAACTCACTGAAAAACGGATGCCAAATAGTCGGCAAGATTAAGGCAACCGTCTCTGTACGATTGGTTTTCATACCTCTTGCATAGACATCTGGGATATAATTCAGTTCCTCAATGGCCTGCTGAACCTTTTGCAGCGTTATTTTTTTGATCCCCTGTTCTTGGTTGATGACGCGCGACACTGTTCCTACACTAACCCCTGCTCGCTGGGCGACATCTTTCATAGTAACCGATTTTTTCTGCACTTCTTCCATCGTTTCACCTCCTTTTCCTACATTATAACACTTTTTGAAATCGTTTTCCATATCTTTTTCAAGCCCCTTCTCATTAAGGCATACAAAAAGACCCATTTAGCACGCTAAACAGGCCTCTATTTTTATTCAACACTAAACAAATATGGATAGACTGGCTGACCGCCTTGGTGAATTTCCACCTCAATGTCTTCATATTTCTCTTCGAGGTCTTGGGCAAGATTCTGAGCCAGAGCTTCGTCTCCCTCTTCCCCAACGTAAATGGTCACAATTTCACTATCTTCATCCAACATCTGATCAAAGGTAGCAGTCAAGGTCTCTACCATATCTGGATTCGATACTACAATTTTCCCATCGACCATTCCAAGATTGTCATTTTCATGGATTTCAAGACCATCAATCCTTGTATCTCGCACGGCAGTCGTTACACTTCCGCTCTTGACATCTGCAAGTGAAGCTGTCATTGCCTCCGCATTAGCTTCAATGTCACGACTTGGATCAAAGGCCAGTAGAGTCGTAAACCCTTGTGGAATCGTGCGAGTCTCAATCACTTTGACCGCCACTTCCGCTACCTCTGCTGCGGATTGAGCTGCCATCAAGATATTTTTATTATTTGGCAATAAAATGACATTGCGAGCATTGACCAGTTCAATCGCCTTCACAAAATCTTCTGTAGACGGATTCATGGTTTGACCGCCTGAAATGACATAGTCGACACCTTGAGATTTGAAGATTTCTGTCAGACCTTCCCCAGCAGCAACAGCAATCACAGCGTATTCTGTCTGCTCTGCTGGTTGTTGAAAGCCTCCTTCTTTCTCAACTTGCGCCTCATGCTGCTCACGCATATTGTCAACCTTGACTTTCACCAGGCTACCGTATTGGAGTCCTGCCTGCATCACAAGCCCTGGGTCTTCAGTGTGGACATGAACTTTCACGATCTCATCATCATTGACCACCAGTAGAGAGTCTCCTAAGTCATTCAAATAAGCACGGAACTCTTCATAATTGAATTCTTTCACATAGGTTGGTCCTTGTCGGAGCGCTACCATAATCTCTGTACAGTAGCCAAAGGTAATATCTTCTGTCGCGACATGGCCTGCAACCGACTTATGATGCTCTGCATTGATCATGCCAGACATGACAGCAGGCGTTGCTTCAAAGTCCTCCGAAACGATGTACTCGCCTGTCAAGGCTGCGAGGAACCCCTCGTAGATATAGACCAAGCCTTGACCACCAGAGTCTACTACACCAACTTCTTTCAATACTGGAAGCATTTCAGGTGTCTTTTTAAGCGCACGTTTTGCTCCTTCTAAGGTCGCACGCATCACTTCAAGAGCGTCATCGGTTTGTTCTGCTTTTTTTAAAGCAGCTGTGGCTGCTCCACGAGATACTGTCAGGATTGTGCCTTCTACTGGCTTCATCACCGCTTTGTAGGCCACTTCTACTCCATGCTGGAAGGCTTGTGCCAAGTCTTTCCCCGTCAGCTCCTCCTTACCTTTAACAGACTGACCAAAACCACGAAATAACTGGGAAGTGATCACACCTGAATTTCCACGCGCGCCCATCAAAAGTCCCTTTGATAAAATCTGAGCAGCCTCACCGACTGTACTGGCTGGCTTATCAGATACCTCCTTCGCACCATTGGTAATCGTCATCCCCATGTTTGTTCCCGTATCCCCATCTGGGACAGGAAAAACATTTAAGGAATTGACATATTCTGCTTGTTTATTTAGACGAGTGGATGCCGCCTGCACCATTTCTTGAAATAAACTAGTTGTAATTTTAGACACCATTATTCTCCCACGACTTTGATATTTTGAATATAGACATTGACTGTATCTGCTGCAATCCCTAACTGATTTTCCAAATTAAACTTGACACGTTCTTGAATATTGCGTGAAACTTCGCTAATTTTCACACCATAACTCATCACAGTATAGACATCGACTGCAATGTGGCCATCTTCGGTCGTTTTAATGACGACACCCTTGGCATAATTTTCCTTTCCAAGAAGCGCCTGAAAGTTATCCTTAATCGCAGATTTACTCGCCATACCAACAACGCCGAAAATCTCCGTTGTAGCACCACCAACAACTGTTGCAATGACATCATCTGTTAGTTCAATCTGGCCATCTTTTGTATTGATTTTAACCGTCATTTTTCCTACCTCAAATCATTTTATCACTCTATTCTACCACAATTTCTCATGGCTGTAAAAAACTAGGCTGTGACAACGGATAAGAAGAAGCGTCCATCTAGTAAGAGTTCCAGCAATGTTATAAAATCAAACTCCCCGTCACTGGCTGTATTCCATGTTCTGTATAATAGGGTCCATATTCTATTGGCACGTGGTCTGGTTTTCAGGCTCGTGAAAAAGAGGGCCGCTGGACCTCTACTCGCTTTCCCGTTTCCAAGCTCGTGAAAAAGAGGGCCACTGGAACTCTACTCGCTTTCCCGTTTCTAAGCTCGTGAAAAAGAGGGACACTGGACCTCTACTCGCTTTCCCGTTTCTAGGCTCGTGAAAAAGAGGGCCGCTGGACCTCTACTCGCTTTCCCATTTCCAAGCTCGTGAAAAAGAGGTCCACTGGACCTCTACTCGCTTTCCCGTTTCTAGGCTCGTGAAAAAGAGGTCCACTGGACCTCTACTCGCTTTCCCGTTTCTAGGCTCGTGAAAAAGAGGTCCACTGGACCTCTTTTTTTAAACACGTTCAACTTTACCTGATTTAAGCGCGCGAGCTGAAGCCCAAACTTTTTTAGGTTTGCCATCAATCAACACAGTCACTTTTTGAAGATTTGGTTTTACCGCACGTTTCGTTTGGTTCATCGCATGTGAACGGTTGTTTCCTGACACAGTTTTACGACCTGTAAAATAACATACTTTAGCCATGTATTCCTCCTCATTTGATCAAATATTACGGATGTGCTAGCACCACATACTTGACTATTCTACCAAAAAATCCAACTCTTGGCAAGAAAATTTTTTATATTTTTTAACAGGAAGGACCTAGAGGGGATAAAAAAGGGGTGACCTCTAGTGCTTTTTGACACTTTCTCCCCCATAATACAGCCGTATACTAAAAACAACCTCCCAAATCGAGAGATTGTTCATCGTTTATAGCGGATTAGGCCTTGTTTGCAGAACCGAAAACATCGATGCGCTCTTCAACAGAGTCTTGGATAGCTTTTACACCATCAGCCAAGAATTTACGTGGGTCAAAGAGTTTTTTCTTATCGTATTCTGCTACGTTTGCTTCGTAGTTACGAGCAAATGCACGTGTTGCGTTTGCAAATGCGATTTGGCACTCAGTATTTACGTTTACTTTTGCCACACCAAGTTTGATTGCTGCTTGGATTTGCTCATCTGGAATACCAGAACCACCATGCAGAACGATTGGGAAACCTGGAACAGCTTCTGTTAATTTCTTCAAGTGATCAAGGTCAAGACCTTCCCAGTTTTCTGGGTATGGACCGTGAATGTTCCCAATACCTGCTGCCAAGAAGTCAATACCAGTTTCTACCATTGCTTTTGCGTCTTCGATTGGAGCAAGCTCACCAGAACCGATGATTCCATCTTCTTCTCCACCGATTGTTCCAACTTCAGCCTCAACTGAGATCCCTTTTGCATGAGCTAATTTAACTACTTCACGTGCTTTTTCAAGGTTTTCTTCAACTGGAAGATGGGAACCATCAAACATGATTGAAGTGTAGCCAACTTCGATACACTCAAGTGCATCTTCATAATGACCATGATCAAGATGAATCGCAACTGGAACAGTGATGTTCATTGATTCTACAAGGTTAGCAATCAAGTTACGAGCCACTTTATAGCCACCCATGTATTTCGCTGCTCCCATTGAAGTTTGGATTAAAACAGGAGCTTTTTTAGCTTCTGCTGCACGCAAGATTGCTTGAGTCCACTCAAGGTTGTTTGTGTTAAATCCACCAACTGCGTATCCATTGTCACGAGCGGCTTGAACGAATTTTTCTGCTGAAACGACTGGCATTTTCTAGCCTCCTTTTATTTTTGTGGGCTTTCCCACTTACATTGTTTATTTTATCACTTTTTGAGAAAAAACGCTACTTTTTTTCTGTTCTTTCCACCTCGTTTTAAAAAAATTGAAAAAACCATTACCACTTCTTTACAGAAAAAAGCTGGATAGATAATCCAGCTTGTGCTATTGTCATGCGGAGAGAGGGACTTGAACCCTCACGACCTAAAGCGGTCACAGGATCCTTAGTCCTGCGCGTCTGCCAATTCCGCCATCCCCGCGATTGAGTACCTTACTAGTATACCAAGTACTCTATTCCTTGTCAATAGTTACTGAAGATTTTTTTCATCTACAAAGAAAATCTTCTTATCTGAAGAAGGCCTGAGTCTACGAAGTCACCGCTGATGGTCTAGGGCAGCAGATACAAAGGCTGTATATAACTCCTCAGGGCGGTTAGGACGGCTGGATAATTCTGGGTGATATTGGCAGGCTACAAAAAATGGGTGCGCTGGGATTTCTACTATTTCTACTAGACGATTGTCTGGTGATAGACCTGAGAAAACAAGGCCGGCCGCTTCAAACTGCTCGCGGAAGTGTTTATTAAATTCATAGCGATGACGATGGCGGCGTTGGACGACTTCCTGATGGTGATAAGCAGTCGCTGCACGGCTCCCTTTTTTTAGCTTCGACGGGTACAAGCCAAGACGAAGCGTTCCCCCCATATCTTCTACATCCACCTGGTCACGCATCAGATCGATAATTGGATAAGGAGTATCAGCTACCAATTCTGTGGAGTTTGCCCCTTCAAGTCCAAGGACATGGCGGGCAAACTCGATACAGGTCAACTGCATCCCCAGACACACTCCAAGCATGGGTACCTTGTGCTCCCGAGCATATCGGATGGCTTGGATTTTTCCTTCTGTTCCACGCTGCCCAAAGCCACCAGGGACGAGAATCCCATCCGCATGACCGAGTAAATCTGCCACATTAGCTTCAGTCACGCTGTTGGCGTTGATCCAATCAAGTTCAATGTCTGCATCATTGGCATAACCAGCATGTTTCAAGGCCTCTACTACTGAAATGTAAGCATCTGGCAATTCCACGTACTTTCCAACCAAGGCAATCTTGACTTGTTTTTTTAAGTTCATGACCTTGTCCACCATTGCTGACCATTCCGTCATATCTGCTATTGGAGCGTCGATTTTTAGGTGGTCACAGACGATTTGATCCATGTGTTGCGCCTGTAATTGAAGAGGAATTTGATATAGATGCTCAACATCCCGTGATTCAATGACCGCTTCTGGCGCCACATCACAGAATTGAGCCAACTTATCTTTCACCCCTTGACTAACAGATGCTTCGGTCCGGATAACGAGCATATTGGGCTGAATCCCAAGACCTCGCAATTCTTTTACAGAATGCTGGGTCGGTTTGGTTTTCATTTCACCTGCCGCTTTTAAATACGGTAGAAGCGTTGTATGGATATAAAAGACATTGTCTGACCCCACTTCTGATTTCATCTGGCGAAGGGCTTCAAGAAAGGGCAGACTTTCAATATCGCCAACTGTCCCACCGACTTCTGTGATGATGACATCTGCATCTGTTATCGTGGCGGCCCGCTTGATTTTTTCCTTTAGAGCATCCGTGATATGGGGAATCACTTGAACTGTCGCCCCAAGATATTCTCCACGGCGCTCCTTGCGAAGCACCTCACTGTAAATCTTACCAGTCGTGACGTTAGAATATCGGTTCAGATTACTATCAATAAAACGCTCATAATGACCAAGATCAAGATCGGTTTCTGCCCCATCTTCTGTGACAAACACTTCCCCATGCTGATAGGGACTCATGGTGCCTGGGTCAATATTGATATAAGGATCAAACTTTTGAATCGTGACGGTTAGACCCCGATTCTTTAACAAGCGTCCCAAACTTGCAGCAACAATTCCTTTCCCGATTGAGCTAACTACTCCACCTGTCACAAAAATATACTTTGTCATGCAATCCTTCCTCCTCAAAAAACAAAAATAGCTCCCTGAAACAGGGAGCTCGACCTCAAAAGAGGTGCCCGACTAATAGAATAACGAAAACAGGACTATTTGTCAAACGAGAATTACTCCTCATCAGCATTTTCTTCTTCGTCATCTTCTGTATAGTCATCATCTTCTTCGTTCAACTCTACTTCTTCATCCATCAAATCCTCATCCGGAATGATCTCATTTATTTCAGAATCGTACGATTCTGCCTCATCTTTCTCATCATCTGGGTTATCGTCATCATATTCTGTTGAGGATACCGTTTCATAGCCATCTTCATCTTCTGGATCATCATTGCCATAGTCAATGGCATCTTCATCCCCATCCATAAAGGCATTGACCCGTTTTTTCTTCCGTTTTGGTGCGTCCTCATCCTCTTCTTCAAGGGTAATGACTTCTTCATCAATCTCATCGATTGCATACCAAGAACGAAGGCCCCATTTATTTTCCCCTAAGGGAATAAAGCTCCCATCAACATTCAAATCAGAATAGAAGGTAGGCAGGGCTGCACGAATATCACTATTTGATTTTTCAAGGTAGTTTTGAATTTCATTCACCAAGTCATTGAAATACATCTCATGATCCCGACCGCGCTCTTCTAAGATAGCGCGCGCTACCTCAATCATGGATAATTCACTTTTTTCTTGTCCTACAAATACATTTAATTCCAAGGCTAGTCTCCTTATGTAAAATACGAATCCTCCAGCAAACTATATGCTACAGATTCATCCACACCCTTTGAAGCATCCAAAGGAGCGTGTTTGTCTTTCCTTATCATTTTACGCTAAAATCAGCAAATAGTCAAAGATATTTTCACTCCAGCTAGAATTGGAGAAAAATAGAAGCTGAGAACCTCTCAACCCCTATTTATCCTTATTTTACAGTTGCAGTACTTGTGATGACTTCAACAGCTTTTTTCACTGCAATGTCATGTTTTAGCATATCTTCTGATAACAAGCGACGGACTTGCTCTACTTCCATGTTGTAAGTAGTCGCTAATTCAGCAATTTCTTTTTCGATTTCTTCTGCTGTTGCTTCAAATCCTTCTGCTTTAGCTACTGCTTCTACAACAAGATTTGTCTTGGTACGTTTTTCAGCATCTGCCTCGTATTGCTTATGAAGATCCTCACGTGTTGTTCCAGTGATTTGGAAGTACATATCTGGTGAGATTCCTTGCTGTTGCATGCCACCGAGGAATTCATTTATAGCACGGTGTACCTCTTCATGAATCATTTCCTCTGGAAGCTCAACGATTTCGGCATTTGCAACTGCCAAGTCAAGGGCTGCTGTTTCAACCGCATCATTAAAAGCACTTTCCTTTGTTGCTTCTAAGTCTTTCCGATATTTCGCTCTTAACTCATCCAGTGTTTCCACTTCTTCATCGAGGTCTTTTGCCAATTCATCATCAAGGGCTGGCACTTCTTTTGCTTTTACTTCATGAATGGTTGTCACAAAGAGAGCTGGTTTTCCTGCCAAGTCTGCCGCCTGATAATCTTCTGGGAAGGTCACTTCTACTTTCACTTCTTCACCTGCGCTGTGACCTACTAACTGGTCTTCAAAGCCAGGGATGAATTGACCACTACCTAGAGCTAGTGAAAAGTTCTCGCCTTTACCGCCATCAAATTCAACACCGTCAACTGAGCCGACAAAGTCAATCACAACGGTATCACCTTCAGCTGCTGGTCCCTCTTTGATGACCAATTCTGCTAGAGTGTTACGCTCACGCTCCACTTTTGCTTCTACTTCTTCATCTGTTACTTCTTTTGATTCCTCAACAGATACTGCTAAGTTTTTGTAGTCTCCCAATCTCACCTCTGGCTTAGTGACTACTGCTGCAGTAATGACCCAGTCTTGGCCTTTTTCCATTGACACTACATCGATATTAGGTTGCGCAACCACTTCAAGCCCTGCCTCTGCCACAGCCGCTTCATAAGCCGCTGGCAAAAGTGCATTCATAGCATCTTGATATAAGGCTTCTTCACCAAATTTTTGATTGAAGACGGCGCGCGGTAAGCGACCTTTACGGAAGCCTGGTACATTGATGTCTTTTTTTACCTTATTAAATACACGATCCAATTCTGGTTTGATAGCATCTTGAGCAATTGTAAATGTCAAAACACCGCGGTTGGTTTCTTTTGATTCAAATGATACAGACATTCTGTCATTTCTCCTTAAAATTTTATTGCATACAAGCCATTATATCATATCTTCCACTTATTCTCCAACTTTTTGTGACAATTCTTTTGAAAATAGACGGTAAGCAAAGCAGCTCTGTCAGCCCTTGCGAATCACATCTTCCTGATACAAGGCCCTGCTTCCGCCAATCAGTTTTGGTCGGCTGGCAAGAGCAGTCACATGGGCCTGACCAATCTGACGCAGAGTCGGGCGTAGAGGAACTTGGACATGTTTGATATGCATCCCTATGGCAGTATCCCCTATATCCAGTCCTGCATAGGCTGTGACAAATTCCACCTCGACAGGATCCACCATATATTCAAAAGCCGCTAGCTGACCCGAACCTCCTGCGTGTAAACTCGGTAGCACATTGACGATTTCCAATCCCTTGGCAAGAGCGACAGCTCTTTCGACCACCAAGGCTCGGTTCACATGTTCACACCCCTGAACCGCTAAGAAAACCCCATGTTCTGCTACTATCTCCAAAATAGTCTTTACAATGACTTGTCCAACCTCAAGACTTGACTGTTTGCCGATATGACCACCGATAACCTCACTTGAGGACAGTCCCAAGACAAATAACTGCCCCGGTTGAATCTGACTTAGGGCCAGCACTTCTTCCATAACGGTCCTCGTTTCCTGCTGTATCCTTTCCATTTCCTTCACCTGAAATCACCACCTTTTCTGAGACTCGTCATAGCTTTTAGAAGCACCATTCCCAACACCATTCCAACTATATTTTGCAGTAGATTTCCGACCAAACTTTCCAAGGCGCTTGCTAGATTGTAAAGAAGGATACTGGCGAGAAAATAGCCCCCAACCATGGCAATACTAGCAAGGATAAGCCCCGCCAATCGCTTCCTTCCCGTCCAACCAGCCGCATACCCTTGTAAGCCGTGAAAGACTAAGCTAAAGAAGGCCCACTGGGGATAGCCTAATAGTATGTCCAGTAGAAAACCGGATAGACCTCCGACAATCGCTCCTTCTTCTGACCCTAGATAAAAGGCGGTAAAAAAGACACCTACATCCAAAAGTGTGATGACACCCGTCAATGTTGGCACATACAAGTAGCCCAAAGCAGTTGTCAAAGCTGTTAACATCGATAAGAGGACGAGTTTCTGTATCTGCTTAGTTTTCATATTGTACCACCCCATATTCATCCGACGCTCGAATAGCCCCATAGACAAAGTCCTTAGAAACAGTCACTGCCTCAAAAACGCTAGCTCCTAAGGCTAGTTGACTCGCAATGCTTGAGGCAAAGGTGCAGCCTGCACCCGTATTGTTTTTATCCAAAAGCTGCGATTCCAGAACATGGTAGTCTGATCCATTATAATAGACATCGATCGCCCGAGTTTGATCCAGACGACTACCGCCCTTGATTACAACGTGTTGTGCTCCTAACTCATGCAGGATTCTCGCCGCCTCCTTCATCTCTGTCACGGTTTGAATCTTTCTTTGGATCAATAGCTCCGCTTCTGCTAGATTTGGTGTGACAATGGTCACATAGGGAAAAAATGCCAACAATTCATCCCGCAGATTAGTGACCTCTACATCATGCGTTTCCTTGCAAATCAACACGGGATCTAAGACGGTTGGCACACCTGCGTGTGAGCGTACAAAATGAAGAGCTTGCTTAGCAATCGCTACGTTGGGCAATAGCCCCAACTTTATCGCTGCAAAGTCCACCTCTTGCAAGCTGGTCAGTTGTTTTTCAAACACTGCTTCCTCCGTAGGAAACACTTCAAAGCCAAGGTCTGTCATCGCTGTCAAGCAGGTAACTGCTACAAAACCATGCAACCCATTGACCGTATAGGTGGCTAAATCAGCATGCAGACCACCACCACTAAAAATATCATTGCCCGACAAGGATACTATATACTTACTCCTCATATCGAATCTCCTTTAAATATAGTCCGTTAGGTGGGGCTGTCGGACCTGCTAATTGACGATCCTTTTCCCGCAAAATTCTCTCCACCTGCTCTACTGGCATCCGGTTATTCCCAATCTTGAGCAAGGTCCCTACCATATTGCGTACTTGCTTATAAAGAAAACCATTGCCTGTAAAGGTAAAAATGAGCAAATTCCGTCTATTATCTAGCTCGATACGCGCTTCTGTAATCGTCCGTACCTTATCTTTCACCGCCGTCCCTGATGCTGTAAAACCTGTAAAATCATGAGTTCCTACCAAGGCAGCAATAGCCCTTTGCATGCGCTCCATCACCAAGTCATAGGGAAAATGGGTCGCATAACGCCGCAGCATGGGATTTTTTGGCCGACCAATATCCACCAAAAATTCATAGGTTTTCTGGTGCTTGGCATAGCGGCAGTGAAAGTTATCTGCTACCTGTTCAACAGCCACTACATCTATGTCTTCTGGACTTTGGGTATCAAGGGCAAAACGGAGTCTCTCTACATTTCGCACCCCTGGTAGGTCAAAGTGAATGACCTGGCCGTAGGCATGAACCCCACTATCGGTCCGCCCCGCCCCGTGGATTACTACTTCTTGTCCACTATTTAGGCGTTGCAGAGTCTTTTCCAATTCCTCCTGAACTGTCCGTGCATGTGGTTGTCGCTGAAAACCCGAAAAATCGTATCCATCATAGGAAATAATCGCTTTGTATCTTGTCATAACTTGATTGTACCATAGCCTAAAAGTCTGTGACAAGGCTTTTACCTACTATCTGTCCTAGGGCAGATAGTAGGATGAGACCTTTACTCGCTCTTTTAAGCTAAATAGTGTATAATGAAGAAAATACCCTGAAAGGAAGGCGTGCCATGTCCCATCATACACATCATCACCACCAAGACTCCTATGCGCACGTCGTGAGCCATTTAAAAGAAAAAGGCATCCGGATAACAGAAACCCGAAAGGCCGTTATCCGTCACTTAATTGACAGTCCAGACCACCCCAGTGCCGAGATGATTTATAAGGATCTACTTCCGAGCCATCCCAGCATGAGCCTTGCCACTGTCTACAACAATCTTAAAGTGCTGGTTGAAGAAGGATTTGTGACTGAGTTAAAACGAAACAATGATACGACCACCTACTATGATTTTATGGGCCACGACCACTTGAATGTCATCTGCGAACATTGCGGTAAAATTACCGACTTGGTTGCTGAGAATATACCCAGCCTCGAGTCACAAGTCCAAGCTCAGACTGGCTACCAGATTACCAAGGAACTCCTCACTATCTACGGTATTTGTCCAGACTGCCAACAACACTTGTAGGAGTCAAAGAGGAGAGCTTCTACTATATCTTAAAAAATCAAAAGACATACCTTACTAGCTCTTTTCCCAAGGGTTGAGATAGTAAGGGAATGACGAAAAAAATGAAGAGCGCTTATCTCTTCATTTTTTCGTTATTCAGTAAACTGTGAGCTTCTTCTCCAACTGCACTTGTCCTAGTGCATATAGGGTGCAAATCGCCCAGTAAATCAACGCCACGCAGATATAAACCGTCATATAATCGGACTTTGCACCACCGACAATCTTAGCCTTATTAAACAATTCTGGTACAGTAATCATAGCGGTTAGCGAGGTACTTTTGACCATGTCTAACAAGACATTACTAAGAGGCGGCACAGCAATCCGAATGGCCTGGGGAATGATGACCTTGCGATAGATGACCGATGTCTTCAAGCCCAGAGAACGCGCCGCCTCCCATTGTCCTTTATCAATCGCAGAAAGCGAGGAGCGGATAATCTCTGAAATATAGGCACTTGACATAAGAGTAAAGGCAATGATACTCGCACTAATAGCATCTAACTCCAAGCCCATAAACGGAAGCCCAAAGTAGATAAAAAAGAGCAAAACCATGAGCGGAATTCCCCGCATCAGGGAGATATGAACCATGGCTAGGTAGCGCAAGGGGGACAGTTGTGACATCCGCAAGAGAGCCACAAAAAAACCGCCGACTGTCCCTAAGGCAAAACCGACCAAAGATAAGGCCAAGGTATACGGCAAGCCTTCCAAAATTTTTGGAATAGCTTCTTTTGCCAACTCCAGATTAAACATCACCTGCCAATTCATCACATTCCTCCACTAGACTATAAAAGAGAGCGAGCGTTTCAAGTATACCTACTTGGATCTTCCTCGCCCTCATTCTTTCTACCTTCCAATCCTAGCTATTTTACATCAGCCGTATCAATGACCGGTAGATTTTCTACGCCTTTTTCAGGTTCTGTCAAATCTTGACCCGCATAGTATTTTTCAGAAATGGCCTTTAAGGTCCCATCTTCTTTCATCGCTTTCAGAGCTTCATCTAACTTTTCTTTCAAGCTCGTATCTGTCTTACGCATCACAATTCCTTGCTCGGTCGGATTGTACTTAGCCGTACCCATTTTGACCTTAATCTCTGGGAATTGCTGGGTAATGTATTTGATGGCAATCACTTGCGTATAGTAATCGTTGGGGATAAAATCCGTCCGCCCAGTTGATACATCACGCAGATAGACATCATTGGTCACATTATCATAGATAACAGGCTTTGCCCCCAGCTTTTCAGCAATCTTCATGTACTGAGTCCCTGCGCCACCACCTGCTTTTTTATCCTTCCAATCGCTCAAATCCGCTGCCTCAATCCCAGATGAGCCATCCTCACGAACAATCATCCCACCGATTGAATACTTGTACGGAATGGAAAAATGATACTTTTCCAAACGCTCTTTTGTTGTATCAAAGTTGTTGACCGCAATATCTACCTTACCACTATCTACTGCTGTAAATGCTTCTGCAACGCCGATTTCTTGGTAATCCATCTCGATATTCAAGCGTTTACCGATTTCATTTAACATCTCAATTTCATAGCCGACTAACTTATCTGCATCATCATGATAAGATGTTGGATACAGAGTGCCGGGAGTCGCAACTTTCAGAACTCCTGCTTCACTGATTCGTGCCCACTCCGTCTGATTGGCAGAAGAGTTCTTATCGGCATAGCTAGAACAAGCCGCCAAGGTTAGCGAAAACATCAGTAAGGCTGAGGTAGCTAATTTTTTCAACATGATTATCTCCTTTTTTATCCAATTTGCAATTTCTTGTTCAAAAATCACAAACCATATAAGAAGAGGGTATCACAAAGACGAGCTTTTATCAATTATTTTAACCGAAAATTCAAAGCGCTTTCTTAGAAGACCATCTACTCAATGAACTTCCAGAACAGACCAGCTCTCACAATGAGAAAGGTGAAAGGTCGGGAAGGGTAAATAGCAAGAATGAAAGTAAGATACAAAGGGCGTGAAAAACGCAAAGTAAAAATAGGATTGAAACAGTTCGGTGAACTGTTTCAACGGTCACCTAGAAATAAGAAAGTGAGCCTAGAAGTTCGGGGAGTAACCTAATCCAGTGGAGTGGAACAGTTCAGGGAACTGTTTCAGCTGGTCACCCAGAAAGAAGAAAGTGACCATAGAAGCCCGAGCCAAGAAATCGGAAAGCAAGGATTAACCAGTTGAAACAAGAAAGTGACCACAGAAGCCTGAGCTAAGAAATAGAAAATTTAACGAGTGAAAAGTTGACCAAGTATCCTGTTGATTTTTAAAAAGCATTGACTGTAAGCGTTGTCATAGAGTCTGTCAAGCAACTACACCATTCTTTCATATTCTTCTGCCACAGATAAAAGAATATCCTCCCGTCCCTTAGCAGCAGTGAGCTGAACACCAATCGGCAACCCCTGCGCGGTTTGATACGTTGGTAAGCTGATAGAGGGTTGCCCTGTGAGATTGGCCTGAACTGTGAAAGGTGTCCAAGCCAAGGCCTTCTCAAACATTTGCCAAATAAGTTCCTGTTGCTCTTTCATATCATAAGCATCCATGTGTCTCAACTTTTCTGACATATGCTCATCCAAGGCAAATTGACCATGTTTGGGAGCTACCTCAGCTACTGTAGGGGTTAGCAAGATGTCATAGGTCTCATGGAAGCGAGCCATCTCTGCACTATAGCGGTCCCACTCTTGTAAAATTTGGCTGTAAGAATAGGCAGGAATGGTTTGCCCACTCCGATAAATAGCCCAAGTCATCAGCTCCATATCTTCTATCGTCATCTTGCGACCCAAACTAGCTTCAATCCTCCCAAACATCTGCGCCGTTTCAACGCTATTCATCATGTAATAGGAGGCAATCAATTCTCTTGTATCTAGCGGATAGTCTCTCAATTCCGTCACCTGATGTCCCAGCGCTTCCAAAACTGGTATACACTCTAAAACAGCTGCTTGCGCATCGACCGAGACTGGTGTAGCAATCGGGGACTGGAGGGAAAAGGCAATCCTTAACGGTCTGTGCCGGGAAGCAAAGAGGCTATCCCAAGACAGGGTCTGTAGGGGAAAGGGGGCTTCCACTTGATAGGTCTGCAAGTGATAGAGGAGTCGCTTGGTATCGCGAACAGATTTTGTCAAGGCAAAATGCACAGATGCCCCCTGCCAACCTCGATACGAAGAGGGACCAACCGGAGTCCGACCTCGGCTAGTCTTTAAACCAATTAGACCGTTAAAACTAGCTGGAATACGGATCGAACCGCCCCCATCTGAAGCCCCTGCTAAGGTCACCATGCCGGACGATACAGCAGCTGCCGAACCGCCACTGGAACCTCCTGCATTACGGGTCACATCAAATGGTAAATTGACCGGACCATGCAAGCGACTATCTGAAATATTCTTAAAGCCAAATTCTGGCGTATTGGTTCGCCCTAGCACGATGAATCCAAGCTCTTCCATACGCTGCGTGTACCGATCACTCTGTTGCGCCCTATGACGAGCAAACAAGCGAGAGCCAGAGGTAGATAATTGTCCCTCTTGTTCTTGACCCAGGTCTTTCAACAAAATGGGAACACCTGCAAAGGGACGATTTCCTACTTTCAGATTTCTTGCACGCTCCAGCGCTTCTTCATACTGGGTACTCACTACTGCATTCAAGCCTGGATTTAAGGCCTCAATCTTCTCGATACTGGCTCGAACAACTTCCTCAGCTGACACCCGACCGTTTTGAATAGCCTCTGCTATAGCTGTTGCGTCTTTATACATAGTCCCCTCCATTTTTTACGAACCATTTCACCAATAATTTTAGCCTATCACGAAATGCCAAAATCAGCAAGCCATTGCTATGGGGACTCTACTTCTATTCATACCACCGTCATTTAGGTTACCTTTTATTCCTTACGATTGAGGAAACTCCCAAATAGCTTACACCCGTTCGTACTACCTAAAGGAAATAGCCAAAGATACTAAACAGAGACAAAAAGACTATAGCAAAAGAGTTTGAGATTGACTCAAACTCTTTTGCTATTATAGATCTTCAAAGGCATCTTTGACCTTATCGAAAAAACCTTTTTTCTGTGGTTGAACAGCAATATTTCCAGCAAGCGCAAAGTCTTTCAAGGCAGCTTTTTGCTTGTCATTTAGGTTGGTTGGAGTCACCACATTGATCGTCACATATTGGTCACCCATCACACCACCACGTAGGCTTGGTGCTCCCTTACCTTTCAAGCGGAATTTCTTACCTGTCTGTGTCCCTTCAGGAATGACTAAATCGACATCCCCATGAACAGTCGGTACATGAACGGTATCCCCCAGTGCTGCTTGGACAAAGTTGAGGTTTAGCTTGTAGTGAATGGTTGAACCGTCACGTTCAAATTTATCTGAAGCCTGCACCTGAATGACTACAAAGAGATCTCCGTAAGGACCACCATTAAAGCCAGCTTCTCCTTGACCAGTTAGACGAATTTTTTGGCCTGTTTCTACCCCAGCTGGTACTTTTACTGTTACCGTGTGGGCTTGCTTTTCATGACCTGTGCCATGGCAAGTATGGCAGGGGTCTTTAATCTCTTTTCCTCGACCATGACAGACATCACAGGTCACTTGACGGCGCATCATCCCGAGTGGTGTTTGAGTATCTACGTTAATGACTCCAACACCATGGCAGCGACCACATGTCACAGGGCTAGTACCAGGCTTAGCACCAGAACCTGCACAAGTCCGACAGGTTGCTTCGCGGTTGTAACTGACTTCTTTGTCAGCCCCAAAAATCGCCTCTTCAAACTTCAAATTGATACGGTATTGAAGGTCGTCTCCCTGACGTGGCGCATTGGGATTACGACTAGCACCTCCGCCGCCAAAGAAGCTAGAGAAAATATCTTCAAAACCTCCAAAACCTGCACCATCAAAGCCGCTAAAGCCGCCGCCACCAAAACCACCCTGGGCACCTGCGGCCCCAAACTGGTCGTAACTTGCCCTTTTTTGGTCATCGCTGAGCGTTTCATAAGCCTCTTGAATGTCCTTGTACTTCTGCTCTGCACCAGCTTCCTTATTGATATCTGGGTGGTACTTTTTGGACATTTTTCGATAGGCTTTTTTGATCTCGTCTTGAGACGCATCCTTGGAAACCCCAAGACGATCGTAAAATTCTGTATTGTTCATATAAGATACCAAGCCCGTAAAAAGCAAAGTGAAAATAGGAAATTGGTAGAAAATCCTAATTTTCTACGATTTATCTTTTTCACACAGCTTTTAGGGCGGGTTCATTTCCTTTCTGTTAAAGTGTTGAATCTTGCAACGACTCAAAAGAGAGGTAATATAGCCCGTGTTCAGTTACGAACACTTTTCTTCCTTTCATAATTTTGTGGAAAGAACCGAGAATGCAAGGCGGGTTCATTTCCTTTCTGTTAAGATACTAAACTATAAAACATAGCCACATAGCCAAGATAGAAATGTCGACGCTGCACGTAAAAACAGGAATAGGAATGCGATTGATTATTTTTAAGTTTATACTCACTAATACTCAATAAAAATCAAAAGTAGACTAGGAAACGAAGGCGAAGGTAGAACTGGCGTTCACCGAGACAAGTTGACGACGTATCCTTTTGATTTTTAAAGAGTATAAATATCAACAGTATCAGTCACACTACGACAAGCATTACCAATCCCTGTGCCATATTACCAAAAACAGAGGCTGAATGGCAACCTCTGTGATTGATTTTAATGTGTCACGAGATAACAATTCTCCGAATTGTGTTACGATGCAAGGAAAGCGACGCGATAACCATCGCTTTTCAAGTAAAGACAGGTAGAAGATTTCCTAGCTTCAAAGGTATACTATACCTTTGAAGGCGGGAAATAGGGGTTTGCTGTAGCAAACTCTCCGTTGACTTCTGCGTCACTCCCCTATTTTTCTTGACATTTTCGTAACGTCCTCACATCTTACGTCAACTGAGTTCGGACTAAAAATGTGAGAAAAAAGATGGATTGGCTTGATGACCTGAGTCACCTACCCCAATCCCCTATTTTTCTTGACATTTTCTTAACGTCCTCACATCTTACTTTTCTGTAAACTCTCCGTCTACAACGTCATCGCCTGCTGGGTCTGAATTGGATGCTCCTTCTGCACCTTGAGCGGCTTGTTGGGCAGCTGCGGCTTGCTCATACATCTTCACAGCAAGACCTTGGGCTTTTTCGTTTAAGTTTTCCAATTTTGCTTTCATGTCGTCCAAGTTGTCAGCCTCTTGAGCAGCTTTTAGTTCGTCAAGAGCCGCTTGGGCTGCGTCACGCTCAGCGTCAAAACCTTTTCCTTCAGTTTCTTTAATTGTCTTTTCTGTTGCAAAGATTGCCTGATCAACCTCGTTACGAAGATCTACCTCTTCCTTACGTTTTTTATCTGCTTCTGCATTTGCTTCTGCATCTTTCATCATGCGGTCAATCTCTTCGTCGGTCAAACCTGAGTTTGATTGAATCACAATGGTTTGCTCTTTTTGAGTTCCAAGGTCTTTAGCCTTAACAGATACAATACCATTCTTATCAATATCAAAGGTTACTTCGATTTGAGGAATTCCACGAGGGGCCGCTGGAATATCGGTCAACTGGAAGCGGCCGAGCGTTTTATTGTCCGCTGCCATTGGACGCTCACCTTGAAGAACGTGGATATCTACCGCTGGTTGGTTATCTGCCGCTGTTGAGAACACTTGAGATTTAGAAGTTGGAATCGTCGTGTTACGCTCAATCAGTTTTGTAAAGACTCCACCCATCGTCTCAATACCAAGTGATAGCGGGGTAACGTCGAGAAGAACGACATCTTTCACATCACCAGAGATGACACCACCTTGAATAGCAGCACCCATCGCTACTACCTCGTCTGGGTTTACAGATTTGTTTGGTTCTTTACCAGTTTCTGCTTTAACAGCTTCTACAACAGCTGGGATACGAGTTGACCCACCAACGAGAATCACTTCATCGATTTCTGAAATAGACAATCCAGCATCTGAGAGGGCACGGCGAACTGGATCTTTTGTACGCTCTACAAGGTCGCGTGTCAAATCATCGAATTTTGCACGTGTCAACGTCATTTCCAAGTGAAGAGGACCTGCTTCTCCCGCAGTGATAAACGGCAAGCTGATCTGAGTGGACGTCACACCTGAAAGATCCTTCTTAGCTTTTTCAGCTGCATCTTTCAAACGTTGCACTGCCATCTTATCTGCTGACAAGTCAATGCCATTTTCTTTCTTGAATTCTGCTACCATGTGGTCAATAATTTTTTGGTCAAAGTCATCTCCACCCAGCTTATTGTCCCCCGCAGTCGCAAGAACGTCGAATACACCATCACCCAATTCCAAGATGGACACGTCAAATGTTCCTCCACCAAGGTCAAATACTAGGATTTTCTCTTCCTTATCTGTCTTGTCAAGACCATAGGCAAGTGCTGCTGCTGTCGGCTCGTTGACGATACGTTCTACTTCAAGACCTGCAATTTTACCAGCATCCTTAGTTGCCTGGCGTTGCGCATCATTGAAATAAGCTGGAACCGTGATAACTGCTTTTGTTACTTTTTCACCAAGATACTCTTCTGCGTATCCTTTCAAGTATTGAAGAATCATAGCAGAGATTTCTTGTGGCGTATACTCCTTACCATTTGCTGCTACTTTTTCAGCAGTTCCCATTTTTGACTTGATAGAAATAATCGTATCAGGATTTGTCACCGCTTGACGTTTTGCGGCATCCCCCACAATGATTTCACCATTTTTGAACGATACAACAGATGGAGTTGTACGATTTCCTTCCGGATTTGCAATAATTTTACTTTCTGTTCCTTCAAGAACAGCCACAGCAGAGTTTGTGGTTCCTAAGTCAATACCAATAATTTTAGACATGTTTTTTACCTCTTTTATTTTTTCTTCTCTATCGTTACTAGTTTAATGACATTTCGGTCAAGTTCCTATGCGTAAACAACCACCATTGCTGGACGTAAAATACGGTCATGCAATTTGTAGCCTTTTTGGAAGATTTGAGCAATGGTGTCTGCTGGATGGTCATCATCTGCCGGAACAGTCTGAATAGCCATGTGGAAGTTAGGGTCAAATGCTCCATCTGCCGCTACTTCTTCAATCCCTTCCTCTTTCAATGCTTGGATGAGACTTTCTTGAACCATCTCAAGACCTTTTTTTACATCATCTGTCAAGCCTTCCACCGCCAAGGCACGCTCCAAGTTATCCAGTGACGGCAAGATGGCCTTGCCCAAATCCTGACTACGATACTTTTGTAAATTCTGGCGTTCCTCGCTACTACGGCGCTGGATATTTTGCATTTCAGCAACGGCACGTAAGTATTTATTCTCAAATTCTTCTGCCCGCTCATTTGCCAGCTCTAGTTCTGACTTTTCTTGGGGTTGCTCTTCTTGGGTTACTTCGTCTGCTCCCTCCACTTCCTCAAGCTGTTCTTCTTTTTTTATTTCTTCGGTCACACAAAACCTCCTTTTCTCACTGTATGCTTTTGACGCTCTCACATCTTAATGTAACTGAGTTCGAGCTAAGCTCCTTGAGAAAAAGATCATTCACCCTAGAGTCTGTAAGACTCAGCGGCTGACTTCCTATTTTCTCTGGGAGCTTCTGACGCTCTCGTATCTTAATGTAACTGAGTTCGAGCTAAGCTCTAAGTGAAAAAGATAATCCCTTCTAGTGCCTTAGCACTGCGTCGTGATTCCTATTTTCACTGTGAGCTTTTAACGCTCTCACATCTTAATGAACCTCATAATGATTGCTGCTTAGGTACCGGTAAAAATCGGTGAGTTTCATCATGAGAATACGATTGACGAGGTTGATTAGACTCATCAAGCGGTTGTAGTCAATATTTATCGGACCGATGACAGACAAGATTCCAAATCCACGATAGGGAATCAGAAATTTCGTCGTCACAACGGTTAGGTTAGAGAGCGAGGGTTCTCGACTATCTGCTACCTTGACACTTTGCATTTCATCTTCTGCAAGATTGCTCCGCATTTCAAGGGCTACTTTCTGCGGAAAATCAAAGAACTGATAGGCCCTAATATCCGCAAAATCAAGCAGGCGAAGTTTCCCCGCAGTCACAATTTCTTCTGTGAAAAGATCAGAAAAGATGTGTTCAAATAAATGAAGTACATTGTCCGTCGTTACAAAATGCCGTTGGATAATCTGAGGAATCTCGGTCCGGAGTTTGTAGTGGATATCCAGCACCGATTTTCCGAGCAATCTCTCCCGAACTAGCCTGCTGACTTCTGTCAAATCTCCCGGTAGGAAATTTTTAGGAATGGCAAACTGCTTCGTTAAGACTTTCGACTCATCCAGAGTCATGACAGCCAAGGCCGCATGTTGACTGAGGACAACGACATCAAAGGCTGTTAACCTCTGCTGGCTCGTCTCAACATCAAGTACTGCCACTGTGCAAGTTGTCAGCTCTGACAAACTATCCGCTGCTGTCTGAAAAATGTCATCCAGTCGAAAAAATTCTCTATCAAAACGTCTGACAACCTGATAGACATCTTCTTCAACTAGACTGTCAAAGGTCAACGAATGCTCCACAAAGTACTTAAAACCTTCCACACTGGGCATGCGACCGCTAGAAGTATGGGCTTTTTCAAGAAGCCCTTTCTTCTCAAGGGCCGCCATTTCATTGCGAATGGTTGCACTGCTTGAGGCGATACTTTCTTGGAGAGCTTTAGAACCCACAGGTTCGTGCGTTTTTGTAAAGATTTCAACGATCAAATTGAGAATGTCATGTTGGCGCTCTGTTATCAAAAACTCACCCCCATTCTAGGTTCCTCTATTAGCACTCTAGATAAGCGAGTGCTAACTTTATGATTCTATTATACACTGATTTGTCAGATTGTCAAGGTTGAAAAGCCAAAAATTAGCACTCTTTTTGAAAGAGTGCTAAAAATCAGTCTGAGGACCTAGATTATCCGAAAATCGTCATCGCAAGGGCCACGGTTGGCAGCGCATTATTCAAGATATGAACCAAGATGGAGTCTTTAATCTCCCCCCGACGCGCATAGGATAGGTACAACACACTACCCAAAGCAAAGTAGAGGAGGAACTCAATAGGAGCAAATGAGTGGAGGTGCAGGGCTGCAAATACTGCTGATGATAGCAGACAGGCGAGCCATTTGGGACCATCCTTGAATAACAGCTGGGTAAAGAGACCGCGAAAAACCAGCTCCTCGACAATCGGTGCCACTAAGGAAGTATAGAATAAGAATAAAAGAGCAACTGGAAAAAAGCCATTTTTTAACGTTGCTGCAATACCAAACAAGGCGGTGTCATTAGCACTCGTCGCTTGTCCGCTCATGAGCAGAATCAACAAAGTGCCAACAATAGCAACGACTCTTGCAAGCAGGCCAAATAAGAGGGCAATTCCTACATCCTTCAGATGCAGAGGACGCGCTGCTGTCTGTGTGTGATATGTACGCCAAAACCAAACAAGCATTCCTAAAACTGTGACGAAGTAGAGTAAACTGGCTCCCCAAGCCGTCAATAAGTTTAGCTTGCCCTGGTAATAGATCAGATACGTCAACGGCTGACTGATGAGAAACAACAATACTAAACTCCCCATCATCTTTAAAAGATTTTTATACTTTTTCTTCATAGTTTCCCCTTTCTATTCTTTTCTAATTTCCACAAGCGATACAGGATTAGCCCTATCAAGATTGGGTGAGCAAGGACTACGGTATTGACGAGGAAGGTTAGGAGGACCACGTGTTCAAACTGCACACGGTGCAGATTCATCCCAAAATTGATACATAAGATGGGCAATACTGCGATAGTAGCTCTTTTTCGCTGGTCATTGTTCATCTCAATTCTCCTTTCGCATACTGGTTTTTCAATTTATAAAATCCAATGCCACAGTAAAAAATTAAGAAACAATAGACGATTGACAGTACTATCCATGCTGGTGAGAAAAGATCGCCCCTACTTCTAAGGGCCTTCCAAAAGATAACGACCCCCATGGACACTAATAATAGAAAGCGACGTTTAAAAATTCTACCAATCATCTCCAACTTTGTCTGTCTATCGCTGTAGATGTCGGCTTCCTCCCCAGCTGTTCGCAATTTGCGGAAATAGGCAAAATTGTTGCAGGCACAGACATACTCCCAACCATAATCTGCATAGAGTTGATGATAAATCTCCCTGTCCTCACCCAAGTTTGGCTTAAAATCCAGACGATAAGCAACTTCTTCTGGTCTGCAAGGCTCAAATAGAAAGAGACAGAAAAACCGTATTGCCTTCAATTTCCAGCCCCTGCGGTGCATATCTGCCAAGTAGGCTTCCTCTTTTTCAAAGTCCGTAATGAAGAAAAGTTTCACTTCTTTTTTCATATCCTAGCTCCTTTCAAGTCCTTTCATATAGCTAGTTGACACCTGTACCACTCTCGCTTTTGCCAACACGGAAAGAGGATCCACTGCTTGACGGGACATCAATTTCTCTCCATTTGTGCTAGTCATATTTCTCGCCTCGGCTATTTCGATAAAGACGCTCAATTCTAGCTCTTTCAATCTCTAAAACCTCTTGCCCCAATTCCGTTATCAGATAGAGCTTGCGCTTTTCTTCCTCACGAACAAAGGCAATCAAGCCATCTTTTTCCATCTTAGAAAGAGTGCCATACATGGTTCCCGGACTAATCACTACCTGACCTCCAGTCACTTCTTTGGTCTTTTGGGTAATATCATAACCATGTCGTTCTTCCTGCAAGGCAAACAAAATATAAAATGCTGTCTCTGTCATCGGAAGATAGATTCGCCTGATTTTTTCCTCCATATTCGTCCTCCTTGCAGTACGATACATCGAACTTCGATACAAAGTATATCGCACTTCGATACAGTTGTCAAGAAAAAAGATGACCACTGTTTCGGCTTTAGACAATTACAGCTACCCATCTTTTCACACAGAGTTCACCTAGCTCCCTCGTTCGCCTTTGATTATCAAAGAACATGAAAAGAGCGAAGAAGTCTCAACATCTTTGGACAAAGACTTCCCCACTCTTGCTCTATAACATAATCGGTTCAGGCGACTCCCTTACTTTATCATCAACTATTCTTTTTGAGCAATTCTGCCCCAATGCGTCGATAGGAGAGGTCTCCAACTGCTTCAATGCCAAATTGACCATTTTCATACTTCAATACGGTAATAGACCCATTATCTAGTGCTAAATTTGTCGGACGATCTGGCGCCAGTAAGTGAACTAGCGTAGCAATGGTCATCCCATGACTCACGACCAAGGCATTTCCTCCCCCTTGCTTTTCAAGATCTATTGCAATGCTTTCAAAGCCACTCAAAATACGCTCTTTCAAAACTTCCCAAGGTTCGGACCAATTCGCTGAGTCCGCTTCGTAGACACCTGCTGCAATCTCGGCAAAGGACATGGTACTTGCATCAACAATTCCGCTAATCCGTGGTAAAACTCCGTTAAACAATTCCCCATCATACATCCCTTCAAAGCTACCAAAGCACCATTCGCGAATCCGCTTGTCTTGGTAGTAAGGAATTTTTCCAAGAATACCTAGTTCTCTTTGGGCGATGGTAATCGTCTGCACCGTTCTTCCCAAGTCGCTTGATACGGCTAGCTTAAATTCCAAATCAGCTTCTTTCAAACCAAGTCCTAACTCACGAATCCCCTCTTCGCCTATTTTCGTCAAGGGAGTATCACACCAGCCTTGAATACGACCAATCGTATTGAACATGGTCTTTCCATGGCGGGCTATGTATAATCTTGTTTCTGCCATTTGCACTTCTCCTTATTTTTCTCTATTATATCAAAAAACGACCGTCTAAGACAATCGTTTCCTGCTTCTCTAATTCTTAAAACTGTGGATTGGCGCTGGAATCTGTCCACCACGTGCGATAAAGGCCGCAGAGGAAGCTGGATTTACTTTCATAACCGGAGCCGTTCCGAGCAAGCCACCAAATTCAATCATATCCCCTTCTTTTCCCCTCGGGATAATCCTTACTGCTGTGGTTTTCTGATTGATCACTCCAATGGCTGCCTCATCTGCAATCATAGCGGCGATTGTTTCTGCCGGGGTCGCTTCTGGGATAGCGATCATGTCTAATCCTACCGAACAAATTGCCGTCATCGCTTCTAATTTTTCCAGGTTAAGCGAACCAGACTGAACAGCTGCAATCATCCCCTCGTCCTCAGAAACTGGGATAAAAGCCCCTGAAAGACCACCGACTTGATTGCAGGCCATCACTCCACCTTTTTTTACTTGATCATTTAAAAGAGCCAAGGCCGCCGTTGTCCCATGCGTTCCGACCGTTTCAAGCCCCATCTCCTCCAAGACCCGTGCCACAGAATCACCAACAGCAGGAGTCGGAGCAAGACTCAAATCAACGATTCCAAACTTGACTCCGAGACGCTCACTCGCCATTTGACCGACTAATTGACCGATACGAGTGATTTTAAAGGCTGTCTTTTTGACCGTTTCAGCAACCACATCAAAGCTCTCTCCACGCACTTTTTCAAGAGCCCGTTTGACCACACCAGGCCCTGATACGCCAACGTTGATAACGACATCTGCTTCACCAACCCCGTGGAAAGCCCCTGCCATAAAAGGGTTATCCTCTACTGCATTGGCAAAGACGACTAGTTTCGCAGCCCCCATTTCAGAAAGTTCCGCTGTCTCCTTGATAATCCGCCCCATATCGCCTACGGCCGTCATATTGATACCTGTCTTGGTCGAGCCGATATTAACCGAAGAGCAAACCTTATCCGTCTCGGCTAGGGCGCGAGGAATCGAATTGATTAAAATCTCATCTCCTTTTTGGTAGCCTTTTTGCACCAAGGCAGAAAAACCACCGATGAAGTCAACACCAATTTCTTTGGCTGCACGATCAAGCGCCTTGGCTAAGGGGACATAGTCTGGGGCATCCGTCGCTGCACCAATCAAGGCGATGGGAGTCACACTGACCCTCTTGTTAACGATGGGGATACCTAACTCAGCAGCAATCTCATCTCCGACTACAACTAGCTCACGTGCTTTGGTCGTAATTTTTTGGTAAACTTTCTCTGCTACTCGCTCAATATCCGTATCCATACAATCAAGGAGAGAGATTCCCATGGTAATGGTCCGAATATCAAAGTTTTGCTCCTCGATCATGGCAATGGTTTCTGTCACTTGTCTAATATCCATATCCTACCTCTTAGATGTTATACATGGCTTCAAAAATCGCTGCACTTTGAATGTTAATCTTGACATTCAAGGTCTCACCAAAGCTGTCAAATTCACTGCGCAAGGCAGTAAAATCTTGCTTCTCATCGCTAGATACAACCGCCATCATGGTGAAAAATTCATCCAGAACTGTCTGGGAGATATCATCAATGTTCAGTCCTAACTCGGCAATCTTGGCAGATACACCAGCTACAATCCCTGTTTTGTCCTTTCCAACAACTGTAATAATTGCTTTCATCCTTTATTCCTCACACTTCATTATAGTCATCGAACTCCTCGCCATCAAAGAGTGCTTTATATTTATAGTCTTTTCGTTTACTTGTAGTACTATGCAACGGGCTGCAGGCTACTTCAACAGTCATTAGGCTGTTGAAGGTTGGACATCATACTGACGATAGCCAATAACAATCGTAGAGTACAGCAAAGCGAGTCCCAATAATCTGGGGGAGTGAAACAGTTCGGTGAACTGTTTCAGCCTGAGCCTAGAAATTCGAGAGCGAAGTGGGCAAAGTTGAAAATAGGGAAACGGAGTTTCAAACCACCACTTTTTAATGACAGGTGGTAGACTGAAAACCTCCACTGGAGCTTTTCACTCGTCGAAGTAATAGAAGATAAACCAAATGACTACATCATTGTAGCACAAAGCATCCTCACTGTATAGTTTGATGAAAGATTCCATGGCAAATCTAAGCAAAAACCAAACATTTTTTGGGTAGGAAGAGGTTGCATTTATGTATTGGCTTTTTGGATATAGGAAAACGCCCCTCTAGTCTCTAATGAAAATGCTCGGATTCTCACTATTTACCGACTAGGAGGAGCGCATCGTAATATTACTGCACAAAACCGTTTTATTCTTTTGCAACTTTAGCTACTTTAAAGTCTTTAAAATATTATTTTTTAAATCGTTAATATTATATAAAAGTGGCAAGACATCAAAAGTTTCCCGTAAATTCTTTTTTGCACTATTCCACCCCTTACCATCGGTAAACCACATAAATTCAACATTATGAATCCTCTTGGTTTCTTCTGTAATCATCTTATAGGAACGGGCGGTCTCGTTCAACTTTGAACCACCACTAGAATAAAAATTAACTTCCACTAAATATAAAGTATTTTCAGTCTTAATAACAAAATCAAATCGTTTAGAAGTGTTTCCCTCATGAGTAATCGCAGATAAATCTACAGAAAATAGTCGCTCAACATCATCTTGATAAATTTCTTTGAAAAGATTTTCCCCTATAGTATATCCCTCTGCCTCAAGATAACTTTGAACGATATTCTCCATAGCATGACCTGTACGATTTTTACGACCGTTGGTATCCATCCCTACTTCAACACCTGTCACATAGTCAACCAGGTTAGATATTAAATGATTTTGTAATAAGTCAAATATCCCTGATTTTTCTAAAAAATCTGCATATTCTTCATCGGAGTACTCTCGTTTTTTAAAATTAAAATAGAAATCTTTTTCAGCATCTTTTACAATTATCAAATCTTTTAGACGTTTTGCAATAATAATCGGAATAACTTTTAAAATCTCAGGATAACCTGATAATAATGTCAGGAACTCCTCCCTAATGTTAGCACTTCCAATTAAACTATTCATGATGTTTAATGGGATTTTTATGGATTCAACATTTTTATATACTTTTTTAAAATCTGTATAGTAAGTCCAATCAGCTACAGTATCTGTCATCGTGGACAACCATTCTTCAAAATCTCTAGTCTCCTTCATCCTCTTTCTCCAATCTTCTTTTCGCTATTTTCAAAAAATCTTCCTCAGCATCTATTCCTATAAATTTTCTACCTAATCTCTTAGCTACGACACCAGTTGTTCCACTTCCTACGAACGGGTCTAAAATACAATCGTTTTTTTGAGTTGAAGCCAATATAATTCGCTCTAGAAGATACTCTGGTTTTTGGGTAGGATGCTTGCCAGCCCATTTTTCTGATTGTTTCGTAAGTGAACCCGTCCAGACATCTTTCATTTGCTTGCCATCATTCAATTCTTTCATTAAAGC
The DNA here is from genome assembly GCF_001984715.1 of Streptococcus azizii. Taxonomy (GTDB): domain Bacteria; phylum Bacillota; class Bacilli; order Lactobacillales; family Streptococcaceae; genus Streptococcus; species Streptococcus azizii. Next base: position 139,790 of record NZ_MSPR01000001.1, read on the forward strand.
ATAGTTATAGTAGTGACGAGCTTTTTTATCATTTTTTCGAGCCCACAAAATCGTTTCAGTTGAATGCGTAAAATAACGACAGGATAGATTAGGAGCCGGATTAGTCTTTTGCCAAGTGATATTGTTAAGAATTTTAAATCCTTCTTGCTCTAGAGCCATACCAACCGAATATATATTATGGAAACTCCCAGAAATCCAGATGGTGCCATTTGGCTTCAAAACTTTTTTACACAAATTTATCCATTTTCGATTAAAGTCATGCTTTTCTTCTAACGAGTCCACCTTATCCCAGCAGCCTTTATCAACTGTAACAACTTTCCCTCCAGAGTTAGAAATTCCTCCATTACTTAAAAAATACGGCGGATCTGCAAAAATCATATCAATACTCTCACCTTTCATTTTTGATAAAAACTCGAAAGTATCCGCATGAACAAGAATGGAATTTCCTTTATTATAGTATGGCTCAGTCATTAAAACTCCCCCATACTTATATTCGTTATTTTTCATAATTAGTTACGAGAATTTCCGATATTTTCCTACGACTAGAGGTTTTAGCACCGTTTGTTCGAGTGACTTCTACCTCATGGATATTAAAATCTTGATATAATTCTTCAACTAATGGACTAGAAGAATTTGATAACATGACAAACGCACCTTTTTTAGATAACATTTTAAAAGTATCCCGCAATCGGACTTGGTCTTCATAGGAGAATCCCTCATGAGTATAAGAAGTAAAAGCACTCGTCTCAGAAAGGGGAATATAGGGAGGGTCGAAATAAACAAAATCTCTTGCCTGGACCGCTTGAACTGCTGTTTCAAAATCCCCGTTCAAAATATGAATGTTGTTTTCGTTAAGGTACTTTGAAATGGTCATTATTAAATCAACGTCGACAATTTTAGGATTCTTATAGCGACCGTAGGGAACATTAAACTGATTCTTAGAATTGACACGATATAAGCCATTGAAATCAACCCGCAGCATATACATGATACGCGCAGAACGTTCAACAGGTGACATATTATCAATCCGCCCATCCCTGTCAGCAGAACGCAACTCTAGATAATATTCTTTCGCATTATTCTCTTGATGCTGGGTTAATAATGCGACTAACTCATCTGGATTATCTTTTATCTGTTGGTAACAATTTATTAGCTCACTATTAAAATCATTGATGTAGGCCGTCTTGGGTGCCAAATCAAAAAACAAGGCTCCCCCACCAATAAATGGCTCAAAATAATGATGATAAGACTCTGGCATAAACGATTTAATAACAGGGAGTAATTGTCGTTTTCCGCCAGTCCATTTCGTAAAAGGTTGTAATGTTCTTGAAGTATTTTTTATTGTGTTCATTATCAATAGTATACCACATTCTTTCAGCCTTGAGAGGCTATTTTTAGAAACATGATTTGAACAAATCATGCCAAAGAATCCATCTCGATGATCATGTATACAAGCCATTACTACTCTGAAACACTCGTCATCAGCACAATCACAAAAATAATGGAGCAGTCTAGCTTATACAGACCTTTTTTTACGGTGATGATAGAGGGCTAGTAAGAAGATCCAGCGAAAGGCATTGTCTAGAAGCGTGCCTGCCCAAATACCCGGCAGGCCAAATCTTAAAACGATCCCAAGCAAGTAGCCTATCCCAATCCGAATTCCCCACATGCCAATCGCCGTTGCATAAAAAGGGAGTTTCCCATTTCCTAAGCCTTGCCACACAGCCGTATAGATGACTGTCCCAGCTGTAAAGGGGACGCCAAGAAGTGAGAAGAGAATAACCAAAAGGCTGGCTGCAACGGCAGTGCTATCTTGTGTATATAGGCGGGTCAAGGCGCTACCTAACACATACATCAATACAGCCACTGGCAACATCAAGCCCACCGCAAGCCAATAGGTCTTTTTCGCAATCTGATCTATTTCCTCTGCTTTTCCTTGTCCCAAGCTATGCGCTACCATGAGAACCGTCGCCGTTGCAATCCCAAAGGCAGGCATGTAGTTAAACTGGGTCAGGACTTCACCGATCGCATTTCCAGCCACTGCTCCTGTTCCAAAATGCACGACAAGCGCAATCACCACCACATCTCCTGCTCGCATCATGAGCCGTTCCCCTGCGGCAGGCAAGGACAGACCCAGTAGCTCCTTATCCAAGCCCCAGTCTGGTCTAGCAAAAGAAATGGAGAGCCTGTTCCATAAGACTATGACTCCAACCAAACGTGCTAGAACAGTTCCTAAAGCTACACCAACAATCCCCCAGTGAAAGCCAAAGATAAAGAGACTAGAGAACACGGCATTGAGCAAGTTGCTTAAAAGACTGATATACATAGGAAGACGGGGGTTGCCGGTCGTTCGCACCAAGGCACCCAAACTCGTCATAAAGCCCAACAAAACAATGGTCCCACCTACAATAGCCAGAAAGAGAGCTCCTGCTTCTGCTACTGCCGCCTCTGTCCCTAACAGACGCAAGATAGTAGGACCAAAGAGGATTGAAATAAGACCCAGGCCAAGACCTAGAAGGAGCGTGACCTTCAGAGCCTCTGTCGCATGACGGGCTTGGCTTTCCTCATCACCTGCTCCTCTGCTACGTGCCAAGACACTTGAAATAGCCGCTCCCAGCGCAATAAAAATCGCTTGATAGATGGCGATGATATTACCTGCTACCGATACACCTGAAATAGCTACCAAGCCAAGGCTAGCCACAAGGTAGCCGTCCACCATGCCCATGAGCATCTGTAATATATTTTCCGCCATCGCTGGTAGGGCAATTTGCATTATTTTTCGATAATCTACCATATCATAAAGGAGCTTAAAAAGCTCCCTCCTTCTTTTTCTTGCACGGAAGCCTCCCTCCAGTGGAGAGTTGCCTCGTTCAGGTACAATCGCTTTTTGACGTCCTTTGTACCTTTATGATTTTCCTGTTTACAATCCTAGATAGCGTTCAACTTCTGCCTGCATATCCTCAGCTGCAACGACGGTACGATGACGAACTGGAGCTGTTTCTAAGCCATTCACTGCCTGCGGAAGTCCCACACCTGACAGGTTCTGCAACTGCTCAAGCGCCGCAAAATCACTCCAGCCAGTCTCTCCTGTCACCGCTTCAACTGCAACTACTGGAAATTTATAAGGGCTAGCTGTCGAAGCTATCACCGTCTTTGTCGCATCCTTCGTATCAGCTATATATTTTTGGTAAACACTGGACGCTACTGCTGTGTGTGGATCCTCAATATACCGAGAATGATCATAGACACGTTTGATTTCCTGAGCCGTCTCTTCTTCAGTCGCCCACCCTGCTGCAAACAGGCCAAACAGAGCCTCATCTACCGGCTGTACCTCATACTGACCATCTACCGCCAAGGCTGCCATCAACTCAGCTGTTTTGGCTGCATCATTTCCTAAAAGATGGAAAATCAGGCGCTCCAAGTTTGAGGATACAAGAATATCCATCGAAGGACTCGTCGTCACCTTAAAAGAGCGCTTCTTGTCATAGACCTTGGTCTGGAAGAAATCTGTCAAGACATTGTTTTCATTGGAAGCACAAATCAATTTCCCAATCGGTAGGCCAATCTGCTTAGCATAGAAGGCCGCTAGGATATTCCCAAAATTCCCTGTTGGAACAGTGAAGTTGACCAGCTCCCCCGCTACAATCTCCCCATCTTTGACCAACTGCGCATAGGCATAGACATAGTAGACAATCTGTGGCACAAGGCGTCCAATGTTCATCGAATTAGCAGATGAAAACTGCAACTGTTTATGCTCTAATTTGGCCCGCAAGCACTCGTCATTAAACATTTTCTTGACATTGGTCTGAGCATCGTCAAAGTTCCCGTCAATGGCCACCACGTGAGTATTCTCCCCTGTTTGAGTGGTCATCTGTAATTCCTGCACCTTGCTGACGCCATCCTTTGGATAAAAGACGATAATCTCTGTACCAGGGACATCTGCAAAACCAGCCATGGCTGCCTTTCCAGTATCTCCAGACGTCGCAGTCAAAATGACGATTTTATTTTCCAAGCCATGTTTCTTAGCTGCTGTTGTCATCAAGTAAGGCAGGATAGACAAAGCCATATCTTTGAAGGCAATCGTTGAACCGTGAAATAATTCTAGATTGTACTGACCATCCAGTTTTACAAGAGGTGCAATCCGCTCATCGTCAAATTTGCTATCATAGGCCTTACTAATACAGCGGTCCAGCTCCTCTGGTGTAAAGTCATCCAAAAAGGCCCCTAAAATTAATTTGGCTACTTCTTGATAGGACATCTCTTTCAAGCGGTCAAAGTCCAAGGCTACTTTCGGATAGGTCAACGGAGTGAATAGACCTCCGTCTGTTGCCAACCCTTGCAAAATCGCTTGACTAGCTGTTACGGTATTCTTCTCATCGCGTGTTGATTGGTATACTAATGTCATGTCTTATCCTCAAACTCTTTTTTTCCATTCTATCATAATTTGTCAGAAAATTGAATGAATCTAAGAAAAAACCAGATGAAAATCCGGTTTTTCACAATTCTTCTATCACAACTTATCATGTGGGGATTACTTGCGAATCACCCTCCCTAGCATTCGTTTTTGAGGCATAGAAGTTGTCAGGCGCGTGCCAAAGATGATGTTGCACAGCCAGATAAAGAAAGCAAACACCAGGATCGGAATGACACAGGTCGTCACAATCAACACCGCCACCGCATCCACCATATTGCTAAAAGCTGTCTCAAATTTCTCCAATAGCCCCCGAGCTGCTCCTGTCACCTTTTCCCAGAGAGAACTTTCGCTACTTTGCTCTGATGCCGTTTCTGACACTTCCTGGGCAGCTGCGATGGTCTGATGAATAGAGGCTTGATAGGTTGACTCAATCTTATTTGATACCAAAACGCTAGTCGGGATGATGAACAAAATAACTGTTGCAAAGAGAGACAGGCGCACCGCCAGCTGTTTGAGTCCCTCCCTTTTCAGATAGACATTTCCTGCAAACAAGATGCAGGCTGCTGGAATGAGCCATTTGAATACCACGATACTGGTAATGGACAGCAAATATTTTTGCAACCAAATACCTGCGTATACGATGAGGAGATAGTCCGCCAAATCAGCGATATTTTCTGCTAGAGGAGTACCGACATCACCAGGAATCAGGGTAATGGCAGTTGAGGTTGTCCCCGTCAGAGCCGTTAAAGTAAGGACCGTTTCTTTTTTCTCATCTAAGGACAAGATTGACTGGGCATTCATCTTTAGAATAGGCTGAAAATCCGCTAGGACAAATACTGACACCAAGGCCAAACACAAGAACAGCCCCACCATCAGTTGCTTCTGATACCGAACGATCCAATCTACCATTTGCACGCGCACTTCCCCCGTCTATCGTTAGTAAAGTAGCCCTAGTATATCATACCCGCCTTACTTCGTCCACTTAAGGGGGCTTTTAGGCTTCCTAGTGAAAGTCTGCCGTTTCCATTTGTACTCTCGAAAACATACTGAATGGCGCTATCAATAGCCAATAGACTGTCGACAGGCGTTATTCCTTCTATGCTCCATAAACATTAAAAATAGACTAGCTTTCACAATTATCGGTTGTGAAAGCTAGTCTCGCTTGGGTATTTTTGGTACCGAACTTCTGTGGTCACTCTCGTATTTTTAGGTGACCAGTTGAAACAGTTCACCGAACTTCTGTGGTCACTCTCGTATTTCTAGGTGACCAGTTGAAACAGTTCACCGAACTTCTGTGGTCACTCTCGTATTTCTAGGTGACCAGTTGAAACAGTTCACCGAACTTCTGTGGTCACTCTCGTATTTCTAGGTGACCAGTTGAAACAGTTCACCGAACTTCTGTGGTCACTCTCGTATTTCTAGGTGACCAGTTGAAACAGTTCACCGAACTTCTGTGGTCACTCTCGTATTTCTAGGTGACCAGTTGAAACAGTTCACCGAACTTCTGTGGTCACTCTCGTATTTCTAGGTGACCAGTTGAAACAGTTCACCGAACTGTTTCAATCCCCATCTTCGTCTCGTTCTTCCATTACTTGCAAGGCTGACAGCGTATTGGTGAATAATTGATGACGAGCGTCTCGGTCCAAATCAATATAGTAGGCATAGAAAATATCAATGACAACAAGCACCGGAAATTGAGGGGATATAATCGTACCTTGGGCAAGATTTTTCTTGATGGCTACGAGTACCAACTCATCGCAAGTATCCCGTAACTCCTGCCGATTTTTAGATGTCAAGAGGACCGTGCTAGCTCCTGTAGCACGCGCGTCTCGAACGGCATTGATAATACTCAAGGATTCACCCGACACAGAAATGCCAATAACGAGACACTCCTCATTTAAGGTTACATGGTTCATCCGAATCATGTGGTCATCCGTCACTGCCTTACAGGCCATACCGAGTCGCATAAAACGAAATTCAATCTCACGTGCCACCAATCCAGAACTTCCCTGACCATAGATATAGACCCGTTTGGCATTGTTTAAAAGATGCCCAACACGAACAAATTGCTCTTCATCAATGAGCGAATAGGTCTTATTCAGAAGTTCACCGTAGTCTGACAAGACATGCCTGGTCAAATTGCGATTAACGTGGGACGAATCTGCACTAGCACTGACTTCTTGAAAAGCATAGACAAACTGCCGATAGCCTGTAAAACCACATTTCTGGGAAAAGCGCGTCAGAGACGGTAGAGAAACATAGAGCTTTTCAGACACCGCTTTAGCAGATAAATCATCCGTCTCAACAGCTTCTGAGAGAAAATAATCGGCAATCTTGCGCTCAATGTGCGTAAAATTACTATAAACTGCTTCTATTGTCGGAATCACATTTTTCTCCAATGATACCATCGCTCTTTCCTTTCTTTTTTCTATCTCGTTCTCTATTTTTTCAAGTAGAAATACGGACAACTCTCCACTATATAACAATCAGCTTCAAGTGATTCTCTCCCTACCAGCCTTCCCCTCCCACCTATACTCATACTCTTTACACACCAAAAAGATACTTGGTTAAGAGTCCGGGGAAATGAACACAGGCTTTGTATCTTGTGTAATTGAGTTCGGACTAAAAGTTCAGAAAAGAGATAATGACGCTCGGTGCGATACAATCATCTCTTTCCTGACCTCCGATAACTGACAGGGATTATAAGTACATGTAGTATTAGCTGTGCAAATGAAGAATGTCCAACTCTCTCAAAATCCCCAGAACACTCTACTGAATAAGGAGTCCTGCTAGCCATTCAGTAGCAAATACTCAATAAAAACGTTCTGAATGTGAGTAGCCAATACGGGTCTGACCTTATCGACTATCTTACGATGCCCCTAAAACTACCGTTTCTTTCTCTTGGAAGTTTTGACCAGACCATAGGAAGCGCCCAAGGCAAACAGTCCCCCAGATACCTCCGTTAACTCCTGATTTACCAGCAGTCCTTGGTAATTGTTTATCCTTAACAGGAACTTGCTCCTTTGAAATGAGGGCTGGCGCCGGATCTTGCATATCCTTAGTCGGAACCTCTTTCGTTGACAGTAAATTCATGTCTGGTTGTCGCTTGCTACCAACTTCGACAATTTGGTGTCGAACAATCTTAATATCCTCTTCTGAGATAATCTCTCTCTGCTCGACTCCATCCACGGTTGTAATTCTAATCGTGACGATTTTTTCTCCCACTTCTCCTGTTTGAATCACACGCTCCACCCCTTGAGGTAAATCTGGATGGATTTTACGCAAAATTTCAAACGGAACTTCTATAATTTGCTTTTCCTCTCGATAAGAGATGGTCGGCGCAATTTCCTTGGTTCCTACTTCGATAATTTCTGCAAGTGCAGGGAGAGTCACCATATCTGAAGCAATCTCTTCCAACTCACGATCCGCTAGCTTAAGGGTGCGAATCTTAACCACCCGCTCTCCTTGTCTGCCCACCTGAATCACTCGCTCCGTCCCAAGTGGCAGCTCAGCATTCTCTCGACGAATAGTTTCAAAGGAAAGGACATGTGTTTGAGCCGTTTCTTTAGCATGCGGTCCTAAAGGCTTCGTTTCATCTCGTAACCAAGCACGAACATCCTCCTCATCAATATCGCCATCCTTATCCAAGTCACCATGCTCATCTGCAAACCAATCCATGATTGGATCTGATCGAACAGCATTCAATCGTTCGATGAGATTCGCTAACACCGTGTCTGTTAACAAGTGATGGGTAGCCAATTCGTAATGAAGAGCTTCCACCATCGCAATTCCCCGCTTGGCTTCGTCACTCTTTCTCTTCTTAACATTTGCTAAGGCTGTTTGATACGGTTCTTCATCTAAAACAGGATCTGGATAGACTTTCGATACAAAGCGAAGCTCTGCTGCTGATCCAAATTGATTGGCTGGTGAACCATGGGATTCATTCATAATCAGCTCCAAAGCAGTTGCTACTAGCCCCTCTGGGAAACGAATTACCTTCGTATCGCTCGTATCTGCCCAGTTACTAAATGGAAACTCATGAACCTGACCTGCTGTATCCGTCACTTTTAAAATTCCAGATTTAAAGCGTCCATTTGAACCACTTTGTCGCGGAACGTATTCAAAATGAGTTAACTCCACAGGCGCCTGTAAACGGAGCTGAATCTTTTGATTCCGGAAATTGCCACTCCAAGGAGAATGCCACAAACTATCTGAACTATTATCGAAGGCTCTAGCAATCTCTTCGCCAGGTTGGGCAGCTGCTGCCATATCTGCAAAATCGCCTACACCCAGCTTGTTTCTCTTTTCCATCAAGGCATCCCGTGCTTGGTAAACCTCTTGAATCAAGGCTTCTACTTCTTCTTTTGGCAACTGATCCGCCTTGGCTAAACGGAGGGCTGCTAGAGCATTCTTATACCGCTCTACTGTCGGAGCTGTATACTCTACCCCTGTATCCAGCAAGGTATGACGGAGCAGTTCATCGTCAATGAGACGCTCTAGAGTCGGTACGTTTTCTGCCAACTTATCTCCTAAACTGAAGTAGTTTCGTCGCAGTAGATGGGTGATAGGAGTATTTGACTCTCTTGCTCTTACCACAAGATAGTAATCGCTCCCCTCGTCCAAACGCCCTGAGGAAACCTTGCCAGCAATGCCTCCTACCTCTACAACCTTATCGCTTCCATCTTTATGAACAGACACGAGAATATCGGCTAGAGGCAGCCCTATTGCCTCTGCTATCTTATCCAAGTCAACTTCAACTCGGTCCTTGTGCAAGACAAACTCCGGCTTATGACTATGATAATGCTCGACCCTGTCCACCTGATAGGCTAGGTTACCAAGACTGCTAGCATAAGGAACATTACCGATAGCCCCGATCAGCAAACTATTCAGATAAGCCTGACCATTTGCTCCTGGATGCAGGGCTGGACTGTCTGCCATGTAAGTATACTTAGGTTCCCATAGGTATGGTGTACTAGTCAGAAGGTCATTTAGAGGCGTATATTGATCAACCAAGAGGATTCGATTTTCCTCTGCTACTTCCCTCATCTTCTCAATTAAAGCTGGAAGATTCGCAGAACGTGCAGTAATTTTCGTTGGTGTTGGCGTCCTAAAGATAACACTGGCATTTTTAAGTTTCGCCCTATTCACGATTGTCTGCAAGTTTTCCTTAAACTTCTCTGGAGTAACCGTCAGGCTGTCATTTGCTCCCAACATCACAACGACGACATCCGGTTGGTATTGCTCCAAACGGCTTTCTAAGCGACGAACAGTATCCTCACTAGTAGCTCCCGATACGGCTGTGTTGATGACGACGTCATTCTCGCGATGCAAATCTTGTAACAGATATTTCTCAAATAATTGTGGGACACTGTCATATCCTTTTGTCCACAAAGCCCCATGTGTAATGGAATCCCCCATAAACAACCATGTCAAAGGCTTCGTACCTGCCAACTTATCTTGAATATCTTGATTCTGTTCATTTGCCCATGAAACCTTATCAGCTGCTTCTTGGTCAACTAAAGTTCCTCCAACGACAGCTAACTGCTTGCTACCATCTGCACTTTTCACAATCAATTCATACGTTTGTCCATCTTCCAAGCCCGTAATCGTAAATTGGTTTCCTAATCCCTTGTCAGCAATCTGCCTTGCACCAACCAGTAGGGTGTAGCTCCACTCCGTCACACCGTCCACCTCCGGTACAGTTACCTCTAACTGACCATTCTGATACCTAGCAACTGGCGCCAGATCCAGGTAGGACTTAGCTTGTGGAATCGGCTGTAAATTAAAGTCCGCTTCGGATGTAGGAAAGGCATCCGTACGCTTAATCGTGAAGTAGCTTAACTGCCTAGCTAGCTCTCCTTCACCTCTTGGCGTCAAGGCATCTTCTTGCAGGAAGTTTTCCTTGAATCCAGGCGTATTCGTATGGTAGTAGTGGTCAGCAAACACAAGACGATTTCTACGTGGATCAGTATAGTAGTCTGCGAGAACTTCCTTCATCGCCTGCGTATACAGAGCTATTTGATCGTTTTTAGACACATCCTTAAAGGCATGGGGCGACTGTAGTACTACAAAACCATCATCTTCTCTTAGAGCAAGCCCTTTTTCAATAAATGAACGTAGTTTCTCTTTGAAGGTAGCCAGATAGTCTACTCCTTTTTGATAGTCCTCTTCTCCCAGCATGTAGTCAACGACACGTGGATTATAGGCTGTCACCAAGCTCTCAAACTGTTCATCAATCGCTGCTATGTCCTTACCTGCCTTAGCCGCATTGATGACATAGCGTTCACGACCATTCTCATTCGCACTCTTTGTCCAGCGGATATACTCTTCAAATTGACCAACAAAGTTTCGAATGCCTGCTTGTTGATCAAAGCGACTTTGAACATTCTTACCGCCCACAAATACCCAGGAATTTCCTTCAGTAGCGGTATCAAAAACCTCACTGATTCGTGAACCGTATTTTTCTTCAAAACGAATATCACTAACTGGTGGCTGAGTCTCTTCTCTTCTTTTCGGATCCAAGCGACCAGCTATCTCCACAGGAAGATGATTAAGCTGAACAATCTCACCATCTACAACCCCTGTTATCTCACTCCCCCAGTCTTCTGCCGCAGTGATACTATAGTAGAGGTTCGTGCGATCGGACTGGGTGAGGAATTGAGCCTTGTTCCCATTTGATAGGGTGAGATTTGGTTGACCAACAGCTAAGACTGGATGGCTTAAACGAATCCGAACCACCTCATCGCTCACCTTTTCAATTTCGGTAATGGTCACCTTGGATTCATCCAAGAGATAGTCCCATGTAAATTTTCTAAAGACAATATTATAGTCATTCTCATTGCCAGCCGAATGCTCATAGAGAACCCCGAACTCCTTATCTGAAATCTGTTTGACGGAATTATAGGCGAATTTACCAGACTGTAATTCCTTGTGCTTTATCCAAGTCAAGGAACCATCCGCTTCTACTCTAGCCAATCGGATTTTTCCGTTATTCCGACCCGAACCATCTGCATTGACCAAGATAACATATTCTTGACCGTCTTGAACCGTATGGGTCGCAGATAGTTGCACATAGACATCATTGACATCTTCAAACTTCGTCAGACCATCCAGCCAAGTCGCCCCACCATCTCTACTACGAGCCATCTGTACCTTGCCACTGAGATTACGCATAAAGATTAGCAAATGACCATTATTGAGTTGGACAAGGCTCGCCTCTGTATTTTGCTGATTGGAGTGATTCATCGTTTCCGCTTGAAGGACTGTCCCGTCTGCTAAAGTACGACCGTCATTCACCGCTTTTCCAAGATGCCATGTTTCGCCATGGTCATCTGAATAAATAACCCGTGAGGACTGAGAACCGCTAAAATGGGAAGTAAAGTTCGTCGTGTAGGTCGGAATCACAATACGCCCCGCATGTTCTCCTGTATGAAGAACGATACCTGAACCAGGACCTACCCCATGAAACTTCATCCAAGATTTAGAAATCGTTGGCGTAATATCTCTAGGAGAAGACCAGGTCTGACCATCATCATCGCTGTAAGACATCCAGAGATAGTTCATTTTAGCGACACGAAACGGACTGCCACTATTGGTCTGGAAGTAAACATTACCGAGTTTTTCTTCTCCCTTATAAATATCCCCAATTTCTCTATAAGGAGCTGTCTTGCTCTCAGTCACAACCCTATAGTCTGTTTCCTGACCATTTGGGTCATAGACCTTACCATTGCGGAGAGTGTAAGGCCTCTCTTCTCCTTCCTTGAATAGATTTAGATAATGCTGACCATCAATTTCTGTATAGCGCTCTTGTGGTGCATTCGGTAGACCAAAGGCTCCTTGCATTTCTGGAAAAACATCATAGACAGAAAAAATCCTCTTAGTGGCTGGATCCTGTACCAACGCCATGTCGATAGACATAACCGTTCCTGTCGCCTTATTCGCAGCATTTGGATTGGTCTGTAGATCGAGCATTTTAATCGTTCTTGACCATGTCTTTCCGCCATCCGTGCTTCGTTTGACAATCATATCAATATTGCCCCAGTCACTATAGGTGTCATGGCGCTCATCTGCCCCTGCAATAAGGGTCCCCTTATCTGTTACCAATAGCGAAGGAATACGATAGTAGCCCACATTTTCTAAATTTTTTCCTCCATGTGAGCCTGAAGCCATCACCTTGATCGGATCGGACAGCCCCTCAGTGGTCGATTCTTCAGGAAGAGAGGAGCGACTAAACAGTTCAGAACGTGTTGCGATTTCTTCTGGACTTAAGACCCGATTATAGACCGTAAAATTGCGGATATCAAAGATACTTCCCCAGTGATTGCCACTGGTCCCCCGCGATGTAGCACCGAACTGGACCTTATCTGCGGTCTGGAGATCTTTGACAAAACGGACATTCGACAGGGCTTCTGTTCGATTTAACACCCCATTGACATACATACGCACCTTATTGGTCGCTGGGTCAATCGTCACAGCAACCGCATTCCATTCTTGCGGTTTTAGTTTCAACGGACCTTTCACATAATTTCGGCTGTAGAATAAATCAGATGTATCTTGATTATGACCATCTAGCCCTGGGACACCATTGTCAAAGACAAATAGACTAATATACTCATTGCGATTGGTCGAACTAGACACTGAAAATAGATTGTAGAACCCAGGATTTTCCTTTAGTTGTTTGTACTCCATATAGAGGGTTGCCGATTCAAGAGTACGCAAGGTTCCTAAATCACCACTAATATCAATTCGATTTCCATTCCCCTCATTGACAGACAGTCCTTCATAACGGAGCACCTCATTTCCTGCAAAAGGGTCCTCGTTCGCTACCGGAGCAGCAGCACTGTCAGAAGCCGCCCTATCAGCTATAGGAAGGGACTGCTCCTTTGAATGGCTAGGAGTTGGTTCTACTTCAGCCTCTTTCGGATTTGGAGCTAGTGGACGATTTCCAGCTTCTTCTACAGGAGTCGTCATCGGCTTATCGGAGCCTGCCCCTTGTTCAGATACTCGATTTGGCTGTGATTCATTCTGTTCCCCAGCTGTCGGAACAGAGACAGCGCTTTCATTTTCTGGTACAACTGGCTGAGCAAGCTCTGGATTTGAATTTGAGGACTCCGTCTCGTTGCTAGTCGCTGGATGATCTGATACGGATGGATTAGATACCCGTTCTGGACTATTTGCAGGTGCTTCTTCCTCTAAATGTGTTTCATGAGCCAGACCCTCAGTCCCTGCCTCATGAACCCGTACTTCTTCCGCAGCGACTACCTGCGGCATAGGAACCACGCTGGCTCCCACAAAAATACCAATTAAAACCGACCCTACACCGAGGCTGGTTTTCCGAACAGAATAATGACACAATTTGTTCAAAAACTGCTCCTTTTTATGGTTCATTTTCATTTACTCCTTTATTTTTTACATTCTACTGTAGACTTGGTCTTTCGATTTACTTTTTCATTTTTATCGAGAACCTGCATTTGTAATTAAAACGCTTTCATAAAAGGGGTAGTTTCTCGCTAATCACGGCTGTCTTTTGAGGAAATACTGACTGTATTTTGAAAAAAACAAACGATGAGTAGCTGAAAACTAACTTTATACTCAATCAAAATCAAAAGTAGACTAGGAAGTATCCTTTTGATTTTTAAAGAGTATTAACTATGTTCAGGCGCTTTTTTTCTACCTTCGTATCTTTGTTTGAAATGATAGTAGGCTCCAAGCATTCCTGCTGTATTTTGATGCTGGGCAAAAGTGACCTTGGTCTTATCTGCGATACTCGATACGAGTTGGGCTTTTAATGCCTCTTCGATTTTCGGTTTCAGAATCGCTTCCTGCGCCATGATACCGCCTCCTAGAATGACAACCTCTGGGTTGATTACATAGCAGATATTCGCAATCCCTTTTGCCAAATAATGGACCATGCGGTCTACTCCCTGCTGGCAGAATGGATTCCCTTCTTTCAATTCTCGGAAAATCCGTCGTCCATTCCACTCCGCAATGTCGTCATCATGTGCTTCAGCGACAAAGTGAACCAAGGCAGTCGTTGAGGCCACGTCTTGGAAAGCGCCATCTGGCAAATGAAGGTAGCCCACTTCACAGGCTGAATTGCTAAAACCATGGAAAATTTGATTCTCCAATACGAGACAGCCTCCAATTCCTGTCCCTACTGTCAAGCAAACCGCAATCTTTGCCCCCTTCCCACTGCCTGATATGACTTCCGCAAGCCCCGCACAATTCACATCATTTTCAATTTCACAAGGGATACCAAATTGGGCTTCCAACTCTTTTTTGAATTGGGTGCCAGCATAGTTGGGAATCTGTGGTCCAGCATAAAAAATTTCTCCCTTATCAGGGTCGACCATCCCTGCCGAGGAAAGGCAGACCCCCGAAAGGCTAACCTTGTCTAGATAATGTGAGACAATACCTGCCACCTTTTTCAAAATCGCTGCTCCACCTTGATGAGCCTCTGTTGGTATTTCATGGTGTTCGAGTAAGCGCTCTTCTTCATCAAGTAAACCATACTTGATACTGGTACCACCAATATCAATGGCAACATATTTTCTCATGCTTTTCCTCTCCTTCTCTTTCTGCAGGTAGGCCAACACCTTTTAAAGAGTATTAGCTAGCTCCCAAAAAGCGGGCCTTCGTTTCTCGAATCAAGCGTGCCGCTGCTTCTACTATTTCTCGATCCTCTTCACTGACTGGTGTCAATGGAGAGCGCACCCCTCCCAAATCCAAGCCTTCGTTCAGCCGCAAGACTTCCTTGATGACAGCGTACATATTGGCACGCGCAGCTGTCAAATGCTGGATAATCTCATTGATGGCAAACTGAAGCTCCTTGGCTGTGGTCAAGTCCTTATCTTCAATCAACTGATTCAATCTGAGGAAGAGTTCTGGCATAGCGCCATAGGTACCACCAATACCACCGACAGCCCCCATTAGGCGACCTGCCAAGAATTGTTCATCTGGACCATTGAACACCACGTGGTCATCACCACCGAGACTTGCAAAGATTTGAATATCCTGCACAGGCGTAGAAGAGTTTTTCACCCCGATGACCCGTTCGTTCTTTAACATTTCCATATAGAGGCTCGGCGTCAAGGCCACACCTGCCAACTGGGGAATATTGTAAATCACAAAATCCGTATGAGGGGCTGCTGCACTCATATCGTTCCAGTACTGGGCGACGGCATATTCTGGCAGGCGGAAGTAGATAGGGGGAATGGCCGCAATCGCATCTACCCCGAGGCTTTCAGCATGGCGCGCCAACTCGATACTATCTCTGGTATTATTGCAGGCCACATGAGCAATGATGGTTAATTTGCCCTTGGCTACTGCCATGACTTCTTCTAAAACTATTTTACGGTCCGCTACACTTTGGTAGATACACTCACCAGAAGAACCATTGACGTATAGACCCTGCACCCCTTTTTGAATAAAGTAGTCGGTCAAACTACGTACACCCTTGCGACTGACTTCTCCATTTTCATCATAACACGCATATAAGGCTGGGATGATCCCATGATATTTTTTTAAATTTCTCATTTATTTCTCCACTATTCAACTAGAGGCATACTCAATAAAATCTGAAAGCAAACTAGGAAGCTAGCCAAAAGCTGTACTGACGTACGGCAAGGTGCGCTTAATTTGGTTTAAAGAGTATACATTCTAGCTTTCTTCTATTTCAATCCATCGTATTTTCTAAAAATCGGCTCAAGAATAATCCATTGCGCGTAGGCTAGGCTGGAAAATCCTATCAACAAGAAGAACATTCCTCCAAAGACAATCGTCCAGCTGGAACCGAGCAATAAAAAGACAAGCAGGCCAAAGAAACCAATCATGCCAAATGTCCAAAGAAAATTCAGTCCTGCTATGACAAAAGCCGTTTGTAGGTGTCCTGGTAAACTTTGTTCATACTGGGCTACCAAGGGGTAGGTATAAAGCATAACCATCAACAGCAGGAAGAAAAGGCCCATGGCGGCTATCTTCATCCCCTGAAACATCAGAGCAGTCTGCCCACGCAAGAGCAGGAGGTTGACCAAGCAAATAGCGCTCACCAATAGTTCCATACTTCCTAAAACAAGTCCTTGTCTCCACTCTCTCTTAAAAGAGCTACTATACGTATGTACCACTCGTACCCCTCTATTAACTCGTATGTCTCGCACCGTCCGATAAAGACTAATTTTGGCAATTCCAATCGTCACAATAGGCAAACAAGAAAGTAGAAATAAGAGATTGACCGTGACCAAATCCAATATTTTTTCACAGACTCTCATCAACCAATTATCTGTATTAAAAATGGAGGATAGCAACTGGGCGCTTCTATTTCTCATTTTCTATCTCCCCTCTAGTCTATTAGTACCTTTACTACACATTTCCGTACACACTCACCTGCCCCATCGTAGAGATTCGGCTGATGTGGCTCATTTGGTAAAAAAACAGCAATCCTATCCTCGGTCAGATGAAGCGGTGTCGTCAGATGACAACGAACAAAGCCAATATCGCTCGTCATATCGTACTCTTTGATCACTTCTTTGACTTTCTGACCATGGTACATCAATTCTTGTCCCTCTAACAAAAAGTGCATGTCTGCATATCGCTTGTGGTATTCAAAACGGTCATCTGGTTCTTGATTGAGCTGGTTCTCCTGCACAAAAAAGAATACCCTATCCTCATCAATCACATGCTTACCGATAGCAACGCTCGCTATATCATGTGTCAGCAGATAGTGAATCGCTTGATCCAGATTCGGATGAAGCCCACGATACCGACCTAGATTCTGCAATCGATCAACAATCATCTTTCGCTCCTTATTTTCCTAATGACATAGCAAGTAAATCCATACTATCTCCAACTTAGAATGGTGCGCTGCTCCTACTGGGGAAGAGACAAACATTCAGTTTGCCTTATCGCCCGATTGAAACAGGCTACCGCTGCGTTACGAACACAGACCTACGGTCTGCCTATCTCCAACTTAGAATGGTGCGCTGCTCCTGCTGGGGAAGGGACAAACATTCAGTTTGCCTTATCGCACGATTGAAACAGGCTCCCACTGTGTTACGAACACAGACCTACGGTCTGCCTATCTCCAACTTAGAATGGTGCGCTGCTCCTGCTGGGGAAGGGACAAACATTCAGTTTGCCTTATCGCCCGATTGAAACAGGCTACCGCTGGGTTACGAACACAGACCTACGGTCTGCCTATCTCCAACTTAGAATGGTGCACTGCACCTGCTGGGGAAGTGACAAACATTCAGTTTGCCTTATCTCCCGATTGAAACAGGCTACCGCTGCGTTACGAACACAGACCTACGGTCTGCCTATCTCCAACTTAGAATGGTGCACTGCACCTACTGGGAAAGAGACAAACATTCAGTTTGCCTTAGCGCCCGATTGAAACAGGCTCCCACTGTGTTACGAACACAGACCTACGGTCTGCCTATCTCCAACTTAGAATGGTACGCTGCTCCTGCTGGGGAAGTGACAAACCTTCAGTTTGCATTATCGCCCGATTGAAACAGGCTCCCGCTGTGTTACGAACACAGACCTACGGTCTGCCTATCTCCAACTTAGAATGGTGCGCTGCACCATTCTAACCTTTTACAGCTCCCATGGTGATTCCTTGGGTGAATGATTTTTGGAAGATAAGAAAGACAGCGACGATTGGGACAGCTGCCATTGCGGCTCCTGCCATGATAAGCCCGTAATCTGTTGCCATTTCGGCTTGCATGGTAGCAACACCAAGTGAGATCGTCAGATTTTGTCGGGATGTCAACATTACTAACTGCATAAAGTAGTCGTTCCAAGAATTGATAAAGGTAAAAATTGCGAGTGCCGCAAAACCTGGCTTGACAATCGGAAAAGCAACGCTCCAGAAGGTCCGAATCTCACCGCAGCCATCAATTTTAGCAGATTCCAACAGTTCAGTTGGAATATTTTCACTAAATTGTTTCATGAGGAAGACCCCAAACGGCCAACCGATAAGTGGCAAGATAACCGCAGCGAGCGTATCATGGATACCCAAGAAATTGACAATCCGTACCAAGGGTACTAGGACAACCTGTTTTGGTAGGGCCATCGCTGCAACGAATAGCGCAAAGAGAATCCGTTGACCGTAGAAACGTTTCTTAGCCAATACATACCCTGCAAGAGAGGAGGTCACACAGACCAGAAGCATCGTAGCCAGCGAGATAAAGACACTGTTCCACATCCATTGAAGGGCTGGATTTTGCACAATCAAGCGTTCAAAATTCTCCAGCGTCGGCATGCTAGGCCACCACTGGGGTGGGATGACAATCGTATCTGGCTGAGACTTAAAGGCTCCTGTCAAAATCCAGTAAAATGGGAAGATGAAAAGCACTGTCAATAAGAGCAAAATGATGGTTGAAATCACTGTAAATGGAGTTAATTTTTTCTTTGTCATATTTTTCCTCCTAGTATTCCACATCATTTCCAAGAATCTTGAATTGGGCAAAGCTGATAAGGGCAATCATGACTGCAAGAAAGACACCCATGGTATTGGCATAACCGTATTCAGAAAGTTGGAAGGCTTTTTCATACAGATAGTACATAAGGGTACTCGTTGAGTAGTTTGGTCCTCCCGATGTTAGGAGCTGAATGAGCGCAAAACATTGGAAAGAGTTAATGGTTGTAATAATGGCAATATAGAGGGTCGTTGGCAATAGGCTTGGCCATTTGATTTGCCAAAAGACCTGCAATTCTGTTGCACCGTCTACACGAGCTGCTTCGACAAGAGAATTATCAATATTCCCCATGGCAGCAATGTAGAGAATAATCGGCTGACCGACAGAGGTCATCAAAAGAATCACAATGATAGCCAGCAAGGCCCAGTTCTTGTCTCCAAGCCAGCTGATATTTTGTTCAATCAAGTGACTCGACTTCAATACGAAGTTCAAAATCCCTGATAACGGATCATAAATCCATTTCCATACAACTGTCACCGCAACACTACCTGTAACAACTGGAAGGAAAAAGACGAAACGATAGAAAGAACGAGCCACCACATTTTGACTGTAGGTCTGGGACGCCACAAACAGGGAGAAAAAGACCACAACCGGCACAGACCCAATCACGATAATAACTGTATTTATCAAGGATTTGATAAATATAGGGTCCTGAAACATCCGCTTATAATTCTCTAAGCCAACAAATTGAAAAGCTGTCATCGAATAATCAAAGAAACTGGTAACAAATCCCATGATCATCGGAGCTAATACAAATATAGCAAAGAACACTAAGACCGGTGCTAAAAATGCATAGGAAATGATTGTCTCTCTCATTCTTATTTTATTAACTTTCACATTAAACACCTCTTCTTATATAAGATATGAGAAGGCATAAAAACCGATATTCAATGGTATTTCCGCCTTGCTTTGATAAAATAATCCCCCTTTTCATTCAAGGAAAATGGACGAGAAAGGGGGAGGATTATACATTGTCCGGATGAGAAGGGCGCAGAATAAAATCCCTTGCATCATCCCTTCACATCAATCCGACAGGCATGGACCTTATCTGATTGACTATTTCATTGCTTTTTGAATGGTCTCATTTGCCTTTTCAGTAAATGTCTTCAAAGCAGCGTCAGCTTTCTCATCTCCATTTGATACAGCTTGCAACATTGGGAACCAGAGTGTTCTCATTTCAGCAAAGCCATCAATTGTATTGTAGTATGGTGAGTAGTATTGAGTCCAAGAGCTGATTGTTTCCATGCGTTTGTCATCGTACAATTTACCAAATGAGGTACGAACTGGGAAAGCACCTGTACGTTGCACATTCTTTGGTCCCCACTCTTTATCATCTGCGATAAATTTGACGAATTTCTTAGCCGCTTCAATTTTCTTGTCATCTTTGTTGTTGAATACGGCAAAACCATTTACCAAGTATTCCAAGGCAGGGGTTCCTTCATCAGATGGGAATGGTACCTCAACCACTTCTACCTTACTTGCTTCCAAGAGTTTGCCTTGAATACCATTTTGCGCAGGTGCCCAGAGGATAGTATAGGAAGTTTGACCATTCGCGAAGTTTTGAATATCTGCTCCACCGTCAAATTGAGATCCATTTGATAGAAGACCATCTTGAATCCAGCTAGAAGCCATTTCAAGACCCTTGATGAACTTCGCATCGTCTGTTGTATACTTGCTAACTGCCTCATCTGTTACTGAACCACTATAGAGGTTGGCAATAAAGGCACGAGTTCCTTGGTCGCCACCTTGACCACTCGCAAAGAGCGAACCAGGGGTATACCCTTTATCTTTCAAGGCTTTCAATACTTTTTCAAAATCAGCCGTTGTCCAACCCTCTTTGACAAGATCTGCTACACCAGCATCTTCCAACATCTTCTTATTCATCGCCATGTAGAAAGGGGCAGAACTGATTGGATACATGTAAGCTGTATCACCTGCCTTGCTGGCATTGATAATATTCTCATTAGCTACATCTTTGACAAATTCATCGGTGAAAAGATCATTTAAATCAGCCAATTTACCGTTTTTACCGTATTGGATAATCCGCCCTGGTGCATCAAAGAGTACGTCTGGAGCCGTACCTGCTTCAATCGCTGTCACAATCTTTTCTGGACCAGACTTGAAGTCAATCGTTTCTAACTTGACTGTTACATCTGGATTTGCTTTCTCAAAGGCTTCAATAATAGATTTTTCATATGTTCCTACTGCATCACTTGCATTCTCCTGGGTAAATACCGGGAAGGCCCACCAGGTAATCTCTGTTTTAGCTGAACCATCAGCCGCTTCCTTTTTATCAGCACTAGCACCAGAATTGCCACAGGCAGCTAGTGATAGAATAGAAGCACCTGCCAACAACGAACACATTAACTTGTTTAATTTCATTCTCTTTCTCCTTTTAATTAGGTCCTTTTATGGACAGTGAATAACGACTGTGTCCTATTATTTCTTTTTTCCTATAGCGTCAACTCCTCTTTTTAAATGTTACTTTGCAGTGATGGGATGTCTCATTTCTATTCGTCATCCTCTCACATGTGTTCCCTATTTTATCGGATTGACCGCTGCAACAAAGCGCTGGGTAATCTCCTTTGGTCGCGTAATCGCACCACCTACAACAATTCCTCGAACACCAAAATCATGAATGATTTTCGCCTCTTCTGGGAAGTAAATCTTACCTTCGGCGATAACATCAACCCCCGCCTCGCACAGCTGCTGAATCAATTCCAAGTCTGGTCCATCTGCCTGACGGCTGTAGGATGTGTAGCCTGACAAGGTCGTACCGACAAAGTCTACACCTGCTTCAACAGCAGTTAGTCCTTCTTCATAAGTACTGATATCTGCCATCAAGAGCTGGTCTGGATATTTAGCTTTTACTTGAGCGATAAAGTCTGCAATGCCTAAACCATCGTAGCGTTCCCGCTTGGTACAGTCTAAAGCAATGACCGCAATGTCAAGAGCCGCCAACTCATCAACCTCTTTCATGGTCGCTGTGATAAAGGGTTCTTGTGGTGGATAATCTCGCTTAATAATCCCAATAATTGGCAAATCCGTTACCTGTTTAATTTCCTCAATATCCCTTACACTATTCGCCCGAATACCGACTGCTCCACCTGCTTCTGCTGCTTTTGCAAGCAAGGGCATCACTCCCCCTTCTTCTGTATAGAGAGGTTCGTGCGGGAGAGCCTGACAAGATACAATAATCCCATCTTTGATCTGTGCAATCAGTTCATCTTTTGATAGACTTGCCATATCATCCTCCTTTTCTATCTTTTAAAGCGCTTTCTTTTTGTGGTAAAACAAAACCTCTTTCCGTCTCGTCTCCTCCAAAGAAGCTCTTTTATTTGAATTCCGTAAATAAGGACCTACTTTCAAAATGGGTGCCACAGAGCCAGTTGAATACCTTATTGTTCGTATAGACAAACATCCCTTCATGAGCATATTCCGGCATGAGATGATACTCTTTCTCACATTCCAAGCGATTATACATGGCAAATTGAGTAATCGGATAGCAAACATCGTCATCTAGCCCCGTAATCATCTTGACAGAGCCCTTGATCCGATGGGCCAGATTCTTTACATCAATATAGGCCAAGGTCGCAAAAACCTCTTCTTCTGTTTCATGAAAGGGATCATGAAACTTGAAGTAACGAAACAGCTCATCGTAGGCCTCGCTGGTGTTGCCAATCTCTAAAACCCGTCTAAAATCACAGAGGAAGGGATAGATGGCAACAGTATTTGTAATCCGAGGATTGAGCGCTGCTGCAACGAGGGCTAAGGCACCTCCTTGAGAAGCACCGTAACTGGATAAGCGCGTCTCATCGACACGGTCAAAGCTCGCTACCAACTCTACCAAACTGTAAACATCTAGGTAGACATCCTTGTAAAAGAGCAGGTCTGGTCTATCAACGACACCGCGGATAATCTGACCCTTGACCGTATTACCCCGAACATTTCTAGCCCCATCCAGCGAATAACCTGACTGACCACGCACATCCATGGAAACCGCGCCGTAACCAGCTGTTGTATACGACAGCATGTCAGGCCAGTCCAGCCCCCGTCCCATATAGCCGTGGAAATGGAAGATTACAGGAACCTTTTCTGCCCCTTTCGGTAACACCATTCGAGCATAGATTTTTCCGCCATTTGTTCCATTAAATTGAATTTCATAGCAATCGACACTCGGCAGTCCGAACTCTTTTTTGATTAAACGGTATGCCACCGGTAAGTCTAAGGCTGCAATCGCCTGATTCCAAAAGTCATCAAAATCAGCTGGTACCTCATCGCGTCCACGATAGGTCTTCATTTCTTCGAGTAATGCTGGAACCCTCATTTTTAATCCTTTCTACAGTTTGTGTAAGCCTTTACATTTAGTATATCATTTCTTTAAATATTTTCAACATTTTATATCAAAAAAGAAAATATTTTCATAATCATTTTTAAAAAGCGAAAATTCCACCCCATGCCCCTTTTTTCTGAAACTACTTTCTTGCCAGCAAAAAACGGACACCTGATTAACCTCGCTGTCTAATTTTTAGGCTCGGGCTTCTGTGGTCACTTTCGCATTTCTAGGCGACCAGTTGAATCAGTTCACCGAACTTCTATGGTCTCTCTCTTATTTCTCGGTGACCAGTTGAAACTGTTCACCGAGACAAGTTGACGACGTATCCTTTTGATTTTTAAAGAGTATAAGTAATAGAAGATAAACTAAACATACTATATAATCGGCTAAAGCCGAAACAAAAAAAGGGAGCCAATCGAGATTTTAGCATCACGATTCGCTCCACTCCTTATCTTATTTTATTGGAACAGGTCAATTATTTGATACGACCTGGACGCTCTTTGTAGCCATAGTAGGCATCTGCCAAGATTTCTTCCATGTCTGCTACCATTGGCAAACGAGGGTTCGCTGGTGAACATTGATCCTCATAAGCGAGAAGGGCAATTTCATGCAGGCTATCTTTCCAAGCCTTTTCATCGATCCCTTGGTCTTTGAAATTCATCTTGATTCCAACTGCTTCACCGAGTTCATAGACAGCTTTAGCGTATGAGTCTATTGCTTCTTCTGGAGTTGAAGCAGGAAGTCCTAACATACGAGCGATGTCTTGGAATTTTTCATCCGCTTTCCAGTAGTTGTACTTAGGCCAAGTAGTTGTTTTAGCTGGACGAGTACCGTTATAACGAATGACATACGGCAAGAGAATAGCATTGGTACGACCATGGACAGTGTGGTGAATACCACCAATCTTATGTGCCATTGAGTGGCTCATTCCAAGGAAGGCATTGGCAAAGGCCATACCAGCCATTGTAGAAGCATTGTGCATCTTTTCGCGCGCTTCTGGGTCGGATTCTAACACTGACTTTTTGAGGTACTGGAAGACCAGTTTGATGGCTTGAAGCGCAATACCGTCTGTATAGTCATTTGCAAAGTTAGAAGTGTAGGCTTCTGTTGCGTGCGTCAACACGTCCATACCAGTATCTGCTGCGATAAAGCCAGGAACTGACTCTACCAAGGCTGGATCTACAATCGCAATGGTCGGAGTCAAGGAGTAATCCGCAAGTGGGTATTTACGATTGTTTGCCTTGTCAGAAACCACGGCAAACGGCGTTACTTCGGAACCTGTACCAGATGTTGTTGGAATACCGATGTATTTTGCTTTTTTACCAAGAGATGGGAATTTGAAGGCACGCTTACGGATGTCCATGAATTTTTGTACCAAATCACGGAAGTCCACCTCTGGTTGCTCATAGAAGAGCCACATAATTTTCGCGGCATCCATCGGAGAACCACCACCCAAAGCGATAACTGTATCCGGTTCAAATGCTTTCATTACCTCAGCACCACGACGAACAGTTGTAATATCTGGATCTGGCTCAACATCTGAGAAAACTTGAACGGTCACTTGATTAGAACGCAGGTTCAACTGATCGATAACACGTTGAACGAAACCAAGTTTTTCGATTGATTTATCTGTAACGATCATAACACGTTCCAAACCTTCAGCAGTTTGGAGATATTGAATAGAGTTACGCTCGAAGTAGATTTTTGAAGGAACTTTAAACCACTGCATATTATTTCTACGTTTCCCTACTTTCTTGATGTTAAGAAGGTTGATAGCTGATACGTTATCACCAACTGAATTGCGTCCGTATGAACCACATCCCAGCGTCAATGACGGCAAGAAGGCGTTGTAAACATCACCGATACCGCCAAATGTAGAAGGCGAGTTCCAAATAATCCGCATTGCTTTCATCTCAGTACCGAAACGTTTTGCAAGTTCCTCGTCTTTTGTATGGATGGCAGCTGAGTGACCAAGACCATTAAATTCAACCATTTGACGAGCTTTTTTAAGGCCATCTTCCACATCATCCGCTTGCAGTACAGCGATAACTGGAGACAGTTTTTCACGTGTTAATGGCTCTTTTGGTCCTACTTCTGCAACTTCTGCAGCAAGGATATTCGTTCCTTCTGGTACCTTAAATCCTGCTTGCTCTGCAATCCATGCAGCTGGTTTTCCGACAATGTCAGCATTCAATTTTGCTTCACCACAGTTCTTACTGTTGGCTTTAGCACCAAAGCAGAACTCTTCCAGAAGGGCTTTTTCCTTCTTGTTGACGAAGTAAACATGGTAAGACTTAAATTCTTCCACAAATTCTTTGTAGATTTCTTTATCAATAATGACCGCTTGCTCAGATGCACACACCATACCGTTATCAAACGATTTAGACATCACGATGTCATGAGCTGCTTGACGAATATCTGCTGATTTTTCGATGTAGGCAGGAACGTTACCTGCACCTACTCCAAGAGCTGGTTTTCCACATGAGTAAGCTGCACGTACCATGGCATTCCCACCTGTTGCCAAGATTGTTGAAATACCATCGTGGTTCATCAAGGCATTGGTCGCTGCAATCGATGGTTTTGAAATCCACTGGATACAGTCTTTTGGTGCACCTGCCTTCACAGCTGCCTCATACACGATTTTCGCTGCATGTGCAGAGGATTCTTGTGCAGAAGGGTGGAAACCAAATACGATTGGATTGCGTGTTTTAAGAGCAATCAAAGACTTGAAAATAGCTGTTGAAGTTGGATTGGTCGTTGGAGTAACCCCACAGATGACACCGACTGGTTCTGCAATCTTAGTCAAACCTGTAACAGGATCATCTTCGATGATACCAACTGTCTTGACACCACACATATTATTGACAACGTGTTCACATGCAAAAAGATTCTTGGTTGCCTTATCCTCAAACACACCACGACCAGTTTCTTCAACAGCATGTGCTGCCAAAATACCGTGGGCATCAAGTGCAGCTACTGAGGCTTTTGCAACAATGTAATCAACTTGTTCTTGATTTAATGCGCGGAATGCTTCAAGAGCCACGAGACCTTTTTGGACCAATTCGTCCACGTGTGCTTGTGCAGCTTGCAACTGTTCTTCTGGTGATTGTTTTTTATCAGCCATCTGGGGTTCCTCCAAAATTGTTTTCTGTTAACATTTATTTGTTAACTTTTTCACAAATATATTCTACACTTTTTTTATCTCCTTGTAAAGGATTTGTTAAACATTTCACAAATTATTCTTGCTAGATTGTGAAATATTTCCCAAATCTATCAAAAAACAAGTCTTTCCCTGACGGGATTGTGAATCTTTTCTCAAAAATTTTTTATTTCACAAATAAAAAATCAGGAAATCTACTTCATTTCCTGATCCTCTATCATTATTTCGTCACTTTCTCAAACACAGGAGCGAAATCCGTCAAAATCTGCTCTAGGGAGACCTGTATTTCTTCCCTTGTTTGATTGTTCTTAAGCGTCACTCGACCCTGCTCCAACTCGCTCTCTCCCAGAGTAATCAAGGCAGTCGCCCTCAGCTGGTCAGCAGATTTAAACTGAGCTTTCAGCTTGCGCCCCAGATAGTCACGTTCAGCCTTGAACCCCTGATTTCGTAATGCCTGTACAATGGCTAAAGCCTCACCATTGACTTGCTCTCCCAAGACAGCGACATAGACATCCAACTCCTCTGCTACTGGCAGCGTTACCCCTTGTCCTTCAAGCACCAAGAGGAGTCGCTCGATTCCCATTCCAAAGCCAAACCCTGGTGTTGCCGGTCCATCAAAATACTCGACCAAACCATCGTAGCGCCCACCGGCACAGATGGTCAACTCACTACCTGATACCTCTGTGATAAATTCAAAAATCGTATGGTTGTAATAATCAAGACCACGCACCATATTGGTATCAATCACATAGTCAATTCCTAGGGTCGCAAGCATCTTTTGAACACTATCAAAATGCTCTCGGCTTTCCTCATCTAAGTAGTCTAGAATGGACGGTGCATTTGCTACAGCTAGCTTATCCTCTTTTTCCTTGCTATCCAGTACACGGAGCGGATTTTCTTCCAACCGGCGCTGACTATCTTTTGACAAGGTCTCCTTGAGCGGTGTCAAGTAGGCAATCAAGGCCTCACGGTAGGCTGCACGGCTCGCTGGACTTCCCAAGGTATTCAAATGTAGGGTGATATTCTGGATACCAATCTCCCTAAAAAATTGTGCTGCCATTGCAATGGTCTCTACGTCTGTTGCAGGATTGCTAGATCCAAAGCATTCTACCCCAATCTGGTGAAACTCACGCAACCGTCCTGCTTGGGGACGTTCATAGCGAAACATCGCCCCCATATAGTACAACTTAACGGGTTTTTGTACCTCAGGCGCAAAAAGTTTATTTTCTACATAAGAGCGGACTACGGGAGCTGTTCCTTCTGGACGAAGCGTGATATGACGATCTCCCTTATCATAGAAATCATACATTTCCTTACTGACAATGTCGGTTGTATCTCCAACAGAGCGACTGATTACTTCATAATGCTCAAACATTGGTGTTCGGATTTCTTGGTAATTGTATTTGCCAAAAGTGGTGCGGGCAAATTCCTCCACATACTGCCACTTGACCGACTCTCTCGGCAAAATATCTTGGGTTCCTTTAGGTTTTTGCAATTTCATAAACTAAGATGGAGACTCCTGAAAATAGGGCCTCTTGATTCCTTTCTGTGCTTTCCTCCTATTCTAGCATATTTCCAGACCTTTTTCCTATTTGTTAAAAATTTTTTCAAAAAAACTGTCAAGTAACTTTACTTTACAAAGAAAATATGATATTCTACTAGGGTTGGCAAAAGCCATACATACAATAAGGTATTTAAATACGGGCTAAAAGTTCAGAAAATAGAGCAATCACCCTCTAATCCTGTGGTTCAGTCGATGATTTCCTCATTGTCAGTCACTTTTCTAGGCCCTTGATACTATACGGAGGATAAAAGAAATGGCAGTACCTGCACGTCGCACATCAAAAGCGAAGAAAAACAAACGTCGTACGCACTACAAATTAACAGCTCCAGCTGTAAAATTTGACGAAACTACTGGAGACTACTCACGTTCTCACCGTGTATCTTTAAAAGGATACTACAAAGGACGTAAAATCGCCAAAGCTGCTGCAGCTGAATAATAGAAGGGAGATACCATGCGCGTAAATATCACACTTGAACACAAAGAATCTGGTGAACGCTTGTACCTTACTTCTAAAAACAAACGTAACACCCCAGACCGCCTTCAATTAAAAAAATACTCACCAAAATTACGCAAACACGTGATTTTTACTGAAGTGAAATAGGGATTCACTACACGTCAATAGACGGTAGAAACCTTGATTTTATGCGATTTTTGAAATGTTGAATTTCAGTAGATTGCATTACAAATCAATCGAATCACTACATTTTTCTCTACACTTTTTAGATAATAAAATTTAAGTAGAACATGCAGATAATAAAAGGAACACTTCGTATGAGGTGTTCCTTTTTTTGGCTTCTTATTTACCAACTGAAGAAAACCGACACAGTTATTCACCGTCTAAAATATTTTCTAACATTGGTTCGATAGAACTACGTTTCAAGTCCTCTATAAGCCTCTGGGCAGAGAAACGATTTACTTCCCGAGCTACATAACATAACATCCGTGCAGCCATTTCTTTACTCAAATAGTCAAAATGCTCATCTTTTAATACATCAAACGCAAGAGATGCAAAAATATCATTTGAAGAAAAAGAGGTTGCAACTTCTTTTAATGATGGAAAAAGTTTTTGAATTAAGAATAATGCATTTTCTGGGCTTACTTTCATAAATTTAATACAAGCCAATTTGTAATCATCTCCTACATCAATAAGTTCCCGACACAAATCCACATTTGAAATATTATTAAGATATATCGTTATTGTTTCATCATATTCTCTCTGTTGAATCGTTTTTAATATTTTCTGCTTTGAATCCTTTTGATGAAAAATTCGCAGGTGATAACTTAGTTGTTCAAGCATTTCTCCTGCATCTCCAAACCTTAATTCTGGTTGATAAGAAGTAGCTTTTTGAACAAAAGTTCGCAGAACATGTTTTTCATTAGTTGGATTTCCAGTTAAACAAAAATTAACCACCTTCCCTAGCGAATAAACATCACTCATTTTAGTTGCATTTTTTAGACCAGTTATCTGTTCTGGGGCACAATAATAAAACTGCCCATAGTTATTTGTGTTCATAGTCAAATGAGAATGATTGACCGTAGAATCTTTAGCTAATCCAAAATCAGATATCTTTATTAGCCCATCACATAGAAAAATATTGCTTGGACTCAAATCTCTATGATAAATATCTCGAGAATGAACCTCAGCCATTATTGTCAATATTTGGAACAATAAATTAAATATTTGGTTTAATTCCAACTCATTATCTACGATATAATCATTTAGAGTAAAGTCAGCCTTTTCCATCGTATAGCTAAGCTCTGTTTCATTAAATTCGTAAACCTTAATAACCCCATTAATTTGTGAGAGAGACTGCATAATTTCAAACTCTCTTTTAAAACGGCTTCTAAGAGTGGGGTCGCGTTTATACTCATTCTTCAACTTTTTTACAATTCGTTGAGAATGATTTTGTAAATAAATTTCAGCAAATCCACCTTTAGTGAGAAAAGACTCGTCAGTTTTTACTATTTCTTTCTCTATATGGGAATAAGAATTTAGTTTTTCTTTCAACTTATCTGCTTGTTTATTCTTAATATCACTCTTTTCAGAACTATTATCTGGGAGGTCATCATAATAGATTAGTAAATCTCTTACCAACTTTATAATATCGTTATCAAGAGCTTCATCTATATATGCTTCAAATGACTTCCCTTTTGATAAACCGTATTTCTCCTGAATTTTTACACCAATAGAGTGATATGTAAATTCATCAAACGTACGATTTGAAAAATCCAGAACATATCCACCGTTATTAAAAAATTTTTTTATGATATTTTTATCATGAAATGTAATTTTTGTCATTGTAACTCCATTCTAACTTATAATCTTTTTTATAAAACAACTCTCAACTAAACTGTAAAATTACTGTACTTCGATTTTATTACTATTATACCAAATCAAATTCTACTCTATTTACCATTTCAATTTATTTAGCGATGATAAATTGTAAAATATAGAACTTATTCCAATATAAAAAGGAATACCAAAAGCATTCCTTTTACACATATATCACTTAGAGTTTATCTCAACCGTCAACAAGTAGAACAAACTTACTACTATTTTCAAAACCCAATAAACTCCTTCTATCAATACAGCTAAATAAATTTCTTGATATAAACCATCTGGTATGCAATCTATCTTAACAACTAAAACTAAGATTAAGAATAAAAAATATATAATTGCTACACGATAGTAGGAAATTATTTTATACCAATAATTGGGATAACCTTCACTTTTAGTGTTATACAATACTATCCTGATATTAGAAGAATGCAACAGAGCTATAGCGCTAATCAAAAATCCGATTATAATCGAAAAAAATTCTACAATATAATCAATTTCTAGCGTTATAAATGGAGAGAAAAAATATGAAAATATAATGCTCACTAACACTGAAAAGTAGAGATTTTTTCTATCTTTTTTACTTAACCAAGTCATCAGACAACCTCTCTATTTCAGACAATATTTTTTTGAGTATATATTCAAAAGAAAACTTACCATTTTCTTCTTTATCAATATCTTTTAATTTGATTTTCTTAATAAACTCATCCTGATTAAGTAGTCTTTCAAATCCAGTAGAGTCCGTCCCTCTTATCAACAAACCCTTTATTTGAAAATTCTCTCTTTCTTTTCTGAGCTTTTTCAAAAAACTTTTAAATTGCTGTATTGGCTCCTGTTTATATTCAACACTAAATATTACGTCATTTTCTGGCTTTCCACCTATTAACTTCTCTAAACTATTTTTACTATCAGAATCAGTAGAAAATATATCGTTGGTCGTAGTAAAGCGAACCTCGGAAAGAGTTTTTAGTTTACTTATAAACTCCTCTTCATTAACATATATTCCTCGGATATCAACATCTAAATTATCATCTAGTTGTTTCAGAATTTTCTTAAATATTCCTCTTTTTCTCAACACTGAAATAAAAAATAGTTCCCTATCATAATCATAGAGAGCGAAGAACTGTTCCATAAATTCCAATTCTTTCTTCGTTCTAGGATTTTTCCTAGTACGCTTTGTCTCTGCGTCGTAGACAGTTTCGTCCCTTGGTTGTGTATTTCCATGCTCAATCATCCAAAAAATATAATCATTCGTGTTTTTTATACTCACTGAAAATGCTTCTTTATCATTAGGATGAATTCGTATGGGGTCAATAGTTGTTGTTATTAATTTAGCAAAAGTATCCCTATTAGCTAGTTTGCTCATTAAACCAGCATCGTTGTTCTCAACAACTAGCCTCCATATAGAAAATGTCATTTCCGCCATTTCAGTAGTCCCCTCCAAATATTTAATAAATGCTATCACTCATTATGTCGCTATACTACTTCAACTCTATATCCAATATCTTGTTAAAAATTTCAAGATACTTTTCTTCATCATCCACTAATGACAATTTAGCAATTAATTTAGCTACCTCATTGTCACTATCAGTGAAGGCAAAAAACGTTTGATAATCTAACTCTAAGGCTTCAATTAGTTTATTTAGAGTTTCCAATTTAATATTAGAATTTTGTCCTCTTTCAATTCGACCAAGAGCATTGACATCCATCCCCGCCTTATCAGCCAACATCTCTTGAGTTAGTTGCTTTTTTATCCTCAATTCATAGATTCGGTTAGATACACTTTTTCCTAATGACATAGCACTGCTCCCTTTTCTAATTCTATACACTAAGACTATGACTTATCAGAAATTATTTGTAGGCTTTTAATGTATTTTTTTGTTAAAAAATAATACTCAAGATATGTTTTTGTGGTAAAATAAAAGATAACTAAGTATTATTTTTGAAAATAATAATACTTAAAATACTAAAGGAGACTTTTCAAAATGAAAAAGCGAAACAAATATCTATTAATAGGTGTAACCTTTTTAGCCTCGACAACAATTCTCTTAGCCTGTTCAAATACCAGCAAACCCTCCACAAATACTTCTCACTCTCAAGAGAAAACTTCTTCTGCAAAAACAAAAGAAGTCAGTATCGGAAACTATATTAACCAATCCAAAACAGCTCCCCAAATCTGGTACGAAATAGAGAGCGAAAAAATCAAGGGAGTATATGTCTTTGAAGATAATCAAGTAACTTATTATGATACTTCTTATGAGGCCGCCACAAATACTGAAACAACCATTTCTTCTGCTCAATTTAAAGCTGACTATGTTGGAAAAAATGTTTATTCAACTGGTCAACACGCCCAAGGTTTCATTGACAGTTTTTATGGAACAGATTCAGCAGAAAAAATTTCTGAAGAAATGCTAACTGATATTATCAAGAAATATGATACTGAGGATGGTAATGCAGATGGAGTCATTGATGTTACGATTCCAGATGCTCTTACTCTTGAAAGCATTTCAGCTTTATCAGATGATGAAATTATTGAACAAGCTAAAGTATTTGAAAAGGCTAGTACCCATAAACAAATTATTTTTGAAAAAGTATCACTTGCACTTAGACAATTGGTTGATGGAAAAGATACTACTTCAGCAATAAACAAACTGACAGAAATTGAAAACCAATATAACCAAAAGGTAGCGTCAGTTTATCAATTGAAAATTTTACCTGATGAGGACTTAGCGGAAACACTAGAGGAAACTCTAACAATTCCTATCAAGAAACTTAGCTATGATAATGTTATTGATTATACCTATGTCATTAAGGAAGAATCTTTCTCTGCACATTTAGCCTATTCTCAATTTGCTTCAGAATCAGTAGATGATGTGAAATATATTGGCTTCCCATCGTTTGTCACAAAGCAAAAAGACGGCGAAAATGTGACTCTAGTTTATGACACCTACGATTTAAGACCTGACAATGTTCAAGTTACTTCAGACAGCGTTGACGATGAAGAATAAGATAAGGAGAAGATGATGAAAAAATTTAAAGCACTTTTATTGACGCTTATAGCCGTATTGTTCCTTACTGCATGTTCTGCTAGTAACCAAAGCTTGGATGGAACATATACTTATGAAGAAGACGGAAGTAGCATGACAATTATAATTGATGGTCAAGATGGTTCACTTAGTATTGAAGCAGGTGATGGCTCGGGCTCACTATTTGTAGACAATATTAGCACAGATTTTACAGTGGACAAAGAAAGCAAAACATTTAACGTAGAAGGAGAAGAGCTTGAATATTCTCTTTCGGGAAACACATTAACCGTAAGTGGAGATGGCTTCGGAACGGTTAAATTGAAAAGAGAATAATACAGAGTACATATAAAATTAGCACTTCCGTTTTGAACGGAGGTGCTTTTTACTCTCTTCTTTTCTTTAAAAAGTCTTCAATCGGAATGTAGTCTAGTTGTTTTTTTGATGATTCTTGTACCAGAAATTGAAGGTTATTTTCTATATTTTCAATATGTTTCGTTGCAGATTTATCCATGAAGCTCTTGTAAGAGTACAGCGTATTTTTCAAAAAATCGTGATACCAGTAATAATCACTATCAAATACCTTAGCATCCCTTGCTAATTTATAAAGATTTATTTCATTACGAGTAGTATTCAAATCTAAAATAGACTGGTGCATACCATGTAAATCTTGAATCTTCGAAAACTCGGCTAATGTATTTTCAAAAAGATTTCCCTCCGATATATTTTCAACAAACTCATGAACCTTATCTGACATGTTTCTTAAAAGCGATTCATTGTTTTTAAGAAATTCACGAAAATCAGTTTCTTTCTGAAATTGATATTCCATCTGTGTAATAATTTCATCAACAGTGAGTGGTAGCGAGAACTTTTGAATTATAATAAATAGCTGAATATAAAAATCAATAAAAATTACTTTATACAGAAGATGGTTCGAACTTTGAAAATATTGCTCCACATTAGACTTCCAAAAACTACTATCCGCCTTTAAATCAACTAATCCCCCCTGCTTTTTTGATAATGTCCTCTCTATGTCAAGTATAGTTTCCTCCATAGGGGACAGTGTATCTAATGAATCTGCTACACGAGGTATCCTCCGTTCTAGTTCTTTAATAGCATTTATTGAAACATAATTCTTTCTATCCAATGAGATTATTTCATCATCAAGGTGTGTAATTTCAGCTAATTTTCTACCAATCCAATTTATCGATATTTCTTTATTATTGACTCCTTGAAATTGCTGAAATTCATAAACTAACGATGGCAGATAACGATGTGTAAACAAATATGCCACTTCTTTTTGTGTGTAGTAAATTTTTGATTTTATAATATCTCTATTTAGTCTTAAGATAAGCTCAATCGCTAACACTTGACCATGACATTTTGAGCATAAATCTCTAATTTCTATTTTTGATTCTAATATTTTTGAACAAATATTAACCAGTATTCCGATAGTCCTACTAAAAATTTCCCGTTCTTTGACAGTATTTACATCATTGGCCTCTGATAATTTAATCAAAAATTCAGTAGCAAAATATAAGTCGTTTATTGTATATGTACTACTACTTAAGACATTGTATACGAATTTACATTGTTCATAAATTTTTCTCTGCTTTGATAACCTAAAACGATTTGCTGTAGAATCCATTATCTTTTGCAAGTCAGCAATTATCTCAACATAATCTTTTAAATCCTGAATAGAATTACAAAGTTGCTCTAAAGAAATGACTTTATTTCGATTTTTAATTATTAATAACATGTTCTACCTCAATCATTTCTCTAATGTATTCTTTAACCGATGAGTATTTATGCTCTACTACTCTGTTTTTTTGATAAAAATTTAGGAAGCAAAATTTACTAGTTCTAGTAAACTTAATAGTGTAAGAGATAGAGCTCATCAATTACACTATTTATTCTATCACAACTTCAGCTAGAAAAAAGTTAGAGGTTTGTGAAAAAGGAAAGGAGGTAGATTTATGCTAACGTTTCCAACTTGGTATGGCATCCCAGATGAGTTGCGAGGAAAGATTATTTTATTTGATATGGATGAAACGAAGAAGGCTCGTGGCGGTATTGAAATCAAACCAGAAGAACATTACATTAATGTCGGTTTTTCAAACGATAACCATGCACCAATTTTTCTAGGCATAGTGGTAGGCGAACATAAAGGAACTCTGCGTGTTGCTAGCACAAACACAAGACTCGATTCATTTTTGAGTGAGTATGTTTCAAAAAAAAGACAAACTGATAAAAGAAATTGCTTCTCTTGAGTCTGAGCTTGAAGAAAAAGTTGATTTGAAAGACAGTGAGATTTTCAATTTAGATATTGAAATTGACGAGCTAAAAAATAAACTTGAAGAACTACAGCAAACATACAAAAAACGTAAAAAATTAGTTGATGCTGAACTTCGAAAAAATTTTTTCAGCTGGATTGACAGCAACTTGGTTCTTAGAATCTTGTATTCGCTTTATGAAAACTTCTCATAAGTTGAATTTCCTTCAGATTTAATCAGTTAATTTTATAAAATTGAAAAAGCTGACATGAACTAATGCGCAGTTTGAAGAAAGCATAGATTGTGAAGCGAATGAATCTGCTTTGCAGATAGCATTATGCATCAAGTCTGAACGGTTGTGAAGACGCAGAAAGTAATGCGTCAGAATGAGTGTAACAATCTATGCTTTCTAGAACTCGCATTATCAATCAGCGACAGTTTCAATTTTATAATTACGATTAAACGAAGTATTCAACTTATGACATTTTCTTAGCGTACAAGATTTAAAAACCTGCTAAAATACAGCTAAAATTTTAACTGTTCAGCAACTAATTTTACAACTTTGTATTTAGATGTTTCTTTTGATTTTTTTATCGTCAAGAAAATCTAAATGTTATCTACAGCTGAAAATCTACTTTTACTCTCATCAGGAGAAACAGTCTTTTCAGTTTATCTAATTGAAAAAACAAACAAATAAAGAAAGAGGAATAATATTATGACGCAGACAAAAGAAATCATAACAGTAACTGGTATTAGTAATAAAGAAGAAAAAAAGGATGGGTGGGTATCTTGTCTTAAAACCAATGCGCCATCCTGGAAAACCTTGCTGATACCATTCAAAAAAGAAATTTTGGGTTCTGTCATCAATCAGCTAGGGGTTTATGAGGTATCCCTAAAAAATACATCTAATACTTTCGGTGCGAAGCCAAGATTTGAAATTGCTGAAGCAAGACTCATCGCATCAGTGGATTCAATCTTGAAGACATTTAAGTGATTTTAACTCTAATTATTCTAACGGGTGTACGAAAGGGCTTGTCAACAGTAGTACACCTTAGAATAGTTAGGGAAATAGTTAAAGGAAGGACATCAAACTATGGGAAAAAACAAGGCTATTTTAACCGTTATAGCAGGTTCTCAGCAGTTAAGAACTGAGCTATGGCAAAGTTATTCTGAAAAAGCAATCCAGAAAGCAATAGAGGGGGCTCCAGATGAATTACTTAAAGAGATGATAGAACATTTATCCTCCGTAGCAAAAATTTCAGATGCTTATATTATCGTTCATGACAAAGATACCAAATATGTATGGAATCCAGAACTAAAAAAATATGAACAAGTATTGAAATCGTTTCACGTTCATTTTCTTTTCAAATTTTCAGAAGGGGCGACTTTAACTGAAATTGCAAATGCGCTAAATCTTGAAATACAGTATTTAGAAAAACCGAAATCTGGTAGATATGCTTATGATAATCTGTTGTCTTACCTAGTACATGCTAAAGACCACAATAAATTCCTTTATTCTCCTTCTGAAGTTGTTACTTTACTAGGTGAAGATTATGAAACAATTTATAATGAAAGAATCCATGTATGGGAAAAAGGTCGTGCTAAAAAGACTTCTCAACAAGCAAAATTTGATGTAGAAGCACTCATTATGGACATTATTGTAGGAAAAATCAAAAAGACAGAGGTTCTAAGTAGCCCTGACTTGTATCCTATATATGCATTTAACAAATCAAAATTGAATGAAGCATTTGAAACCTACGCTGAACGAAAGTCACTAAAAACTCTCAAAGATTTAGAACTTGGATTGTTCCAAAAAACTATTATATTTTTTCAAGGTGCATCTGGATTAGGTAAAACTACATTAGCTAAAGAACTAACTCATGAGATTCAGTTGTTGTCAAAAGCTAATGGAGAGGATTGGGAAGCCATCATTACTGCGGCAACAAACCCTTTTGATGATGTTAAAGGAGAGGAGATTATTCTCTTGGACGACGTCCGTGGGCAGGCATTGTCCGCCTCAGATTGGCTAAAATTACTAGACCCTTTTACAGCTTCTCCGATTTCTTCACGCTTTAAAAATCGTTCTGGTGCTGTAAAACAATAATTATCACGAGTAGAAAGCCTCCACTTGAATTTTTCTTTAAAACCAAAGATAGTGGCTATGAAGACCTCAGTCAGTTTATCAGACGAATTCATCATTTCATAACATTACGAACAGATGGTACTGGTAATACCATTTATAGTAGTTCATTTCCCGAGCGTAAACAGACTCCAATAAGAAGAAAAATCCCTCACAAAGATATTACAGTATCCTTGGACTATGATTTTTCAACAGCTAAAGAAATGGGCTCTAAAGATTTACTTAAATTTCTCATTGAGACTGTTCGATTAAATAATCGTTGGGAAATTTCTTATGAGGAAAGTAAAAAAGCCATCACTTCAAAACCGACTAAAGCTGAAAGTGAAGGCTAGTATTGACGAGATAAGCGATAGCACATCTCTATCGCTATTATCTCATTTTCATCAAAAAAGGACAATAGACATGAATAAAGATGAATTGAAACAAATCGAAAACCTGCTCACTGTATTAGTAACTCTAGTTAAGCAACAAGTCAAGAATAATTCCAAGTTAGGAATAGTTACCCAAAAACAACTATTGATACTTTTAGATATTTCTCCTAACACATTGAAAAGTTGGGAGAAAAAAGGCTTGCCACGACTTGAACCCCCAATTGAAG
The DNA here is from genome assembly GCF_001984715.1 of Streptococcus azizii. Taxonomy (GTDB): domain Bacteria; phylum Bacillota; class Bacilli; order Lactobacillales; family Streptococcaceae; genus Streptococcus; species Streptococcus azizii. Next base: position 178,110 of record NZ_MSPR01000001.1, read on the forward strand.
GTACTAGAACAGTATATTACAAACTATCAGATGTACTTAATTTTTTGGAAAACTAGGTAAGAATGTGCTAAAATAGATTCATCTAATTAGGAAAAGAGGATAGTCTATTTTAGCCTTTTCATTATCTGCATGAAGAGGCATTATGAAAACTGAAACAATTATCTATAAAAATAAAAAAGTAATTAAGAAGACCAAAAACAATGGTGAGGTCAACTACGTTTTAAGAGGTGTTTATCTAGGACTAGATGAAAAAACTGGTAAACAAGTCACTACCTCCATTACCGCTAAAACTCTTCGCCAATTGGATAGAAAGTATATTCAAGCTAAACTGGATTTCGAGGAGCGGGGAAGCACCCGAAAAGAAGTTATAAGAATTAATACTTTAGAAGAGCTTGCTGAAGAGTGGTTTAAAAACTATCAAAATTGGGTTACATCTGCTAATACACTAAATCGAGTAAGAGGTTATCTTGACACTTACATCATTCCAAGATTTGGAGAATACACACCAGATAAAATTGAATCTTCTGAAATCCAATCATGGGTTAATGAGCTTGCTGAAAAGGCAAAAAAATCTGTTGAATCTGGGGTGAAAAGAGCAGAGAAAGGAAGTGCAAAAGATTTCGGAGCTGTGACTCATAAGTTGAGCGATATTTTCGACTTCGGAATAACGAGCTATGGACTGTCAAAAAATCCAGTATCCACTGTTAAAATACCTCCAAAGCCAAAAGCCAATAAAAAACGAATTATGGTACTTCATGATGACGATTTATCACATTGGTTAAAATTTTTGTCAGATTTACCAGATACACGAGCTAATCGTAGATTTAAAGTCATTTGTAGCACTCTGCTCGCTTCAGCTTGCCGTATCAATGAATTACTAGCATTAGAAATTCATGATTTGGATTTAGAAACAAGCGAAATTATTGTAAATAAGACTCTGATGTGGAAAAGAGCGAATAAGAAGTTAGGAATAAAGGGGGAAATGGTTTGTAAACCAACTCCCAAAACCGATGCAGGAAATAGGAGAATTCCTGTGCCTTCAGATACAATTGCTTCACTCGTCGAATTTCATAACGAGATGAATACTTATTTTGAAAAGCATGGATTGCCTAAGTCCGACCTAATATTCCCAACAATTTATGGTAATTATATGTGTGATAGAAATGAGCGTGCCACACTTAAGAAACGTCTATCCTCACTTGGACTACCTGATTATGGTTTTCATTTATTCCGTCACACTCATGCTTCTTTGATGTTGAATGCAGGAGCAAACTGGAAAGAATTACAAACTAGAATGGGGCATCAGTCTATATCCACTACTATGGATACCTATGCAGAAATCGCTCCAAAACGAAAATTTGAAGCAGTTAATATTTATCTTGATAAAGTTGCTAAATTAACAGTTTAAGTTATCTCTACATTTTTCTCTACACTTTTTAGGACAATTCATAAAAGTCTTGCTATATCAAGGCTTTCGATAGCTAAAATAGACATTATTAGACCCTTACTGAGGTGAAGTAAGCATTCAATACACGTCAATAGGCGGTAGAAACCTTGATTTAAAGCGATTCTTGAAATTTCAAATTTCACTACATTGCAATAAAAATCAACCGAATCACTACTTTTTTCACTACCTTTTTTTTGAAATAAGAATATTGATTCGGATATGGTAAAAGCAAGAGGAGCTTCATTATGAGGCTCCTCTTTTTCTATATTTTTATTCCTAAAAATTTTTGAAATAGCATAGTCTTTTCCAAAATTTGTGGAATCCAAAAACGTAGGATTTAAAAATCCTGCGTTTTTAAGAATTTTTCATATTGTTCTTAAAACAAAGTGAGTTGTTCCCCTAAAACATAGTCTTTAAATTGATTGTAGATTAGCTCTGTAACATAAGGATTAATCTGCAATTCTTTTTCAGTATTCATTAACTCATCGATGGTTAAAAAACTAACTACTTTCTTAAAGTCAATTCTTTGAAGAACTTTTTTTGTATAAGGACGTTTTGCATCCAAAAAAGCAATACTTTCTAAAAAGCTCTGGACTGCCACAGAATTGAGGCAAAGCATCGCTACATAAGCTAAGTTATAATCATCAAACGATATAAAATATCCTGTGTCATCCATCATAATAGGCTTAGCATCATGTGCATACAATAAACTGAATAAAGGTTTCTTGTAGAAACCACTTACTCCTACTTTATAACTCGAATAAGAATAGTCTCCTATTCCAAACATAGAGAATTGAGGCGCATTCTTATAGATTGAACTCTTTCTCTTTTCAAAAGAGGATAGATGGCTATTCAAATATTCCCAAGTCTTTGGGTAATCAAATTTTATGTGTTCAGTATTTTCTTTGACAAATCTTTGTGTTACAATAACACTTTTTTCTGAATTCATGATGATGGCTTTTTTTACCATACTACTTTTTATCAAAGGAAAAACAAGATTGTTTTCGATATTAACTCGTTCCTTTAAACCATTATATAAGTGCCCATCATTATCAGTTAACTCCATAACTTTTGAATTATCATGTTTTACTCCCTGTCTCCATTCAAATTGAGAGTTACCATCAAAATCGAATGTTTGTTCCAGATTACTATAAAATTTTCCTTCTTTAAATCCAAACTCTCCTTTTTTTATTATAGCTTCACCTTGAAACTCATATATATCACTCGAAAGTGGTAAAGATTCTTTAACTGATAATTTCATTAACAATAAGCAAGCAGAAGCATTAATATCAAAAATTTTTTTGGAATCAAATTCAATAATTTCAAAATATTCAAAGTTAATTTTTCTTCTATGAAGTTCTTTAAATATATTCCTAGCAACATTTGTTTTACATAACATTCCCAACGTAGCATTTGTATCCTGATACTCATTTAGAAGTTGTAAAATTACATATTCACAAATATCAAAATTACTAGCTCCTGTGAGAGCATCAAAACCTTTCAAAAACTTAATATTCGATTTACTCGGTATATTTGTAGAATTTAAACTGGAAAGTGTACTATTTGTCACCCATGGTGGGTTTCCAATTAATAAAATATCCTCTGTGCCCGTCTTATCTTTCAAAGAAAAATTAAATATATCTTCATTGATAATTTTAATATTTTCTTGTTTAAATCGCTCTTTACAATAATCGTAGTACTCTTTCTGCAATTCTATTCCAAAATAGCGCTCCGCTCCAAATTGCAAACTACTACTCAAAAAATTACCTCTTCCACAAGTTGGTTCAACTACAACTTTAGGATTGATATTCTTATTTTTGAGTAAAAAATGGCAAATCCTGTCTGCAAATTCTTGTGGTGTCTGATAGTCTCCAAACTCTCTCTTACCACTCATAGTTAATGACTCCTGAAACTGAATTATTCAAGCCAATAACTCGTTTATATTGTAATCTCCACTGCAGAGCATTACTAATTGTTAAATATCCTTCAAAAGGTGGGCATGCCATTATTTCTTCAGCTAAATCATTATGTATTATCTCATCTCCAGGAACACTTTTATCCTCCAATAAACCTATGATATCTTCTTTTATAGCTCCGTGTTCTATGGAATCAAGTATTAATCTTGTTAGAGTGTAGTCTGCTGTTCTATTTTTATGAACAAATGTAGTATTTATAATATTCAAATGACATTCTGTATCTGTATCAATTTTGTCATAAACAAACACTAGTAAGTGATAACCTAAACCATAAATTTTTTGTCTCGCGGATTTGAACGGACAACTTGATTGAGGTTGTTTAATAGAAGTGACTTTTATATCTGTATTCACACTCGGTAAATCAATACCTTTTGCACTATTTCCTGAATTAAAATCAAAAGACATTGAAAGATAATCTTTGAATCTATGCTCGACATAGGTTCCTACAGCTTTTCCATCAGTAACACCGAGCAGTTCGACATGATTTTCACTAGATATTTGATTTGAGAAAGCAACTGCTGCATCTATTAATTTATCTACTGTTAAAATTTCCATCATTTAACTCCTTCTATAATTTGTTTTAAATTTGCTCGCTTAATAGCCCAATGAGTTCTGCTAAGCTCCCATTTATTTTCTAACTTCAACTCAGATTGATGAAGAACCACTGAGTTTAAATCAAGCTCAGATTCTTTATAAAAATCAAATTTTGTATATCCAGCTCTTTTATCTATATCTACTAACTTTCCGAAAAATCCAGTCTTTATTTCTTGGTTAGCATCACTGTACTCTGGGAGAAATAAGGCTGGTAGACTTATTATTTCATCAATATCCTCTAATGTAAACTGAGAAATCTTTTGTTTTATCGCTGTATTGGTGTATTCAAAGATTCTATCATTTTTTATAATAAATGAATTACCTTCATACTTTTCACCGTTAATTATAAATAAGTTGTAGTACTCATTAGGTGAAAGTATCTTGCGTGAAGGTTCATAATTGATAAAATTATTTACATTGTTTGCCTGCTCAATGTTGTAAATTCTATCTGCATTGTGTTGTAGCGTTTGTTGTGGAATTTCTGATGGTAAATTCCCTTGATTATTAAGTAAGTTTGTCAATTTACACTCCTTAATTTAAATTTTCTACATGCTCTATGTTATAGATATTTTGAGCATGTTGATTTATGATTTTAGGATTATTCAATATTTGTTGTTTTATAGATTCACCACTTTTAGGTTCAAAATTCGACTTATTTTCAGTATCAGTAAACACCTCTTCAAAGAGTGATTCTTCTACATCATCAACTTGTTCTACATCTCTGTTATACCGAGTTATTTCTAAGTCAAAGACTTTCCAAGTCCTGTATTGCTGAATTTCCATACTCCATTTGCTCCATTCTGAGAATACCATGACTCAAATGTTGTTTTACCGAGCGTATTATCAATTTTATTTACAAATATATACCTCATCACATCTAATAAGAAAGGTTCGATTTCAACAATCGTAGTATCTAATAGCTCTAACTTAGATACGGTATCATTAATAGCAATTTTGAATTGTTCCGATTCATCAATTATTTCATCATTACAAATAGTTTCTATAATAGCAGAAACTAGCCTTCCCAATTTTTGTTCTGAAAGCTTTTCACTAATGAATACAGACATACTTTCTAGTTTGTCTTTTTTATTTTGTTCGATGGAATCTCTGAAAGAATCAACAAATGTTTGATTATCAAATGGCAAATAAGTTGTAGTAGAGGTAGCACATTTTTATAGTCAGATACATTCTTTTTAAACGTAGTCCCTTGAGGTCTTGGCTGAGATTCGCCTATAAAAATTTCAAGGAGTGACAACATGATATCAACTTCAGTTAAACCATCATTTTTATCTACTTCTCTACTACGTACTCTAGTCCTAGGATTTCTTGCTTCAAGAATGAGACCAAATAAAATGCCACCAGTCAAACGTGGAATATTATCAGACATTTTTCTCCCCATATTAAAATTAGTAACTTTATCTACTCTAGTAACGTTGCAAATAACACTATCTACTTCATAATGAATAGTGAAGATAAGGCATAGTATTTTAATAATAATTATACCAAAATTACATGCCTTCTTCTTCAAATAAATAACAAAATAGTCCTAAATGATGCGCATCAAATGGACGGATCGAAACATATATGACGACTCTGACAATAACAGTCGAGTTATACATATCTCTGTTTATCCGTTTCTTTGGTGTGCCTTTTTACATCTGTTCGGTATTCAGTATGGTTCATAACAGTTTCTTTCCGTCCTAAAAATGGACTTAGAAAGAGGCTACTATGCCAATTAAAACCTTTAACGACCGTCTCACTCCAGAGGATAAAAAAGAATTAGAGCGTTGGGATAAATTTTTACGTGATGAAAACAAAGCATTTGCTAATGCAAATCGTAGAAATCGATATCATAACCTTGGAAGTCTTGATGAAAACATTTCTCTTGATGGACGTGAAACAGATAGATATGAAGTGACTAAGGGAAACTCACCATCTGGTGAAGAAGTGTTTCTAACTAATGAACTATTCGATACTGTGCTGAATTTCATTAAAAGTTTGAAAGAAGAAGACCAAATTATTATGATTCACAAATTGGCTGATAAACCTATGTCTTCAACTAAATTAGCAGAGATTACAGGACTTAGTGATAAAACTGTAACAGCTCGCTTCAAAAAATATCAAAAGGTATTGCAACAACTTACAAAATATTATAGCTAATCCTTAATCTGGTAATCAATCTGATTATCAGTTTTTTTTGAAACTTATTCCGAATTTCACTATCTCAATCTCCTTAAATATAGGAGATAAAAAATAAAGAAATAATAAAATAAAAATTTTATAAAAATTTTTTAAAAAAACTCCGAATTTATCCTTCTGAATCTCCTAAGAGAAAAGGGGGTAAAAATTAAGTCCAGCTCACGACCTCAAACCGCGCATATCGACCACGTTCTACAAATTAATTTAATACAGAGGGGTATTTCAAACTATGAAAATGAAACCACAACACCGCAAAGGCGGATACTCAACCCAAACAGCAGAACAATACATTGACCTTCAAGCACCTGTATACTTGCTTAGTGACGAGCTTGAACCGCAACAAAAATTTGAAGATGGCAAACCTACTGGCGAAATTATCGCTTACAAAACTTGGTTTGGTCAAAAAGGTCTCCCACCGTTTCAAGTTAAGTTCCTTGAAGAACCTAATCTACCAGACTACTTATCACTGGTTACCTTTGAAAATTTACAAGCATGCGAAGTGAATTATAACGTTTACTTTAAGGCAGACGGACTGAAAGGATAGGATTGTTTCACAAACTCGTGCTAAGTTGGAACAATACCTGCTACAGAGCCTAAACATGGCTTTAGGTTCTGTTTTACAGGGTGAGACCTCCTACACTAATTCATTTGATATTCTTGTGCAAGAAAACGGATTCATTTTCGTTCCCCGTCTTCCATCTGGCTTTATTATTGATGACGACTTGTATCAAAAGATTTTCTTAATCGCCAATGCGTCACTCTATCCCCAATACACATTGTTAAAGCAAAATTCTGCCTACTTTGTCGCATTGAAAACAGATGATATTCATGTTCAACGAGGGCTATTCTTCCCTTGGAAAAAAGGGATTTCTGAACGTCTAGTCATTCCAGACCTTGAACAATTTTCTACATCTCTAAAAGGTAATGATATTCCTATCATGAAAAATTTAGTCATTAACTATGATAAGGTAACCTCCATTGCTATTGCTGGAAACTCAGGAAGTGGGAAAAGCTATGCTCTGACGTATATGCTAAGTGTCCTAAAAACATCTCTGACTTGATTATCGTTGACCCTAAATTTGATACTCCTTCACGCTGGGCAAGGCAACATCAAATTGCTGTTATTCACCCTCAAGAAAACCGCTCCAAGTCTGATTTCGTATCAGAAATTAATGAAAGTTTGAGTCAATGCTTAACCATCATTCATAAACGTCAAGGAATTCTCTTTGGAAATCCACGTCATGAATTTAAACATCTGACTATTGTCATTGATGAGGTGCTTGCTTTATCCGAAGGTGTTAATAAGAATATCAAAGATTCATTCTTCTCTCTATTGTCTCAGATTGCACTATTGGGACGAGCAACAAAGGTTCATCTACTCCTTGTCAGTCAGCGTTTTGACCATAATACAATACCTGTATCAGTGCGTGAACAGCTCAATGTACTCATTCAGATTGGAAATATCAATCAGAAAACTACACAGTTTTTGTTTCCAGACCTTGACCCAGAAGGCATTGTTATTCCGATTGGAAAAGGAATAGGGCTTATCCAAATTATTGATAATGAACACCCTTATCAAGTTTTGCCTTTACTTTGTCCAACCTATTACACACAGAAAGGTATTTTGTAGCCAATGAAAAAAACTTACTATCAAAAGATTTTTAATTCATGTACCCTGTTGTTCGTCATTGGATTACTCGGTACAATTTGTTCAATCCTACTAAGTATTAGTATGAATAGTTTGAAAGATATTACTTATCTAACTTTCTTATATCAGTTTGTAATCATGATTCATACCATCAGTTTATATGTTTCCATCATCGCAACCTCATTTTTTACAGTACTCGCTTATTATGAGTTTTATTTACGATTAAAACAAGATAATCTAGCCAATTTATGGAAATCCATTAGACAAACCGTTGCTATCCGCATGTTTCTGAACCAAAACGAACATTCAGAAACAGTAACTACAGTGGAACAGATACAAGTGACACGTTATAACCCTATCAATAAATATTTTAACAAGGCGGTTCATAAAGCGATTGTGGACATTCGAGAAGATAAAGCTGTTTTACTAATTCGAGTTCCTAAAACTCAGCAGGCTACCAAAATTCTAAAAGAAACGGAAACACTTATCAGTGAAGAAATTTCAAATCGGAATCTTGATTACTATTTTTCTCGTCCTGAAAGAAACGGGAAATGGATATATTTTGTTGGTACTAAACGAAAATAAACAGATAGAAGGAATGGTGCTGTGGCTCACGAAGTGAAAGCCAAACAGCACCATTCAATACTCTAGGATTTTATGGGGGTTACTACGACCCCCCATAAAATCAATAATCATTAATCATAATTTTAAAATAAATTAAAGAGAGGTGCTTGCCTGTGGCAAAAGAACAACGTTCAAATAAATGGGCTTTCCTAATCTATAAGGAAAGTGCACCAGATAACTACTTAGAAATCTTAGAAGAAATTCACATTCCCTTTGTATTGTCGCCGTGGCATGATAAGGATGTAAATAAAGAAACAGGAGAATTTAAGAAAGCACATAAGCACGGAGCATTTTATTTCGATTCTCTAAAAAGTTACTCTCAAGTATCAGAACTTATTAAAGAAAAATTAAACGGTCCTGCCCACGTTGAACCCGTAATGTCTCCCAGAGGGATGTACGATTACTTCATACATGCAGAAAATCCTGATAAAACTCTTTACGATATTAAAGACATTGAAAGTGGACGTGGTTTTGAACTAGGTAAGTTTCTAGTACAACAGAATTCTGATGATTTTACAACCGAGGTCATTGATACAATTGAACAAAATGATTTTACAGAATTTGAAGAGTTGGTCTGGTATGCACGAGATAACAATACCGCTCTATTAGGACTAATCATTGACCGAACTTACTTTTTTGCTCGTTATCTGGATTCACGTCGGCATAACCCAAAACGACTAGAAAAAGTTACTGAAGAACAGGAAGGAATATCCGATGGACACGATGAAATTAAATAAAATTGAAGAACTACTAAATGCTCTCATTAGTATTATCAAACAAGAACTGAAAAAGACTAATAATTACGGACTTGTAACTCAAAAAGAACTCTTAAAAATTTTACAAGTTTCTCCAAATACGTTGAAATCTTGGGAAATGAAAGGGTTAAAACGTCTTGAACCCCCGATTGAAGGGACTCGTACTGTCTATTACAAAATGGAAGATGTTATTGAATTTTACAAATTGGGAACTTTAAAATGTGCTAGAATAGAATTATCAAATAAAGATTGTGAGGGTACTATTCTAGCCTTTTTCATATCCGAATCTACGAGGCTATATGTACAAAGAAATTATACAATATAACGGTAGAAAAGTTACTAAAACTACCAAAAAAAATGACGATATCAGTTATTCAATCAAAGGTGTTTACATTGGAACTGATTTAAAAACAGGAAAACGCATTACCAAAACTATCACTGTTAAAACATTAAAAAGTTTAGATAGAACAATTGTTGAAGCTAAGATTCAATTTGAAAAATCTGGGTCTACTATAAAAGAAACCATTCAAATTGATAACTTTGAAAGTCTTGTTGAAGTTTGGTTTAGTAATTTCAAAACGTGGGTATCATCTCAAAATACAATCAATCGTGTCAGAGGTTACCTTGATACTTACATTATTCCACAATTTGGAGATTACAAACCAGAGCAGATTGAACCTTCAGATGTTCAACTTTGGGTAAACAAGTTAGCTAGAAAAGCAAAAAAATCTGTCGATTCTGGTGTTAAACGTGCTAAAAAAGGTAGCGCTAAAGACTTTGGAGCTATGGCTCACAAACTTAGTGATATTTTCGATTTTGGGATTACAAATTGCGGTTTAACTACAAATCCAGCCAAAACAATCAAGATTCCACTAAAGCCTAAGGCAAACAAAGAGCGTATTATGGTACTCCATGATAATGAGCTTAAAAGTTGGCTGTCTTATCTTGATACTTTACAAAATACAAGAGCAAATAGACGCTTTAAAGTTATTTGCAATACTCTTCTAGCTTCTGCATTGCGTATCAATGAGCTACTTGCTGTAGAGATATCCGACCTTGATCTTGATACTAATGAAATCATTGTCAATAAAACACTAATGTGGAAGAGTGCGAATAGTAAATTAGGCATTAAAGGAGAAGTGGTTTGTAAACAAGCACCAAAAACGGATTCTGGAAATCGTAGAGTTGCCGTGCCAGCATCCATTATTGAGGAGCTTAAAAACTTTCATAATGAAATGACCATGTATTTTGAAAAACATGGTCTACCAAAATCGACACTTATTTTTCCAACTATATATGGTAATTATATGTGTGATAGAAACGAACGTGCAACACTTAAGAAGCGTTTATCTGCTTTAGGGTTACCTGACTATGGTTTTCATTTATTTAGGCATACACACGCTTCTATGATGCTAAATTCTGGCGCTAACTGGAAAGAACTCCAAGCGAGAATGGGACATAAGTCAATCACCACAATAATGGATACTTATGCTGAATTAGCACCCAAGAAGAAGTTTGAAGCAGTTGATATTTTCCTAAGTAAAATGGAAGAATTGACTACTTAAGTTTATCACTACCTTCATCACTACCTTTTTATTTAAAAGGCGAATAAACCTTGATTTAATAAGGTTTTTACATGAAATACTTAACCCTTACTGAGGTGAAATAAGACAACATACAGAAAGCCTATGAAACCAACGTTTCAAAGGCTTTTTTCTTTTGATTTTAGCAAGAGAACTCAGTTTTAACTGATTAAGATTTATTCACGCTAGATAGGGGAGGAAGTCCCTTGATTCTACCATCTACAAAATCAATAATTGTTTTCGTTACTTGATTACAACTTCCAGTGTCTCAGAAGCCTACTCTAGCCGAGATTGAAATCATTCACAGATAGACTGACCAAGTCAAGGCACAACCATCTTGACTAAGGCTTTCCCCTCACTTCCTTTGATTTTCATTACAAAAATGCATCTAGTAGGGTAGTCTTGCCTCCGCCATCTCCCCCACCTGTGATGAGGTGACTGCCGATGACTTGGGCAAAGGTTTCGATGTTTAAACTTTGAACGTAGATTTCTCCATAGCCTGAGAAGGTATTGACCACACCTTCACCTGTACCGATCGACTGCAAAAAGCCGTTTTCAAGATGAATGTTGTAGTTCAAGTCCCTACTCCAGGCTACCACATGCGCATTGTCAATCGTGATACTCCCTCCCCTTAACTCCAGTTTTTTGATTGACCCAAAAGCGTTAGCGAGTAAGGTGCCTTCTCCTTCTGTTGTCATGACAAAGAAGCCACCCTGACCTCCAAACAAAGCGCGTCCCACGCTCTGGCGCTCCATCTTATACTGAGCAGAACCATCCAGGGCCAAAAAGGCACCGTCGTTCAAACGATATTGCTTAGCCCCCAACTCAAGAGCAATCACTTGACCAGGCATGGATGGCGCAAGTGCTAATTTGCCATCATCGGCACTGGAGACCGCTTCTGTAATGAACATGGACTCGCCTGATGTCATAGAACGCCCGATTGCTCCCATCAGTTTCCCAAGGCCTGAACCACTACGCGCATTCAACTTCGTGTTCAAGGTCACGCTTGGTGTATGATAAATCATACTCCCTCGCTGAATATAAGCCGTCTCGCCTCTTTCCAGAGCAATCTCAACGAGTGGAAATTGCATGTTACTATCAATAGTATAGTTCATCCGATTATCAGCCATGGTAGCCTCCTTTGTATCGTTATTCTAATACAAATATTTTATATCTTTTCTCAAAAAATGTCAAGCCCCTACACAACCTCTGTCATACGCCCTGTATCCACATCGTAAACAGCACCAGAGATAACCATATCATTTGGAATTAAGGGAGAGGTCCGCAAGAACTCCAGCTCTTCACGGACACTTTCTTCTACATTGACAAAATCCTAATGGGGCAACTCCCAACCGTTCCTGTAACTCTTGCTGAAAAACCTCATTCATAAAGGTCTGGGAACCGCAATCTGTGTGAGGCAGGACCACAAGCTCCCTAGTGCCTAGTTGCTACTCAGAGATAAGGAGTGAACAAATGACATCATCTGTGACACGACCGCCAGTATTTCGCAAGATATGAGCATCCCCGAACGCTAGCCCCAAGGCTTGTGCTACATGCAGACGCGAATCCATACAGGTCACAATCGCTTTAGGGGTAAATGACGCCTAGCATGCAGATCAACATAGGCCTGATGAGCCTTCATGAAATTCTGAAAATAGGACATAAAAACTCCTTTCGTGAACAACACATCACTTTCTTTTCATACTAGGCTACCATCTTCTTGAACTTTTGTCAGTGCCTAGGATCGATAAGAGAACTGCAGGCGGCTACTTCCGAATCTTTTATGAACCTCTAGCTTCTTCGCTATTGCCATCTATTTGATCTACCCCATGATTTAACGAAAGACCTTCTGTAGGACTTCACCAATAGTGGTTACCCCTACTGCTGTCATGCCTTTGGGAATTTCAAGACCGATGAGGGAGTTTTTGGGGGCATACATTTTTGTGAAGCCTAACTTAGCAGCTTCGGTAATCCGTTGCTCCATCCGATTGACACGGCGGATTTCCCCTGTCAGGCCGATTTCTCCAATAAAGCATTCTTGAGGATTGGTCGGCTTGTCTTTGTAACTGGAGGCAATCGCAACGGCAACAGCCAGATCAATCGCTGGCTCGTCTAGCTTCACACCACCTGCTGACTTAAGGTAGGCATCCTGATTTTGGAGGAGCAGACCTGCCCGCTTTTCCAAAACAGCCATGATGAGGCTGGCTCGGTTAAAATCAAGCCCCGTCGTGGTTCGCTTGGCATTACCAAACATAGTCGGGGTCACCAAGGCTTGCACCTCCGCCAAAATCGGACGCGTCCCTTCCATAGTCACCACAATCGCAGAACCAGTCGCCCCGTCCAGTCGCTCTTCTAAAAAGACCTGACTAGGATTGAGAACCTCCACCAGACCTGAGGACTGCATCTCGAAAATTCCGATTTCATTGGTCGAGCCAAAACGATTTTTCACCGCACGTAGAATACGAAAGGTATGCTGGCGTTCCCCTTCAAAGTATAAGACAGTATCCACCATATGCTCTAGCATACGAGGACCAGCAAGTGTCCCCTCCTTGGTCACATGACCCACGATAAAGGTAGCGATATTATTAGTCTTAGCCAGTTGCATCAACTCGGCTGTCACTTCTCGAACCTGACTGACCGATCCCTGAACACTTGAAATCTCAGGACTCATAATAGTCTGAATCGAGTCAATAATCAAAAAATGAGGTCGAATCTTCTCCACTGCTGCCCGAATACTCTGCATATTGGTCTCAGCGTAGAGATAAAATTCATTGTCAATGTCCCCGAGACGTTCGCTCCGTAGCTTGATTTGCTCAGCCGACTCCTCCCCGCTGACGTAAAGAACGGTTCCACGACTAGCCAACTGGGTCGATACTTGCAGTAGCAAGGTAGACTTCCCGATTCCTGGATCCCCACCGATTAAAACAAGGCTTCCTGGCACCACACCTCCACCTAGAACCCGGTTAAATTCAGCCATGTCGGTCTCAGTTCGAGCAACATGACTCGAAGTCACTTGATTCAATTTGACAGGTTTGGTCCGCTCTCCAGTCAAGGACAAGCGCTCATTCTTCACTTCTGCAACTTCCACCTCCTCCACGAAAGTAGACCAAGCTCCGCAGTTTGGACAGCGTCCCAGATATTTAGGGGAATGATAGTCACAGTTTTGGCAGACAAAGGTTGCTTTTTTCTTAGCCATACTTAGTTCCCCGTTGAGCCAAAGCCACCTGTACGCTGACCTGTCGCTTCATCACCGTCGGCCAGTAAAAAAGGGGCAAAGACTGCTTGAACAATCCGCTCTCCAACTTCCAGTACGACTGTATTATCGGTAATATTTTGCATCTGGGCGAAGATATGTCCTTCGTTGGCAGGATTGCCATAGTAATCGCCGTCAATGACTCCGACTGAGTTAATCAAGACCAAGCCTTTCTTGCGAGGGTTGGACGAACGGTCATAGAGATAGAGCACCTCACCTGCCTGCATATAAGCCTTGACGCCAGTCGGCACCAGCTGAATCTCCCCTGGAGCAATTTCTGTCTGTGCTGCCACCTTTAAATCATAACCCGCCGCATGCGCCGTCTCACGCCTTGGTAGCAAACCCTCATCAGTGAATGATGACACCAATTCAAATCCACGTTGTTTCATATTCTGTCTCCTTACATTTCAAATCATCTACTATTACAACCATTATACTATATATTCGTAAAAAACAATGAAAAGGGGACTGTAGTCTAAAAACAATAACCCTTGTATCCTCAGAGAAAGCCTATGACCTCCCGATGCTAGTCTGTCATTACTGACTAGCGGGTCATACGCTCAACAAATCAACCATAATAACTTTCCTACTCAATGACAATCAACACCCGATGGGTCTGAGACAAAAGTCCAGCTCCAAATAGAAAAAACGAACGAACATGACATTTGCAGTCACATAAATTTAATTTCGTTCGTTTTTATTGGTTAATTTTAAATTTTTCAGAACTTATAATAAGGAATTTCAAAAATTAAAATCTTTTTGTCCCAGCCTCGTCTACTGTTGATTTTTATTGAATATTATTTTATTGTTTTGTGGATGAGACTGAAACCATCATGGGTGTCCTATCCCACTCTGTCAGCTACTCAAACACAAATTGGTTTTGGTATAATTCTGCGTAAAACCCACCCAATTTCAGCAGTTCCTGATGATTGCCACGCTCGATAACTTCCCCATCTTTCAAGACGATAATCTGATCTGCATTGAGAATGGTCTTTAAACGATGGGCGATGACAAAGCTGGTCCGCCCCGCTGCGATGGCCTCCATGGCTGACTGAATCTTGGCTTCCGTCACGGTATCTACGTTAGAGGTTGCCTCATCTAAAATCAAAATCTGTGGATCGGTCAAGAGGGTCCGCGCGATTGAAATCAACTGCTTTTGGCCTGTTGAAAAGACATTATTTTCATCATCCACATAAGTGTCGTAGCCTTCTGGTAAACTCATGATAAAGTCGTGAATATGGGTCGCCCGTGCTGCTGTTTCTACCATTTCCAGAGAAACATCCCCAGCTCCAAAGGCAATATTATCACGAATCGTCCCCGAAAAGAGGAGGGACTCCTGCAAGACTATCCCAACATTTTGACGGAGACTGTCCAGATCAAATTCTCGAATATCTACACCGTCAAAGCGAATGCTCCCTCTATCCACATCATAGAAACGATTGAGCAAATTCATAATAGTCGTTTTGCCAGAGCCAGTCGGCCCAACTACCGCGATCATCTGACCCTTCGGCGCTGAAATACTAACCTGCTTCAAAATAGGTTTCCCAGGTATATAGCTGAAATCAACCCGGTCAATCTCAACCCTATCTGTCAACCTCGTAAAGGCAGGAGCATGCTGCGGACGCACTTCTTCTGGTTCGTCAAACATTTCCTGAATCCTGTGCGCTCCTGTAAAGGCCAGCTGCATTTCCGCCCAACTTGAAGCGACCTGCATCATCGGCTGATAGTATTGCTGCGAATATTGAACAAAGGTCACTACCAGACCAAGAGCTGCAGCTGTTGATAAGCTACTATCTGATAGGGCAATCGTAGACCCTACAAAAATGACGATGGCTGTATTGATCAAGCTCAGACCATTCATCACAGGAAAGAGTAGACCAGAGAAAATCCTCCCTTTGAAGGTTGCTTTTCGGACCTTAGCATTGCGCTCCATAAAACCTTCGATGACCTGCTCTTGCAAGCCCTGGACAATGATGGCTTTCTGTCCCGAAATATGCTCATCCATATAAGCATTGAGCTGCCCTACTTCTTTTTGTTGCAAGTCCGTATACTTCCGCGACATACGGATAATAAAGATTAGAAATGCAAATGCTATCGGACTGGTTGCAATGACCACGAGGGCCATTTTAGCATGTTGGATAAACATCATGGTGACAATACCAATATACAGCACAGACTGGGTGACTACTGTTGTCAGAGACATATTAAAAGCATTTTGGATATTATCCAAGTCTGACGTAAAACGAGAAAGAATCTCCCCGTCCTGATGCTGGTCAAAGAAGCGGACGGTTAGGCGCTCCAACTTGCCAAACAATCCTTTACGCATCTGGTTGGTGGAGCGAGAAATAATCCTCGTAAAGAGTAAGGCATAGGTCACTGCACTGACTGCCATCAGGATAACCGCCACTAACAAACTTTGCAGTGTCGCAAAAAAG
The DNA here is from genome assembly GCF_001984715.1 of Streptococcus azizii. Lineage (GTDB taxonomy): Bacteria > Bacillota > Bacilli > Lactobacillales > Streptococcaceae > Streptococcus > Streptococcus azizii. The sequence goes on from NZ_MSPR01000001.1 coordinate 194,624, forward strand.
ACCTCTGTAGGCACTGCCTCTTTCGCGGCCATTTTCTGCGCCAATTCGGTCAACTCTGTCACTGCCTTCCCCATATAGACAGGAGCAAGAACCTGCATACCTGTCGACAGAAGGATGGCTAGAAAGATAATGAGAAACGATACTTTAAATTGTTTAAAATAGGTCCAAAAAAATCGTGCTGTTTTCATTTATTCTGCCTCCTTTCCTTTCTGGGTTTCAAAAATTTCACGATACACACGATTGGTTGCTACCAACTCTTTGTGGGTTCCCTGACCAATCAAGCGTCCCTCATCGAGAACTAAGATGGTGTCTGCCTTCACAACAGACGAAATCTTCTGGGCAATGATAATCGTCGTTGTCCCTTTCAAATCTTTATTCAAGGCCTCTTGGACTAATTTTTCAGACTTGGCATCAAGGGCTGATGTGGAGTCATCTAAGATTAAAATTTTAGGGTTGGCCACAAGCCCACGGGCAATGGACATCCGTTGCTTCTGTCCACCAGAGAAATTATTCCCCCGCTCCTCGACATCGCTCTGGTAACGGTCTGGCATCTGGTGAATAAATTCCATGGCCTGGGCGATGCGTGCTGCACGTTCCAATTCGACATCATCAGCATCCTGCTTTCCTTGACGGATGTTTGAAGCAATGGTGCCTGAAAAGAGGATGGCCTTTTGTAAGATAATTGATACGCTCTGGCGCAAGGTGGACTGACTGACAGTCTTAATATCGACACCACCAATTTCAATATGCCCTTCTTGAGGGTCAAACAAGCGGGGAATCAGTTGCGCCAAGGTTGATTTTCCAGCACCTGTTGCACCGACCACACCGACCATTTGCCCAGCTTCGATCTCAAAGCTAATATCTTTCAAGGTTGGCTGTTCATCTTTTGGATAAGTGAAGGTGACGTGATCAAATCGGATAGTCCCTGACAAATCTTGGTCTGCTACATCTTGATAGGTCAACGCTGGCTCAGTTGTCAAGACTTCCTTAATCCTACGAATAGAAATGAGGGCGCGACTGGCATTGCTTCCCATAAATCCAACCATGATGATTGAAAACATAATCTGAATCAGATAAGTGTTGAAGGAAGCCAGTTTGTTAATCGCTTCTGGATTGTGGTCCAGCATGCCATATACCGAATAGATTGCCGCATAAATAGCAAGATAGGAAATCAAGATAAAAACTGGCTCTAAAAAGGCAAAGCCCCGTCCGATAAAAAGATTCAAGGCCAACAAATCATCCGATACCTGATGGAACTTTTCTGCCTGATTCTTCTCTTGAACAAAGGATTTGACAACCCGGACACCTCGGAGATTCTCTTTGGCAATGGCGTTAATCTTATCTACTAATTGCTGGAAACGTCCAAAGCGCGGCCCCATAATCCCCATGATTACTGCCATAGCTGCACCAATTAAGACAATCATGAGCAATACAATCCACCATAAAGACGGCATGGTCATGATTGCAAACACAATCGCTCCCGTAAAGAGCAAGGGCATCCGAAGCAAGACCTGAAAGGACATCATCAATAAGTTTTGCACCTGCGAGATGTCATTGGTCATCCGTACAACCAAATTTCCTGCATTAAATTCTTCAATATTCGCGTAGGAAAAGGTTTGGATTTTTTTGAACATCTGCTCCCTCAAATCTGCCGAAACAGACTGAGCAATGTAGGCAGAAAGGACTGTATTGATCGCCCCTGCAAGCAGGCCCACCCCTGCAATTCCAAGCAACCAAGCACCTAGTTGATAGATACCTGCTTGGTTATTTTCTGCTACAGCTGCTAAAACATTTTGCAAAAAGCGAGGCTGCAACAAGCTACTACTCACATATAATATAACCATACAAATAGACGCAAGAACATGCCACTTGTATTTTAAAATCGCTTTTATCAGCATCATATCTCCTCCTAGAATAAATTGTATCTTTCATACTATACCACATTTGGATATGACTTTCAATGATTCCCATCCTCTTCGCACGACAAACACATGGACGTCATAAAATAATCATTTCCACTGTAACTCCACACCAGAGACAGCCCTCTGAGAAGTCCCCCTACCTCTCTTCTTTACTTCATCATAGAATTGCCCATGCAAATTTTTCATGAATATGATAGAATGAAGAGGATTATTCCCAAAGAAAGAGGAAGCAAGATGAACCAACAAAAAATTGCCGTACTCGGTCCAGGATCATGGGGAACCGCCTTATCACAGGTCCTCAATGACAATGGTCATGAGGTACGCATCTGGGGAAACGTCCCTGAGCAAATTGATGAAATCAATCAATTCCATACGAATAAACGCTATTTCAAAGACATTGTCCTAGATCCAGCCATCAAAGCCTATAAAGAACTGGGCGATGCCCTTGATGGAGTTGAGGCTGTACTCTTCGTCGTGCCGACCAAGGTCATGCGCTTAGTAGCCAAACAAGTTGCTGAAACCTTGGACCACAAAGTAGTGGTCATGCACGCTTCCAAAGGTCTCGAACCAGAAAGCCACAAGCGCCTATCAACCGTTTTAGAAGAAGAGATTCCTGCTCACCTTCGGAGTGAGATTGTCGTTGTATCTGGACCAAGCCATGCAGAAGAAACGATTATTCGAGACCTCACTCTCATCTCCGCAGCATCCAAAGACTTAGAAGTTGCCCAGTATGTCCAAAACATTTTTAGCAACCACTACTTCCGACTTTATACCAATAATGACGTCATTGGGGTGGAAACAGCTGGTGCGCTTAAAAATATCATTGCAGTTGGTGCTGGCGCCCTTCATGGTCTCGGCTACGGAGACAACGCTAAGGCTGCTATTATCGCCCGAGGGTTAACCGAAATCACCCGACTAGGAGTTGAAATGGGGGCCAATCCACTGACCTACAGTGGTCTATCTGGGGTCGGTGACCTGATTGTTACAGGAACCTCTGTCCATTCGCGTAACTGGCGAGCTGGGGACCAGCTCGGTCGTGGTGAAAAGTTGGAGGACATTGAGCAAAATATGGGCATGGTCATCGAAGGTATTTCTACTACCAAGGTCGCCTATGAGCTTGCTCAAGAACTCGGGGTCTATATGCCTATTACTCAAGCCATTTATAGCGTTATCTATCAAGGGGCTAGCATTGAGGAAGCGATAAAAACTATCATGTCTAGTGAATTCCGTCAGGAAAATGAGTGGTCATAAAGGAGGATAGTATGACAAAAAAAGTTAGAAAAGCCGTTATTCCAGCAGCTGGATTGGGAACTCGTTTCCTTCCTGCAACCAAGGCATTGGCAAAAGAAATGTTGCCCATTGTGGATAAACCAACGATTCAATTTATCGTCGAAGAAGCACTTGCTTCAGGGATCGAAGATATTTTAGTGGTAACCGGTAAATCGAAACGCTCTATTGAGGACCATTTTGACTCTAATTTTGAATTAGAATACAACCTCAAGGAAAAAAAGAAAAACGACTTGTTAAAATTGGTTGACGAAACAACTGGCATCCGCCTACATTTTATCCGCCAAAGTCATCCCCGAGGTCTGGGCGATGCCGTATTGCAGGCAAAAGCCTTCGTAGGAAATGAGCCGTTTGTTGTCATGCTAGGCGATGATCTAATGGACATCACCAATAAAAAAGCCATTCCCCTCACCAAGCAGTTGATGAATGATTACGCTAAAACCCATGCTTCTACTATTGCTGTGATGCCTGTCCCTCACGAAGAAGTCTCTTCATACGGAGTGATTGCTCCACAGGGGGAAGGCATCAACGGTCTATACAGCGTAGATACCTTTGTAGAAAAACCTGCACCTGAAGATGCACCATCTGACCTTGCGATTATCGGTCGCTACCTCCTCACTCCTGAAATCTTTGATATTTTGGAAAAACAAAAACCCGGAGCAGGAAATGAGATTCAGTTGACCGACGCCATTGATACACTGAATAAAACGCAGCGTGTCTTTGCTCGGGAGTTTAAGGGTAGGCGCTACGATGTGGGAGATAAATTCGGTTTCCTAAAAACATCCATCGACTACGCTTTACAGCATCCGCAAGTCAAAGAGGACCTCAAACACTACCTCATTGAGCTTGGCAAACAATTAGAAGAGCAAAAATAAAGAAAACACGAATCTTTCTAGCCATCACAGCTATGGAGAGATTCGTGCTTTTGTTTTATGGTCTTCTTCCTCTATAAAAATCAAACTCTGACGTCGTTATACTCTTTAAAAATCAAACGGATAGGCCGTCAAAACTCCTTATTTTTGCTTTGAGTTTTTCACGCCCTTTGTATCTTGTGGAATTGAGTTGGTGACACAAGTGACATTCGTTCTAACCCCAGTATCTACTCTTATGGGAGATTGGCAGAAGCTGGATAAAAAACTGATAAACGTTCATGAAGAGGTGAAAACTCTCCCATCATGTCTCACATCACTAGACTAAGGCTGATACAATCAAGCCTACCGTTAATACCACGTAGAGCAGAAGAGCTAAACGCTGTTGTCGGCTAGTGAATAACTCTTGCTCCTCTCGGATTGGCAAGAAAACACTTGCCAAAGCTCCACCAACAACACCGCCAATATGACCTACTAGACTAATTTCCGGACGGAAAAGGCCTAAAGCAAGATTGATAAGGAGTAGAGCAACATAGCGCTGTCCCAAGGATTGCAAATAGGGATTCCGACTATGATAGCGCAGAACAACCATCGCACCAAAAAGTCCAAACAAGGAGGTAGAGGCCCCTGCTGCCACTACATTTGGAGTCAAAAATAGGACAAAGACATTCCCCATGATTCCTGATAAAACATAAAGAAGCAAGAAATGTCGTGAGCCAAAAATTGCTTCCAACTGATAACCAAAAACATAGAGGGTCATACTATTAAAGAAAAAATGCTCCCAGCCGATATGAACAAACATCGGTGAGACTAGCCGCCATAACTGGCTTGGGTCCAATTTCACAGCAAGTCCGTATAACCCACCAAAATCATAGATGGTCTGCGCAGTCGTAGCTTCTCCAAAACGTACGACCTGCATCACTATAAAAACCAGGGCTGTCACGAGCAATAAGACATTGGTCACAGGATAACGCGTGTTAATCGCCTTGTTCATAGCATAATACCTCTCTTACTGCTTGGTCAAACGCTTCTTCGCTAAATTCACAATGCTGGAAACCATAGATGGTACTGACTGTCATCCCTCGGTAGTCTTTCAGATAGCGGTCATAAAAACCTCCCCCATAACCAATCCGATAGCCGGCCCTATTCCAGGCAAGTCCTGGCACATGAATGAGATCAATTTCTGATGAAGCGACAGCCCTATCCGACTGTGGCTCCCAGACACCAAAAGGACTGAGTAGCAAGTCGTTCGCATCATAAGGAACAAAGACCATCCGACCCCCACTGTAGGTTTTAGGAATAAGCACCTGCTTCCCATCAGCTTGCGCCTGTTCAATCAAGTAGCTTGTATCTATCTCATGAGACATGGATAGAAAGGTTGCAATCGTCCTTGATTCCCGATAAGCGGCCTGGTGGCAGAGGGTTTTACAAGCCCATTCGCTCCATTCCTGCCTGTCCTGTGCAGACAAACCTTTTAAGCGATGCAACATCTCCTTGCGAATCCTTGGTTTTTCCATATCTTATCACTCCTTATACTCAATAAACATCAACAGTAGACTAGCTTTCACAATTAAGATGTGAAGCCGTTAAAAAACCGAATGAAAAATAGGAAATCGAAGTAGGTTGTCTTGCAACCAATGAGATTTATCCCTAAAGGGATTCCCAGCTGTAATCGGCTAAAGCCGAAACAGTTGCCTATCCCCAAGGGATTCTCATCTGTAATTGGCTAAAGCCAAAACAGCTGCCTATCTTTTTTCCGAGGTTTTAGGCTGAACTCAATTACATAAGATACAAAGCCCGTGAAAAACTCAAAGCGAAAATAGGAAATCTGACGAAGAGTTATTAGACTCTAGGAAGATTTATCTTTTTCGCACAGAGTTTAGGGCGTGTTCAATTATAAGATACAAAGCCCGTGAAAAACTCAAAGCGAAAATAGGAAATACGACGAGTGAAAAGCTCCAGTGGAGGTTTTCAGCTTATTCCTTAAAGGTAGTTGAGAACTTGCCAAAGCAAATTCCTATTTCTCGCCTTCAAAGGTATACCATACCTTTGAAGCTAGGAGTATTTATTCTCGCTTTCCGATTTCTTGGCTCGGGTAAAACTGATCCACTGGATTAGTTTTATTGTCAGCGAGTTGTAGCTCGAGTTCAATTCACCGAGACTCTTGTCAACGCATCCTTTTGATTTTTAAAGAGTATTAACCCTACAAACCAATCCAAGGACAGGATTGCCTAGATCGGCTTTCCTCTTACTATACTTCTGCCTTATGACGTAAAAAGGCTGTCAACTGTTTAACGGCAAAGGGAATCGCTTCTTCTTTGGGATTTAAGCGGGGATTGTGCAAGGGGTAGGGGCTATCTACGCCAAGCCAGAACATGACTCCTGGTACCTTACTGAGGAGATAGCCAAAATCCTCTCCGGTCATAGCAGGAGGGCAATCAATCACTTCCACTCCAGGCCTCTCCTCAAAAAAGGTCATCCATTCATCTGCTAATTGGGGGTTATTTTCCACGGGAAGGTACCCACCTTGGTTCAACTCAATCTCCACCTCCAGTCCAAAGGAGAGCGCAATTCCCTGGGCCATCTCACGTACCCGCTTTTGAACCAAGAGGCTCATTTCTTGGGTCAAGGAGCGAATGGTTCCATGTAAAAAGGCTGTTTCTGCAATCACATTATTGGTTGTTCCTGCATGCAAAGAGCCAAAGGTCACTACCGCTCCTTCAATCGGATCAACATTGCGACTGACGATAGACTGGGCCTGCGTTACGAAGTAGCTGGCCGCCACTAAGGCATCATTTGCCGTATGCGGAAAAGCCGCATGACCACCACGACCGATAAAGCGAATGATAACCTCACAGGTTCCTGCAAATAAGGTCGCACGGTTGGTCGCAAGCTGTCCTACCTTCAGATCCGGTCTTACATGTAAGCCGTAAAATTCATCTGGTAACCAGTCACCAAAAGCACCTGCTTCATACATCAACATCCCGCCCGCAAGATTTTCCTCTGCAGGCTGGAATAAAAAGAGCAGGTTGTGGCAAGGCTGTTTGGCAATCATCTGCTCCAATAGTCCAAGCGCAATCGTCATATGAAAATCATGTCCACAAGCATGCATCCGCTCTGCATGGATTGAGGCAAACTCAAGCCCTGTCTCTTCGACAATCGGCAAGCCATCAATATCCGTACGCCAACCAATCGTTTTTCTCCCCTCAGTTCCTGCCAAGTAGACGAGGATTCCAGTCTCCCACGTTTGAATCTGAGCAAAGGGGCAACTATCCAACAGCTTATCGAGGGTCTCCATGAGCAAGGCATGAGTTTTGAACTCTTCCATTCCTACTTCAGGAATTTGGTGCAAGGCACGCCGTATCGCAATTAAATCAAGCATAGTATCTCCTAGAGGGTTCTAAGGGCATCTTCCAGAGCTGTTTTTTGCTGCGTTTTAGCATCGATTTCCTTAATGATGCGAGCAGGTACCCCTGCAACCACCACATTTTCAGGAACATCCTGAGTCACAATCGCACCTGCAGCTACCACCGAGCCACTACCAATCTGCACTCCTTCAATGACAACAGCATTGGCACCGACCAAGACATGATCGCCCACACGAACTGGCTCTGCACTGGCTGGTTCAATCACTCCCGCTAGTACAGCTCCTGCGCCGATATGACTATTTTTTCCCACTGTGGCACGCCCACCAAGGATAGCCCCCATGTCAATCATAGTTCCCTCACCGATTTCAGCACCGATATTGATAACTGCCCCCATCATAATAACCGCATTGTCTCCAATCGAAACTTGATCGCGAATAATAGCTCCTGGCTCAATACGGGCATTGACCGCCCGCTTATCCAACAACGGCACTGCTGAATTTCGTGCATCCTGCTCCACTATATAGTCCTTGTTCTCCGTGAGATTCACAAGAAGCGGCGCCACCTCTTTCCAGTCACCAAACAGAACATTGCCAATCTTGATGACACCTTCAGGAACCGCAGCTACTAGCTCCCCTTCAAAGGTCACTTTGACGGTCGTCTTTTTCTCTGCTTGGGCAATAAATTGAATAATTTCTTGGGCGTTCATTTTTGTCGCTGTCATAACATCTCCATTTCTCAAATAATCGTTGTCCCCTATTATATCAAATTTTCAGAATATTTGGAAACAATCTTCACTATCAAGCATAGTCTTTTAAGATACTTTGAATGCTTCCTTTAGTAAACTAATACTCAATAAAAATCAACTACTTTGTCTACAAGCTAAAAAGACAGCCTGTTCAGCTGTCTTTTACTACCAAGCCATCTAGAGTGTTGGTTACAATCCTTTCACAATGTTTACAACATTTTCAACTGTAAAGCCATATTCTTCGATGACTTTAGCGGCTGGTGCAGAAGCTCCAAAGGTATCAATCCCAAGAACTGCCCCGTCTAAACCGACATATTTATACCAGCTTTGTCTTGCTCCCATTTCAATCGCTACACGACGGCGGACAGCAGTTGGCAAGATTTCTTCCTTATAGGCTGCATCTTGTGCGTCAAAGAGTTCCGTTGATGGCACACTGACCACTCGGACCTTGATACCTTCTGTTGCAAGTTGTTTCGCCGCTGTAACCGCCAGATTCACTTCTGAACCTGTTGCCAGAAGGATCGTATCAAATCCTGCTTCTTCATAGACCACATACGCCCCTTTAGCCACCTTGTCAAAGTCTGTTCCTTCTTCAACCGTTAAGTTTTGACGAGTGAGGACAAGTGCTGAAGGAGTAGACTTGCTTGTCAATGACAAGTACCAAGCAGCCTGCGTCTCACGCGCATCTGCTGGGCGGAAAACATTGAGGTTTGGCATAGCGCGAAGTCCTGCCAAATGTTCGATTGGCTCGTGAGTTGGACCATCTTCACCTACTGCAATAGAGTCATGTGTAAAGACATAGGTTACTGGAAGTCCTTGAAGAGCCGATAAGCGAATGGCTGCTTTCAAGTAATCTGAGAAAACAAAGAAAGTACCACCATAGACACGAAGTCCGCCGTGAGCTGCCATACCGTTCAAAATGGTCCCCATAGCAAATTCACGCACACCAAACTGAATGTTACGGTTGAGTGGGTTAGCAGAGTCCTGCAAGCCATCTTCCTTAATATAGGTCATGTTTGAATGAGCCAAGTCTGCCGAACCACCAAGGAAGGTTGGCAAGACCTTAGCTGCTGCATTGAGAGCATCTTGTGATGAGTTACGAGTTGCCTGTGAGAAGCCATTTTCATAGACTGGGAAGTCGGCTGGTTTGATGTCAACCACATCGCGACCTTCCAAAATAGCGGTTACTTCTGCTGCCAATTCTGGATAAGCTAGCTTGTACTCGTCCACCAATTTTACCCAAGCATCATAAGCTGCCACACCACGGTCAGCTACATTTTCCTTGAAGTCGGCATACACTTCTGCCGGGACTTCAAATGGTGCATAATTCCAATCTAAGGCCTTGCGCGTTGCTGCTGCTTCTTCCGGACCAAGAGGCGCACCGTGAACCGCATTTGTCCCCTGTTTGTTTGGTGAACCATGCCCGATAATGGTTTTGACCTCTATCAGAGCTGGCTTGCCCGCTTCTTTTGCTTTTTCAATAGCTTGGTTGATCGCTACCACATCTGTTCCGTCTGCTACGAAATCTGTATGCCAACCATAGGCCTCGTAGCGAGCAAGGACATTTTCTGTAAAGGAGTCTTTCGTTTCCCCATCCAAGTTAATATCATTTGAATCGTATAAAACGATGAGTTTGTCTAATTTTTGCAAGCCAGCATAAGAAGCTGCCTCAGCTGACACCCCTTCCATCAAGTCCCCATCGCCACAAATGACATAGGTATAGTGGTCAAAAATCTTATAGCCGTCCTTATTGTACTTAGCTGCAAGGAAACGTTCTGCTTGCGCAAATCCTGTCGCAGTTGCAATTCCTTGACCAAGAGGACCCGTCGTAATGTCAACCCCAGCCGTATGACCGTATTCTGGATGACCTGGTGTTTTAGACCCCCATTGACGGAAGTTTTTAATTTCCTCCATGCTAACCTCTTCAAAACCTGATAGATGAAGAAGGGCATAGAGCAACATAGAACCATGTCCAGCTGACAAAACAAAGCGATCACGATTCACCCAATTTGGTACCTGTGGATTGATACGCATTTGGTTGGTAAAAAGACTGTAGGCCATTGGAGCCTGTCCCATGACTGCTCCTGGGTGACCTGATTTCGATTGTTCAATGGCATCTATTCCAAGAAAACGAATCGCGTTAACTGATAAGTGTGACATATCTTCCTCCTCTTAAAAAGTTATTCCAGTTCTATTATAACATAAAGCGTTTTCGTTGTTTCTATCAGTTCAACATTTGGACTTATTTTTGAATAGGAGGTAAAAACTCAGTTATCCTCCCCATCACACAGCCTCTCGAGTTTATCATCATACGGTTTAGTAGTATAGCTATTTTAAGAACCTGTATTCACAAGTAGCATTCAATAAAAATCAAACTTCGACTAGGCAATGAAACTGCAGGTAGTTGAAAGATAGATTTCCTCGTGTTCATCGAACACTTTGTCAACCTCCTATTTTTGCTTTGCTCGCTTCAACAGTCTAAGAATAGACTGTTGAAGGTGGGAAATAAAACGAGTGAAACTCGTGTCAAACGCCCTTTGTATCTTATGTAACGACGTCAGAAGTTGATTTTTGACGAGTATAAGATGCTTTTATATAAGAGATAGACATGCCCGTCACACTAAAAAGAAGGGAGGCGTCCCTTCTTTCGTGTTATCACTCTGTCTTGAATACCCGCTTTTATAGCAAGGCCTTGAATTGGATATTTGAATCTTCTAGGAAGCAGTCATCAAATCCACGTGGGTGATGATACTCAATACGATCCTGATCCATTGGATAAGTGTATTTACCACCGACTTCCCAGATGAATGGGTGGAATTGGTACTGCAAACGCTCTTTTCTCATCTTCCACAATGCCAGGATTTCATCGGTCGAAGCCATAAAGTTGGACCAAATGTCATAGTGAACAGGGATGATGACCTTAGCGCGGAGATTTTCAGCCATACGGAGAAGATCGATAGACGTCATCTTGTCTTGAATACCGACTGGGTTGTCACCGTAGTTGTTGATGGCAACGTCAATATTGAAGTCGCGACCATGTTTGGCAAAGTAGTTAGAGAAGTGTGAATCGGCACCGTGATAAATCGTTCCACCTGGTGTTTCAAAGACATAGTTGACTGCCTTGCGAGCCATGAGTTCGTCTGTCACAGGAAGTCCTGCTAATTTGCCCCCATTTTCGTCATACCCTTCGATTGGAAGAGTGACCAAACAAGTACGGTCAAAGGACTCAACTGCATGTACCTTGATGTCTTTGAATTCAAAGCTGTCACCTGGTGCGATGCGAATAATCCGATCAGCAGGTACACCCCATTTTTCCCAGATGTCGCCACTTTCAACTGGACCAACAAATTTTACATGATCCAATTTAGGATTGTTCACAATAGCAGCAGCAGTGCTGATATCCATGTGGTCACTGTGGACATGTGAAACGAGGTAGTAGTCCAATTCATTGATGGCAAACGGATCAATGACCATTGGCTGCACGCGCAAGTTTGGTTGCAGTTTACGAACTCCTGCCATATTGGCCATTTGATGTCCCCAAACCATGTCTTTTACTTTTTTAGTCGACTTACCACGCGATGACCATAGGTCCATTACCACATTTGCTCCACCGGGTGTCTTGATCCAAACACCGCAGTTACCAAGCCACCACATTGCAAAGTTTCCTTCTGGAACCACTTCTTCTTCAATCTCTTCATTGAGCCACGTACCCCATTCTGGGAAGGTGCTCAAAATCCATGATTCTCTTGTGATGTCATTGACTTTTGCCATAATAGTTCCTCCTGAAATCTTATATACGCCTTTAGTATAACGCTTTCATTTGCGCATAAAAAGACCAAATAAAACACAGGTATGTGTTCACGTCTGGACTGTGACTCTTGTTCAAGTATCCTTTTGATTTTTAAAAAGTATAAGATCCACGAAACAGCCCCTTAATCGTCTTTATCAGGAATGACAAAAAAGAGGTAGTAGGTGATAAATACCGTCAGGCAAGCAAGAAGGATCTTAACAGGAAGGAGCGGGGCAACATAAATCGAAATCCCCATCAAGAGATAAATTTGCAGGATAATCGTTTTCTTTCGCCTGCGATCAATGGCCTTGGTCTCTGCATAATCTGCCACATAAAACTGGTATATATTACTCTTACGCACTCTGGCTTCTAGTTGTTTTGAACTTTTGGCAAAGCAAAAACCTGCCAAAAGTAGGAGAGGGGTTGTCGGGATAAGTGGTAAAAAAATTCCAATAACGCCCACGATAAGACTGATATGACCACAAAGTAAAAAGATGCATTTTTTCATGTACTGATTATAGCATAAAATAAAAATGAAAAAAAGACTTGCAAAAGCAAACAGAAAACGCTATCATATACCTAAGCGTATATTTCAATAAAAGGAGAACGACGATGAAACTCATTGCCTTAGTGGGGACAAACTCTGCGAACTCGACCAACCGCAAACTCTTACAGTTTATAGCTGCACATTTTGCAGACAAGGCGGAGATTGAGCTGGTCGAAATCAAAGACCTCCCTGTATTTAACAAACCATCTGATAGACAGATTCCAGAGTCTGTACTTGAAATAGCTCAAAAAATCGAACAGGCAGAAGGTGTTATCATCGGAACACCTGAGTATGACCACTCTATTCCGGCTGTTCTAATGAATGCCCTCGCTTGGCTATCCTATGGAATTTTCCCTCTGCTAAACAAGCCCATCATGATTACAGGAGCCTCTTATGGCACCTTGGGTTCATCCCGTGCCCAGCTCCAGCTACGCCAGATTTTAAATGCGCCGGAGTTAAAGTCCAGCGTTTTACCAGATGAATTCTTACTTTCGCACTCTCTTCAAGCCTTTGATGAACAGGGAAATCTGATCGATCTGGAAACCTTGCAAAAATTGGAAGCCATTTTTGATGACTTCCGTCTCTATGTGAAAATGATTGGAAAACTCTCGCATGCTAAGGACTTGCTTCGCAAAGAAGCTGAAAACTTTGACTGGTCTAGCCTATAAGGAGGAAAAAAGATGAAATTTGTTGGTATTGTTGGGTCAAATGCAGATCAATCCTATAATCGTAAGCTCTTGCAATTTATGCAACGTCATTTCAAGACCAAGTGTGAAATGGAACTCTTGGAAATTAAGGACGTTCCGATGTTCAATCAAGACGACGACCAGTCTGATAGCTTTGCTATCCGCTACCTTTACAATAAAATCACTCGTGCAGACGGTGTCATCATTGCGACACCAGAGCATAATCATACCATCACCCCAGCTCTGAAAAGCACGCTGGAGTGGCTCTCTTTCAAACTCCATCCACTGGAAAACAAGCCTGTTATGATTGTGGGTGCATCTTATTATGACCAAGGTACCTCTAGGGCCCAGGTTCATCTCCGTAAGATTTTAGAAGCACCCGGTGTCAATGCCTACACCCTTCCAGGCAATGAATTTTTACTCGGAAAGGCAAAAGAAGCCTTTGATACAAATGGTAATATTGTCAATGAGGGAACCGTAACATTCCTCGAAACCTGTGTTGATAATTTTATTAAATACGTAGGAGTGGTATCTAAGTTGAAAAAACCTAAACCAGTTGAGCCAGAAGACCTCTATTGCACAAAACCGATTGCCACAACCGTTCAAGGGATTGACCCTGACGATCCAGAATGGTTGGAAAAAGCAGCCAAACAAGTGGAAGCTGTTGAGGGAAATACCTACGTTAAGCTAGACCATGGACTCTTGACAGTTGACCAACTTAACATGTTCTTAAATGCCATGCCATTTGAGTTGACCTATGCGGATGATAACAACCAATTCCTCTACTACAATAACGCTCATCAAGAGCCAAATACCATGTTAGGCAAGCGTGTGAAAGAGCAGGTGGGTAATCGTATAGCGACCGTCCACGGCACACTGCCTCCAGCTCGTATGAAAAATGTCGAGTGGGTCATTGGTACCCTCCGCAATGGCAATCAAGAGTATGTCCGTACCATTGTTCCAGGCACACCACCTGAGATTATCAATACTCATAATTACCAAGCCATGTACTATCCAGATGGGTCCTACGCAGGAATCAATGAAATCATCTTTAACTTCAAGCCTTGGCTGGATTGGTACCTGGAGACAACTGGTCAACGCTTAGTAGGAGGTACCGCTACCGCTGGTGGACACGGTCATGCTCCTGTGGATGCTACATCGGGTGCCTCTGAGGCAGGCGCAGGACACGCGACTCCGGCTACAGATGCAACCTCTGGCGCCTCTGAATCAGCTGGATAATCTAAGATGTGAAGCCGTTAAAAACCGACTGAAAATTAGGAGGCTGCCGCAGTGTTCGATGAACACAAGAAAGCCTATCCCTAAAGGGATTCTCATCTGTATTCAGCTAAAGCCAAAACAGCTACCTATCTTTTTCACACAGACCTTAGTCCGAACTCAATTATAAGATACAAAGGGCGTTAAGCGAGCAAAGCAAAAATAGGAGTTTTGACGCAGAACTTCAAGTTCTAGGAAAAACTCTCTTTTTTGCACAGCTCGTAGCCCGTGTTCAGTTACATAAGATACAAAGCCCGTGAAAAACTCAAAGTAAAAATAGGAGAATATCAGCAGAAAAGTGCTACTGGTGCTTTTCTCATCTTAGAAATGGAAAAAGATAATGTCAGTATTTAAGGAAAAAATCACCGTCGCCTGTGCTAGAAAGGAAGCCCTCTTTGATAGGGACAAGAATCGTTACGCCCTCTATTCTATGTTTGCCGGGGCTTATCTGACCATGTCAACTGCCGTCGGTATCATCGGAGCAGATGTCATTGCCAGCCAATTCCCCGCTTTGGCTCGCTTTGTCTTTACCTTTATTTTTGCTATCGGTCTGGTCTTTGTCTTGATTTTTAATGGAGAACTCGCCACCTCAAACATGATGTATCTGTCCGCTGCTGCTTACTATAAACGGATTTCCTGGAAAAAGGTCACGGCTATCTTGCTCTACTGTACCTTCTTTAACCTAGTCGGAGCAATCATCTTGGCCTATTTATTAAATCAATCCTTTTCCTTTCAGCAACTAACGGATAAGAGCTTTGTCATCAATGCTGTTCAACTGAAGTTGGCAAAGACTGACTGGATGAATTTCATTGAAGGAATCACAGCCAATATGTTTGTGAATATGGCTATCATGGGCTATCTGTTCCTCAAGGAGGAAAGTGCCAGATTCTTCATTGTGATAGCGGCGATTTTCATGTTTGTATTCTTAATCAATGAACATCTGGTTGCCAACTTTGCTTCCTTTATGCTAGCAGGCTTTAGTCCTGTAGAGAATATCACAGGCTTTCATCTGATAAACATTCTTCGCCAGTGGTTTGTTGTCTTTCTGGGAAACTGGCTGGGAGGAGGACTCTTCATTGGTATAGCCTATGCCTGGCTCAATGAAGCGAATACAAAATAGCAATCCAGGAAACCATCTATCTCTTTACACCCACCGCAAGATGTCGTATTTCCGAGAATATCTAAAAGGCGATTTCCAAACGGAAATCGTTTTTTTATCTAATCGAACGATCACTACTACCTTCTCACACTCTTCAACCATCAACTGAAGGCAACTAGATGAAGGGCTTCACCGAAAGCCTGCTAAGACACTTCCCTACAATCTAAAAAAGCTGGACATCCTGTCCAGTTCTACCAAGGTTAGTATAGGTCCTTTAGCCCACCGTTTTCAACGGTTGCCAAGAAGAAATCACTTTGGAATAATTCCTGTATTTTATCTGTCGCTTCTCTCACCTCTTCTTCTGCCGAGATGTAGCGCGACAGGAGTCGCTGTAGCTGTGGTCGAATTTGCTTGGCACTATCTTTCTTCGTATGATAGGTCAAGAAGTAGTTCAGTTTCATGACATCTTCATAGGTTAGCACAGGATTCACCTGCAAGATAGGAAAGCTGGTCCGCAGATTGTCACTAGTAGAAATCAGTAAGTCCACTTCCAAGATATCCTCTACGCTATGAAATTGCTCTGTTGTAAAAACAGCTTTGATGGTATCTACTGGTAGATAGACTTGACACTGTTTATACAATAACTTTTGGACACCCGCCCCCTCGTCACAGACTAGATAAATATTGCGAAAAGTTTTCCCCTTATTTTGTCTGCGCTTCAAGGCACCTCCGATGTGGATGGTGAAATAGGATATATCATCATCATTCATTTGAATCATCCACTCTGCTTCCAAGGTATGAGCAGCCACCACTTTGACGGTGACAAATAAGTCTTTATATTTTTGTTTAATCTGGTTTGTCAGGGGATTCTTTGAGAGAATACCATAGGTTTTCCGAAAGAGCAGGGCCTTTGCATGCATGACGAGATGGCGCATCAAGGTTTCACGATTGTCAATTTCAAAGGCTGAACAGCGTAGTAACTCATCGACAAAATGCTCCAAGGTCTCCTTCATCTCAGCAAAGTCCTGACTATTGGTATGGATGTCTTTATCCTTCCGATAAGATAGGAGGAGCATCGCAATCAGGGAAATTTCAATCTCATCAAGCGCTACCTCAAAACGGTCGAAGAGAGAGACCGCCAGATTCTGAGCCGCCTTATATTCAATCCTCTTATGAATCAAGGCAAATTCCCGCTGAATCTCTTCTTGCTCGATAGATTTTAGGGTCATATTGCGGTAGCTGAGAAGTAGGTAGGGCAAGACTTTCAACATGAATTCAATCTCGTAGTGATTGATTTTTTTACCCAAATCAATCTCGAGTTGATTGACCTGTTCTGCCAGAAAGGTGACAATATCAGCACTGAATAATAGTGCACACCCTTTAAAATAAGGCACCTTTTTATTCAGAAGGGTGACAAAGCCCTCGTTGGGATTTGAAAAGATGTCATAGAGCAGGGAGTGCATATACTGGATTTTATTGAGCGGGTGGCATTTGAAAAAGTAGCCTTCTGACTTAGTCGCATAGAGGTAGACCTTGAATTGCTCCGTCGTCAGTTGGGCGCGCAGTTCACTCAAATCATTTAAAACCGTATTGCGTGAAACATCCGTCAGCGCCATCAGTTTTTCAATCGTCACACGTTCAGAGGTAATAGCGATATAGATGGTCATGAGCTGAATCCGCTCCTCCATGCTCATCACATAGCTGTAAGAGTCCACACTGTCTAGTAGCACTTGACAGGCTCCCTTCTGGCGTGTAGACAATAAGATCCCCACTCTTGGAACACTGATAATTGGTTCAATATCATTAGGGAGAGAAGCATTGATTTTCTCAAGATGATAATAGATTTTTCGTCTGGACTGCCCCATTGCCCGCGAAATACTCATGACTGTTTCTGGCTTTGTCAACCGCATTACATACGTCAGCAATTCATAGCTACTCTTATCTAATAACACCACTCGCGTCATCTCCTTCTTGTTCTATAGATAGTATACCAATATACCAGTTTTAGGGCAAAACCCACGACTCCCCAAAATAAGAAGAGGGAATTTCCAGTTATTTCCATTCCCTCTCTTGTATATTCAACCGACTCTTAATGCTCATCGCCTTTTTGCCCATAGTAGGCATTTGGGCCATGTTTGCGGAGATAATGCTTGTCCATGATATACTTAGGAGCTGGCTCTACTCGAGGATTGATTTGCTCAGTGAAGCGATTCATTTTCGCAACTTCTTCCAGTACGACAGAATGGTACACTGCTTGCGCAGGATCTTTCCCCCAAGTGAATGGACCGTGATTGCGTACGACGATTCCTGGAACGGCGACAGGGTCAATCCCCCGCTCTGCAAAGGTTTCAATGATGACACTTCCCGTTTCCTTCTCATAAGCTGTATCAACCTCCTCAGCTGTGAGTGAACGAGCACACGGAATCGGACCGTAAAAATAATCTGCATGGGTCGTTCCATAAAACGGAATATCACGCCCAGCCTGGGCCCAACCAACCGCTTCGGTCGAATGGGTGTGGACAACTGCACCAATTTCTGGCCAAGCCTTGTAAAGCGCCACATGAGTCGCAAGGTCAGAAGATGGGTTAAGCTCCCCTTCAACAACATTGCCGTCCAAGTCTGTCACCACCATATTCTCTGGGCTGAGCCTATCATAATCTACACCAGATGGCTTAATGACAATCCGCCCCAATTCACGGCAGACCTCCGAGACATTGCCCCAAGTAAACTTGACTAAGCCATGTTCTGGCAGGGCTACATTGGCCTCATAGACTCGCTGACGCATTTCTTCTAGTGATTTTGGCATTTAGTTTAACCCCGCTTTCTCAATCAATGGGTAAAGGAAATCTTGGGCTTCTTTAATGGCTGCTCGCGTCTCCTCTACAGTCTCACAATTTTCAGACCACATCTCGATTAAAAATGGTCCCTGATAATTGGTTTTCTTTAAAATGGCAAAGGTATTTTCCCAATCAACACAACCTTTTCCAAACGGCACATCGCGGAATTGCCCTTTGGATGTTTCTGTTACAGCATAGGTATCCTTTAAGTGAAGGGCTGCAATTGCTTGATGACCGATGGCAAACTCGCTATACAAATCATTGTGCCAGGCAGAGAGATTCCCCGTGTCTGGGTAGACAAAGAGATAGGGCGAGTTGATTTCTTGCGCAACTGCTAAGTATTTTTCAATACTATTGATGAATGGATCATCCATAATTTCAATAGCCAGCATCACCTGAGCCTGTTCTGCCCAATCACAGGCCTTGCGCAAATTGGTCAAGAAGCGCTCGCGAGTTGCTGGTGATTTTTCCTCATAATAGACATCGTAACCTGCCAGCTGAATAACCCGCACACCCAAATCCTGCGCTAGCTCAATACATTTCTGCATGGTTTCGAGCGACTTGGCTTCAAGAACAGGGTCATTTGAACCAAGCGGATAACGGCGATGACCAGAAAAACAGATGGTTGGAATACGGATTCCTGTTTGGTAAATCGCTTTGACAATTTCCAGACGTTCTTCCTTTGTCCAATCAAGCCGAGCTAGACGGGCGTCACTTTCGTCTACTGACATCTCTACAAAGTCAAAACCAAGTTCTTTGGCAAACTCCAACCGTTCTAACCAAGTAAACTGCTTAGGAGTTGCTTTTTCATAAATTCCAATTGGTCTAGCCATGGCCTACCCCCATATACAGCGAATTTCATCCTTAAAGGCACGCGCTGCTGCTGCTGGATCCTCTGCTTCTGTAATGCCACGGCCAGCGATAAAGGTAAAGACATCTACTCCTTCAAAGAGTTTCAAGGTATCAATATCAAGCCCTCCTGTGACAGATACACGGAAGCCCATGTCAATCAATTTTTTCACCTTGTTCAAGTCTTTTTCACCCCAAGTTTCCCCTGCAAGAAGAGCGTCACGAGATTGGTGATAAATAGCTTGAGAAATCCCCGCATCTAACCACATTTGAGCATGTTCAAATGTCCAGTCTCCATAGAGTTCTACCTGAATTTCTCCCTTGTCTCCCCGAACTTCTTGGATGGCTTTTAAGGCTGCTTTCATGGTTGGAATTGTCGCTGAACAGATACAGGTCATCCAGTCTGCACCACGCACGGCATTATTTTTAGCAACCGTACCACCAGCGTCTGCACACTTAGTATCTGCGACGATGATTTTATGAGGGAAGAGGCTACGAAGCACTTCAACCAATTCACTTCCTACTTGGAGCAAGCAAACCGTTCCTGCCTCAATCACATCAACCTCATGACCGACAGATACCGCCGCCTTAATCGCACCTTGTAGATCTGAATGGTCAAGGGCAACCTGTAAATTTGGAATACGTTTTGTCATATAAATTCTCTTTTCTAATTAAGATACAAAGGGCGTAAAGCGAGCAAAGCAAAAATAGGAGTTTTGACGCAGAGGGTTGCTGAGAGTTTGCTAAGGCAAACTTCTATTTCCCGTCTTCAAAGGTATACCATACCTTTGAAGCTAGAAAAAACTATCTTTTTTGCACAGCTCGTAGCCCGTGTTCAGTTACATCAAGATACAAAGCCCGTGAAAAACTCAAAGCGAAAATAGGAAATGCGACGAAGAAACTGGAGTTTCTAGGAGTATTTATCCCAAAGGGATTCTCAGCTGTAATCGGCTAAAGCCGAAACAGCTGCCTATCTTTTCGCACAGAGTTTAGGGCGTGTTCAGTTACATAAGATACGAGGACGTAAGCAACTCCTAGGCAAAATAGACAATCGAAGTAGGTTGACTTGCAACCAATGAGATTGGTCTTTTTGACAGTGAGTTGTAGTCCGAGTTCAATTACGATGTGAGGACGTTAAAAGGTCTAAGTGAAAATAGGAATTCTGACGCAGAGGGTAGCTGAGAGGTTACCAAAGCAAACTCCTCTTTCTCGCCTTCAAAGGTATACCATACCTTTGAAACTGGGCTCACTTTCGTGTTTCTAGGTGACCGTTGAAACAGTTCACCAACTTCTGTGCTCACTTTCATGTTTTTGGGTGACCAGTTGAAACAGTTCACTGAATTTCTGTGGTCACTTTCATGTTTTTAGGTGACCAGTTGAAACAGTTCACCAACTTCTATGGTCACTTTCGTGTTTCTAGGTGACCAGTTGAAACAGTTCACTGAACTGTTTCAATCCACTGGATTATTTCACTTCACTGACTACTTCTATAGCCCCAATACTTCCATTAGGATTCTAGGTCTAATCCCTCAAGATAGGGGCTATTTTTCGACTCTTCTACCATGGCAAGAACTTCTTCTTCTGATTGGCACTTCACCAAACGTTCGATAGAATTTTCCAATTCAAAGAGGGCGATGATTTGCGGAATAGCAACAGATGTGTGGATAGCTGAACTGGTTGCAGCAAGAGTCAAGAGAACACTGACCTCCTTACCGTCTGGAAAAACGACTGGTTTTGTCAAAGTAATCAAGGCAAAGGAGTCACGTACCACACCTGCTTCTGGACGGGCATGGGGCATCGCCATACCTGGCATCAAGATATAGTAAGGGCCATGTTCATTGGTTGATTCAATGATGGCGTGGTAGTATTCCTCTGTGACTGCCCCGCTTTCAATTAAGGGGTTAACCGCCAAGCGCACTGCTTCTTCCCAAGTCTCTGCTGTCAATCCAAGACGAATCGACTTATTTTCTGTAAAGGCTTGTTTCAAATTCATGTAGTTTCTCCTTTGCTTTTCTATCAAAGAGCTTGGAAATGTTCGTCCCAAGCTCTAAACCGTTTCTATCCTACACTCAAAGAAGTTTATAGGACCTCTTGCAACTTTGTCTTAATTTCATTGTCGTCCATAAGGTTGTCAAGTCCGACTAATTTCCCATTGGTACGCCCTTGCAATTCATCAATTAGATGAATCGAAGCGATCACAATGTCATAGCCTGCCGCAAGACCTTTTGCCTCACCAACACTACAAGAATTAACCGTGAAATCACTTTGACCAAGATTACGAAGGGCATTTTCTACCTTCATCTTAATCACCATAGATGATCCCATACCATTTCCACATGCTGTTAATACTTTAACCATTTTCTTTTCCTCCTGATAAATGATGTTAATTTTTTAAAACTATCCATTGATTACTTGCTCGCGTTCTGTGTGCTTGAAACACCGAGTAACAAAACGCAGATTGCTCAGCAAAGTAAGAGAACTAGACTATCGAATAAACCGACTTATTCTTGGGCTTCCCCACGGTAATACGCTTCTTTATCCTTGGCTCTAGCAAATTGAATTTGTGGGATTGCAAGGAAGAACAAGCAAACCAAAACATATCCAATCACACCAAGCGCTTTGAAGAGATAACCAAATCCTAACCATGGTAATTCAAAGTCAATATTTCCATGGTAGCCGCCGTAAGCAGCTAGATCAAGTAAGGCAACGCAGGCTGCACCAAGTGCTACCTGAAGCACACCTGAGATAAAGGATAGGATAACCGCTGCTTTCCAGCCACCACGTTTATCCGCATAGACCGCAATCGCTGCATTGTCAAAGAATACTGGTACGAAACCGGTGATGATAAGGATTGGATTTTTGAACACAATCAATAACACGATGGTAATCAGCTGTCCAATCAAGCCAAAGGCAAAACCAGAAAGCACTGCATTTGGAGAGCCAAAACCGTAGGCTGCCGCAACGTCTACCGCTGGGAAAGAACCTGGAAGGAGTTTGCTTGAGATTCCTTGGAAGGCATTGGTCAACTCCGTTACGAACATCCGTACCCCTTGCATCAAGATAAAGAGATAAACAGAGAAGGTAAAGGCGGTCTGGATAATATACATGTAGAAATCTTGTTTTTCTGGATTGAAAGGTGTTCCTGAGGTGATGACTTCTTTATTCGCCATTACTTCTGGGCCTAAGACTAAGAGAATGGCACCGAAGAATACCAACATCAAAGTCGCAGAGGCCACTACGGTATCGTGGAAAATGGACAAGAATTTCGGCAATTTTAAGTTGTCCAAGTTCTCTTCTTTCTTACCCAATTTTCCAGCAACTTTATCAACAAACCAAATAGCAAATTGTTGTTGGTGACCGATGGCAAAACCTCCGCCCCCTGTCAAGCGTTGAGTCGCTTCCACAGTCATATTCGAGCTGACTGCCCAATAAAGACCACAGATAATCCCAATCGCTGTAACCCCAAATCCATTTCTCAGTTGAGGAATGAGGAAGAGGACCATCAACGAGATAGTCGCTGCTTGTTGGACCATGATATGACCTGTGATAAATAGAGTCCGAACTTTGGTAATTTTACGAAGAGCAACCAGCAAAATATTGATTCCAAAACCAATCAAGAGCGCTGTTGTTGCTGCCCCAACAAAGTCAGGAAACATTTCCTGAATCTTAGTGTTGGCAGCTGTCAGACCAAAGTAAGGGTCAATTACTGCTGCACCGATATTGAACTTAAAGTTGAGCGCTGCGAGGATTGGTCGGAAAGTTGTTACCAAGCCACCAGCTGCCACGTTCAAAATCATATACCCTACTGTAGCTTTGACAAAGCCTGCAAAGATATCATGACCTGGCTTTTTCAAGAGGGCATATCCCACAAGGACTAAAAGTCCGACGAAGAAGGCTGGATTCTGCAAAATATTTTGCGAGAACCAATTCAGAATGTTATTCAAAATCTCCATTCTATTTCTCCTTTTCTTTATTTTTGTTTTTCCTGTCTTCATTATATTATTTGTAAACGCATACAAAAAGACCAAATAAAGCACAGGAATGTGTTCACGTTTGGACTGTATGAAAAGGCAAAAAAAGAGGTCAAGACCTCTCAAGTCGACTCCCATTCATTTTTATCGTCTTTTGGCTTGCTTTCAGACCCTACATTCACAAGCAGAGTATTTATCCTTGCTTTCCAATTTCTTAGCTCGGGTTCAATTACAAGATACAAAAGGCGTATAAAACTCAAAGTAAACAATAGAAGTTTTGACGAGTGAAAAGCTCCAGTCGTGGTATTTACTCACTGAGACTCTTGACCAAGTATCCTTTTGATGTTTAAAGAGTATAAAGATTCCTTCAATAGTCTAAGGATAGACGATTGAAGGCTGTAGACAAAAAACCAGCCTTTTCAGCTGGTTCCTGTTTCTTATATAAGGATTAAAGACGAGCGTTCAACTCTGCTCCTAGTTCTTCAAATCCTGGTTTACCTAGCAAGGCAAACATATTTTTCTTATAGGCTTCTACCCCTGGTTGGTCAAATGGGTTTACACCATTGAGGTAACCTGAAAGGGCAATCGCTAGTTCAAAGAAGTAGATGGTGTAGCCAAGCGTAAACTCATCTTGTTGTGGAAGAGTGACGAACATATTTGGCACACCTCCATCTGTATGCGCAAGAAGCACACCATCCGTTGCTTTTTTGTTCACGAAGTCAACATCTTTTCCTTGAAGATAACCGAGACCATCTAAATCTTCTGCCATTTCTGGAATCAAGATATTTTTTCTCGGTTTGTCGATGCGAATAACCGTTTCAAAGAGGTTACGGTAGCCTTCTTGGATAAATTGACCAAGTGAATGTAGGTCGGTTGAGAAGTTCGCTGACGTTGGGTAAATTCCTTTTTGGTCCTTACCTTCTGATTCACCAGCTAATTGTTTCCACCATTCGCTAAAGTACTGCAAGGATGGCTCATAATTGGCCAAGATTTCTGTCACATAGCCTTTTCTGTAAAGAATGTTCCGAACAACAGCATATTGGTAGGCCTCATTTTCTGCAATCTTATCAGAAGCATAATCCTTACGAGCTGCATTTGCCCCCTCCATAAGGGCTGTAATATCTGCTCCTGATGCTGCAATCGGCAACAAGCCTACAGCTGTCAAAACAGAGAACCGTCCACCGACATTATCTGGAACAACGAATGTCTCCCAACCATTTGCATCAGCCTCTACCTTAACCGCTCCACGTTCACGATCTGTTGTAGCATAAATGCGCTTGTTGGCTTCGTCTTGACCGTATTTTTTTACGAGCAACTCTTTAAAGACACGAAAGGCAATCGCAGGTTCAGTAGTAGTACCTGATTTTGAAATCACGTTCACGGAGAAATCTTTATCTGCTACATAGTCAACCAAATCAGCCAAATAGCTAGATGAAATGGAGTTTCCAGCATATAAAATTTGTGGCGCCTTGCGCTCCTCTTTACTTTGTAGGTTTGCAAAAGAAGTATTCAAGAAATCAATCGCTGCTTTTGCACCAAGGTAAGAGCCTCCGATACCGATGACCACCAATACATCGCTATCTGATTGAATTTTTGCTGCCGCATCTTGAATACGAGCAAACTCTTCTTTGTCATAGTTTTCTGGTAAATCTAACCAACCAAGCATTTCAGCTCCAGCTCCAGTACCGTTACGCAAGTCCGTATCCAGCGCTGTCACTTGGCTTTGTAAAAAGTCCAATTCCGTTGGAGCAACGAATTGTCCTAAAACTTTTGAATAATCAAATTGGATATGTGCCATTGTAAATCCTCCATTTTTTCTATATAGCTAATGATAACGCTTTATTGATTTTTTTTCAAGGAAATTCTACGTTTTCATTTATTTTCATAAAACGACCGGCATATTTTCTTACAATTTTTGAAAAACTGCAGATTTTATCTTTCATATCTCTCATTGGCTCGCCACAAATGGCTAATACTCACTAACTATGGTTCTGCGATCTAGACTATCTCTTATTATGAAACCATCGTCGAGGTGTCATACTCAATAAAAATCAACAGTAGACTAGCTTTCATAATTGAGAATTGTGAAAGGTTGGACAGGAGATTAGCACCGCTCATTTCCTTATAATTGAAGCCGAAGGTAGTTGAAATAAGAGAAGATACGAGAGCGTTAGACACGAGTTTCACTCGTTCTATTTCCAACCTTCAACAGTCTATCCCTAGACTGTTGAAGCAACTCCTAGAAAAAATAGACAATCGAAGCGGCTTGTCTTGCAACCAATGAGATTGGTCTTTTTTTCAGTGAGTTGTAGCTCGAGTTCAATTACAAGATACAAAGGGCGTGTAAAAACCGACTGAAAATTAGGAGGCTGCCACAGTGTTCGATGAACACAAGAAAGCCTATCTTTTTTCCGAGGTTTTAGGCTGAACTCAATTCCACAAGATGTGAGGACGTTAAAAGGTCTAAGTGAAAATAGGAATTCTGACGCAGAGTCTAGAGACTCTAGGAAGAATTATCTTTTTCACACAGGCCTTAGTCCGAACTCAGTTATAAGATACAAATCCCGTGAAAAACTCAAAGTGAAAATAGGAAATACGACGAGTGAAAAGCTCCAATCGTGATATTCACTCCCCGAAACTCTTGACAACGTATTCTTTTGATTTTTAAAGAGTATCAAGGTTTGGAAACTATTTCTTATACCCAATGACAGTGACCAGATGGTTGTATCAAAAAAGAGCACACACCCGACATCGCTTAGGGCTGCTGGATTCCTCCCCTGACCCGCTTCACGCACAGATGTTGCTCCACCTATCATTATACCATAAATCTCAGATTGTGCAAGCATTACTATTTTAGTGACTCCATATCTGGCTGCTCCTCCTGCTTTTGGGCGTTCTTTTTCTTGCGCCCTTGGCGAAAAAAGGTCTGCAGGATGGTCGCACATTCACTTTCTAAAATCCCCGATTCAAGCCCGACACGATGATTGAGGCGTTCGTCTTGAAGGATATTGTAAAGACTACCCGCTGCGCCAAACTTCCGATTAGGAGCGCCATAGATAACCCGTGGGATACGCGCTAGACCGATAGCTCCGCTACACATGACGCAGGGTTCAATGGTCACAAACAGGGTCGTATCCAACAAACGCCAGTTAGCCTCCTGCTGATTAGCCTCTTGAATGGCCATGATTTCCGCATGCAGGATCGCTTGATTGGACTCTTCACGCGCATTATGTCCTCGTCCGATAATCTTACCGTCTTTGACAATGACACACCCTATCGGAATTTCATCTTTTTCCAAAGAACGTCCTGCCTCTTTTAAGGCCTCCCGCATAAAATATTCTTTTTCTTCCTGACTATAGTCGCTTCTTATTTCCATATCCGTATTATAGTTTTTTTAAACACTAATATCAATCAAAATTCTTCAATAAGTGGTTTTTATACTCAATAAAAATCAAAAGTAGACTAGGAAACGAAGGCGAAGGTAGTTGAAATAGTTGATAACTATTTCAAGTTGGAAATAAGAAAAGTCGTGACTTTTCTCAATAGTTCCCCCCTATTTCAAGGGAACAGGCTGAAAACCTCCACTGGAGCTTTTCACTCGTCAAGATACGAGGAGGTAAAACAACTCCTAGACAAAATAGAAAATGCGACGAAGAAGTAAAGGACGTTTGCTAAGGCAAACTTCTATTTCCCGCCTTCAAAGGTATACTATACCTTTGAAGCTAGGAGTATTTATCTTTTTGTCAGCGAGTTGTAGTCCGAGTTCAATTACAAGATACAAAGGGCGTGTAAAAAGCGACTGAAAAATAGGAGATTGACGACGTGTTTGTTGAACACGAGGAAATCTATCCCTAAAGGGATTCTCAGCTGTAATCAGCTAAAGCTGAAACATCTGCCTATCTTTTTTCCGAGCTTTTAGCCCGTGTTCAATTCACCGAGACTCTTGACGACGTATCCTTTTGATTTTTAAAGAGTATTAGGCTAGCTCAAAAACAACATACACTGTAATAGACAACAATAAAACACTCTAAACGTATTCAATTTTCTCATCTGACTAGATGGAGGAGTCTGGGGCAAAAGTCTCCTTGACTACAGCAAAAAGAAAGAGAATGGATGCCCTTGCTTTTTGCACCAATGAGATAGTATTGATAAAATATAGTTGTCGAAATCATATTAGAAAGGCTAGCTCATGCATAGTTACTATAACACAAAATTAAAATCAACGACTCACATCAAAACGTGAATCTCTGATTTTTTCTGATTATGGGACTTTTATCTCAGACCCTTTTATTTTTCAAAACACAGAAAACGCTTTATTTTTTATAGAAATAGTAATATGATAGAGATATCAAATATAAAGGAGCAAAGTTTGAAAAAAGAATAAAAGTTAATTGATTTATTATTTACCCCAATTTTGGGCACACTAAAAAGAGGTCTTAAACCTTAATTTTTAAAAACTTAACTAATATTGAATCCGTGTTGTTGTGCAAATCGAATAGCATCTTGAACAGACATTGTCTTGTCAGGGTTTCTAATTTCGGTTAAGCCTTGCAAGATTGGGTTATAGTTTTCTTTCTTAAGAAGCACTTGGTAGATAGCTACTAGAAGTTTACGGCAGATGGCGATAATCGCTTTTCGGTGTCCACGACGTTTCTTTAGCTTGAGATATTTGTTCCGAAACTCGAGATGTTTATCTGACTTGACAACAGCGTTAGCGATTTGTACAAGAAATGGTTTGAGGTATCTGCCACCTTTGGAAATGCGAGTAGAGTATTTCTTGCCAGCGCTCTCATTGTTGGCAGGGACTAGTCCCGCCCAAGAACAGAGTTTCCCAGTAGATTCAAAAGCAGACATATCTGCTCCAATTTCAGAAATGATTCTGAGAGCAGAGAGTTCATCCTTGAAACCAGGTACAGTTTGAATGAGCTTGACTTGTTCTTGGTATTCACGACCAAGTTCACGAATCATCTGTTCTAAGTCCTCTTTACAGATAGCGAGAGCATCGTAGTGGGCTTTGATAACTCTGATTTTCTCAGCTTGTTCAGGGGTTAAGTCGCCTTGTGTAGCGATTTCTAAGTCCTGAACTTTATCCGTCATTCTCTTGTGAACCAACTGTTCAATGTTTGGTTTCTCGTCTGGATTGTCAAGGATGCTCTTGATAATAGCTTGAGCGCTTTTTCCGAAGACATCGGAAACGACACTTGCAATCTGGAGGTTAGACCAAGTGAGGCAGTTCTGGTAACGATTTTTCTCGCTGACTTGAAGCTGTGTGAGCTTCATGCGGTAGCGGAAGAGGTCACGGAGTTGTCTAATTTTGAGAGGTGGGATAAAGGAAGAAGCAACGAGGTCATGCTTGAAGAGGTCGGCAATCCATTGTGCATCTTTTTTGTCGGTTTTCTTACCTCGAATAGCTTTGACATACTTAGGATGAGCCAAACAGATATTGGTGTGTCCTTCGAGGATATTGAAAACAGGAATCCAGTATTTACCAGTTGATTCCATACAGACATCAAAGCAGGAATAGTATTCTAACCAATCTCGTAGCTGAAGAAGTCCGTTCGTAAAGGTAGAGAACCGTTTACGGTGGTAGCTAGTGATTCCGTGATTGTCGGTGATAGCAATAACCGCTACGATAAAAGTTTTATGCACATCGATGCCACAACAATTTGGGTAAACAATTTTTAACATGAGGGGTCTCCCTTCACAAAAATTTGAGAAGAGCCTATCCCTTGACTGTTCCTCCCTTTCACAAACGAGTCGCTTATTCAATTATAAGTTTACGTGCTCACAGTCACAGTTAGTTGTGCTTGATGGGATGAACCACACCTATAAATATGCGAGGTAGTGGCTATACCACTCACTTACTCTCCTCCCCGTGATTTGTAGTTGTGATAGGTTTTCTCACTTTAATTATAAACTAAAACAAAGAGCATAGCACCTTTTCATTAGGTGTTGTGCCTTGAGTGAAACGAAAGGAATGAATTATAAATATGAAGAGGAAATTTTTTCTATCTCTTTTCCTAACCGTGTGTTTACTCGCACCAAGTCTAGTTTTTGCAGGCACAAGACAACCTGTGACTCCTAGGGAACAAAAAAACTTCCCTTACAATCTTACCTATTCTTGGTACGTGACAAAATCAGATGGTCAAACCATGAGATCAACAGGCACCTATATCGGGAATGGTAAATTCTTATCATCTGCTCATAGTATCACTGACAGAAGCGGGTACTATAATAGTAATATAACTGCAATATCACTTGCCCCAGATGCCAGTGAGTATTTTAAAGTCTACAGTCAAGGAAACAGCAATCCTTTTAAAATTATGCCTGGTTACACAGGTTTCGAAGACCTGAAAAACGACATTAGTATCACAGAAATTACAGAACCGATTTCTATCAATACTCGTACCAGACCTGCAAAGTTAAAAATTTATCAAAACTTAACTAAATTAGTCGGAAAAACAGTCGATACAGTCGGTTACTCAAGTCATACAAAAACTGATTTCACAAAAGCTAGAGGCAAAATACTTTCAGTTGCAGATGACGGAACTTTGATAGCTGATTTAGGAGCAGCTAAGGAAAATTCTGGATCTGCAGTCTATCTCAACGGAGAAATTATTGGCATCTTGACAGCTGGTACAGATGAATGTCGAGGACAAAACATTTGTAATCGTGCAACTATTACCCCTCTTACATTGGAGATTAAACAAAAACTACTTGATCCCAATGGCATTCCTAGTTCTATTGATTAGTAGTCAAAAAAGCACTTGTTATGATTAAGTGCTTTTTTAGCTTCCGAAACAATTCGTAAATTACTGATAGATGGTGGAATAAAATAAAAACCATATCTTCTCTGCTATTTACATCTAATTTTCGAGCAGTTGCTCCTTCTTTTACATACTGTTTCAGCCATAGTTTAGCAGATTCAAGCTCCTCATCTGATATGTAGCGTCCATTATTATCATAACATGTACTATCATACGCTTTCAATGTGAAAGGAATAGATTGCGTAAGAAACAGCTTAATAGCCGTTGTCATATCAAGACCCATGCTTTTATATAGTTTGGTCGCTTCCTCTTTTAATTCTTCATCAACACGAATAACAATCGGATAGTCAATAAAAATCAAAAGTAGACTAGGAAACGAAGGCGAAGGTAGTTGAAATAGTTGATAACTATTTCAAGTTGGAAATAAGAAAAGTCGTGACTTTTCTCAATAGTTCCATCCTATTTCAAGGGAACAGGCTGAAAACCTCCACTGGAGCTTTTCACTCGTCAAGATACGAGGAGGTAAAACAACTCCTAGACAAAATAGAAAATGCGACGAAGAAGTAAAGGACGTTTGCTAAGGCAAACTTCTATTTCCCGCCTTCAAAGGTATACTATACCTTTGAAGCTAGGAGTATTTATCTTTTTGTCAGCGAGTTGTAGTCCGAGTTCAATTCACCGAGACTCTTGACGAAGTATCCTTTTAATTTTTAAAGAGTATCTACTAATGGGGAATCCGAGATAAGAACTGCTTGGTTCGTTCTTTCTTGGGAGAAACAAACATTTCCTCAGGGCTTCCTTGCTCGACAATCTGACCATTCTCCATGAATATTACTCTATCGGCTACCTCACGAGCAAAGGTCATCTCATGGGTCACAACCACCATGGTCATCCCTTCTTTTGCCAACTCCACCATAACCTGTAAGACACCGCTGATTAGCTCTGGATCAAGGGCAGAGGTCGGCTCATCAAAATAGATGACCGCAGGGTTGCTAGCAATGGCACGTGCAATCCCCACCCGCTGTTGCTGCCCACCTGACAAGGCACTCGGGTAGGCATGGTATTTCTCTTTCAACCCCACTTTATCAAGGGCTTTCTTCCCTATCATATCCGCTTCGGTCTTGCTATATCCCTGCGCCACAATCAAGCCCTCCGTCACATTCTCCAGAGCCGTTTTATTGGCAAAGAGGTTGTAGTTTTGAAAGACAAATCCTGTACGTTTGCGAATCTCAGCTATTTCTTTCTGGCGAATGTTGGCCAAATCATAGCTCCTTTCACCAAATAGAAACTGACCACTATCTGCCCGCTCTAAAAAATTCATGCAGCGTAGCAAGGTCGTCTTTCCTGACCCCGATGGACCTAGAATGACTGTTACTGTCCCTTGTTTTACCTGCAAATCCACATCTCGCAAGACCTGATTCGCACCAAAAGACATGTTTATCTTCTGTACTTCTATCATCTTGTCCCTCCCTTAATAGACCTTCCATTTCATTTCACCGTAGGATTGCAACTTAGTCAAGACCGTTGAAAATAGTAGGTAGATCAAGCCAACTTCACAATACAGGGCAAACGGTTCATAGGTCCTTGCCGCAATCTGCTGGGTTGCCATAAACATCTCTAAAACGGTGATATTAGCTGCAAGCGAGGTATCTTTCACCAGGCTAATCAAAGAATTAGACAAGGGAGGAAAGGCTACTCGAAAAGCCTGAGGCAGTACAATACGTCTCATCGTCTGCGAGAAGGTCATCCCAACACAATAGCCCGCCTCCAACTGCCCTTTAGGAACTGATTCAATCGATGCCCGAATCGTTTCAGCTGCATAGGCTCCTGTATTGATAGAGAAAACGAAAACAGCCGACGGAAAAGCATCCAAGACCAGCCCCAGGCTCGGTAAACCGTAGAAAATCACGTAGAGTTGCACCAAAAGGGGCGTTCCTCGAATAAGCCAGATATAAAATCTAGCAAGCTGTTTCAGCACAGGAATCCGGGCAATCTGCACTAAGGCTGTGAATACTGCTATCAATAAACCGAACACGAAAGAGAGGATTGTTAGCGGAATCGTCACTAACAATCCTGGTATCAGTATCTGGCTAAATGAATCAAGAAGAATCTGCCATAATCTATCTGTCATAATGCCCTCTATTTTTTCACTTGTGAAACATCGTCACCGAAATATTTCTTGGATAATTCTGTCAGGACACCTTCATCTGCCAACTCCTTCAAGGCTTGATTGATCGCCTGAACCAAATCATCCTGCCCTTTGGCAACTGGTAGAGCTGTCTTTTGCACATCTTCTGACAGAGCTGCAACCTTGACCGGAGCTTCTGGATGTTGCTTGATGTAATCTAGGTACACGACATTGTCATTGAGTGTCACATCCACACGCTTAGAAATCAGTAGTTCAATCGCTTGTTGGAAACCGTCTACACCAACAATTTCAGCACCATTACTTTTAGCAACTTCAGCCCAATTACTGGTCAAGCTATTGGCTGACTTTTTCCCTTTGATGTCGCTAAAGTCCTTTACTGTCGTATCATCTTTGAGCGTAATCAAGGCACCATAGATATAGGTATACGGAGTTGTAAAGTCATATTTTTCCTGGCGCTCATCTGTCACACCGACTTGATTTGCAATGGTATCAAACCGTCCTGCATCCAGTCCTGCAATCATCGAATCCCACTCTGTTTCGATAAAGTCTGCCTGCACACCTAGCTTTTCAGCGACTCTTTCAGCGACTTCAACATCGTAGCCCACTAATTTTCCGCTCTCATCATGGTAACTATAAGGAGCATAGGCTCCCTCGGTCCCAACTTTCAATACACCTTTTTCCTTGATTTGTTCCAGTAAAGAACCTGTTGTTGCGAGCTGTTGTTGCGAGGTAGAACCACAAGCAACCAGTATCACACCTGCGACAAGTCCTACTGCCCACACTGCTAATCTTTTCATCCAACTTCTCCTATATTTCTAGCCTCCTACAAGGCCTGCCCCACATCCTCCTCACCTTCTGATACTCAATGCCTCCCCCATACGATACCATCTATGCTCCATGGTTCAAATGCACCATAAACACTTTCATAGGGTACGAACCAGCGACATTGATACCGACTGACGAGATTTTCATTGAGTATTGGAGGAGTTCTTCTTTATACTCTATAAAAATCAACCTCTGACTAAGCAATGAAACCGCAGGTAATTGAAAGATACAAAGCCCGTAAAAAACTCAAGGTGAAAATAGGAAATTTGATGAAGAAACTGGATTTTCTAGGAAAATTTATCTTTTTCACACAGAGTTTAGGGCGTGTTCAATTACGTAAGACTTCTCTCAATAGTCTCCTTTTATTTTAAAGGAACAGGCTGAAAACCTCCACAGGAGCTTTTCACTCAGCAAGGTGAGTTAGCAACGTCAGAGGTTGATTGTTCACGAGTATCAAATCATTGCCTTTTATCATATCATTCTTCTCACTTCTTGACCAATACATATTTCTTATCACCGTGATTAACAGTATTTATACTCCCTAACGAACATCGCTACCAGACTAGACAAGGTTTGAAGAGTGTCAGAGGTTGATTGGATAGAGTACCATAAGTCAGAGAGAACAAACAAAAAGGAGGGCTCCATCGGGTTCAACATCACGATTGGAGCACTCCATTATGTCACAGTTTGGCTATCCATATTCCCATGGTAATTGAGTTGCGGTAAAGGGCAGAAGGGAATGAGGTTCCTTGCCCCTTCTATTTGTCATATCCTACTTGGATGGTAGGGAAGTGTTCGATTAGGTATTCAAAGAGGGGAGAGAGCATCTCATCGGTCTGTTTGCCTCTATTTTTAAATTGTAGTTGATGGAGCTTCCTACTCCCTTTCTTAATAACAGAAAGAAAGGAAGAACGTGAGGTCGTAATCAGACCGTAGGCTCTACTTCTCAGCTCATAATGATAGAGTCGCTCCACCTCCGCTAAATCAACCAGATGGAATCCTCCTTGATAGGTAAAGAGATGATTCCTATAAATCGCAATCTTTAGTTCTTGGTTGCTCCAATCTGCCCCGTAGAGTGCTTGCTCGATGCTACCAGTCAACTCTGGGTAGATAGCATACAACTCTTGATAAGCACGTGTATTTGCCCGGAAGCGTCTAACCGCCGAGTACAGTAGGAAGAGACCAAATCCTCCAATTATAAGCATCGTTAAGATGGCATAGAGCCTACCAGTTTGGTATTCCGCAAGGGAAACATAGGAATTGGACACGACATCTTGGGCTACTTCACTACCTGCAAAAAAGTTGACAATATAGGAACGGTAGTCCTGAATTTCAGAATCCGTATCAATCCCTAACTGATAGGCGTAGACTGCTAGAGGCTTGGGCGTTTGTGACAGCTTTTCCCCTTGAGCAATCATCTCCTTTACTAGCGGCTCATCTTTCTTGGCTTCTAAGCCCAATAGATGACCCGAATCATCGCCAATCAGATACAGCTGATTCCCATTTTCTAGCTCACCAATCGCCTCTGGAATGATCAAAGATACGGTAATGGTCGTCTCTCCGTGACTAGAATAAGGTTTATAAACCAGTCCCCTACTTTGGAGGGAGGCAAGACCTGTCTGAAAGTAACCGATAAAACCGTAGCCAACTGCTAGGGAAATAACCAGCACCCCCGCCAGAAAAGGGCCCCAAAATCCTTTATACTTTTGCTCTTTCATTTTCATCTCCTCTGGATTCCATTACTTTACTACTATATTGACCAGTTTATTCGGAACGACGATCACTTTGACGACTTCCTTATCTAGCAGCTCTGCCTGCACCTTGGCATCTGTTAACACCAGATTTTGTAGCTCTTCTCGGTTTAAATCCTTAGCAACGACAAGTTTTGCCCGCACCTTTCCTTTAATCTGCACCACGAT
This sequence comes from Streptococcus azizii, assembly GCF_001984715.1. Classification (GTDB taxonomy): domain Bacteria; phylum Bacillota; class Bacilli; order Lactobacillales; family Streptococcaceae; genus Streptococcus; species Streptococcus azizii. The sequence continues at coordinate 229,529 of NZ_MSPR01000001.1, forward strand.
TTCCACCTCAGCCTCTACCAAGAAAGATTCGTCATAGGTTGGCCATGGTACATAGGAAATGCCGTCGTTTGAACCCGTCACAATCTGCCAGAGTTCCTCTGCTAAATGCGGAGCAAATGGAGCCAGTAACTGGATAAAGCCCTTGGCATACTCGACGTATAGTCCCTCTTCCTTATTAGCACTATTGACAAAAATCATCAATTGGGCAATGGCTGTATTGAACTTGAGCGTTTCAATCTGCTCCGTTACAACTTTGACAGTTTCATGATATACCTTATCCAAGTTACCCTGATTTTCTGCCACCATTTCTTTTGATGTCACCAGGCGATATACGCGGTCGAGGAATTTACGGCTACCTTCTAAGCCCTCTTCACTCCAAGGAATTGACGCATCAAGTGGTCCCATAAACATTTCATAGACGCGAAGGGTATCTGCACCGTATTGGGTGACCACATCATCTGGGTTGACTACATTTTTCAGGGATTTGGACATCTTAGCAGGCGCTTGCTCGAGCTCCTCTCCCGTTTCAACGTTAAAGAATGAGCCATCACGTTTTTCTACTTTATCGGTCGCAACAAGCGCCCCACGATGATCGCGGTAGCTCGTTCCTAAAATCATTCCCTGGTTAAAGAGCTTTTGGAAGGGCTCTTTGGTCGGTACCACACCGATGTCATAGAGGAATTTGTGCCAGAAGCGTGCATAGAGCAGGTGAAGGACTGCATGTTCTGCCCCACCAATATAAATATCTACTGGCAACCAAGCCTTTAGAAGTTCTTCATCTGCCAGCCTTGTCGTATTGTGAGGATCAATATAGCGAAGGTAATACCAGCTTGACCCCGCCCACTGTGGCATGGTATTGGTCTCACGGCGACCTTTGATACCATCTTCACGGGTGACTTCCAGCCAGTCTGTCAGATTGGCAAGTGGACTCTCCCCTGTACCAGAAGGCTTAATGTCGCTTGTTTTTGGTAAAACAAGTGGCAATTCTTCCTCCGGAACAGCCGTTGAAGTACCATCTTCCCAATGGATGATAGGAATAGGTTCCCCCCAGTAACGCTGACGACTAAAGAGCCAGTCACGTAAGCGGTAGGTGACTTTTTCCTCACCGACACGATGTTCTGTCAGCCAAGCAATCATCCGTTCAATCGCCTCTACCTTGTTCAAACCATCGAGGAAATCAGAGTTTATGTGGAGACCATCTTCTGTATAGGCTGCTTGCTCGACATCGCCTCCTTCAATGACTGCGACAATCGGCAAGTCAAAGGCTCGGGCAAATTCCCAGTCACGACTGTCATGCGCAGGTACCGCCATAACTGCCCCTGTACCGTAACTCGCCAGTACATAATCAGCAATCCAAATCGGAATTTCTTGACCATTGACAGGGTTGATCGCATACGCTCCTGTCCAGACACCTGTCTTTTCTTTAGCAAGGTCGGTCCTAGCAAGGTCCGATTTCAAGCTGGCTTGATGTTTATAGTCTGCCACCACTTGAGCCTGTTCAGCAGATGTGATCTGTTCTACCAATTCATGCTCGGGTGCTAGCACTGCAAAGGTTGCCCCAAAGAGGGTATCTGGTCGAGTCGTAAAGACTGTGAACGTTTTTGTGGTTCCCTTAACGGCAAATGTGACATTAGCTCCGAGTGATTTCCCAATCCAGTTGCGCTGCATATCCTTAATGGATTCGGGCCAATCTAAGTCTTCCAAATCATTGAGTAGACGTTCTGCATAAGCTGTGATTTTTAGCATCCACTGGCGCATCGGTTTTCTAACGACTGGATAACCTCCGCGTTCAGAAGTCCCATCAGGTAAGACTTCTTCGTTGGCAATGGCTGTACCAAGTTCTTCAACCCAGTTAACAGGCACTTCCGCTTCATAGGCAAGACCTTTTTCATAGAGTTTGGTAAAAATCCACTGGGTCCATTTATAATAGTTAGGATCCGTCGTATTGACTTCACGATCCCAATCGTATGAAAAGCCTAGAGCATTGATTTGGCGCTTGAAATTGGCAATATTTTGCGCAGTAAATACTGCTGGATCATTTCCCGTATCCATAGCGTATTGCTCGGCAGGTAGACCAAAGGCATCCCAGCCCATAGGGTGAAGGACATTGTAGCCCTGGGCACGCTTGTAGCGACTCAAGATGTCTGTTGCTGTGTAGCCTTCTGGATGCCCGACGTGGAGTCCAGCTCCACTTGGATAAGGAAACATATCTAGGGCATAAAAATTTGGCTTCTCTTTTTCCGTGCCTGTTTTAAAAGTGTGATGTTCCGCCCAGTATTTTTGCCACTTAGGCTCAATCACTCCATGATTGTAAAAAGTCATAGCGATTTCTCTCCCATTCTCCCATATTGTATGATATTTCCATTATACCATGTTGCAGGACATTTGCAGCAGGTGACCCGACAGAAAATGTTGGAATTTCTCCATTTACAGTTTTTATCCCCAATAAACATCAGTGTCAGACTCCCTTTCACAACAGAAAGTTGTGAAAGCTAGCAATGCGAAAAAGTATCCTTTTGATTTTTAAAGAGCCTCAACTCCCCCATAACGCAAAAAAGGGTAGCCACCCTTTTTTGCGTATGTCATCTCACTAATTCAAACTTCTCACATGCTGGTCAACCGCCAGAATCGCCTGAGCAATCGCAGCTGCTGTAACATCCATCGACAGGTGGTGAATAGTCTCAGCTGTGAGGATTGCCTGTTGACCCACCCAAAGTAGGTCATCATAATGAGCAGTCTCCAAATGGAACTCCGCCAAAGTCGTCGGTATTTCAATCGCTTGATAGAGACAAATGTAGCGGTTCAGTTCTCCGAGTGGACGATTTTCAAGCTGGAGTTCTACCAAGGTCCCATAGGCTATTTTTTCTCCGTGAGTCAAATGGCAACGATCCCCTGCCAAGGCTGTCAGCCCACTGCCAATCGCAAGGGCAAGTGTAAAAGCTACACCTCCACCACTAAGACCACTCAGTAAGATATTCGCCTCAATGATGTTTTCAAGAGCTGGTGTGACCCTTTGCTGTTCACAGTCCTGCATAGCAGCTCGCCCATCGGTAAATAAGGTCTGCTGACATTGTCGACCAAGGGCAAGAGTCGCTAGACTTGAAGTTGTTCCTAATTCCACACTTCCATCTGGCTGTTGCACTAAACGCCCATCCATCTGGGAGGCCAAAGCATTGGCGATTCCGGAGGCCAGCAGTTGCCTCGGAGCCTGTGCAATCACTGCTGAATCCACCAAGACAAGATCAGCACTCCTGCCATGGTGTCGATAGTTTTCAATAGTCCCCTCATCCGTATAGATGACCGATAAGGATGACGTCGGCGCACCTGTAGAAGCAAGCGTCGGTGCTGCTACAAGCGGTAACGCTAGGATGTCAGCAAGCACCTTGGCATGGTCCATCGTCTCACCGCCACCGAGACCAATAATCATATCCACTCGTTGCCCTGATATATCTGCAAGAAGATGGGTGATTGCATTTTCAGAAACGATCCCATCGCACCTTCTGTCAGTCACTCGCATACCGTAACGAGTTAAATAGGCTATGAAGCGCTCGCCCACCAAGTCAAAGACCCGACTATCACAGAGCAACAAGGGCTGATGCCCTAAGCTCAATAATTCCTTTGCGTGTTCAAACAGGGCATCCTTTCCCTGAATATAACGAGATGGACTGGCCAATGCTTTCATAGAAACCTCTTTCTGTCTCAGATATGTAACTGTCCCTGTGCTTCCTCCCAATCTTTGGCAAAATCATCAACTGCCTTATCAATAGCCGGCATGGCAAAGGCGGCTGCAAACACCTCACTTCCTGCCGTGACTGCTTGAGCACCGCAGGCAAAGGCACGATTCACTTGAGCAACATTTTTAAAAGAGGCCGCTAAAATCTTGCTCTGTGACCCTGATCTGGCAATCGCTTGTGCTAACTGACAGAGGACCTCCTCTGGATCAATGTTCAAATTCTCCATCCGATTATAATAGGGAGCTAGATAGTCTACCCCAGCCTCTATTGCTAATAAGCCCTGGAATGTTGTGTAGATAGCAGTGGCAGTAATCCGAGCCCCTTCTTCTTTTAAAACCTTTATTGCCGCTAATCCATCTGTCGTCACAGGAATTTTAATATAGATATCACTCCCGAGTTTCTGCTGAATGTTGCGAGCATCACGAAGGATTCCCTCGTAGTCTTTCGCTACTACTTGGACATGAATCGAAGCCGAGTCTCCAATCACTTCCCGTATCTCTTGAATCCGTTCAAAAAAGTGAAGCTGTCCCTCTTTTTTGACAATGGTCGGATTGGATGTCACCCCTGCAAGCGGGAGAATCTTCGCCCATTTTTTGATGTCATCAAGATTTACTGTATCAAGCATAAATTCCATATAAAACCTCTTTTACAATGTATGTTCCGTCCGTCCAATAATATCATCTTGTGTAGCTTTCGACAGAACGTTGAAGAAAGCTGAGTAACCTGCAACACGCACGATCAAATCCCGATGCTTTTCTGGATGTTTTTGTGCGTCTAGTAATGTTTCACGTGACACAACGTTGTATTGAATATGATAACCATGGAGACGGTTGAAGAATGTCCGAAGAAGGGCAATCAATTTTTCCTTATCTTCTTCCTTTGCAAGTGTCTGCGGATTCACTTTTTGATTGAGCAAGACACCGCCTACAATTTCGTGCGTTGGTAATTTTGAAACAGATTTCAAGACAGAAGTCGGACCTTTTTTATCTATGTTGTGCGACGGTGAACATCCTTCCGCTAATGGCGTTCCTGCATTCCGTCCATCTGGAGTTGCCAGCGTTCCACGTCCTTGACCCACATTGGCTGAGATAGAGGAGGTTCCAGAATAGCGAATACCTCCGATTGGTCCTCGACCGTAGCGCGTATTTGGATACTTGGCAATCTCTTCCACATAAATATCGTATGCATCTCGTACCAACTGGTCTGCGTAATCATCATCGTTTCCATACTTAGGAGCCTCATGGATTAGCATGTCTTGGATCTCTTTGCCACGCTCACCTGCATAGTCCGTCTCTAAAGCCTGCCACAACTCAGCTGGTGTTAGGCGCCCCTCTTCAAAGACAAGTTTCTTAATCGCAGCCAGTGAATCGGATAGATTGGCAATCCCAACCTGTAATCCTGAGATATAATCGTAAACAGCCCCACCTTCTTTCAGGTGCTTGCCTCGTCCAATACAGTCATCTGTCAGCGCCGAACAAAGGATGTCTGGTACTTCTCGCTCAAGGGACAAATCAATCGCATTTTCAACGACCACACTCATCCGAGTGAGGTAGCGGAGGGTCTTATCCCAGGCGGCTTGTAACTCCTCAAAGCTCTCCATATCCTTGAAATGACCAAATGCTGGAGCAAACCGCTTGCCAGAAGCTGGGTCAATTCCATCATTCATCGTGATGAGTAGCACTTTCGGAAAGTTCATATAACTCATACCGGTACAGCGATAGCCCCATTTACCGGGTACAGCCGTCTCAACACAGCCAATCGCGCTGTAGTCATAAGCATCATCTTCTAGCACTCCCTTTTCAATAAAGGAAGGAATGATAATCTCATCGTTGTTAAAAGCAGGCATTCCAAAGCCAAGTTTCATCACTTCGATACACTCGTTCATAAAGCGTGCATCTAAGCCAGCATGGTAGCGAACGGTTAAGTTCGGTTGCGGCAGGTGTGTCTGTGCTACAGACTTCAACACAAGATAGGATAGTGGATTGACGGCATCCTTCTTATCCCGCGTCTGTCCACCAATCGTCACATTTTGATACAAGGGACTACCCGCAGATGAAAATGTATGTGCTTGACTACGTACCTTATTGATCGTAATTGTTTTAATCCAGAGATTAGTCAAGCGCTCCACAATGCTCTCTTGCGTTTCACGACCGGACTCTAAATCTGCTTTCACATAAGGATACATGTATTGATCAAAGCGACCATAGGAGAGCGAATGCCCATTTGATTCGATTTGGAGGATACATTGGATAAACCAAACAGACTGAACAGCTTCTGCAAAGGTAGTTGCTGGTTCATACGGTACTTTTGAGCAAATAGCTGCAATTTCAAGCAACTCTTTTCGGCGCTTAGGACTCGCTGTCTCAGCCAACTCCTGAGCCAGTTTGACAAAGCGTTCTGCGTAGGTCTTGACTGCATCAACGACAATAAAGATGGAATCATAGAAATGATATTTGTCGATACTTGCCGGATCTGTCAAATCTAAGGCTGCTTTTGCTGCTCTTGCCTTTTCTTCAAAACCTTTCAAACCATATTGCAGTAACTTTTCATAATTGACTGCCAAGTGGGCATCCCCAGAATTCATCTTCCCTTCCATTCCGAAGAACCCTGTTTCCATATATACCTGCGTTTCTTCCGGCAGCATAACCCCTGCTTTTGAACGTAAATTATTCTTTTCCCAAAATGGGGCAATGCTCCGCAACTGCTCTTTTGTTTCCTCTGTGATATAAAAGACGTCCCCATCACGCTTTTCAAATAGATCAAGCTCATTTAGGACAAACTCCAGAGTATACTCAGGGAAAATAGGAGCATCTTTATTAGAAGAAGCCTGATTTCCTACAATCATCGTTTCATCTTCAATGTAAAGCGTCATATTCTCCAAGATTTCTCTTAGCATATAGGCACGCTTTAAGACATTTGGCTTTTCCTTATGCTCTTGATAGGCTCTTGTCACCAAGACAGCGCGTTCTGCATCAATGTAAGGTTTTTTATTAAGGACATCTTCCCGGTACTTATGCATGCGCTCCGTTAAATCGCCAAAATACTCCGTTTTAATGCTGGTGCTAGCAACTTCTACCATTGTTTTCATGATTCTTTCCTTTCATTAGAAAATTTTTTTGTTTCGTTTGTAATTAAATTGTACTGATTCTGCTCTTTTTTGTCAATCAATAAAGAATCTTACAGAAAACATATTCGATTCTGCACATCTGTGCAATAATTTCTAGGCAGCAGCTTCTTGTTCGTTCTTATACGCTATCGCGTCTTGTACTTTAAAGAAGGGGAAGTAAACCAGTGTGGAGATGACTAAAATCAGTAGTTGCACTACTGCACCTTGCCAGCCTGCAACCATAAATCCAGAGATAATAGCTGGGGTACTCCACGGCAGGGTCACACCAGAAAATGGGGCCATAAATCCAATGGCAATCGCGCTATAGACAAGGACCGCCGCTAATATGGGAACCAGTAAAAATGGAACAAACATGACTGGATTCATCACAATCGGAAAGCCGAAAACAACAGGTTCATTGACGTTGAATAGAGCAGGAAACGCAGCAACCTTCCCGAGGGCCTTATATTGCTTTGATTTTGCTGCAAACAACATCGCTACTACAATTCCAAAGGTAATGCCTGATCCAGACATGATTAAAAAGCTATCCAAAAATTGTTGCGTCACAATGTGCGCTCCCTCTTTCACAGACAAATTACCTGCTACTAGCATGGCCTTGTTGGCATCTAAATTAGATAGTAAGAGGGCTGTGACAACCCCGTTGACAACGGATTGTCCATGCACTCCAAACCACCATAAGAAAGAGATGAAAAAAGCAATTCCAATAGCGCCATAAAGAGAACCAGTTAATCCTTGCAGTGGTACTTGAAGGACATCATAAATCATCTCAATAAAGGTGCCACCACCTGTGGCCACTTTAGAGACAATATACACAATCATTGATAGCAAAAAGATAACAAAGGCGGGGATCATTGCCTCAAATTGCTTGGCAATGGCTTGTGGTACCTGCTCAGGCATTTTAATGACAATATGGCGTTGAATAAACATGGTGTAAATCGCACCGACTACCAACCCAATGATGATCGCACCAATAATACCTTGTCCACCAAACCAAACTTTTGCAATCGCATCTCCAATGGCCTCTCCTTGTTCAGGAACGTATGAAGATCTCAGTAGAATGAAAAAGGTAGATAGGGATAGCACTCCTGCAGGCAAAGGTTCTACACCACTATTTTTAGCATAGGAATAGCCGATAGAAAAACAGGAAATCAAGCCCATAATGGCAAATGTGCCGCTATATACCTGCATAAATGGTTCTGTCCAATCAGCACCAAATACACCTGCTATGGCTTGATTCAAGCCCTCAAAGGGAAGCTGACCCATAATCAGAAATAGGCTTCCCACCACTGTCAATGGTAAAATCGCCAACATCCCATCCTTTAGGGCAATAATCCCTCTCATATTGACAAATTTCATAATTGGACCGATTATTTTAGTCGTATCAAATTGAGCCATTGTATACCTCCACTCTCTAGCTCACGAGATCCAGCGCTAATTGTAGCACTTTTTTACCATCAAACATTCCATAGTCTGCCATCGGAATAACAGCGATGGGGACTTGGGCCTCATCACAAATAGCCTTTGACTTTTCTAGCGTATAGGCAACCTGAGGTCCGAGCAGCGCAACATCTATTTGCGAAACGTAGTCTGCGATTTTAGCCTGTGAAAAGGCATCAATTTCTGCCTCAATACCTGCTTCCTTGGCTGCTATTTTCATATTATTCACTAGCATACCTGTTGAGAATCCTGCTGCACAAAATAATCCAATTCTTACCATTTTCCTGTCTCTCCTCACTAGCTGTTAGCCAATTCTTTTCTTAAATCAATTATTTCTTTTATCAGATTTATTTCTGTAATGCTGGTCATTAAATGGTCTTGCGAATGTACAAATAAGGCAGTAATTTCCGTTTTTGTTCCACTCGCTTCCTGGGCTAAAAACTGGGTCTGCATATTGTGGGCTTCCAGCAGGGCTGCATCTGCCAATGCCACCTCTTCCTCACTTTCTGCAAACCTTCCATGTTTCGCATGATTCAACGCCTGATAGATATGCTGCTTGGCATCTCCTGCATTGAGAATCAACCCCATAATAATTTGATTAGGTACAATAACGTCCATTTCCTTACCTCGTCTTATTTTTTCTTGTAAAGCGCTTTCACCTATACTATAGCACTGCTTGGTCACTTCGTCAATACTTTTGTGCGTATATTCATTTTTTGCTACTTTTGTGCAAAAATAAGATGCAAAGGGCGTGTAAAAAGCGAATGAAAAATAGGAAATCGAATCAGGTTGTCTTGCAACCACTAACCTCGCTATCTAATTTTTAGGCTCGGGTAGCAATAGTCACTTCCCTGACTATTGCTATCCCAAAGGGATTCTCAGCTGTAATTGGCTAAAGCCAAAACAGCTGCCTATCCGCTAAAGGGATTCTCATCTGTAATCAGCTAAAGCTGAAACAGCTGCCTATCTTTTTTCCGAGCTTTTAGCCCGTGTTCAGTTACATTAAGATACAAAGCCCGTGAAAAACTCAAAGCGAAAATAGGAAATACGACGAAGAAACTGGGGGTTCTAGGAGTATTTATCTTTTTCGCACAGAGTTTAGGGCGTGTTCAATTACACAAGATACAAAGCCCGTGAAAAACTCAAAGCGAAAATAGGAAATACGACGAAGAAACTGGGGGTTCTAGGAGTATTTATCTTTTTCGCACAGAGTTTAGGGCGTGTTCAATTACACAAGATACAAAGCCCGTGAAAAACTCAAAGCGAAAATAGGATTGAAACAGTTTGGGGAACTGTTTCAACGGTCACCTAGAAATAAGAAAGTGACCATAGAAGTTCGGGGAGTAACCTAATCCAGTGGATTAGGTTACTCCGAGCCAAGAAATCGGAAAGCGAGGATTAACCAGTTGAAATAAGAAAGTGACCACAGAAGCCTGACCTAGGAAATAGGAAATTTGACGAGTGAAAAGCTCCAATAGAGGAGCTTATTCCTTAAAGGTAGTTGAGAACTTGCCAAAACAAACGCCTATTTCCCGCCCCAACTACCTTTACCTTTGTCGCCCATTCGGATACTTTTTTAGAGTAAACACCCTCTGTGAAAAATCAAGAAAAAAGCCATCTCTGAAAACAGGGGCAAACAATGCCTAGCTTTCAAAGATAGCCTGTAGCTTATAAGGTTATATCGGGGTCGCTAGAAAATGAGCGATCCCCATCCAATTCCAACACCTGTAAAATGGTCCGATAATCGGTGACAAGATGGGTGATATAGCCCTGGCGCAATACTGCCAGCATGGCCTCCACCTTGTTGTCTCCATAAGCAATCGCAATAGAACGAGGAACTTTACCAAGCTCTGCCAAAGAGATCGCAATGGTTCGATCCACTACATCATCAGCAATCTCCCTTCCCTGTGCATCTAAAAACCGACAGCATATTTCCCCAACTGCACCGCTTTGATTCATTCTCTTAAAATCTTCATCGGTCAACATATCCAACCACTGACGATTATCTTTGTCTACTCGACCACCTATCCCGACAATCGCAAGGTCTAATCTCTCCCAGTTATCAATAATTTCTTCAAAATACTTAGAGGATCGAATACCTAATGCTAAATCCTTGCTTTCTTGTACAATGGTCGCATTGATGAACGAACACTCTCCATGAAATTTATGCATCAACTCATACATAAGGGTATTGACATGGTAGCGGGCATTGATATGGCTGGGACCACCTGCCAGTGGGTAGAAATGCACATTTTTCATCTGGCGCGGAATCATTTTCGCCACCACATTGCTCAAGGTCTTCCCCCAAGAAATCCCTACATTGCTATGGTTTTTCAACTCTCCCCGTATCATAGCTGCTCCAGCATTAGCCATCATCTCCTCCAGTGATTTGTCCGAAGAAGCGACGCTGGATACAATCTCAATATTTTCCAGATTGTATTTTTCTTTGACGTAATGCTCTAAATGAAAGAGATCCGTATCAAACTCATGAATTTCTATCGTGACAACTCCTTTTTCTCGAGCTCTTGTTAACATTCGACTGATCGTCGTTCGATAGATACCGAGTTCTTTTGCTACCTCAGCCTGACTTTTTCCTTCAATGTAATATAGATATGCGACTTTCGCTAGCTGCTTTCTATTGTTTGCTGCTATTTCTCTCCTACCCATCTCTCTTCTCCCGTCTAGCGAACTTTTGTGACCTGGACTCCTTGACCTGTTAATAGCTTCTCTTTCTCAATCGGTATTTGGTCATCCGTTATGACACGGCTTACCTCTGTCGCGCTAAATTGACTGACAGTCCCTCGCTTACTAAATTTCGTTGAGTCGGTCAAAATAATAACATCTTCTGCTGCATCAGCCATCGCTCGCACAACCTCTGTTCTCATCAAGTCCTTTCCAGTGAACCCTTCCCCCTCTGCAAATCCATCTGTCCCAATAAACGCCTTCTTGACATGAAACAGCGAAATCATTTCTTTTAAAAGAGGGCCTACCGTCACCTGAGAATTTTTTTGATATTCCCCCCCTAATAGGATAACCTTACACGAATCATAAGAACGGATATAATCTGCAATAAAATAGGAATTCGTGATGATGGTGACATTCCGCTTTTGTTGACAAATTTGCTCTGCTAAAAGAGCACAGGTGGAGCCTGACTCGATGATAACGGTCTCATTATCTTGGATAAGCCCCACTGCTGTTTGAGCAATTTTCCGTTTCAAATCATGATGAAAGGACAGGCGAACATTTAGGTCATCACCACTATTTAAAACAGCATAGCCATGCTCCCGGTGCAATAACCCCCTACTCTCTAATTTATCCAAATCTTTCCGAATCGTAACTTTCGAAACATTCAGCATTCCTGACAATGTATTCACATCAATCTTCTCATATTGCGATACAAGTTTTACTATTTGATCTAAGCGTTCCATACGATGACCTCCTTCTCTAGTGTACCAAATTTCATCCGATAAACAAAGTAAAATAAACTTACGCTCGTAATTGATTTGTTTTCATTTGAATGATATAATGAAACAAAAAGAGGATTTACAATGAGTACGACTAAAGGCATTATTTTCAACATCCAACATTTTTCTATCCATGACGGCCCTGGTATTCGGACAACTGTCTTCCTAAAAGGTTGCCCCTTACGTTGTCCTTGGTGTTCAAATCCTGAATCACAACGACTGCGACCAGAACCGATGCTTGATGCAACGACCAAACTCCCTATCACGATGGGGGAAGAAAAATCAGTTGACGACATCATTGAAGAAGTGCTAAAAGACAAAGATTTCTACGAAGAATCTGGAGGAGGTATGACCTTGTCAGGAGGAGAAATCTTTGCCCAGTTTCACTTTGCAAAGGCTATTTTACAGGCTGCTAAGGCAAAAGGGATTCATACAGCCATTGAAACGACAGCCTTCGTAAGCCATGAAAAATTTGTCGACTTGATTCAATATGTCGACTTTATCTACACTGATTTGAAACACTATCACTCTCTAAAACATCGGACCGTCACTGGTGTAGAAAATCAACTGATCATCAAAAACATCCATTACGCCTTTTCTAAAGGCAAGGAAATTGTGTTGCGAATACCCGTCATCCCAGATTTTAATGATTCTTTAGAAGATGCGAAAGAGTTCGCTACACTATTCAATCAGCTTCAGATTGATCAAGTCCAATTACTCCCCTTTCATCAGTTTGGTGAAAATAAGTATCAACTGTTGAATCGCACATACACTATGAACAAGGTAAAAGCCTTACATCCAGAAGATCTCTACGAGTACCAACACGTGTTTCTGAACCATGGCATCAACTGCTATTTCTGAGACAAGGGGTAGATGACAGAACTATCATTTTTAGTTTTTCTACAACCAAAAAGGGCTAGCCGCCCTTTTTTGTATACTACCAAATCACGACGCGGTCCTCTGGCTTACGCCACATGCCGTCTTTTTCTGTGACACCAAAGGCTTCAAAAAACTCAGCAAAGTTTGGTACTTGTAGGTTGACCCGAAGTTTTGCCGGTCCGTGGACATCGACACTAGCCAGCAACTGCATGTACTCTGTCCGTCCTTTCAAGCGCCAAATGCGTCCCCAGTTCGTAAAGAACTCTTCTGCTGAATAGTCCGCCTCCCTTTTTGCAGCCTCCAGGGCAGCAGCAAGTCCGCCTAAATCAGCCACGTTTTCAGAAACAGTTAGCTTGCCATTTACCTTGGCACCGTGGGAATCTTGCCCATCAAAGAGCGCCTCTACTCTTTGCGTTTTTTCCTTGAAAGCTGCATAGTCCTCATCTGTCCACCAGTTTTTCAGACTACCATTTTCATCAAAGGAAGCGCCATTGGTATCAAAGGCATGAGAAATTTCATGGGCTATCACCGCACCGATTCCGCCATAATTTTCAGATGACGTTTGCTCCAGTGAGTAAAACGGTGCTTGTAAAATAGCTGCCGGGAAAACGATTTTATTTTGTTGTGGACTATAGTAGGCATTGACCATATGTGCCGGCATGCCCCACTCGCTATCATCAACTGGCTGGTTCCACCTGCTCCACGAATACTTGATAGAGAGTTCTTTCAAGAACTGGGCATTTTCAAGCAAAGACTTGCTTTCATCAATGACCTTATCATAGTAGCGCTCTGGTAGTTGGTCAGGATAGCCGATGTAGGGCTTAATCACACCAAGTTTAACAATCGCTTGTTGCTTCGTTTCTTCTGTCAACCAATCATTGGCTGCTAGACGCTCCTTATAGACCTCAATCATAGTAGCAATTTTTTGCTCTACATCAGCCTTAGCTGCGGGAGAGAATTTCTCCCCTGCATACCACAAGCCCAAGGCTTGGTTAAACGGACCCTCAGCTAGATAAAAGGCTGCTTTTTTCTTGCTTTGCGCCTCTGGAGTACCGGATAAGGCACGGCCATAAGCCCCCGATAAGACACGTATCTCATCAGTTAGGTAGGAAGTGACCGAACCAATCGCATTCATAATCAAACTAGCTTTCAGATACTCCCAATTCTCCTCACAGTAGAACTCTTTTGCAAGCTCCCAAAAACGAGGATTTTCAACAATAATCTTGTCTGGAACTTGCCCGATGACTTGCGTAAAGAATGGTTCCAAAGGAAGGGTTGGAACAAGGGCTGCAAACTCCTTGAAATCGTAGGGATGGTAGAGCTTGAAATACTCTGACTTGTCTTCATTAGATAGCACAATTTGTGCCACACGCGCATCCAAAGCCTCCACCTTATCCAACAAATCTGTGATTTCTTCATCTGAGAAATGAAACTTGCGCAACACATCGGTATCAGATTGTCGCCATAGGCTCAAAAGCTCTGCTTTTTGCGGGTGTTCCTCATCATAGTAGGTTGTATCTGGCAAGATCGTACCTGGCTCTCCTGCCCAGAGAACATTGGTCTTGGCATCCATAAAGTCTGGAGCAATGCCAAATGGCAACCAGGTTGGTTTACCTGCCAACTCAAACTCCGCCATTTTTTCAGTAAAGTCTGCAAAAGACCCAAGGTTTTTATACTCCTCTATCAGGGGAAGGGCAGGGGCAATGCCTAGCGCTTCTCTCTTTGCATCATCCGCTGCAAGACGGTGGTATTTGATAAAGTTTTGTAGGACCCTATCTTCAGGTACCTCTTCGCCTTTCAGCCACTTATCTGTCGTTGCAAGCATTAGGTCTTCAATCTCATCGCGCAAATTGATAAAACCACCTGTTACGGGCTTATCATCCGGGATAACAGCTGCTTCTGCCCACTTCCCATTTATCGCTTCATAAAAATCATCTTGTAAACGTACCATAAGAACCTCTTTTCTATGTTTCTACCTCCATGATAGCAAAAAGAAGCAGAATTTGCAGGCATTTTACGTAGCAATACTCTAGAAATGTAAAAATGGGTAGATCATTCCAATTCAAACTTCGTCACCATCACCTATAAATCCTCCATGCGAATCACCACGTCTGCCTTTTCCCAGATAGCTGGATTGTGGGTCGCTATGATGATAATTCTGCTATCACTCTTCAAAAAGGACAATAGCTTCATCACTTCATCTGAATTGAGCGGATCAAGAGCAGCTGTCGGCTCATCTGCTAGAACAAGCGGAGGATCTTTCAAAAAGACCTTTGCCAGCGCTACACGTTGGGATTCCCCGCCCGATAGCTCAAAAATCTTCTGTTCCAAGGAAATATATTCTAAATGAACCTTTTTTAAAGCCTCACGTTTCCGTTCTTCTTTCTGTGCTTTGGTTAGCTTTTTTCCGACGAGACCTAACTCTAAATTGGCAGCGACACTTTCGCTTTCGATCAAGCCAAACTGTTGAAATAGATACCCTAGATAATCACGATAGTAGAGATGTTCTTTAATCTCCTTGATGTCCTTTTTATCATAGAGGACATCACCCTTGTCATAGGGTTCTAACTTAGCAATTATATTTAAGAGCGTTGTCTTTCCACTACCACTTTCCCCAATAAGCGCATAGATTTTCCCTCTTTCAAAGACCACATCTACCTGATTCAAAATCACCCGATTGGCAAAACGTTTTTGTAACCCTTTGATTTCAATCATGCTATTTTCCTTTCAATACTGTAACTGCTTCTTGATTTTCTGCCTTACTCTGCCGGTACAAAATCAAGAGCATATTTCCAAGAAAGACCGCCGTTGTCACCAAACTAATCACCATATTTTGGGTAAGGTAGACAATGCCAGCATTTCCTAGAGCTAGGACTATCATCTGTGCTATGAGATAGGAAAAGTGGATTTCATCGAACCTCAAACCTGCCAATCTCTTGATAAAGATCTCTCGTCTAAACTGCTCAAAATAGATTAGATTCATACAGTCAAACAGGAGTACCGAGGTCGCTAAGCCCAAAGCACTTCCAATAAGGAGAGAGAAAAAGCGACTGCGACTCTCTGATAGATGTTTATAATAGGTAATCCGATCATTCAGTAGATAGGACACCCAGTGGTAAGCCCCTTGTTCTTTGAGCAAATCAATGCTGTCTTGATAGCCTCTCAAATGAAGGGAATTAGTCACCTCTACGCCCCAAAACAAACGGGTCGCCACAGTATCTCCCATTGCCTTGGGGGTCAGCACAACCAAGATGGGGTCCTCTAAATACTGGATTTGGGCAACTTCATCATTGTTGTAAAGAAAGCGCTTCTGTCCGTCTCTCACGATGGTAGTATGGACCTTGGCTTGAAACAGAGGCTGACTGGTAGCTTCCAGACCCAACCTTGACCCATCAGACAGGTACTCTGAGTAAATGGTTTCAAACTCAGCCTGCCTGGCTTGTAACTTTTGGGGGAGCAGTAGCCCAAACTCTCCCTCTTTCAAATTCTTCATCTGTGTCAGAAAGTCTCTGCCAACCTCGACATGCTGTGCTTCCAGATAGTTAGGGGAGACATATAAGGTATTGCCATCTGGAGCATAGTCTGTCAGACGCACGCCTGATGCATCTCCGTACAGTTCTTTAAAAAAAAGATGTCGCACATTGCTCCTAACAAAAATAGCATCCCTCTCCGTGATAGCTGTTTGGGCAAGGTCATACCAGACCTTTTGCCGCCTATCTTCCTCTTCTCCCTTGGTGAGGCCGGCAGAATAACTACCGCGCACTTGATAATAGTCGCCTTGCTTGTCCCATTCTTTGGCGGAACTTCCTAGAATCTGGAGTTCCTTGTACTCTAGTAAGATACTATTAGCAACGTAGCCCACCACCAAGACTGAGAGCAGCTGTCCCACTAACATCAAACTGAGCAAGCGTTTTAGAGGAAGCCTCCCCTTTAAAATCTCAATTAAGGAACCCGCCCTTAGTCCCAAGAGATAGATGAAACTCAAAAAGAGAGATAGAGCCACGAGGAGGAGACTATAAGCTCCTAAGCCCAAGCATAAGAGAGAAATGGGAAGGCGATGCGACAGCCCCAGCAAATAAAGACTCGAAACACCGATAAAACTGGTGACCAGATAGGATAGGAGGACCGCCTTTACATCTACCCAAACAGAAGCCCACATGATCCTTCCAAAGCTCAGTCCGGCAATCCTCCTAAGTCCTGTACTCCTCAAGTCCTTGATTCGATAAATCAAGGTCATGGACACAAAGGTCAATACAAATAGAATGAAACTCAGCAAAGCCACCTCATCGTGTAAAATGACCAGCAATAGGACCCCTATGAAGGTAGCCGGCGTAGAAACCCCTTTGTAGCCCAACTGACCCATGGTCGACACCAGCTCCTCGGCCGTCACAGATCCCGATACGATCAGGTAGCTATTGACTAAATCACTATCTCTGGCACTTTCTGCCCTAGCCTGGCTTAGAGACTCCGGTCGCTTACCAGATCCATAGAACTCATAAGCAAAATAGGTTTCCCCTTTTTCATTTGGCTCAACAATCCGCCTGGCAATGACACTATTATGAGCTTCTGCCAGCTCATTTAAAGCTCTTGTAAAGTCCTCACGTTTTGCTCTGGGCTGCGCTCCATCTGTACCGACAAGATCGACCGCATCGTAGTTTGAAAAGACTAATTGATGTTGTTGGTCATGGATTCTGATGACCATGTAAACACATAGGAGCAAGGTGGATAAAAAGATAAAAATGCGTCTCATAGAACCTACTTTCTAACCTTCATCATTTAGATAAGGCAACTACACTCATACTAGAACAAATCAGCTTGACCACCGACTGCCTTAGATATAACCTCCTTTTTGAAAGCGTTTTCTATATCTGATATTACTATAGCATAAAAATCCCTGTATTGCAAGTATTTTTATATAAGAAATCCATTTCACCGCTACCATTCTCCTCTATTGTTAGAAAAAGATGAGAAAATGCTGAGAATTTTCAAAAATTAACTTGACTTAATTTTTAAGTTAAGGTATATTAAAACAATAAGGAGTGTACAGATGATTGAAATAAAAGATCTCAGTGTCAGCTATCACACTGTCTTAGCCTTAGACACTGTTAACGTAACCATTCAAGGTCCTACGATTACAGGTATCCTAGGACCCAACGGAGCAGGGAAATCTACCCTACTAAAAGCCATGCTCCATATCGTTGACCATCAAGGGGAGACAGCCCTTGACGGGAACGATATTCGCAAACAGCGCAGCAAAATCGCCTATGTCGAACAAAAAGCTGCCATCGATTTTAACTTCCCTATCAAGGTCAAAGAATGCGTTTCTCTAGGACTCTACCCCAAAATCAGCCTGTTTCAACGTTTCAAAGAACAGGATTGGTCAAAGGTAGCACGTGCCCTTGAAATCGTCGGAATGCTGGATTACGCTGACAAACAAATCAGCGAATTATCTGGCGGTCAATTTCAGCGTGTGCTCATCGCTCGGTGTCTCGTCCAAGAAGCCGACTACATCTTTTTAGATGAACCTTTTGTAGGAATTGATTCTGTCAGTGAGAACATTATCATGACCACACTGCGCAATCTCAAAAAATTAGGGAAAACGATCCTCATCGTCCACCATGATTTGAGCAAGGTCAAATACTACTTCGACCAAGTTCTACTGCTCAATCGTGAAGTCGTAGCCTTTGGAGAAACCTCACAAACCTTTACTAAAAAACACCTCCAAGCCGCCTACGGTGAGAATCTGATACTCATGGAGGATGATAAGAAATGATTCAAGAATTTATCGAAGGTTTACATAGTTTCCACTTTTTACAAAATGCTGTGGTAACAGCAATTGTCATTGGTATTGTTGCTGGAGCAGTTGGGTGCTTTATCATCTTACGAGGTCTATCCCTCATGGGGGATGCGATTTCCCATGCGGTTCTACCAGGGGTTGCCCTCTCTTACATTTTGGGTATTAACTTTTTTATCGGTGCGATTGCCTTTGGACTTCTCGCCTCGGTCATGATTACCTATATCAAGGGAAATAGTATCATCAAGAGTGATACTGCAATCGGGATTACCTTTTCATCCTTTTTAGCTCTAGGGGTCATCCTTATCGGGGTTGCCAATAGCTCTACCGACTTATTCCATATTTTATTTGGGAATATCCTTGCGGTACAAGACATGGATAAATGGATTACGATTGGCGTTGCCGCTGTCGTCCTCTTCTTGATTTTCCTCTTTTTCAAGCCGCTCTTGATTACCTCATTTGATCCACTACTTGCAAAATCTATGGGAATGCCGGTAAATCTATACCACTACCTACTCATGATTTTGCTCACCTTGGTTTCTGTCACAGCCATGCAAAGTGTCGGAACCATCCTCATTGTTGCCATGCTGATTACACCAGCCGCTACTGCCTATCTCTATGTCAGCAGTCTAAAAAACATGATTTTCCTATCTTCTGCCTTAGGAGCTCTTTCTTCTATCGTTGGTCTCTTTCTAGGATATAGTTTTAATATTGCTGCCGGTTCTAGTATCGTCTTGACATCAGCCACTTTCTTTTTGATTAGCTTCCTTTTTGCCCCAAAACAAGGCATTCTGATGCGCTATTTAAAAAAATCATCCCATTCATAAGGAGAAATTCATGAAAAAATTATCTACTCTAGCGGTTGTAATCCTTGCAATCCTAGGCCTTGCTGCCTGCTCAAATTCCACAAGGGAATCAAGCACCGAGTCTTCTAAGTTAAAAGTTGTGACCACCAACTCCATTCTGGCGGATATGACTAAGAATATCGCTGGGGACAAGATTGATTTGCACAGTATCGTTCCAGTCGGCCAAGATCCCCATGAATACGAACCCCTGCCCGAAGATGTGAAAAAAACATCAAAAGCAGACCTCATTTTCTACAATGGAATCAATCTCGAAACTGGTGGAAATGCTTGGTTTACAAAACTGGTCAAAAATGCTAATAAGGTGGAAAATAAGGACTACTTCGCTGTCAGCGATGGTGTCGAAGTCATCTATCTTGAAGGAGAAGATGAAAAAGGTAAAGAGGATCCCCACGCTTGGCTTAATCTTGAAAACGGGATGATTTACGCGAAAAACATTGCCAAACAACTGATTGCAAAGGATCCCAACAACAAAGATACGTATGAGAAAAATCTAGCTACCTATCTTGAAAAACTCGATGCCTTAGATAAAGAAGCCAAAGAAAAATTTAACAATATCCCTGCCGAGAAGAAAATGATTGTAACAAGCGAAGGCTGTTTCAAGTATTTTTCAAAAGCCTATCAGGTCCCATCTGCCTATATTTGGGAGATTAACACAGAAGTAGAGGGAACACCTGACCAAATTAAGCGCTTGGTTGAAACACTACGTCAATCCAAGGTTCCATCTCTCTTTGTCGAAAGTAGTGTCAATGATCATCCAATGAAGACTGTTTCAAAAGACACCAATATCCCGATTTATGCAAAAATCTTCACCGACTCTGTCGCTGAAGAAGGAGAAGATGGAGACAGCTACTACGCCATGATGAAATGGAATTTGGATAAAATTGCAGAAGGCTTAGCTAAATAGTTTATAGGGGACATTTACGGATAAGCCTCGTCAAAGCCCCACTTGATGCGATTCTACTTGCAAGAACAGCCATCTCTGGACACCTCTATATCTTCTAGCTTTGATGGATGCACGTCCGTAAATGGTCCATATAAAATTTCAAACTCCTTGTGCGATACTCTTTCGATGAGCCACACAGGAGTTTGTTTTTATCCTCTGATCTAACTTCCTTTTCAAGAAATGACGACGAAGTATTCTATACTACTCTTTAAAAATCAACAGGATACGTTGTCAAGAGTCTCGGTAAATTGTAACTGAGTTCGGACTAAAATGTGAGAAAAAAGATAGGCAGCTGTTTCGGCTTTAGCCGATTACAGATGAGATTGAAACAGTTCGGTGAACTGTTTCAACTGGTCACCTAGAAACACGAAAGTGACCACAGAAGTTTGAGCCAAGAAGCAGGAAAGCTAGGAAATAAGCTAAAAACCTCCACTGGAGTTTTATACGGGCTTTGTATCTTGGAATTGAGTTCAGCCTAAAACCTCGGAAAAAAGAGAGGCAGCTGTTTCAGCTTTAGCTGATTACAGCTGAGAATCCCTTTGGGATAGTTTTTCCTAGCTTCAAAGGTATGGTATACCTTTGAAGGTGGGAAATAGAACGAGTGAAACTCGTGTCAAAAGCCCTTTGTATCTTACTTTTCTTTTCAATTTTTGTTATACTAGATAAGAGAAAAAGAGAGGACCCTCAGATGACCCCTAATAAAGAAGACTACCTAAAATGTATCTATGAAATCAGCACGCAAAAGGAAAAAATCACCAACAAGGAGGTAGCACTACGTATGCAAGTCTCTCCGCCTGCCGTCACCGAAATGGCGAAGCGAATGATTGAAGAAGGGCTGATTCAAAAAGATAGACAAGCTGGCTATCTGCTGACTCCTCTCGGTCAAAAAATGGTCGCTCGTCTCTATCGGAAGCATCGCTTAATTGAGGTTTTTCTCCTTGAACACCTAGGCTATACAAGTCACCAATTACACGAAGAAGCCGAAGTCCTCGAACACACTGTCTCGGATCATTTTATCGATCAGCTTGATCACTTTCTAGGTTCACCAAAGACCTGTCCACACGGAGGTACCATTCCTCTCAAAGACCAACTGTTAACGGAAGAGTATCAGGATACCCTTGATAAAGTCACAGAGACCGGAAGCTACCGCTTGGTCCGAATCAACGACTCTTTCTCTCTTCTTCAATTCCTTGAACAAATCCATCTCACCTTAAATGATGTCTTTTCTGTTCAGCAAATCGATCCCCTTACCCAAAACCTCCTCATTCATTGCGGAGAAACAACCATCGCCCTCCCCTTTAACATCGCAAAGGGATTGTATATCGAAAAAGCATAAAAGACCTGACACAGCACTTGATACACGCTGTGTCAGGTCTTTTGAGTGCATGATAGATAACCAAAGCAAACTCCCAGCTACCTTTAAGAAATCTGCCGAAAACCTCCACTGGAGCTTTTCACTCATCAAGATACGAGGACTTTTGACACGAGTTTCTCTCGTTCTATTTCCAACCTTCAACAGTCTATCCCTAGACTGTTGAAGCGAGCAAAGCAAAAATGGGAGTGAAACAGTTCGGTGAACTGTTTCAGCTGGTCACCCCAAAAGAAGAAAGTGACTATAGAAACCCGTGCCAAGAAATAGAAATTGGAAAGTGAGGATTAACCAGTTGAAACACGAAAGTGACCATAGAAACCCGAGACTAAAAATTAGACAGCGAGGTTAGCCGTTACCTAAGTCACCTGCCCCAATCCCCTATTTTTCTTTACATTTTATCATTTCTGTTTGGTATCGAGCAAAATGGTCACAGGTCCATCATTGACAAGGGACACCTGCATATCCGCTCCAAATATACCTGTCTGAACAGGAACGACAGCTCCCAAACCTTGATTTAACTCCTCATAACATTTCCGCGCAAGGTCCGGCGGAGCCGCTCCTATAAAGGCTGGACGATGGCCCTTTTTCGTATCCGCAAACAGGGTAAACTGTGAGATAGATAAGATTTGTCCTTCAATATCCTGAATAGACCGATTCATCTTCCCTTGTTCATCCGAAAAAATTCGCATATTGGTAATCTTTCTCACTGCATAGTCCACATCCTCTTTGCCATCATCAGGCCCAATACCGACCAAAAGAAGAAGACCCTGCTTAATCTGTCCGTGAATTTGCTGATCAATGGTAACAGCCGCCTCTGCTACCCGTTGAATAACTATTTTCATCTATTCACCTACCCATTTGTCCGTTTGACCGAGTACACTTCTGGTACTGACTTGATTTTATCCACAACACTTGTCAGCGTTGCCAGATTTGGAATGCCAAAGGATACGTGAATGGTCGCAAACTTCATATCCTTGGTTGGCTGAGCATTGACAGAGGAAATATTTTTACTCGAATTGGTCAAGACTTTCAAGACATCATTCAGGAGACCTGATCGATTCAACCCATAGATGTCAATATTAGCCATATATTCCTTGCTAGACGGCTCATCTTCCCAGGACACATCAATCAAGCGAACTTCATAGTTTTCCTGACTTTTTAGGTTCATACAATCCGTCCGATGAACTGCTACACCACGACCCTTCGTGATATACCCCGTAATCTCATCACCCGGTACTGGGTTACAGCACTTGGCAAGACGAATCAAAAGGCCTGAGGCTCCTTCAATCACCACACCGCCCTCATGGCGAATCTTGAGGCTATCTTTATTATCTTGCTTCACCTCGCCACCGTTGACCAGTTCATCCGCAACAGCCTTTGCTTTGGCACGTTCTGCCTCACGTCGCTCTTTTTCAGTCAAACGATTAAAGATAGACATGGCAGAAATTTCTCCAAAGCCTACCGCTGCAAAGAGAGCCTCATCAGTCTTATAGCTCGTTTTTTGCAATACATCGTCCAAATGCTTGCGATCCAAATATTGATTCGCCACATAGCCATTTTCCTGTAGGAGATTCTGAACCAACTCACGTCCCTTGGTAATCGATAGTTCCTTGTCTTGGTTTTTGAAAAATTGACGAATTTTATTTCTAGCTTTATGCGTTTTTACTAGATTCACCCAGTCACGACTTGGCCCAAAAGAATTGGCACTTGTAATAATTTCAACTTGGTCGCCTGTTTTGAGCTTAGTGGTCAAGGGGACCATGCGACCATTGACCTTAGCTCCTGTTGCTTTTTCGCCAACCTTGGTGTGGATTTCATAGGCAAAGTCAATCGGCACAGAGTCTTTCGGTAATTCTCTGACGGACCCGTCTGGTGTAAATACGTAGATTCGTTCGGTGAAAATATCATCCTTGACAGAATCGACAAAGGTCTGTGCATCTCCAGCATCTGCCTGCAATTCAATCAAATTATTGATCCATTTCAGTTCCTGCTGACTGGCTCTTGCCTTACCGCCGCGTTTATACGCCCAGTGGGCTGCGACCCCGTATTCCGCTACCTGGTGCATTTCTGCGGTCCGAATCTGAAATTCAATCGGTCCTCTTGGACCATAGACTGTCGTGTGAATCGACTGGTAACCATTTGCTTTGGGGTTGGCTATGTAATCCTTAAACCGCCCCGGCATCGGACGCCACAACTCATGAATATATCCTAGCATGGCGTAGACATCGCTCGGTGTTTCCATGATACAACGAATGGCAATCAAGTCATACAACTGATCAAATCGCTTCTTCTTGTCATGCATCTTTCGATAGATCGAATAAATATGCTTGGGACGACCATAGATATGACCATAAAGATGATGCTCGCTTGCAAACTCGCGAATCTTATCAACCACCTCATTGACTAAGGCTTCCCGTTCCCTACGCTTTTCAGTCATCAGATGCGTAATCTTGTAAAACTCCGTCTCATTCAGATAGCGAAAGGCCATGTCCTCCAATTCCCACTTGATAGACGAAATCCCTAGACGATGAGCAAGTGGAGCATAAATTTCCATTGTTTCACGTGAAATCCGCTCCTGCTTATCCTTCCGTAAATGCTTCAAGGTACGCATATTATGCAAACGGTCTGCTAACTTAACCAATATGACCCGCATATCCTTAGACATAGCAATTAGCATCTTGCGATGATTTTCAGCTAATTGTTCTTCGTGCGATTGGTACTCAACTTTCCCAAGTTTGGTCACCCCATCCACAATCATCCGCACATCCGAGCCAAACTCTGCTTCCATTTCATCCAATGTAATAGCTGTATCTTCTACTACATCATGCAAAAAGCCACAGGCAACCGTCACTGCATCAAGCTGCAAACCCGCTAAAATACCCGCTACCTGAATAGGATGGATAATATAAGGCTCGCCTGATTTGCGAAACTGCTGGCTGTGAGCTGCAAGAGCGTATTCCAGCGCTTTGCGTACAAAGGCTACATCCTCTTTAGGCATATACTGAGCCGTCAGATCAATGACCTCTTCCCCTGTTAGATTGATTTCTTTCATTCCTCTTCCTCATTCGCACACTGTTTCTTACTATTTTACCACTTTCACGCTAAAAGAAAAAGATGGGAGTCCTCCAAAAGCGCCGTACACACGAAGAAAATGCCTGTAACCATTTTCTAGCCACAGGCATTTTTTACCATTCATCTCCGCAATGAATATCGATTCTCTGAAAATCCCCTTTCTTCACACCCGTAGCCTACTGCTCAATAAAAATCATTAGTTTTTAGGCCCAGCTGTCTTAGCTAAAGCCGAAACAGCTCCTACACCTAAGCCCTCATCAATTCCGTTAAGACACTGACACTCGTTAGGGCATAAAGCGGAGCCGTCTCTGCTCGCATAATCCTCGGACCAAGACCGACCTGGCGTCCTCCTTTGATTTCAAACCGTTCGATTTCATCAGGCGACAGTCCGCCTTCAGGACCAAAGATAAAGAGAATCTTTTCCCCACCTGTGAAATGCGTTAAAACCTCTATCAGAGTTGCTCGCTCACCTGCTTTAGCAGATTCTTCATAGGCGATAAGAACACAATCAAACTGGTCAAAAGTTGCAAGAAAATCCGACTGATTGGCAAATAGGCTGACCTGAGGCACCCGATTACGCTTGCTTTGCTCAGCTGCTCCAAGGACAATTTTCTGCAATTTTTCAATTTTTTTCGCAACCTTCTTCTCATCCCATTTGACCACCGACCAGTCTGCTGGAAAAGCCCAGAACTGACTTACTCCTAGCTCTGTCGTTTTTTGAGCAAGAAATTCCAATTTATCGCCCTTGGGAAAACCACAAGCAATAGTGACGGAAACAGGTAGTTCGACATTATCTGCTAGTTCTTCGATAATTTCAACAGATTGATGCTGGCTGTCCACCACGCGCGCCAAGCGTTTGATACCGTCATCAAAGACTAGGACAATTTGTTCATCTGCCTGCAACCGCATGACAGAAAACATGTGCTTGGCAGTGTCCTTATCGCTAATCTGGAAAACACCCCGCGGCGCTCTGCCCTTGATAAAATACTGTTGCATCCTAGCCCCCAATCACCCCTGATCTATCTCTGGTTTTCTTAAAAATAGCCGCATTCCATTCTCCTTGAATCATCTGAGTTTCGAGGAAAAAGCCTGCCGATTCAGCTGCTGAGCGCACCATATCCCACTTATCCGCAATGATACCACTCATAATCAGATACCCTTCATCCTTGAGCAAGCGATGAGCATCATCTGTCAAATCTACCAAGATTTCCGCCAAGATGTTGGCCACGATGACGTCTGCTTCAAGCTCCACACCACGAAGTAGGTCTCCTGTTTTGACCGTAATATTATCTGTATGAGCATTGAGACTAATATTTTCTTGGGCCACACGTACCGCGACCTCATCCAGATCATAGGCGTGAATGTCACCCGCACCAAGAAGGGAGCTGGCAATCGAAAGGACCCCGCTCCCAGTTCCTACATCAAGAACACGCTCACCACCTCGCAACACCTGCTCTAGAGCAAATAAACTCATCTTCGTCGTCGGATGCGTCCCTGTCCCAAAAGCCATACCTGGATCCAAACGAATTATCTTCTCACCTGCTGTCGCTTCATAGTCCGTCCAAGACGGCACAATGGTCAAATCGTGGGTAATCCGCGCTACCTCATAGTATTTCTTCCAATTATCCGCCCAGTCTTCCTCTTTCAAAATCTGGTCCTCCAGACGAACTGTTCTGGGATCCAAAAAGTCACTGACCTTTTCTAAACGTGCCAACAGCATTGCTTTAACATCTGCTATACATATATTTTCCGGGTAATACGTAATAATCGTAATTGAGTCCGCCTGTTCCTTTTCAGGCATGATTTCCCCAAATAAATCTTCCTTACCCAGATAGTCCGCCGTATCTTCAATAACAACACCTTGCGCCCCTAACTCAACCAAGAGATTGGAGACAATCTCTTCTCCCTGACGTTCAAGCTGTACCCGTAATTCTTGCCACATAGTCTCTCCTTTACTCCCAAATTCTTACTTATACTCTTTAAAAATCAAAAGGATACGTCGTCAACTTGTCTCGGTGAACGCCAGTTCTACCTTCGCCTTCGTTTCCTAGTCTACTTTTGATTTTTATTGAGTATTAATACCTCGGATAAGGGTAAAAGTCTGTCTCCTCTACCTTACCCCTACCAGCTTCAAAAGCCTCCTTATCCCAGACAATCGCAAATTCTTCTGCAGCATCATCTGCCAAAAAATCCATGAGGTCGTCCAAACCTTTTTCTGCTGTCTCTGCTAGAAATGCAACAAAGTAGGAGATAAATTCGCCTGATAAACCCTTTTTCTGCTCATAGGGGAGGACCGCTAAGTAGTCCTCTTTCCTCACACTTGATTTCAAGGGATTATAAAATAAAACCACTTCTTCAAAGAAAATATCTTCCGCCGTTCTATTTCCCTCATCATCTACTATCTCAATGCCTGCCTTATTCTCCACTTCCAGTAAAAAAGCCACCTCCACTGCATGATTTTTCTTGTCCCAATGAATTTCAAAATCATAGGGAAATTCCTGCTCCATTTTCTGGCCTAACACATCTAAAAAACCGTACTTACTCATCTTACCTCACTTTATAGTATTTATGATAGAATATATAGATAAGTGTAACACAAAACCAGCCAAAAAGACAGAAAGGACGAAACCACATGATTGACAATCTTGCCCTAAAAATGCGTCCCAAAACCATCGATCAGGTCATCGGCCAAGAGCACTTGATCGGGGAAGGAAAAATTATCCGTCGCATGGTAGATGCCAAGCGACTATCCTCCATGATTTTGTATGGTCCGCCAGGGATTGGTAAGACCAGTATTGCTAGCGCTATTGCAGGAACTTCCAAATACGCCTTTCGTACCTTCAATGCCACTGTCGATACCAAAAAGCGGCTCCAAGAAATTGCAGAGGAAGCTAAGTTTTCCGGTGGCTTGATTCTACTCCTTGATGAAATCCATCGGCTGGATAAGACCAAGCAAGATTTTTTACTCCCCTTGCTTGAAAATGGAAATCTCATCATGATTGGAGCCACTACAGAAAATCCTTTCTTCTCTGTGACCCCTGCCATTCGCAGCCGCGTGCAAATTTTTGAACTCGAACCCCTCTCAAATGATGACATCAAAGCAGCTATTCAGACAGCTATTTCAGAGCCTGAACGTGGCTTTGATTTCCCCGTCACATTAGATGATGACGCACGTGATTTCATTGCAGCAAGTACGAATGGGGACCTCCGTTCTGCCTTCAATGCCTTAGAGTTGGCTGTCCTTTCCACTCCTAAAAATGCCAAAGGTAGCCACCATATTACGCTGGATACTATGAAAAATAGCCTGCAAAAAAGCTATATCACCATGGACAAAAACGGAGACGGACATTACGATGTTCTCTCTGCCCTTCAAAAATCTATTCGAGGAAGTGACGTCAATGCCAGCCTCCATTATGCTGCCCGCCTAATTGAGGCTGGAGATTTACCAAGCCTTGCTAGACGCCTCATGGTCATCGCTTACGAAGATATTGGCCTCGCTAATCCCGATGCCCAGATCCACACAGTGACTGCTCTTGAAGCTGCTCAAAAGTTAGGTTTTCCAGAAGCCCGTATTCCTATAGCCAATGTCGTGATCGATCTCGCCTTATCTCCAAAGTCAAATTCCGCCTACGTAGCTATGGATCAGGCTCTTGCTGACCTCAAAAAACATGGACACTTACCGATTCCAAGACATCTCCGAGACGGACATTACAAAGGAAGCAATGAATTAGGAAATGCACAAGGCTACCTCTATCCTCATCATTTCCCTGAAAAGTGGGTAGACCAACAATACCTACCGGATGCACTCACTCAGCAACACTATTTTGAAGCTAACGAAACCGGAAAATACGAGCGAGCTCTCAAACTAACTCAAGAAAGAATTATAGAATTAAAAAAACACAGTTCATCACAACCTTGATAGAGTACGGAACATACTTTTTACGACAACGCTTTCTTTTTTGTCAATTTTCTCTTGATTTTTTTTCAAAATATGGTAAGATAAATACATAGATAAGAACTGCTGTGGTATACGAATTCATACCTATGTGTTGACCGACTATTTTTGTATTACTAGGGAAACAAGAGTTTTCTAACAGTATGCAGGCCGTCTCACACGGAAGCGACTGAAGTTAGAAACGAGTTACCCACCTGCTACTTACTGTGCGGGATCAATACAATTCCTGAATCACCGGTACCAATACAGCGTTTTTCTTTTCCTTCCTTAGCTCAGCTGGCAGAGCAGCGGACTCTTAATCCGTGGGTCGTAGGTTCGATCCCTACAGGGAGGATGTTCGCACATCTCCGAAAGCCTTGTATCGCAAGGCTTTTTTGCTTATCTTGCAACATTTTGGTCAAAATCTGGTCAAAAATTCTTTTTTCTTAGACCTTTTTATTTATAACCAACAATTCTCTTATTTCTTGATACCCTTCTTTTTCTATCTCTTGCAATAAATGTCCGTACGTTTCTATCGACTGCTGAATATCTTTGTGACCTAAGATTTTTGCAACAACCCATATATCCACTTTATTAGCTAATAAGTAGCTCCCGTAAGTATGACGAATTCCTGCTATACTCATTTTATCAGCTATATCTAACTCCTTCTTAAATCTTGGATTCAGTAAAATATCATTTATAATTTTAGTTTTACTAAAACCTAACAATTTAACAGCCTCATCAATAGACCAGCACTGCCCCTCATCTGTTTTTCGTAACAGATCTAAATACTCCCCCTTACTCACTACTAACAAATTATCAGGAACGGATATTGACACATTAAATACCTGCGTATTATTTACAATATCTACCATCACTATCCCTCCTCCTTATAAAAATAAAAAACAAGCTATTTTTATGTACCTATTTGACATTCTATCCCATTTTAGATATACTGATAATAGAAAAGGGCAGTTGCGCAAACAACTACCCTATGCAGAACCGTTTAAGACGGTGACTAGTTTTTCAATTATTAAAAAATAATCGTCAACCGGTCAAAGTTGAGACGGTTATTTTTTATTGCTCAATTTTACGATAGTAACAACTAAACCGATAAGGGAAAGTATGAAACTACTAAACCCTAGCATTAGTTGCATTGCCTCGTAAACCGACAATATCCGCTCCTTTCTCTTTGGATTTTAGCACTTACATTCATAAGCACCACCACCTTTCAGAAATTAGAGCCACCGTCTTAACTTTTCTGCCTTTCTAGTATACCATATTTTTATATACTTTGTTGACATTTTAGATGATGTTAGATACAATGATGATAGAAAAGGGCAGTTGGACAAACAACTACCCTATGCAGAACCGTTTAAGACGGTGGCAGAAAATAACCGTTAAAAAATAACCGTTAACTCGCCAAAGTTAAGAACGGTTATTTTTTATTGTCATCTTTGAAGATTTTACAGCACAAACTAACTAGCCCGATAGTGAAACTACCAAATCCAAAAATGAGTTGTACGACTTCAAAAGCTGTCAACTTTAGGCTTCCTCCTTTCTGTCAGATTTTGATGAATTGCCCATAAGCACCACCACCTTTCAGAAATTAGAGCCACTGTCTTAACTTTTCTACCTTTTTAGTATGTCATATTTTTTAAGATGAATGCTCAGTCATTCATCTTTTTCTGTTTCCATTTATTGATAAAATCTCTAATTCTAGATGAAAAAATAATTTTTGAGTTTTTGACGCCCTTTGTCTGTATCTTGGCGAATGGAACATCGTCTAAACTCTGGGTGAAAAACAGTTTCATTTGGTCACCTAGAAACAAGAAAGTGACCACAGAAATCCGAACTTATAAATGAAAATGTGAGAGAATTTGTCAACAAGTCTGAAATAGAAGAACGAGGCTCAGCAAGTATTCAGTAAACACTGCATCGCTCTCATACAAAAGCACCAAACTGGCCGTAACCACTTTGGTGCTTATTCATGAAACTCCGCTTCCACCACATCAAGCACTCTTTCAATGACCTGATGCATATCATAATATTGGTAGTCTGCTAAACGACCACAGAAAATGACCCTGTCCTTGATGGCCTCTGCCTCCTTGGCATAATTCGCAAAAATAGCATTGTTTTCTGCGTCGTTGATGGGATAATAAGGCTCATCACCCCTATGCCAAGCTGTTGGATATTCCTTCGTGATGACCGTTTTTTTCTGATTCCCAAACTCAAAATGCTTATGCTCAATAATGCGAGTATACGGCACCTCTTTTTCCGTATAATTAACCACAGCGTTTCCTTGGTAATTATCCGTCTCAAGTAATTCATGCTCAAAACGAAGCCCACGGTAGTCCAGGTCACCATGTTTATAATCAAAATACTGATCAATCATCCCTGTAAAAACCACTTTTTTAGCCTGACACTCCCAAGTTGATTTGTCCTCAAAAAAATCTACGTTCAATTCAACTTCAATCCCCTCCAGCATCTTCTCAATGATGCTATTATAACCACCCTCTGGAATCCCTTGGTAACGATCATGGAAGTAATTATTATCAAAGGTAAAACGAATCGGTAGCCGTTTGATGATAAAGGGAGGTAAATCCGTCGCTGATCGTCCCCACTGCTTTTCCGTATAGCCCTTGATGAGAATCTCATAGACATCTTTCCCAATCAATTTCAGGGCCTGCTCCTCTAAGTTCCTAGGCTCAGTAGCTTGTAAATGCTGGGTCTGCTCTGCTATTTTCTCTTTAACCTCCTGCGGAGTTTTGGTCCCCCACATAGCGTAAAACGTGTTCATATTAAAAGGTAGGTTATACAACTTCCCTCGATAATGAGCAACCGGGGAATTGATATAGTGGTTGAATGCTACAAATTGATTGACGTAGTCCCAAATCCGCTTATTGGAAGTATGAAAAATATGTGCTCCATATTTATGGACATTGATTCCTCCCATTGATTCACAATAGACATTCCCTCCAATATGATTGCGCTTGTCAATCACTTTTACTCTCTTGCCACGCCTGGTGGCCTCATAGGCAAATACTGCCCCTGATAAACCTGCTCCAACAATGAGATAATCATACATAGTTTCTTTCTTCCTTCATCTAAACATCATACAGGGTAGATGTTTACCAATAATGCTACCATTATATCATATTTTAGACTACTGCTCATCCCGTTTTACCTGCTCATATTGACTCGATCCATCCTGCAATTTGTCCCAAATAACGACTTGATGTTGGGCTAGAGATTTCTGCACATCAATGATTCTCTGATTACTTGACCCTCGAAACTGTAGCATGAGATTCCGCTTCGTTCGATCATAGCGTCCGTCTACCAAAATATCGATATGACGTAACAACTCTAATTTATCAGGTGTCTCCAGTAACATTTCTTCCCACGTATAGCCCGTCCAAGACCAGATATCCTTATCTGGCAGTTCCTTGCGAATCCGTTTGACCAAGGGAATGAGGATTCCTGTATTTAAAAATGGCTCCCCACCTAGCAGGGTCAAGCCCTGCACATAGGGTTGGGCTAGATCCTTCATGATTTGTTCCTCCAACTCCTGTGTGTAGGGAATCCCCGCCTTAAAAGACCAGGTTGCGACATTGTAGCACCCTTCACAATGAAATAGGCAACCCGCAACATAAAGAGAGTTGCGCACTCCTTCTCCATCCACAAAGTTAAAAGCCTTATAATCGATAATTCGCCCTTGACTCAATTCCTCACTCTTCCATTCTTGCGGTTTTGGATTATTCATCACTCCCTCACCTCAATCCAATAACGTTCTATCTCCCCGAGTCGCTCTTCCAACTGTCCCGCCTGTGAAAGAATAGTACGCCGACTAGCCTCATTGTCCACATGGCAGGTCACCAATAGGCGCGAGATATTCTTAGACCGCGCTTCTAATAACCCCAAGCGCAACTGCTCCTTCGCATAGCCTTTCCTACGCTCACTGGGGCGAATACTGTATCCAATATGTCCTCCACGTCTCAGCAAGCGTTCATTGAGACATAAACGAAGATTCAAAAAGCCCAAGGGGCGATTGTTAGCATCAAAAGAGACATATTGAATGGACGGCACAATCCCTTCTGGAAGTCCCAAGCCCATCTCACTAGCAGCATTTTTTTCTAACCAGCCTTCATAGTCAACATCCTCTCCACCAAAAAAGCCATCTATCGGACTATCCACCCTGTAAAATTCCTCGATCATCTCTAAAACAGCTGTTTTATCTGCTAGAGTTGGTTTTCTAAGCTCCATAGACTCCTCCTTACGATACAGGGAGGGCAACGCCCTCCCTTTCATTATTTCCCTTGCTTTTTTAAAAATTGTTCCCGCAACTGGGCAATCTTGTCTTTTTTATTCGTAACATCCCTAGAATGTTTCTCATGGTAGCGCTCAACAAGGGCCTTGCCTTTATTATCTAATTGGTACTTCCCCATTCATCTCTCCTTTTACATGTATGCTTGATCCGTTCATATGTTTGACACGCGCAGCAATCTCCTTATGACGGCCATTGACCATCGGTCGCGCCTGCGGATTACCTAAATAGCCACAGGTTCGCTTGACTACATCCACCGTTTTAGGGTCTGTATTGCCACAATTTGGACATCTAA
Organism: Streptococcus azizii; assembly: GCF_001984715.1. Taxonomy (GTDB): domain Bacteria; phylum Bacillota; class Bacilli; order Lactobacillales; family Streptococcaceae; genus Streptococcus; species Streptococcus azizii. Next base: position 262,770 of record NZ_MSPR01000001.1, read on the forward strand.
ACCCTCGCTCAGTCGGTATAAAATCCCCTTCAAAATGACATTGATAACAACGATCAATCGGCGTGTTAGTCCCCAAATATCCCACCCGATCGTAGGCAAAATCCCAAACAGCTTCCAAAGCCTTAGGATTTTGTTGCAAGACAGGGTATTCACAATAATGGATAAAGCCACCTGTCGCACCTGCCTCTGGATAGTCTTTTTCAAATTCCAATTTTTCAAAAGGTGTTGGATTCTTACGCACATCGTAGTGGAAAGAGTTCGTATAATATTCCTTATCTGTAATATCCTTGACTAGACCAAATTTTTCCCGATCCAAACGACAGAAGCGATCTGTCAAACTCTCAGATGGTGTTGAATAAATCGAAAAATGTACGTCATGCTCATCCGACCAACTGCCGACCCGCTCCTTCATAACCCGAATAATATCCAGCGTAAATTCTTTCGCAGCGGGATTTGTCTCCCAATGACTTCCATAAAAGACCGTAGCAACTTCATACAAACCAATATAACCTAAAGAAATCGTTGCTCGGCGCTGGGTAAAGAGCTGCTCGACCTCATCATCTCTGCCTAGGCGATTCCCAAACGCACCGTACTGATAGAGAATTGGAGCATTGGCTGGTCGCGCCTCCATGACCCGATGCAGACGATACACCAATGCATCTTTGGCAATCTCCATACGCTCTTCAAAAAGATCCCAAAACTTGAGGATATCACCGCCAGATTCCATGGCAATCCGAGGAAGATTGAGAGTCACAACCCCTAAATTCATCCGACCAGCATTAACCTCTTCACCATTTTCATCTAGCCATCCCTGTAAAAAGGAGCGACAGCCCATCGGCGCTTTGAAGGAGCCTGTCAGCTCGATAATCTTATCATAGGATAAAACATCCGGATACATCCGCTTAGTCGCGCATTCCAAGGCCAACTGCTTGATGTCATAATTGGGACTACCTTCCTCCAAGTTTACCCCACGTTTCAAGCTGAAAATCAACTTTGGAAAAATAGCTGTCCGTTCTTCACTACCCAAGCCCTTAATCCGAATCCGTAGAATCGCCTTTTGAATTTCACGCTCAAACCAGGAAGTTCCTAATCCAAATCCTAAAGACGTAAAGGGGGTCTGACCATTTGAAGTAAATAAGGTGTTAATCTCATATTCTAACGATTGCATGGCGTCATAAATATCTTTTTTAGTCTTTTCACGCGCATACTCTTCCTGCTTTTCAGCTAAGACCCACTGACTAGCATCCTTCAAATGCTTCTGATAATTCAATTCCGCATAAGGAGCCAGTAACTCGTCCACTCGATCTGCGGTACATCCCCCGTATTGACTGGAGGCAACATTAGCAATAATTTGTGAAATCTGAGCAGTAGCCGTCTGGATAGACTTAGGACTTTCTACCTCCGCATTCCCAATTTTAAAACCATTTGCTAGCATCCCCTTGAAATCAATCAAGCAACAATTCGTCATAGGGGTATAAGGACTATAGTCTAGGTCATGGAAATGAAGATCACCCTTTTGGTGGGCATTGGCCACATGGGATGGCAATAGCTTGAGCCCAATAGATTTTCCAACAATTCCTGCTGTCAAATCCCGTTGAGTATTAAAAACATCACTGTCTTTATTAGCATTTTCATTGACCACTGTCTGATCTTTTGTCAGCAGTTTTTCAATGGTAAAGTTAATATCCATGGCTTGATGACGTTCAAAATCTCGTTTGGTCCGATACTGAATGTAGACCTCGGCTAACTCATACAAGTGGGACTTGAGCAATTCTTGCTCAACAATGGTCTGAATCTCATAAATCTGAATATCCTGATGAAAGCGGCGACCAATCTCCGCTAATACAGCTTCCACAACCTGATGAAGCACTACTCCTGAGCAAGGATGGTCTAGCTCATCATTGGCTCGACCAAGCGCTATCAAGATTTTATCTGCATCAAATGCGACTGAGCGTCCATCTCGCTTGAGGACGAGAATAGAAGGAACGGTCATCTGTTTTGTTTGTACTAACATCTCTCACTCTTCCTTTCTGTGTCTTTCTCTAGTCTATCACTTCACAACAATAAAATCAACATCTAGTAGTAATTTTCTTATTTTTTTATAAAAAACACAATATATAGACAATTCTATCATAAAAAAATGATTGCACACGCAATCATTTTCATTATTTTTTCTCATATAAAACAAACTGGCGCAGCCCTCTATCGACCACTTCGTAATTCTTTTCTAGGTTTGATTGGACACTATCGAGAAGCGGAAGCTGAGTGTTGACAACAATATAGCGCGCATTATTCTTGTTGAGATCAAAAGCAAGGCTATCTTGGTTGTCCTTCGTATCCAAGTATGGTTTCGCTGTCAAAATTTCTCCTGCTGATAAGCGTTCGCTCTGGAGATATATCTGGGCACTGTCATCCCAAGCATAAATTTCATCTGAACTTTGCGATTGCTCCTTAATATAGCGAGCTACCTCTTGGCGTTCTCTTACCACATCACTAGCAGTAAAATAGGTAACTACTGGTCTTACCAATAAGAGCAACACCATCACTAATGGTAGATAGATATGAGCTTTAAGATAGGAGTAGCGATTCATTTTTTTCGCAAGCACTTCTTCATCTAAAGTAGCAGAAGATAGAGCGAGTAGACCCATGATAAAACCATAAGGTAAGAGTAGTAACAAATGGCTCAGCTCAAAGCGCCCATCTGCGATTAAAAATAGGAGTTGCACGACGAAAGTGATGGCTACGATCCATTTAAAATATACGAATTTTTCCTGTCTCATTGCCAATAATAACTGAAATAGATTCTTTAAAAATCCCGATAAAAGCAAGAATAAAAAGAGTTGAATAAGCGTCCCAATAAAATTATGATAGGAAACATTCAGAGAAAACTCATAGAAAAATGTCTGCTGAATAGCCGCGCCTAATATCTGCTCTACAAAGGTATAATAGCCTGCCGAGTAAACAACGAGAAGAAAGCCAAAAATCGTCCCCAAGGCTTGGTAAAACCCTCTTGCCTTTTGGCGCTGTACCACATTGTAAACAGTTAGTATAAGGGCAGACACCAGCCATAGCAGCACACTCTTAGGGTAGAGCATAAAAGCAATCGCAGCGTAGATTCCATATAGAATAAATCCTTCATCACGGGTTCTCCGCTCCATATAACGCAAAACAAACCACAGACCAGCTAAGACAGGTGATAAGGCAAACAAACTTGCTTGGAGACCACCAATATTTAAGACGAAAATAAATAGATAAAACCAATGTTGCACTCTTACTGCCACACGGCTTGATTGACTGAGGTAACTACAGATTTTATAAAAGTAAACACCTGTAATACATAAGCTCAGCCATTGTAAAAGAATAAGGCCTACTGTCGTTCCAAATGCCGAACCAATATATACTAATAAATAATATAGCACCCCACTCGTACCGAAAAAATGTCCATACGGACTCTGGCCAGCATGCATGGCAAAACCTGCGTACAAATCCTGTGACTGCATGTTTGTCGCAAGCGAAGTCAAAAAAGGATTTGCAACACTAAAAAAACTTAATACCAATCCCCACAATAAAGAGGAGACTATCTTTGTTTTTGGTAGTTTTTCCTGACTGTCTCCATTAAACGATTGAGGCTGTCCCTCTTGGCGACTACGGCGACCACGCCTTGAATACCTCTCTGAACGACTGTACGTCACTTCTGTCTCTGTCATTGGATTCTCCTTACACAATTCATTTCATTATAACAAAAAGTGTAGAGTCTGTCATTTCTTATTTTGATGATGACCTTCGGTTCGACACCCTCATTCTAACCCTCAGAATGAGGGTGAAATTGAGTTTACCCAAACCTAAAATAGCTTTTTCTCCTCTGTAACACTCTATAAAAAATCAACAGCTGAACAGCAGAAGCACAGGCAGTTGGCATAGTTGAACACTACTTCCAGTTGGAAATAAGAAAAGATACAAAGCCTGTGAAAAACTCAAAGTGAAAATAGAAAATACGACGAGTGAAAAGCTCCAGTGGAGGTTTTCAGCTTATTTCCTAGCTTTCCTGCTTCTTGGCTCAAACTTCTGGGGTCACTTTCGTGTTTCTAGGTGACCAGTTGAAACAGTTCACCGAACTGTTTCAATCTCATCTGTAATCGGCTAAAGCCAAAACAGCTGTCTATCTTTTTCACACAGAGTTTAGGGCGTGTTCATTTAAGATGTGAGGACGTTAAAAGGTCTAAGTGAAAATAGGAATTCTGACGCAGAGGGTTGCTGAGAGTTTGCTAAGGCAAACTCCTATTTCCCGCCTTCAAAGGTATACCATACCTTTGAAGCTAGGAAGAATTATCTTTTTCACACAGACCTTAGTCCGAACTCAATTACATAAGGTACGAGAGCGTTTGACACGAGCAATGCTCGCTCTATTTCCAACCTTCAACAGTCTAGTCCCAGACTATTGAAGTCCCCCTAGGCAAAATAGACAATCGAAGCAGGTTGTCTTGCAACCAATGAGATTGGTCTTTTTGGCAGTGAGTTGTAGCTCGAGTTCAATTACGGAAAACTTTTCTCAATAGTCCCGTCTTGTTTGAAAAGATACATGCTCCCCCCATTCGTAACAATAATAGAATCGTTACTACTTTAAAAAATATTTCCGGACTTCTGAAATAAAATAGAGTGATCCTGTGATAAACAACCGCTCATCACATTTAGCCTCCATCTCCCACTCCTTGATAAATTGTGCATAATCTGCTACATACAGCAGATGATCTGGACAATCATGCTCCCTGAGACCACCATCATAGGCAAAGCTAGTTAACACCAACTCAGCATGTGGGACCCTCTTTTCTATACATTCCAACATTTTTTTAAAATCTTTTCGTTTTAGGGCGGAAAACAGAATAGTTACCCTTTGTTCAGAAAAAGATTGTATAAAATCCACCAAGCATTCAATAGCAGGAAGATTATGAGCCCCGTCTAAATAAATCCGTCCTCCTTTCCCAACGTTTTCCAAACGACCTGCCCAGGTCGTTGTCTCCAAGGCCCTCTGTACAATTTTTTCCTCTATTGGACATCTACGCTCTTCCATCAATAGACAAAAAACTTGCAAGGCAAGGGAAGCATTATTTTCTTGATGACGACCTGCCAATCCCAGCTTGAGATTACCTAGTCTATTAGTCCTATTTGTAAACAAGCCATCTTTCAAGGAAAAGTCTACTCCTTCACAATAAAATGGGGCCTGCAAGGCTCTAGCCTTTTTACGACAGACAGCAAGTGCGATAGAGTCAACTGGACCCACTACCACTGGAACTCCCGGTTTGATAATCCCTGCCTTCTGCTCAGCAATATCTTCTAAACGAGAGCCGAGCAAATCCTGATGATCTAGACCAATAGAAGTAATGAGCGTCACCAAGGGGTCTACAACATTCGTTGTATCTAGCAAACCGCCTATCCCAACCTCAATTAGGGCAAAATCTAGAGCTTGCCCCTTAAAATGGAGTAACATCACCAAGGTCACCACTTCAAAATAGCGAAAGGGCTCATAGACCTGCTCCACTTTTTGCTCTAGTACAAAAATCCTCTCCATCCATTTCTGAAAAGTAGCTTCTGGAATAGGCTGACCATTGATACAAATACGATCATGGACTGTCACCAAGTGTGGGGATACAAATGTTCCAACTCGAAAACCATGTAGCTCTAGTAATTTTTTTAAAAAAGCTATGGTAGAACCTTTTCCATTAGTACCTGCCACATGAACAACAGGCAACCCTTTCTCAGGATGCCCTAGCAAATCTAGAGCATATTGTATTTTTTCCATCTTATAACGATAGACCTTCCCCTGCTTAGCCTGTAACCACCTATCTAACCTTGTCATTCTTTCCTCCATCTATACTTCTTTTAATAGTAGCAATTTTAGGGGGAAAAATCAAAAAATTGATGGGTTATTTCACCCACCAATCTGACCAATCAATCGCAACAACATCATGCATTGCTGTCATCCTTCTTACCTCCTTTTCTCTTGCTAGTCTTAGTATAGTAGACTAGCAAGAAAATCAACAGGACAAAAATGTCGTAAAATCCATGGTATCAAGTCGCCATTGGTCATGTAACTGCCCCATCAGATGACGATTTCCCATCAACTTCGCAAAAATCATTGCTTCTTTGCAGTAAACGTAAGCCCGCTGGACATCCTGGTGTACCAAGAGCTCATATTTCCACCGCAGCATACTAAAAATCGGATATTTTTGAAAATCCTGTGTAATCTGCATGATCTGATCAAGTCCTTGAAATAAGGCCGGGATAGGATCGGAAATTTCCTTTGCCCCTAACACGCGGATAGCAGCAAAGATGACATTGCGCAGGACAAAAAGATCCTCTGGCTCCATCATCACTACTTGTTTAGGCAATTCTGACACCAGCCTCAAAAACACCTTTCGATTAGCAGAGTTCTGCGCCATCGTTGACAGGTAGGCATGTTCAATAAAGAGATGGATAATCAATAAGTCATTGACGTCATATTTCTGTTTCCATTCTATTCGAGGAATATGAGTTTTGATGATTTCTTTACCAAAGACGTCCGAATGAGTTTCTAATACGTCAATCGTTGACTGCAAGGCATCTATAGCAAGCCGTTCGATGTCTGGCAACCTATCGTAGAAGCATTCATAAATTTCAAGCAACTTCTCATTGCGCTTTTCAATCAAATCAAGTTGATTATAGGTTGGAGTGCGCAAAATATCATACTTGAGTTTTAAATATTGATCAGGCAAATCAATATAATCAGGCATGACCTCAAACAAGGACAGCCCCAAACGATGCGCAATAAAAAATATTTTGGTCAGGGTCGGCTTCGATACGCCTAACTCGATTCGTGTCAACTGCCGTACCGTTAAATCCTGCTCATCATCACAAAACTGCTCCCTAGTCCAGCCACGTTCTTCCCTTAATCTACGAACTTTTTCTCCGAAACCTTCCTTCTTCATCCTTCACTCTCCTAGAACACCTATATATTATACCAAAAATAATAAAGTATGGCAATTTTCTATCACTCTTTTGTAAAAAAAATAGCAATACTTTCCCATTTGATATTTTCTTATGCTCTTTGAAAATCAAAATGAGCAGTTGTCAACCTGACGTGATGAACGTTCGTCCTATCTTCCTTCGTCTGCTATTGCTCTACTCTTTGTAGCCTATAAATCTGTCACTGTGGCATAGCGAAACTCTGACTAGGGCGTATCTCTATTTTCTAGGTCTATATTTGCGGAAGCCTCTTGGGAGTAAGATGAATCAGTTGGAGGGAAATTTTCCCTTCTTTCATTTCCTTAACTGTAATGAGGTTTCCTATTTTTACAGGAGGAAGCTAGAACCTCTACAGCACTTCTTGCTTTCTCATTTCTCTACACTTAATAGATGCTATGTTAAAAAAATAAGTGAGCGGGTCACACTCACATATCTTCTGTTATTTAGTCTACTATCTATACTTGGTTTTTGAGGCAAGAAAACGTCCACTGGGCTCTCGCTTTCCCTAAATTTGTAGAAGCGAGATTAAAAACGTCCACTACCAACTACCTGACCTCTCTAAATTTCGAGGGGCAGGGCTAAAATAGCCCACTGGGCTCTCGCTTTCCCTAAATTTGTAGAAGCGAGATTAAAAACGTCCGCTACCAACTACCTGACCTCTCTAAATTTCGAGGGGCAGGGCTAAAATAGCCCACTGGGCTATTTTACTCCTCCATAAAGCTATTAAAGACTTCTTCAATCATATCCCATTCAGCTGTTGCATCCTCTGGAATTGCTTGTAAATCACCTTCTGTCCCATTTTCATTCTCAATATATGAATAGGCTTGAATCTCAACTTCACCATTTTCATCTTCTTCTGCACTCGCAGGTATGAGGAGAACGTAATTTTTACCAAACTCTTCTTGACCATCAATAGTCAAGAGAATTTCAAATAAGGTTTCATTACCATTATCATCTACTAAGGTAATGAACTCGCGTTCATCGTGTTCGTGGTTATGTGCCATGTGTCACTCCTTAAAATGTTCTATCCAAATAATTTTGCAAAATGAGCTGTGCTGCTAATTTATCAATAACTTTTTTCCGTTTATTACGACTAACGTCTGCTTGTTCAATTAGCATACGCTCCGCTGCTACTGTTGTTAAGCGTTCATCCTGATACTTGACTGGCAGACCGTATAGCTCCACCAATCGTTCACCGTAGGCTTGACTCGCCTCAACCCGTGGACCACTGGTGTTATTCATATTTTTAGGTAAGCCTACGACGAACGTGTCAACCTTGTAGTGCTGAACCAGCTCCGTCAAGCGATCAAAGCCAAAATCGCCCTTGTCCTCATCAATCGGAATAATTTCTAGTCCCTGTGCTGTAAAACCAAGAGGATCTGAAATCGCCACCCCAACCGTTTTTGAACCTACGTCCAATCCCATTATTCTCATCAGAGGTCAATCCCATTTCCCTTCAAGTAAAAACGTACCAATTCTTCTACAATTTCGTCGCGCTCATACTTACGAATTCGGTTACGTGCATCATTGTAACGAGGGATATAAGCTGGATCTCCACTCAATACATATCCTACGATTTGGTTAATTGGATTATAACCTTTCTCATCAAGAGAGCGGTACACATTTGTCAAGGTTTCGCTGATTTCTTGTTTATTGACATCATCCAAACGGAAACGAACGGTCTCTTCTGTGAATCCCATACTTACACCTTCTTTCTTTATTCTATCGTTCCATTATAGCATACTTTCCCTGTATTATCAATGATTCGACTCTATATCAGCCCCTATTTCACAAACTTTTGCGTGTTCATCTTATTCAGATTACATTCCCTTTGTTCAAAAAAAGTCTGACTCCCAAAAATCAAACTTTTCTCTATAGATATACTTTATAGGGCTGCACGTAAACGAGCCTGTGCATTCTCCACATTGCGTACAGAACGAGGTAAAAAAGCACGAATATCATCTTCCTTATAGCCCACTTGGAGACGTTTTTCATCAATTAAGATGGGACTTTTTAAAATACGTGGATTTTCTGTAATCAGCTCAATCACTTCGTTGACACTTAGGTCCTCAATGTCACAATCGAGATTTTTAGCATATCGATTTTTGGAGGATACAATACTTGCAATCCCATTTTCCGTCTTGGTTAGAATGTTTAAAATCTCTTCTTTGCTGATTGACTCTTTTCCCAAATTATGCTCGTTATACGATAACTGGTGAGCATTGAGCCAGTTTTTTGCTTTTTTACAACTTGTACAGCTTGAAACTGTATAAATTTTAATCATGTAGTCTCTCCTTTGCTACACTTACTTAAACAGATTATACTCTATTATACCATAGAAAGGCTTCAGTCTAAAGACCTATTTTTCACTTTTCGCCTCATTATTCTGTAAAATATAACAAAATTATGCTAAAGATGAAGTATTTTTAAACGAATACTCAATAAAAAGAGGACTAAGAATCAAATCTTAACCTCTTTCTTGATGTTTAATCTTCTAATTCAATTCCACCATCCAAATCAAGAACAACGTCTTGGACATCTGTCGGAACTTCTGTTTTCTCCGCTACTTCCGTCGGCTCTGTATCTTCCATCAAACCGTAGTGTACACGAATTTTGCGATCGATTTCGGCAAATACTTCTGGATGTTCTGCCAAGTATCTTTTAGCGTTTTCTGACCCTTGACCAATCTTCTCATCATTATAAGAATACCATGCACCCGCCTTTTTTATAATGCCGAGATTGCTACCAATTTCAATCAACTCCCCCGTCTGTGAGATACCATGCCCGTACATAATTTCCACAACGGCTTCTTTGAAAGGAGGAGCGACCTTGTTTTTAACAATTTTAACCTTGGTCTCTTTTCCGACATTAGTATCCTTTTGGTCACCGCTCCCCTTAATCTGGGTATTTCCGCGAACATCCATACGGACAGAGGCATAGAATTTAAGCGCCCGCCCCCCTGGGGTTGTTTCTGGATTTCCAAACATGACGCCAACTTTTTCACGCAACTGGTTGATAAAAATTGCAATGGTTTTCGTCTTATTGATTGAGGCGGACAACTTGCGCATAGCCTGACTCATCATACGAGCCTGTAAACCAACGTGGCTATCACCAATCTCACCATCAATCTCGGCGCGTGGAACAAGGGCTGCAACCGAGTCAACAACCACGAGATCAACCGCACCTGAATCAATCAACTTACCAGCAATTTCAAGTCCCTGCTCCCCAGAATCCGGTTGAGATAAGAGCAATTCATCAATATTGACACCGAGTGCTTGAGCATAGGCTGGATCAAGCGCATGCTCCGCATCGATAAAGGCTGCAATCCCACCTTCCTTCTGCGCTTGAGCTACTGCATGGAGAGCTACGGTCGTCTTACCAGAACTTTCGGGACCGTAGATTTCTATGATTCGTCCTTTTGGATAACCACCCGCTCCCAGTGCAATATCAATCGACAGGCTCCCCGAACTCATGACTTGTACCTTTTGTTCGGCCCGCTCTCCGAGGCGCATAATCGCCCCCTTACCAAAGTCCTTTTCAATCGTTTTTAGAGCATCATCTAAGGCTTTTTTCCGCTCATCTCCAAATTTTTTGGTAATATCTTCTAATTTTTTACTTGGTTTTTTCGCCAATTTATTTCTCCTCTACTTCTAGTTTCTTAGCTCATTATAGCAAAATTTTATGGTTTAACAAAATGTTACGCATAGTATTCAGGGCATGCAAACAGGCAATGCGACGCATATGTTCCTCTGTGTAACCGCCCAAATCAACCTCTGTCACAGACACCTCACCCTTTACATAGAGGGCAATAAAGTAATTCGCCTTGATATTATCTACTTGAGATTCTGGCTTGATTTTTCCCAAGAGAGCTAGCCCTAAACCAACCCCTAAATCCTCACAAATAACTCGGACCAATTCTTCTGCGCGTTCAGCAGTTGTGACCTCTTCTTTGACCACACGACCACCTTCAAATAGCTGACGATTCTGTAAAGCAAGTGTCAAGTCCGCTTGCAGCATCCCAGCAGTGACATTTTCCACCAGTGCAAAGGGATAACCTTGCGCTTCTAATGTACGAGCCACAATCTTAAATAGACTATTTTCTTCACCGTATCCATAGAAACATGTGGCTAGAGGTTCTCGAGCTAAAATGAGTTTTTCCAGGTGATCCAATTTTTGATTAGCACGGTCTTCGCTTTCAGCTTTTGTAGACAGACGTAGGGTGACTTCCCCCGTCTTGGCATAAGGAGCTAACGTTGGATCCGTCTGAGACGCAATCACATCAGCCAGAATCGTCACTAACTGACTCTCCCCAATCCCAAAAAATCGTAAGATCCGCGAATACAATTTTTCAGTTGATTGAAGTAGCAAGGGCTGTAAACTTTCTGTAAACATAGCTTTCAACTCACTAGGTGGGCCAGGTAACACAACATAGGTCACACCGTCCTGTTCAATCATACCTCCTACTGCCAGACCTGCTGGATTGTAAAGAGCAGTGCTTCCTTCTACCAACTGAGCCTGTCGCTCATTATTCGGAGTACGAATCCGATTTTTTCTACTTGCAAAAAAACGGTCTAATTTGTCTACAGCTATTGGATCAAAGACCAATTCTTTCCCTAAAAATAGGGCCAGAGTTTGCTTGGTCAAATCATCTTCTGTCGGTCCCAATCCTCCGCAAAGCACCACCAAATCACTGCGCTTCCTCGCACTGTCTAGGACAGACAGGAGACGCTTTTCATTATCACCTACCGCCGTATGAAAAAAGACATCTATACCTAATTCTGCCAATTTTTCTGATAAAAACTGAGCATTGGTGTTGATGATTTGCCCTGTCAGAATCTCAGTCCCGACAGCGATCAATTCTGCCTTCATACAAACCTCCTCATCTTATTTATTCGTAAAACTTTTTCACAAGAATAGCATCATAGTACAAAAAGAATCACACCATTCGTTGAAATAGATTCCCCTAGCATGGATACAATCATGTGACGGAAATTCGAGGACCAGGCGCTACTCGACTAGCCTCTCTCATTATCAGAGAGCATAGATTCCTTTTAATGACTGGAGCTATTATTTTCGATGTAGTTCCTCTTCATTCATATCGCAATAGCTAGCCTCCTAACCACCCATACAAATGCCTTTTCATACTGGCTGACGGACGAGACAATCTATCTCATGATCGTTGACAAGACCTGTCGCCTGCATATACGAATAGATACAAACTGGTCCAACAAAATTAAAACCTCGCTTTTTTAAGTCTTTCGATAGTTGTTCTGACAGGGGAGTCTTGCTCGGAATTTCTTGATAATCCTTTACATGATTGTCAATCGGTGTAAAGTCCACCCAAGACCAAAGATAGGCCGCAAAGGTCCCATATTCCTTCTGAACCCTGAGAAAGGCTTGGGCATTCTGCCGTGTGGCAAATATCTTGGCTCTGTGGCGGACAATAGCTGGATTTTCTAGTAGCTTCTCCAACTCACTGTCCGACATCTGTGCCACTTTTTCAACATCATACTCATAAAAAACTTGGCGAAAAGCGCTCCGTTTATGCAGGATAGTCTCCCAAGATAAGCCAGCCTGATAGCTTTCTAAGCAGAGGAGTTCAAAAAGAGCCTGATCTTCCTTAACCGCTCGCCCCCATTCTTGATCATGGTAGGCTATATACAAAGGGTTGCTTTCTTTAACCCAAGCACATCGCTTCATTCTCTCACCTATCTCATTAACATCTTGAGGGCTGATTTGATATAATTTTCAGCCGTATCTGTTGTACCCTCAAAGAATTTTTTGATTTTCTTCAATTCAGCCGGACGGTAACCTAAGGCTTCCATAGCTTCCATAGCTTCATCCAAGGCTCTATTCTCTGATGTTTCAACAGCGAGACTTGGAGGCTCTGCCTGACTAGAGAGGACAAACTCGCCCTCCAAATCCAGTACCATTTGCTGGGCTGTTTTTTTACCAATCTTTGGAAACTTAGTCAGATAGGCTATATTTTTCTGCTCAATTGCTCGCACTAACCCCTCGTTATCATCCACCGCGATGATGGCGAGAGCCGTTGTCGGACCAATTCCTGAAACAGAAATTAAGCTCAAAAAAACAGATTTTTCAGCCTCTGTCCGAAAGCCATACAAGAGGTGGGCATCCTCACGAATCACTTGGTGGGTATAGACTGTCACCTGCTGATTCATGGCTCCCGAATAGGCGTAAGGATTGGCAACCTGTAAGATAAACCCAATGCCTCCTAGCTCCACTACAATATACTTAGCGGTTATTTTGGTTAATATCCCTTTAATATAGTCGTACATATTTTCTTTCTCTCTAATATTTACCTAGCTCTCGCAAACTGGTATGATTTTCTTGAATGCGTCTGAACATTTTCTCCATATCTGATGTTGTGAAATGGACAAGAACTGGTCGACCGTGCGGGCAATTATAAGGATTTTTACAGGTCGCTAGTTGCTGTAACAAATGGCGAGCTGAGTAAGCATCCAAAGAATGGTTGGCCTTAATCGACCGCTTGCAGGACATCATGATAGCTAGCTCTGCACGGTAACGCTTAATAGAGACCTCGTCTGTCAATAAGAGCATGTCGCACATTTCATAAATTGCCGCTTCAATCTCATCTTCTTTCATCCAAATCGGATGTTCCCGCAAAATGAATTGGTTGACACCGTATTCCTCTAAGTTGACACCAACTTGACACAAGGCATCTAATTTTTGTTTGAGAACCAGCGCATCATTCGCAGGAAAATCAAAGAGATAGGGAACCAATAGCTGCTGAGAAGAACTGTCTACATTCCCAATGCTATCACGATATTCCTCATACTTGACCCGTTCCTGAGCTGCGTGCTGATCGATAATATAGAGGCCTGCTTTCCCTTGAGCAAATAGGTAGGTTCCATGCATTTGACCAAAATATTCCAATTCAGGAAACGTTGAAGTCTCTTCACTCTCTAATCGTTCGAGTAATTTTCCTAGCTCTTTTCTTCCAAGAGGTGGATGATCTGAATCATCTGATACGACTTCCTCTCGGTGGGCAAATTTGATGTTGACAGGCTTGTCAACAAGTTCTTCCTTTCCTTTGTCAAGCTGCTGAACTATCTCCACTTCCTTCATATCCTCAGAAACCATTTGAGGTTTGACAAAAAAATCCTGTCGAACGCTATCGTAGTATAGATTGCTTTCTTTCAACGGTAGAGCCATTTGTTCAGTCTGAATCCTAGATCTAGCACTTGATTTAGCCAGATTTTCCAAGGCATCTGGAATCAAATCTTGCTCTTTGAGCGCTGTTGTAATTGCTCCGCTAAGGAGACTCATCAATTCTTTTTCCTTAGACAGTCGCACTTCCTGCTTGGTGGGGTGAACATTGACATCTGCCAAATAAGGATCAATCTGAATATCAATCACAGCTAAGGGAAAACGTCCAACCATCAATTTGCTACCATAGCCATCTAAAATCGCACGATTCAGCAGGAAATTTTTGATATAGCGTCCATTGATAAAGATACTAATATAATTGCGATTAGCTCGTGTCAATTCGGGCAAGGATACATAGCCTGATACTTGAAAATCTAAATCCTCTGCTACAATCTCAATCATTTTTTTGGCTGAAGCAATTCCATAAACACCGGAAATAGCCTGTCGGAGATTTCCGGTACCTGCTGTTTGAATCAACTCTCGCCCTTCGTTTATCAAGCTAAAGGCAATATCAGGATGAGCTAAACTCAATCGATTCATCACATCCACAATATGGGATAGTTCCGCCTGCTGGCTTTTTATATATTTGAGCCGCGCGGGAGTATTGTAGAACAGGTCTTCCACAGTCATTCGTGTACCAACAGGGCGACTGAGCACCTCTTCTCTTGTCACTTGCCCTGCTTCTGCTTCAAGGACAAGACCGTAATTTACCATCTCTGTCGCAGTCTCAATCCGAATGCGACTAACGGAGGCTATAGAGGGTAGGGCCTCCCCACGAAAGCCCAACGTCCGAATGCGGAATAAGTCTGACTGGGTTTTTATTTTACTGGTCGCATGACGACGAAGAGCCAGCGATACCTGATCTGGTGCAATCCCTTCCCCGTTATCACTAATTTCAATTTTTTTGAGTCCCGATTCTTCAATACTAACACTGATTTGAGTAGCGCCCGCATCGATAGAATTTTCGACCAATTCTTTGACCACACTAGCAGGACGCTCAATCACTTCTCCTGCTGCAATCTGATTGGCTAGGACTTCTGGTAATTCAATAATTGTTGCCATAGTCTATTCCTATCTTTCTAATGCCCCTATTATACCACAAAGGTGACAAATATGAGATGAGGAAAAAAGCAGGGGAGAGTAAGCTCTTCCCGCTCTTTAGTAGACTGCTCCTTGTTGCAGAAAATAATACTCAATAAACATCAGCAGTAGACTAGGAAACAAAGACGGAGATAAAACTCTGCTCCAGCCTATATCTTAAAGGGATTCTCATCTGTAATTGGCTGAAGCCAAAACAGCTGCCTATCTTTTTTGCACAGATTGTAGTCCGAGATCCATTCACCGAGATAGGTTAACAATGGGGCATTTTGGATTGTAGGGAGTATCAAAGAGGATTCCCCCCATTCTAATCACAAAAAAGAGCAAGTACAATCGAGTCCTCAACATCTCGATTCTTTCTTACTCCTCTTTTTTACAGTAGTGTTTTTAGCTCTGCTAAGGCATTCATAGCTTCAAGTGGTGTCATGCTATATACATCAAGTAGCGCTAAGCGCTCTAACGCTGGATGCTGCTCAGCAAAGAGATCCAGTTGCCCAAGCGGCTCTGCCTGCGATAGTTTTTCCACTTCCTGCGGTACTTGAACTTGATTTTCCAAGGATTTTAAAATGGTATCTGCCCTCTGCAACAATTCCTCTGGCATCCCAGCAATTTTTGCCACGTGAATTCCGTAAGATTTATCCGCTGGACCTGGTGCAATCTTATGCAGGAAGGTCACTTGACCATCATTTTCCAAGGTCGAAACATGGACATTTTCCAAGTGCTTTAAGGTTTCACTCAAATCTGTCAACTCATGGTAATGGGTCGCAAAAAGAGTCTTAGCACCAATGCGATCATGGATATATTCGATAATGGACTGAGCGAGAGCCATTCCATCATAGGTCGCGGTTCCACGCCCCAATTCATCAAAAAGAATCAGCGATTGCTCACTAGCCAAACGAACTGCCTTATTAGCCTCCATCATCTCTACCATGAAAGTAGACTGACCGCTGACCAAATCATCCGCAGCCCCAATCCGCGTGAAGATAGCATCAAAAATCGGCAAAGTAGCATGTTCGGCAGGAACATAGGAACCCATCTGTGCCATGATAACGATCATACCTAACTGGCGCATATAGGTGGACTTCCCACTCATATTTGGTCCTGTAATCAGTTGCATGTTGGTCGTTTCACCAAGGACTATCGAGTTGGGGATATAGGTCTGTTTGCCCATGACCTTCTCAACAACTGCATGGCGTCCCTGCTCAATGGTCAACTGACGACTATCGGTAAAATGTGGACATACATAGCGCTGTTTTTCTGCAACAACTGCAAAGGCTTGAAGGACATCAACCGTCGCAATGACTCGCGCCAAACGCTGCAAGCGACTGATATATTTTTCCACCTCTTGACGGATACGCATGAAAATTTCATACTCCAGATGAGCCGACTTATCACGCGCTTCAAGCATCTGCCCTTCAATCTTGGCTAGTTCCTCCGTACCGTAGCGTTCTGAATTTTTCAAGGTTGCCTTACGGAAAAAATGCTCTGGAACATTATTGCGATTTGCATTGGTCACATGGAAGTAGTAACCATCTTTTTTATTATAATCAATTTTTAGATTATTAATTCCCGAATTTTCCCGCTCCTTAGCCTCAATTTCAGCAATCCATCCTGTCCCTTCTCGCATGACCAAGCGGTATTGATCCAAAGTTGCATCAAAACCTGTTTTAATAATATCTCCGTCTGTAATCGCACCTTGAGCGGCTGGATCAATCGCTTCACTGATCAAGGTATGAAGTTCTGGAATCGTATCCAATCCTGCAATCAATGGTGCGAGGACAGATTCGTTCATCTGCTCTAAAATGGCCTTCATCGCAGGAACATTCTCCAGAGTCTGAACTAATTGTAACAAGTCTTTGGGCAAGGTTTTACCAAAAGAGACACGACTGGCTAAACGTTCAATATCATAGACACCTTTTAAGCTCTCAATCAAATCACTGCGCTCAAAGAAATGGTCCAAAAATACCTGCACAACACGTTGGCGGGATTCAATTTTGGTTCGATCAATTAAGGGACGATCAATCCAAGAACGTAACAAGCGTAAGCCCATCGCTGTCTTGGTCTCATCAAGGAGCCAATAGAGGCTGCCGTGCTTCTTACCTGTCCGAGCATTTTCCAATAAATCAAGGCTGGACTTAGTAGCATAGTCCATTTGCAGGTAATCCTTAATCTCATAATGTTGTACTTTTTGCAAATGTACCAAATCACGCAGCTGCGTCCGCAAGACGTAACTAAGTAGCTTTCCGGCAACACGTTTTTCTACTTCAATCAGGGACGGATCAATCAGCTCAATGTCATCTGCTACCGTCTCCTCATACGATAGGAGAAGATTCATCTGACTAGTCAGCACTTGCTCTTCCTCTTCTGGCAACTGGTAGCCAATGACCAGTTCACGCGCCCGCAAATTGCGAATCTCCCCGCACAAACTTGTAAAATCATCCAGACTCGTCACGAAAAACTGACCTGTTGCCACATCCATATAAGACAAAGCATAGGTTGCTCCCTGACGCTCAATAGCCACTAGAAAATTACTCTCCGAACCAATCTTCGACGAATCCACAACGGTTCCAGGTGTGATGATTTGCACCACTTCACGCTTGACAACACCGACAGCTGTCTTGGGGTCTTCTACTTGTTCTGCAACTGCGACCTTATGTCCCAAATCGACCAGAGTATCGATGTATTGCTGAGCCGCATGATAAGGTACTCCTGCCATTGGTATTGGATTTTCCGCATTGCGATTACGACTGGTCAAGGCCAACTCCAAAATCTGTGCTGCCTCAACCGCGTCATCATAAAATAATTCATAGAAGTCGCCCATACGAAAGAGTAAAAAAGCATCTGGATAATTGGCTTTAATATCCAGATACTGCTGCATACCAGGTGAAATTTTTTCTTTTGTCATCCCGCCCCTCTCAGTCTAAATAAGAGTTTATCTCTGCTTCAACCTGCTTGGCTGCCTCTTCATCACGACAGATGACGAGCAAGGTATCTGCACCTGCCAGGGTTCCTAAAATAGTCGCAGGCTTTTCAATATCAATAATATTAGCCATTAAGGCTGCCTCTCCCAGTTCTGAATGAAGCACCAAGATGAAACTAGCCCGCTCTACCTTATAGGCATATTGAGCCAATAGCTGACTAAAATCTGCTTCTTCACTCCTAGACAGGCTATAGTAAGAGCTGCCATTTTCATGCATTTTCACTAATCCCAATTCACGCAAGTCCCTTGACAAGGTCGTCTGAGTTACGGAAATACCATGTTGCTCAAGTCCTTGCTTGATTTCTGCCTGAGTGCGAATCTTTTCCTGACGAATCATGGTTTGAATTAACTGTTGTCGTTCTGCTTTATTCACTCATCTACCTCTAACTGTATGATAATGAGTATTATAACAAATTTTAGCCGTTTTCTCATGCGTAAAAGCAGAAATATGTTAAAATAGAATGAATAACTCTGGAGGTTTACTATGAATCAAAAAATGCTTGTTGCTGAAAAACTGGCAACTGCTATTTCTAGTCTCGATTTAGAAGCTATCTACACACTATTAGAAAAACCAAAATCATCTGAAATGGGGGACATTGCTTTCCCAGCTTTTTCATTAGCAAAGGTCGAACGAAAGGCTCCTCAAGCCATTGCAGCTGACATCGTTGAAACACTTGACTCGGAAGGTTTTGAAAAAATTGTTGCAACTGGACCTTACGTCAACTTTTTCCTAGATAAGGCTGCCATTTCACACGCAACCCTAACCCAAGTCATAAAAGAAAATGACCACTACGGTCAACAGCACCGTGGCAACGGGCAAAACGTCACGATTGATATGTCAAGCCCCAACATCGCCAAGCCCTTCTCTGTCGGTCACCTACGCTCCACCGTCATCGGAGATGCCCTTGCCAATATCTATGAAAAAATGGGATACAAGGCACTTCGGATTAACCACTTAGGTGACTGGGGCAAACAGTTTGGTCTCTTGATTGTCGCCTACAAATTATGGGGAGACAAGGCAGCTGTTGAGGCAAATCCAATCGCAGAGTTGCTCAAACTCTACGTGCGTATCAATGCTGAGGCAGATGAAAATCCTGAATTGGACGAAGAAGGCCGCAAATGGTTTAAAAAATTGGAAGACGGTGATGCAGAGGCCCTTGAACTCTGGCAATGGTTCCGCGATGAAAGTTTGGTTGAATTTAACCGTATTTATGACAAGCTAAACATCACCTTTGACTATATCCAAGGAGAAGCCTTCTATAATGATAAGATGGATAAGGGAATTGAGATGCTAAAGGAGAAAAACCTCCTACAAGAATCAAACGGTGCGATGATTGTCAACCTTGAAAACGACAACCTACCGCCAGCTCTCATCATGAAATCAGATGGTGCTACCCTCTACATCACGCGCGATATTGCAACAGCTCTTTACCGTAAGGAAAATTACAACTTTGCCAAAAGTATCTATGTCGTTGGTCAAGAGCAAGCCAATCACTTCAAACAACTGAAAGCTGTCCTCAAGAAAATGGGATATGACTGGAGCGATGACCTACTTCATATCGCCTTTGGTCTGGTGACAAAAGACAAGAAGAAATTATCTACCCGTAAAGGAAACATCATCCTCTTGGAACCGACCCTCGACGAAGCCGTTTCTCGTGCCTTATCCCAAATCGAAGCAAAGAATCCCGATTTAGAAAATAAGGAAGCTGTTGCAGAAGCAGTTGGAGTCGGTGCCGTCAAATTTTTCGACCTTAAAACAGACCGCGAAAATGGATATGACTTTGACTTAGAAGCTATGGTATCCTTTGAAGGCGAAACTGGTCCCTACGTCCAATACGCTTATGCACGGATTCAATCCATTCTTCGTAAGGCTAACTTTACACCTAAGGTTGACAATCAGTATCAGCTGACAGATGCCGAAAGCTGGGAGATTATCAAGCATCTCCAAAACTTCGCAACTGTCATCGAAAAAGCAGCCGATAAGTATGACCCATCCTTGATTGCCAAGTACGCAATCCAACTTGCCCAGTCGTTTAACAAGTACTATGCACATACCCGTATTCTCGACGAAAATCCAGAACGCGATAGTCGCCTAGCCCTAGCTTATACGACAGGCGTTGTCCTCAAAGAAGCCCTTCGTCTCCTCGGCGTGGAAGCTCCTGAAAAAATGTAAAACAAAACTCCTTGAACATTCAAGGAGTTTTCTGTTCGTTAAATATCAGTAGCTGTCTGCGCCACAGATGGTTTTTCTTTTGGTTTACGAAGCAAGAAGAAAACAGTCAAACCGAAGAAGAGGACAAAGAGAACGATACTAAAAATATAGGCTCCTAAAGCGGCTACCTCAGTAGCTTTACGGGATAGCTCATCTGTATATATGGCACTCAACCCTTTCGCACCAATATAGCCATAAGTAGAGGTGATTAAGGTCGTAAACAGATAACCAATATAAGTATAGGAAGCCGTTTCATTTTTCTTTTGGAATAGAAAAACAATGGTCGCAATAATCAGTACCAACTGGATGATTATCAAGGTCTTATTGATTCCATTTGTACTAAATTCCATACTTGCCTTGGCGGCATTCACCAGCTGATCTACATCGACCCCTTTAGCTTGGAAACTAGCGTAAGATGCTCGGATTGCCTCTTCATCAAATTTCCCAAAAAATGCTCCCCAAATTCCCATAAGGCTTGCAAGACCAGAAAGTGTAGCCAAAATATATAAATGAATTGGTTTTTTCATCACATAATCTCCTTTTTGTATGATTGTTTTGTTACAAACATTATACCCCTTTATTTTTGCCTTGTCAATCCCTAGGTGAGAAGAAAACTCGAAACTGCGCCTTTTATTGGTTGGTAATGGAGAATTGTCTCACATTTTGGCGACGGTAGGTCGTCGTCAATTCAAGTAAATTTGCCTCTACGTCTGGAGTTAATTGCTCTGCTGTCATACGCCAGGTCCAGTTCCCCCCCAAGGTATTTGGTAAATTCATTCGCGCTGAACCATCCAATCCCAGTAAATCCTGCATCGTTGCAACAGCCATAAAGGCAACTGAGCCAAACAGCATCCGAAGCATGGCATGGTTGATAGACTCATCAGGATGACGATTGCTGTACATATCTAAGTAGGCTTTCGCTTCGTCGCTCACTTCATTGTCATACCAACCACGAATCGTACTATTGTCATGCGTACCGGTATAGGCGACGACATTTCGACGGTGGTTATGCGGAATTTCAATGCTATCTCCATGGGGGTCAAAGGCAAATTGTAGGACTTTCATACCAGGGAAGCCTGTCGTGTCGCGTAGCTCCAGCACCTTATCGGTCACAGAACCTAGGTCCTCTGCAATGATGTTCAAATCACCCAAGGCTTCTTTAATAGCTGCAAATAATTCAAAACCAGGTGCTTCAACGCGGCGCCCATTGACAGCCGTTGTCTCGCCTGCTGGAATTTCCCAGAAAGAAGCAAAGCCAATGAAGTGATCAATCCTTACCATATCATACAGCTTGAAGCTCTCACGCAAGCGCGCAATCCACCAAGAAAAACCATCTTCCTTCATTGCTTCCCAGTCATAAATTGGATTCCCCCATAACTGACCAATCTCTGAAAAGGCATCTGGTGGGCAACCTGCCACGACGCTTGGACGCCCCTCTTCATCTGTTTTAAAAAATTGAGGATTGGCCCACATATCAGCCGAGTCTGCCGCAATATAAATCGGCATATCCCCAACAATCTCTATACCGCGGTCGTTGGCGTACGCTTTCAAAGCACCCCATTGGCGGAAGAAAAGATACTGGGTCACGCGGTGATAATCGATTCGATCGCCTAATTGTTCACGATAAGCGATTAGAGCTACCTCTTCTCGTCTGCGAATAGCACTATCTTCCCACTCTGTCCATGCTTTGAGGTCAAAATGCTCCTTAATCGCCATATAATCTGCAAAATTATCCAGCCAAGAAGCCTGCTCTTCTAAGAAAGTATAATAATCTGCTGGGAGGCCCTGTGCCTTCATGCGAGCAACAACTTTTTCTAAAACTGGACGGCGTCCATGGAAAACTTTCGCATAATCCACTTCTGTCGGGTTAGCGCCAAAATCAATTCCTTCTACCTCGTGAGCCTCTAGCCAACCCTCTTCTATCAATAAGTCAAAATCAATGAAATGGGTATTACCTGCAAAAGCCGAGAAAGACTGATAAGGAGAATCCCCATAACTCGTCGTTCCTAGCGGCAAAATCTGCCAATAGCGCTGCTTGGTTCTCACCAAAAAATCAATAAAGTCATAAGCAGACTGCCCGAAAGTTCCAATCCCATATTTTCCTGGCAACGAGGAGACATGGAGCAGTACCCCACTTTGTCTTTCTTTCATATTACTAAACTCCTTTAAATAGTATAGCTACTGTTTGTTTATATAGTCTTTTAGTTTACTTT
The DNA here is from genome assembly GCF_001984715.1 of Streptococcus azizii. GTDB lineage: Bacteria > Bacillota > Bacilli > Lactobacillales > Streptococcaceae > Streptococcus > Streptococcus azizii. The sequence continues at coordinate 285,463 of NZ_MSPR01000001.1, forward strand.
TAGTACTATGCAACGAGCTGCAGGCTACTTCAACAGTCTATCCCTAGACTGTTTGACACGAGTTGCACTCGTTTTATTTCCGAGCTTTTAGCCCGTGTTCAATTCACCGAGACTCTTGGCGAAGTATCCTTTTGATTTGTTTCGGCTTTCGTCAATGACAGCTGTGGCTACCTTTAGGTATAAACTAAATGACTATACTCGTCAAAAATCAACCTCTGATGTCCTGACACAAGATACAAAGGGCGTATCAAAAGCGAATGAAAATTAGGAATCTTGACGAAGAATCCTTGATTCTAGGAAAGATTATCTATTTTCCGAGCTTTTAGCCCGTGTTCAATTAGCTAAGATACAAAGCCCGGAAAAAACTCAAAGCGAAAATAGGAAATCTGACGAAGAGTTGTTAGACTCTAGGAAGATTTGTCTTTTTCGCACAGAGTTTAGGGCGTGTTCAATTCGTCAAGATACAAGAGCGTTTGACACGAGTTTCACTCGTTCTATTTCCAACCTTCAACAATCTATCCCTAGACTGTTTGACACGAGTTTCACTCGTTTTATTTCCCACCTTCAACAGTCTATTCCTAGACTGTTTGACACGAGTTTCACTCGTTTTATTTCCCACCTTCAACAGTCTATTCCTAGACTGTTGAAGCGAGCAAAGCAAAAATAGGAGTTTTAACGAGTGGAAAGCTCCGGTGAAGGTTTTCAGCCCGCTCCTTTCCAACTTGAATAGTCTTCCACTATTTCAACTACCCTCAGTTTTCCTGGTGATTCAGATATTGATGTTGATAGAGTAATAATCGCAAACGTTTGCTTGTTTACATTATATAATGATAACGCTAACAAATCAAGACCTATCCGAAATGATATACTCCCCTTATAGTGGACAGTGAAAAAACAAAAATTCACTAGAAACTATAAGGGGAGTTTTCGTATGTCAAAAAGAAGTCCAAAGTCGGTAGAAGAAAAACTTGACGTTGTGATGCTTTAT
>NZ_MSPR01000010.1 GCF_001984715.1 Streptococcus azizii
ACGGGCATTAGTCAAGTAATTATAGCACTAACCTGAACGAAGTTCAGCGAACGTCTTTAGACGTCGCTGGAGAGAAACGGCTTACAGCCGGTGTACAAGCCACCCGTTTTCACGGGTGGTTATGACTGAAGACAAAGTCAACAGAACTCAGTTTCTGAGGGCTTTTCTTATTGAATAAGAGTATAATAGAAATATAGGATACAGGAGGTAGACTATGTTTCATAAAGATAATCCAGAACTCAACCGCAATCAAGTCGGTTTTTATACCCTTGACGAACTTGTTCCCCAAGACCATCTACTGCGTCTAGTAGATAGACATGTCGATTTTAATTTTATCTATGACTTAGTGCAAGATAGCTATAGTCATGAAACTGGTCGACCAAGTTTAGATCCTGTGTTACTCATTAAAATACCCCTTATCCAGTGTCTGTATGGTATTCGTTCCATGCGACAGACCATCAAGGAAATTGAGGTGAATGTAGCCTATCGCTGGTTCTTAGGACTTAGTTTGGGTGACAGGGTTCCCCATTTTACGACTTACGGCAAGAATTATCAACGCCGATTCAAGGATCGTTACTTGATAGAGAGAATATTTGACCATATTCTAGGACTCTGCCTCAAGGCTGGTCTCATTGATCCCTCAGAGATGTTCGTAGATGGCACACATATTAAAGCTGCTGCTAATAACCACAAATATACCCGTCAAGAAGTTCAGGTGCAGGCTAAATTCATGGCAGAACAGCTTGAAATAGAAGTCAACCGAGATCGGGAGAAACACGGAAAAAAGTCCTTAAAGCCCGCCGCAGAAGAAGAGCCCGTTGAAAAGAAAATGTCGACAACGGATCCAGAGAGCGGTTGGTTTCATAAGGGTGAGCATAAGGAGGTCTTTGCCTACAGTGCCCAAGTTGCCTGCGATAAGCATGGTTGGGCACTTGCTTATACAGTTGAGGCTGGCAATATCCATGATAGCCAGGCTTTTCCTGTGCTTTGGGCTAAGTTAAAACCGTTTAGTCCAGACTATTTAGTAGCTGATTCTGGCTATAAAACACCTACAATCGCTAAATTCCTTCTTGACCAAGAAGTCACTCCTGTTTTTCCTTATACTAGACCAAGAGGTAAAAAAGAGAAACTCCGTCCCAAAGATTTTGTTTACGATGACTACTATGATGTTTATATCTGTCCTGAGAATCAGCTTCTTGACTACCGTACAACTACTCGAGGGGGTTACCGTGAATACAAAAGTGATGCTAAGAAATGTGCTAGCTGTCCTCTCCTCAGTATTTGCACAGAGAGTCAGAATCATCAACGCACTATAACCCGTCATATTTGGAGAGATTATTTAGAAGTATGTGAAGATATTCGTCATCAAAGAGGGATGAGAGCCTTGTACCAGAAACGCAAGGAGACGATTGAGCGACTTTTTGGGACAGCTAAGGAATATCATAATTTACGCTATACAAGAGAAAGAGGGAAGTCTAAAATGGAGGATAAGGTTGGGCTGACTTTGGCGTGTTTAAATTTGAAAAAATACGTAAAGATGATGGCTGGGAAGGCCTTTTGTTTTGCTTTGAAAGTGGAGATTTTCAAAGAAATGGCTAGATTTCATCAGAATACCAAAAGACAAACCACTCGGAGGAATGGTTTGTCTTCAATCTGAAAGATACCATTTCTGGTATCTTTCGGTTCGTTCTATTTTGTTAGACCAATAAAGTCAACCATTTCATCCAATTCTTCTTTACTCTCTGTCACAAGGAGATAGGCATCATTTCCTTGCAACTCGGCAAAGGCCTCTGGCATACGCTTGACTGTCTTGATCCTATCAGCAAATTTCTGATGAATGTCATTTGCTGAGTGAACATAATCTGTTGTGTCACGACGTGTTACTACCAAGCAGTATTGAGCATCAAATCTTCGTTCCTCCACTTCACCACCGGTCACTACATTGGCATAATCCCTGAATAGGTCAATCGAATGTGCGTAATTATAACCTTCTACGGTAAACCCGCCAGCCATTCGGTTATTATATTCGATTGCAATATAATCCTTACCATTCTTGAAAAATTCGATATGGAAGAAGCGTTCTTTCATACCAAATGCCTTGATGATGGCATGTCCGTATTCTACTAATTTGGGGTCCAATTCTTTCTCAATGTAATAGGCGTTATCTTTCTTACTTTGCAGTAATTCAAACGGAGTGTGAACATAGGTTAGGCCTGTTTCAAAGACAACTTTTCCCTTGCTGTCAATTAAGCCATCGTAGGTTGTAATCATACTAGAATGGACAAATTTCTCAAAGAAATAAACGGTTTGTCCATCCCAAGCCTCTTTAAATGTTTCTAAATCAGCTTTTTTAGTTAGTTTGAAAGTTCCAGAAGCCCCGACACCATTATCTGGCTTGGCAAGTATTGGGAAACCAATCGACTTCACAGCCTTCTCAATATCTTTTTCCGTTTTTACTACCATACCTGGAACGACCGGTACACCTGCTTTAGAGAAATACTTTTTCATTTCAGACTTGAACTTTGTTTTCTTCAAGTTTGCAGACTTGGCACCAAAGATATTAAATTGTTCACGTAGGGCAGCATCATTTTCCAACCAATATTCATTATGAGACTCAATCCGGTCGATCGGACCATGCTTGTAAAATAGGAAGGCAACAGCACGCTTGACTTCATCAATATCTTCTAGATTTTCAACACGGAAATACTCTGTCAAAGCTCCCTGAAGGTCTGGCCCTAGCTGGTCATAAGGCTCTTGCCCAATTCCTAGGACAGTGATGCCTTTCTTGGCTAACTCAATCGTAAAAGGTTGAAAGTTTTCAGGATAGTAGGGCGAAATAACAATATAATTCATACATATCACCTTTCTATAAATCAAGAGTCCGTAAGAAGTACGGCATTTGCTTTCTCCACCACACCCAGTCATGGGCTACATCACTTCCCCATTCATCAAACCAGGCAGGAATCTGTTTTTCAGCAAAAGCAGCCTTTAGATTATAAAAACTTGGTAGTCCATCTTGCTCCCAATCTCCAAGCCCAGAGCAGACAATAATGTCAGATTGGCGATAGCGGTCAATAAACCAGCCGTCATTTTGGTTCCAAATATAATCAGCAGGAGAATTTTGATAGACCGCATCATCATGACCATAATCTTGCTGGTTATTAAAGAAGCGGGCATCGTAGATACCTGACAAGGCAATCACTTTATTGAAAACATCTGGATGTTGGAGAAAGAAATTCAGCGCATGGTAGGCCCCCATAGAGCAGCCTGTTGTCATCATTGGCTCAAACCAACCTGTCTTATGCTTGATAAAAGGGATAGCCTCTTCAATCACATAGCGTTCATAAGCTCGGTGCGCTTCTGCTCGGTCATGAATCGATTTCCAATCTGCCAACCAGCTTTCCTTATCAATACTGGTAAGCGTGAAAAACTGGACTTTTCCAGCTTCGATGGAATCCTTACAAGCCTCAATCATTCCAAAATCAGCATATTCCGTATAGGAACCTCCTGATGATGCAAAGACAACTACTGGAATACCAGCGTAGCCATAGCGATTGAGTTGCATTTCGCGACCTAAATTTCCTGACCAATGACTTAAAAATTCTACGTGCATAGCGAACATACCTAGTGTGTGAAGAAAGCGAATGAAAAATAGGAATCTTGCTCTATTTTTCGAGCTTTTAGCCCGAACTCAATTAGCTGTAAACGAAATCGTGCCACACACTTTCCTTTCATGTTTTATTTCTTACCATTTCTCACTTAAAAAACGTAGGCAATCTGGCAAATATTTTGCCCAGGCCTCTTCATTATGAACAGCTCCTGAAATGACTTCCAAGGCAAGATTGTCCAATTCTACTCCTCCAGCAATCAACTGGCGATAATAAGAAATGGAAGAGTGGATATAAGCCTGTTTGATATTGCCTGCCATTAGGGTCTTATCTGTATCATCTGCTTCATCTGTCCCTACATAAATATAGACCCGCTGTTCCTGATCCAGTTCCTGACGTTCAATGTAGCGATCAAATGCCTCTTGATGTAGCCAGTTGGCAGATGAAAACACTCCTAAGCAACCAATTTGGTCCTGATAAGCTAATCCCATGAATTGAGTGATATTTCCACCCAAGGAAGAGCCAATCATAGCAGTATGAAACTTATCAGACTTAGTGCGGTACTCACCATCAATGAAAGGTTTCACTACCTCCATGACAAATTCTGCATACTCTGTCCCTTTGCCGCCAAATTGAACACCGGGGATATTGATTTCCTTATATTTCCAGGCGGAATACTCGTTCATCCGTTGGAAACCGTCATTGTCGATGGCAACAACAATCATCTTAGCAATATCAGGGTTACGTTTGATAGCTGGAATCACCTTCCAAGAATGTCCGCTGAATGATTCCTTGCTATAGAGAACATTCTGCCCATCGTGAAAATAGACAACAGGATAAGACTGGGTCGTATCTGCTTCATAATTTTTGGGTAATAAGACCCTCACTCGACGCTTATTCTTGGTGTAGGGAACCTCTAATTCGTGAGTTCTCATATCAAGATAAAAGTAAGATCTATTCATAGGACTCTCATTTCAATTTTGATTAGAATTAGTATACCATACTTTTGATGAAATATTCAGAAAATTTGGTTATTTTTTGCAAAAATTCGGAAAGAACGAACAAAAAAATGGCTATCGACTCTTTGCAAAGTTATAGCCATTTCTTAAAATAAGCTGCTATCTAAAGCGGATGATCATACATGTCATCGCTGAAGTTACTAAGCAAGCAATGAGAGTGACACTCGTCAGACTTCCCCCCCAGACCTATACTCATCAGAAGACCCATAACTGGCAGTAATAATTCGATACCGTAAAATGTCCGTCCCCATCTGTAACCTGCCTTATGATAGGGTGCATGCAAGAGAACGCCTATTAAAAATAGCAAGATACCAGCATAGAGAACACTTATGACCAGATTATTGACCCCATTCTGCTCTCGCAGGAGGGTGAATGCTGCCGTGACAAAACTTAAGCCAAAGAAGATAAAATAGTGGTAATAGATTGCACCGTTACCAGAAACATCTGTTTTATCAACATCAATGAGGGAATCTATTTCCTTTATGTAGAACAGGAATAGGTTACTAACCGTCAAAAAAGGAAATAGGGAATAAAATGACAGTAGCTCAGTTGAAAAATAAGGGACAATCCCAACAATCATCTCCCCAAAAGTAATAATCACTAGCAAAGAGAGACGCTCAATCAAATGGGAAAAATGAATCGGGGTCAATCCTCTTAGAGCCACTGTCTTGTCGGGATTTAGTAAAAGAGAAGGTAGAAGCCAGGTCACAAGAATTCCTAGCACCGCTATCACAAGGCTGAGGCGATAGGGTAAAAATAGACAGGGCAAGAGACTGAGGATTCGTATCCCTAAAATATAAAAGAAACGCTTAATAAAATATTTATCCGCTGCCTTTGTAACAGAGGAATATTCTATACCATATTGTAACAATAGTAATGAGGTTAAGAAGGTTAAAGAACTAAAGAAAGGAATAATCATACCCTGCAAATCAGTCGATAGGGTATTTGCTGCAATGAGCAAAGAAATCATCTGCAAGAGCATAAAACTGGTATTTGTAGCACTATTTTTCCCAAAACGATTGGTAAAAACCATCTGAACCATCCAAGAATTGATAAAAATAATCAAAGCAATGCTAAAGACAATAACATTTTCTAAAATAAGATTTCCATGATGAAAATGAGATAAGATATGAGTAATCTGTGAGATAACATAGACATAAACCAAGTCGTAAAAAAGTTCAGTCAATTCTACTTTCTTATGTCGAATCAAAGGTGTCATTCCTCCTTTACTATGTTAGTATATCGTGACCCTGTCACATTCTAACAGTCTATTTTAAGTGATGGTGGATTGTCTTACCTTGTCTACTGTAAAGGAGACAAGGTACTTTCTAAACTCTGTTCATTCAAGTATTCGATACACTTGTTTAAGTCTGTCAGCGCCCGCTCAGCGATTTTCTCATACCGTTCTTTTTTGTCGCGAATACGTGGACCTTCTAATTCCTTTATAATGCCGAAGTTGACATTCATTGGTTGGAAATGCTTGCTTTCTGCATGAGTGACATAGTATGGTAAACTTCCGATTGCTGTTGTTTCAGGGAAAATCACCTCTTTTTTTCCTTCAAACATCTGGGCTGCATTGATACCAGCGACCAGACCAGATGCCGCAGACTCTATATATCCTTCTACTCCTGTCATCTGACCTGCAAAAAAGAGCTGAGGATTTTTCTTAGAACGAAAGGTCTGGGTCAATAGAGTTGGCGAATCCATGTAGGAGTTGCGATGCATGACACCATACCGGACAAATTCAGCCTGTTCTAGTCCTGGAATCATTTGAAAAACACGCTTTTGTTCGCCCCATTTAAGATGAGTTTGGAAACCAACAATATTATAGAGGCTTCCAGCGGCATTGTCCTGACGAAGTTGCACAACAGCGTATGGAGTTTTAAAATCACCATCGCGTGGTCCCTCATAATCATCTGGATATTCCAAGCCAACCGGTTTCATTGGACCATATAACATGGTTTTGATACCCCGTTTTGCCATCACTTCAATGGGCATGCAGCCTTCAAAATATTTTTCTTTTTCAAAGGAGTTGAGTGGTGCTTCTTCTGCTGTTGTTAAGGCTTCATGGAAATTCATGAATTCTTCCTTGGTCATTGGACAGTTAAGATAAGCTGCCTCCCCTTTATCGTAGCGTGATTTGAGGTAAACCTTGCTCATATCAATACTTGATTTGTCAATAATCGGTGCCGCCGCATCATAGAAATAAAACCCTTCGCCACCGTTAAACGCATGAATTTTTTCAGCAAGAAGATCAGAGGTCAGTGGTCCTGTCGCGATAACGGTAATGGCATCATCAGGGATAGCCGTGATTTCTCCACGAATGACATCAATGAGCGGATGATTTTCCAATTCTGCGGTAACACTTTCAGCATACCCTTCACGGTCGACCGCCATCGCACCACCGGCAGGTACTCGGTGGGCTTCACCATTGCGCAAAATGATGGAATCCAAGCGGCGCATTTCTTCCTTGAGAAGCCCTACCGCATTGGTTAGACTATCACCACGAAAGGAGTTGGAGCAGACCAGTTCTGCGAAGTTAGCTGTTTTATGCTGCGGAGTCGGCTTAACACCACGCATTTCATAGAGTTTTACAGGAATACCCCGTTTTGCAATTTGATAAGCTGCTTCAGATCCAGCTAAACCAGCTCCGATGACATTGATATAATTTGCGTTCGATTGAGACAAGAACGAATACCTCTTTGGGACCAAGTCCCTCAAATCTTTCTATTATTTTATCGTTTTTTAGTTTCATTTTATAATGGCACATGCCACGAACTCAAAGTGAAAAAAATTGATGGTCTTGTGTTTATCAAACACTATGTCACTCTCCCATTTTCGCTTTGAGTTCTTTACTGGCTTTTTACCTTGTAAGTATCGACCGATTCCTACACCTGTTTTAAAACGAAAGCACTGTAGTAGCCCTTTTTCTATTCTTTTTTGGAGAAAGTATTCTTTCCAACTACTTCAAATGGGATAGATCACTGATTTGTTTGATGAGATGCTTTCCTTTTTTATCGATATACATATAAGAAATACCGCCAGCATATCCAAATAAATCTGCTTTATTCAAAAAATCAACGGGTAAACCGAGAAAGATAGCATTCCAGACAGCTAATAAATCACCATGAGAAACTAAAATAATCCACTCTTTATCTGTCTGCAAGATCGTCTCATATGTAGGAAGCAATCTTTCCCAAACATCTCGTCTACTTTCTGCATCTGAGAACAATCTATCATCAATCGTAAACTCCTCTTTCTCAATATTTTCTTTTAGCCATTGCACAGATTTTCCACAGCATTTTCCCAAATTTCTTTCACGCAAACTTTGTAAATAGGTAGGTACCACGTCAACTGCTTCTCCAATCATTTCAGCAACTTCTTGGGTTCGTTTTAAATCTGAACTATAGATAGCAAGAGAACAATCTGTGGGTACCATTTCTTTTACATGACGAGCAATAGCTTGAGCCTGCTTACGTCCTTCTTGGGTCAAGGACCAGTCTGTCCACGAACCGACCATACCGTTGACATGGTGTTGAGATTGGGGATGTTGCACGGTAATAATATGTTTCATACAGTGATTCCTATTCTGTTACAACAAATATATCCAAGTGTCAATCAAAACGCTTAGGATACTAAAGAGGAAGGCGATGAGATAATATTCTCCAAAAACAGGATTTTCCGATACTTTATTGTACGGGGAGTTGATTCGGAGGGAAAGACAAGACCGATTAAGGCAAAATATGACATTGTTCTCCTCCTTTTTTGTTTTATTATAACAACAATTACCCCCAATATCTACTAATTTTAAAAATAGTAAATATTTGGGATAATTTTATTTTTCGTAGAAATATAGGATATCTGTTGATTGACATAATATATATTATGTAACCTATTTCACTTTTTCCTCTTCGTAATCACCATTTGGACAGACGACTTGCTTACCTCCGCCACGGACTTTCTTTTCAACGAGGTAGTGATCACATTTTGGACAAGCACGTCCAACTGGTTTATCCCAAGAAGTAAATTCACACTCTGGATAGCGATCACAGCCATAAAACACACGATTGCGCTTACTCTTTCGTTCAATGACCTGTCCCTTATGGCATTCAGGACAAGTCACCCCAATTTCTTTGGTGATTTGCTTGGTGTTGCGACAATCAGGGAAGTTGCTGCAGGCATAGAATTTACCAAAACGTCCTAACTTAATCACCATTTCATGACCACAGACATCACAATCAAATCCAGCTGGTTCGTCCTTGATTTGAATTTTTTCAATCTCCGTTTCTGCCTTGGCTAATTCGAGTTTGAACGGCTGATAGAAGCTATCAATAATTTTTTGCCACTGCTCCTTTCCGATCTCAACATCATCCAATTTTTGCTCCATTTCAGCAGTAAAGGTTACGTTGACAATATCTGGGAAGAAGTCAACAATCAATTTGTTGACAATTTCACCTAGCTCCGTCGGCTCAAATCTCTTGGCAACCAATTTCACATAGTAACGTTTTTGAATGGTTTCAATGGTCGGAGCATAGGTCGACGGACGCCCCACCCCATTTTCTTCTAACGTTTTAATTAAAGTTGCTTCTGAGTAACGGGCAGGAGGTTGTGTGAAATGTTGCTCTGGCTTAGTGAGGACGCGTTGGACCTTGTCACCGATTTCCATATCAGGCAACATCTTACTCTTATCTGAATCATTGTAAACCGCCATATAACCGTCAAATTTGACCTGACTACCATTCGCTGAAAATAGCACCCCATTTTGCTCCAATCGCACACTCATGGTATCAAAAATCGCTGCAGTCATCTGACTGGCCACAAATCGATTCCAAATCAGGGTGTAGAGTCGTAGTTGATCCTTATCTAGATGCCTAGCAATAGACTCAGGAGTCAACTGAACATTAGATGGACGAATAGCCTCATGAGCATCTTGCGCTCCAGACGCATTTTTTATCTTGCTACCGTGCTTAGAATACTTGGCTCCGAACCGCTCAGTAATAAAGTCTGCTGCTTGGGCTTGAGCGACGGGACTAATCCGAGTCGAATCGGTACGCATGTAGGTAATCAGCCCCTGTGTACCACCCGTTCCAAGGCTAACTCCCTCATACAGTTGCTGAGCGACCATCATCGTCTTACGAGTTCGGAAGTTGATTTTATTCGCCGCGTCCATCTGTAAGGTTGAGGTAGTGTAAGGCAGTGGTGCATTGCGCTTTCTTTCTTTACGATCTACTTTATCAACTAGGAAGTCATCCCCCTTCAGCCGTGCCATGACTTCTTTTACTTGCTCATTATTTTCGAGTTTTAACTTCTTTCCGTCTAAACCATAAAAACTAGCTTGGAACTTCTTGGCTCCCTTTTTAAAAGTGCCATCAATAGTCCAATATTCCTCTGGCTTGAAGTGGTTGATTTCATTTTCTCGGTCAATAATCAATTTGAGGGCCACTGACTGCACGCGACCAGCAGATAACCCTTTTTTGACCTTTTTCCATAAAATGGGGGAAATGGAGTATCCCACAATGCGGTCTAAGACACGGCGAGCCTGCTGGGCATCTACCAAATCATGATCAATGGCCCGTGGTTCTTTAAAAGCATTTTTTACCGCATCCTTAGTAATCTCGTTAAAGACTACACGATTCTTGTCCTGCTCATCCAGTCCCAGAATATGGGATAAGTGCCAAGAAATGGCTTCTCCTTCGCGATCCGGGTCACTTGCGAGAAAGACTTTTTTCGCTTTTTTCGCTTCTTTTTTCAAGTCATTGATAAGTGGACCTTTGCCCCGAATATTGATATATTCTGGCTTATAATTGTTGTCAAAATCGATAGACATGCTTGATTTTTTCAAATCACGAATATGTCCGACCGAGGCAACAACCTTGTAATTGCGTCCTAAATATTTTTCGATCGTCTTGGCCTTGGCCGGCGACTCCACGATGACCAAATTTTTTTTGGTAGTTGTCTTTTTCTTTGTTGTTACCATATTCTTACCCTTACAATAGTTTAAACTAGTATAGCTTCAAAAAGAATATACTATTTTCAGGTAAGTGTCAAGATTTTTCTTTTCCTATAGGAAAACATGTTTTACAACTGATACTCTGAAAGGACGTCTAGGCCTGAAGTGATGCACTTTGCTCCTTCCTGGATGAGAAAATGACAACCTGCAGATTTTCCGTCTATAATACTCCCAGGAATCGCAAAAATATCACGTCCTTCGTTTAAGGCATATTCACAGGTAATCAAGCTACCGGAGCGCATTTGAGCTTCTGCTACGATGACGCCACGTGATAGACCAGCTATAATCCGATTGCGGTCTGGAAAATGATAGTTGAGCGGCTTTTCTTTCGGCATATATTCTGATAAAAGTAGCTGATGTTTGGCAATATACCCTTGTATCTCCCTATTTTCCTTGGGGTAAATAACATCCAGTCCATTGCCAATAACAGCAATCGTTTTACCTCCATTTTTCAAAATACTCATATGAGCAGCCGTATCAATTCCCCTTGCTAATCCACTGACAATGACAAAGCGATTTTGAAGTTCTTTGATGATTTTTTGGACAGAACGAATCCCCGATTGACTAGCGGTTCTTCCTCCTACAACGGCCAACTTTGGCTTATTTAACAGCTCTTTATTTCCCTTGTAAAACAGTAAGACCGGAGGATTATATATTTGCTTTAGTTCCATCGGATAGCTTTCATCCAAAATGGAAAGAGATGGATAGCACTGAAACTCCTTTCGACAGGCCTTGATATCCAACTGCTGATACCGCTCAATAAAAAAGACAGGATTGGGACAACTAGATACTCGGGCCATTGTTTGAATAGATAGGGATTTTCCTTCTCTTTCTTGATAAGCTAAGATTTTATAGATTTGAAGGTTGGTCAAACCCGCCTTTTTTAATTTAAATAATTCAAAGTTATTCATTGTTCACCTCTATTGATTTTATTCGCAAAAGAAAAGCAAACTCCTTATACTCTTTAAAAATCAAAAGGATACGTTGTCACCTTGTCTCGGTGAGTGAAAAGCTCCAGTGGAGGTTTTCAGCCTGTTCCCTTAAAACAAGATGGAACAGAGTTCTACCTTCGCCTTCGTTTCCTAGTCTACTTTTGATTTTTATTGAGTATTAATAGCAGGTGTCCAAATTGATTTTTTTTGAGTATGATGTTCAAAAAGTAGGATATAGAGATTTTTTTGAAAAAGAAAAATCTTGGCATATATGTAGCCCTACATGTTAGACACAAGATCTAATCATTGACAGCTATACATCATGTCACGATTTTTGATATTTTTCAAAGTAAAAGCACAATGCTCCAATCAAATTGGCTTGGTTGTGAAATTGACAGGACTGGATTTCCACTGGTTCTAGCAAGTGAGGAGCTACTGCCCCTGCTTTTACAACTTCCTGATAAGAATCTCGAACCGTCTCAATCAGCAAGTCTTGCTGGCTAATACCTCCACCGATAACGACCTTATCTAATTTGACAAGACTGGTCAGATTCAAGATTAAGTAGGCAATGTCACGACAGTAGTTACCAAATAAATCAGCTAGTTCTTGATTGACACCTTCATATAAATGATGAAAGACAGTCATCCCATTTGTTTCTGGCAGCTGTAACTGCTGACTAGCTTGTTCAATAAACTGGACGGCGGATCCAGCGTTAGAGACTAGGCTCTTGACACCTTGCAAATGAAGGCCAAGAATGGCTCCTACTTCCTGTAAGCTATTTGGTGAGTTAGTGTTTAACGACTGTCCTATTGGATTTAGCAGGAGGTTGTTTGCCTTTAATGATGCGATAGTCGCTAAATTCCCATTGCTTACAAGAGCCAGACCAACCCCTGTCCCCAGTACCAACGCAGCCCCGCATTGGATACTTGCCAAATTTCCCAATCTTGCTTCTGCTAGACCAGCCGCATCCGCATCGTTTAAGACGCTGACAGGCAGGGAGAACCGCTTTTCTAGATGTTGAGCAAGAGGCAGGGCCTTCAAATAGGGAATCAAGCCCCCTGTATAGACAAAGCCTGTTTTGCGATGGATAGTACCTGGACAAGAAATAGCTATACCTGATATTTGCTCACGGTATGTCTCCACAATCGTTTCCAAACAAGATAAAAACGTTTCCATATCAGTAGGAGTTGGCGTCTGATTTGGCTCCAATAGATGAAAGTTCTCTGACATAAGACTGTACTTGATAAACGTTCCTCCAATGTCAAATGTCAGGTAATAGGTGTCACTCTTCATTTTTCTCTGCTTTTCCATATTTTATAATGCTTTGATGACGCGTGCAGGATTTCCTGCTATAAAAACATTGTCCCCAAATGACTTAGTTACGACAGAACCTGCTCCAACGACCACATTATCTCCTAGGGATACTCCTGGTAGGATGATAGCTCCAGCACCAGCCCAAAAATGATGACCAATCGTAATCGGCTTCCCATACTCCAATCCTGCAGTCCGCTCTTTTGCATCGAGGGGATGAAGAGGAGTCAGTAATTGCACATTCGGCCCTAACATAGCATTGTCACCAATCGTAATGGGACACACATCTAAAAAGGTACAGTTGAAATTAGCATAGAAATTGTCACCTACATGGATATTGCAACCGTAGTCACAGGAAATATTCGGCTCTATGTAAATCCGTTCACCAGTGCTACCAAACCATGATTTGAGTAACTGGCTGCGTTTTACTCCATCTAATTCCTGATTGAATTGCATGCGATAGTGACGAGCTAGATTGCGTAACGCTACTAATTCTTCTTCACTAGCATCATATAGAAGTCCTGCCAGCATTTTTTCACGTTCTGTCATTTTACCACTCTCCTTTCTGAAGCATTGACTTGATGGGCTCAAAAGTTGTCCTATGAATAGGGGTTACACCGTTTCTTTGTAAACCTTCCAAATGTTTTGCCGTCCCGTAACCTGCATTGTGAGAAAAATCATAACCGGGATAAACCTTATCGAATGCAAGCATCATCTGATCTCGAGTAACCTTTGCTACAATACTTGCGGCAGCAATCGAAAGACTATTGGCATCCCCTTTGATAATGGAGGTCTGGTCAATCGGCACCTCTAAGGACATTGCATCAATCAGTAAATGCTGCGGTTTCTCGGATAATTGCCCCAAGGCCTCTAGCATGGCAAGTTTAGTTGCCTCGTAGATATTGATTTGATCAATCATTTGGCTATCTTGGATACCGATTCCTACGCTGATTGCTCGCTCCATCACTTCCTGATAAATAGCTTGGTGTTTCGCCTTGGGAATTTTTTTGGAATCATTCAAATAACGAATTTTGCAGCCTTTTGGTAAAATGACTGCAGCAGCCACCACTGGTCCTGCCAAGGGGCCTCGTCCGACTTCATCAATTCCTGCAATCAATTCAACCCCTTCTGCATACAAGGCCTTTTCATAAACTAGCATTTGCTCTAGTCGGGCATTTTCTGCTTCCTCACTTTGAAAATCCTTCATTTTTTTCTGAAGTAATGTCTGTACACCTGCTCGTGTATCCCTAGCCAATATCTCTAAGCGAGAATCGGTTTTATCGGTAATGGTCGCGAGCAAATCCTTTATTTCTTTAATCGTTGCCATCTGTCTCTCCTACCGCATCTAGCGTATAAGGCCCTAGCTTACCGTCTCTTACTTCTTTGACAAACAAGGTATAAAAGCGGTCATAATCCTCACGGAATCCAAGGATTCTCGTCATATCCATGATGATTTTAGGCGCTTCATCATCTAGATTCATCTGCTTGAATCTCTCTTTTAGGGCTTCGCGATAGTGTTTTTTGAAGTAATTCAGTCCAAAAATGGTCACCTCATCCATAGGTAAAAGATTGTCCTTAATAGCACCTGTTAGCGCTAATTTAAGCGCTACCTCTTCATCTTCAAATTTAGGCCATAAGATACCCGGGGTATCAAGGATTTCCAAGTCTTTATTGGATTTAAGCCACTGCTGTCCCTTGGTGACACCGGGTCTATTTCCAACGACTGCAATTTTTTTACCTGCCAAACGGTTCATCAAGGTTGATTTTCCTGCATTAGGAATCCCGATAATCATCGTGCGCAAGGTTTCCATCTGGATGCCTCGCTCTTTCTGACGCTCGATTTTCTCCCGCATCAGTTTTTTGGCTGCTTCTGTCACTTTTTTGACAGTCGATTGCTCCTTGGAATTGACCGTCAAGGTCGGGATGCCTTGGCTCTCAAAATATAGGCGCCACTGCTTGGTAGCTGCAGGATCGGCCAAATCAGCCTTATTTAAAATGAGTAGCTTTGGCTTGTCACCCACAATCTTTGTCAACATGGGATTTTGACTGGATAGAGGTAAGCGTGCATCAACCAAAATCGTTACAAAGTCAACAAATTTTAAATTCTCCTGCACCTGTCGCCTTGCTTTTGACATGTGCCCTGGAAACCATTGAATAGTAGCCATAGTTTATAAATCCTTTCATATCAAGGGTTTAATGGAGGTAAACCTGCCTAAATCCTATCGGGTCACCAAAAAGTCACCCAATGTAGACTGATTCCACCAAACCATTTCATCCCCAATAATTTTTTGCTCGCCTTCACAAATACATAATATAGTCCTCTTCATTAACATCTAAAAAACATCGAGACTATATTTGATAGAAAAATGGACAATGCCTATTATACCACGATTTTTTTCATTTTTCCGTCCTTTACTTCCAATGCTGTTTGGCATAAAGCGAAAGTTTTTAGAATCTCTCAGTATATTGAGTCACTATTTATTCCGCCTTACTGTCCAGAAATGAATCCCATTGAGCAAATTTGGAATACGATTCGCTAAGAAGAATTTAAAAATTACTTTTTCCATTCCTTAAAGGAGGTGATGGATAGATTTCAGGAGACGATTCATTCATTAACGAAAGAAAAGGTCAAATCGCTTTATCATAGAGAGTAGATTTCAAGTGCTTTTAATTTTTAAACAGTATCAGATATACAACATACCCCTCGTATAGAAAAATGCCACCCACGGGTGACTAAAATAACAGGCACCTAAAGTTTATGGATTTCTTTCTCTAGATTAGCAATAGTTGTCAATACCTCTTCAAATGATGGAACAGACCCATAAAACATTTCTTTCATCTGGTTGTAATCAGATTCAATTTCTTTCAATCTGTAATCATCTGGAAGCAATCTAATTCTTTCAATGGTTGCGTCTCCATATTTTGCCCAGTTTCGAGGATAGAATTTTTTCTTAAATGAAACAACTTTCTCTAATAGCTCTCGATTAGTAAAGGCTCTATTCTTATAAATCGACTGGGCAAGACAGTAAATATCGTAATAATGCCGAGCATAGCGTATAGGCATTTTACTATCTGCTGGCCTATTTGCCTCATGATGTAAAATAGTAGCTTTTTCCCAAAAAGTTCTCTCTGGTAAAACAGTCCTAACAGGGATATTATCTCCCGCAAATAACATCGGGTAAATCTTGTATAAATCAGGAGTAATCTCTACCATTTCAGAAGGTGTCCAGGCAGCTAAAGCACCAATTTCCAAGCGAATGACTTGCTTCACATACTCTGATTGGAAACTTGTTGGATATTCAAAAAGTACTGTTTGGGGGATATTCACATCAACATCGATTTGAAAATCATCTTCAATCAGTTTCGCAAAATCTAACCTCATCTGCGGAATTAATACATTCACAAGAAAGTCTTCTGCTTTTAAATTTGATTCCTTATTGAACTTATCTTGTTGCGTATTTGAACGGGATTGCCATGGCTCGTCTTTGCCATATCCAATTACCTGCCAATCCAAGATTAAATCAATATCTTCTGAGAATCGCTTAATTAGATCATAGCACTTAGAAAGACTTGTGCCCCCTTTAAATGTAAAAGCATCCTTCCATTCACTCATTGTAAAGAGATAGTTGAGTACGAAACAAACCCAATAGTCTTTCTCAACGATCACTTCATTGATAACAAGTCTTTCCGAAGCATTTCTAATAATGGCTTGAAGGTCTTCTTTGGAAACTTTTTTAAATTCTAGCATCTTTAGGATTCTCCTATTTTTTTCAAGACTTTATAAATCCATGCACTGGTAGTCTTGCCTTCCTCAAGAAGTTTTTCTTTATCACTTATTGTTAACCTAGTCTTAAGATAAAGAATCTGTTCTTCTGAAATCTTATCTTTTCCAATAGCTTTGATGGCTTGAATAACTAACGCAGTTAATCGCGACATATTTGAAATGGTACTATTTGTTGTTCGCTTGAACACTAGTTTCGTATTTCCAATTTGAAAATCAACATACCGGCCATCAGAAATATAAGTCCATTGAACTGGGACTTGTGTCGACAACCCTAATAAATTGAGAGCTGTGTTCCCTGAAGGTGCAATGGTCCAATTATATTTTCTAGCAATGGCAATAGCCGCTTCATTTATTGAAGGAGACTCATATTCCCCAATTAACTCAATAAACCTTGGTTTGTAATATACACCGTTTACAATACGTTGAATCGTTCCTTCGTTAACAAATCGATTCAATGTTTTTCTAACTGTTTCATAATCAGCAATCTCTAAAAAATCACTTGAAATAAAGACAGCCCCCTCTGGTAGATTATCAATCTTACTATTCATTTTAGCTTTAATATTACTCAAGTCTTCACCACCTTGTCCTTGTCCCAAATATTATACAATATTTGGGACAAAACAACAACTATCTTTCAGTCAATTATTTCGTCGTATAAGCAAAACTCAAGCTACTATCTATTCCAGATAATCTACGGAAGGTATACATTGTAGTTGGTTTCCAAGATAAAAAATGAGCCATCTGGGTAGACTTTCTTCACGAAAAGCACATGTCCGTATTCCTGCTGCTGTGCGCCTCCAATCTTGACCATTATCAATGGTACTGATAATCGAAATCTACCTTTTTTAGGAATAGTCTGCTTCAAATCCCTCTTCGGCTTCAATTATAAGGAAATTAGCGACTAGTCTACTTTTACTTGTTATTGAGTATTAAAATAATAGAAAACTCGTCTTTTCGACACAAAAAGCCGTCCGTAGACAGCTTCTTTTCATTATCTTACTTGTTCAAAGCGTAGGTGAACATTGATACGATCTCCGTAACCATTGCGCTCGAGGTCACGTTGGAGGCGATAAGAAATATAGTGCTCAGCAATCGCAATATAGCCTGCATCAATTAGACGGTGCTCCACCTGTGACTGAACCATACTAATCGTCGGGCGCTCTGTATGAGCTTCTTCCAAGTCTAACACGACTTTCTTAGTAACTTGAGCTAGATTTTGGCGCCAAGTATCATCAATGACATATACCGTGCGAGCAGCTTTTATAATCGCTTGATAAATTTTTTCTGGATCAAAGTCAACGACTTCTCCACTCCGTTTAATGACTTGCATAAGAAAGCTCCTTTCATTAGGTTTCCATATCCCTCTTACACTACTATTATCCAAGGATTCTAGCTATTTGTCAAGTTTTTTCCTTGAAATATGATATAATATTTTCAATACAAAAAAGGAGAATTTACATGACAAATGCTATGCCCAAACGTCAAGATATAGATGCCTCATTAACCTGGGATACTTCCCTCATCTATCCCAGTCACCAAGCCTATCAAGAAGCTCTTGCTGCCTACAAAGTGCAGGTTGAGCAGTTTGAACATCACTACAAGGACAAGCTCACTTCTGTCGAAGTGGTTATTGAGGCCCTTAAAGAATATGAAGCAATTCGTATTATTGACAGTAAGCTGAGCCACTATGCTTTTTTAAACCTAGATGTAGACAAGATGAATACGGAGCTTGCCGCTCTTGCCAACGAATACCAAATAACCATGGCTACTAGCTATCCCAAGGTTGCTTTCTTACAAACACAACTGGCTCTTCTTGAAGATGATATGCTAAGCCAGGTTAGCGCTAAAGAGCCTCAATGGACCAGCTATATCAATGATATTCTTCGGCAAAAACCACATCAACTGCATCCTTTACAAGAAGAATTATTAGCCAATTTTGCTCCAACATTTGAACAGCCCTACCGTCAGTATGAAACGACAAAATTTGAAGATATGACCTTTGACAACTTCACTGCAAATGGTCAATCCTACGGAAATAGCTACGTGCTATTTGAAAATGATTACGAAATCAGCCACGATACAGAAATTCGCCGCAATGCTGCTGCTAGCTTCTATTCTACCCTCAAAAAATACAAGAATACCACTGCGGCAGATTACTTATCTCACATCAAAAATGAGCAAATTGAAGCTAGATTACGTGGTTTCAACTCTACCATCGATTACTTGCTCTTTAGTCAACATGTCTCCCGTGATCTATTTGATCGCCAAATTGATGTGATTATGAAAGAACTAGCTCCTCATATGCGTCGCTATGTAAAGTTAGTCGCAAAAGCACATGGTCTTGACACAATCACCCACGCAGACCTAAAAATCAGTCTTCCATCAGACTTCAATCAACGGATTACACCTGAAGAATCTAAGCAGTTCTTAATTGACTGTCTGGGAATTTTGGGAGACGATTATATCAAGATGATTGAGCAAGCCTTTGATGAGCGTTGGATTGACTTTGCTCAAAACGAAGGAAAGGCCACAGGGGGGTATTGTGCAACCCTATATGATGGACCATCTTATATCCTCTTATCATGGACTGGTTTGATGAATGAGGTGCTAGTTCTCGCCCACGAGCTTGGACATGCCGGTCATTTCCAGTTGGCGAAAAAGCAAAGCGTTCTCAATTATGACCCGTCCCTTTACTTCATTGAAGCACCATCTACTGCCAATGAAGTACTGACCTGTAACACTCTCTTGAAACAAAATCAAGATCCTGCTTTCCAAGCCTACCTCATCAGTGAGTTGATTAGTCGTACCTACTTCCACAACATGGTCACTCACTTATTAGAGGCCGCTTTCCAACGCGAAGTCTATACACGTTTGGACAGGGATGAATATCTAAACGGAGAGATTCTTTGCCAAATCAAACTCGACATCATCAGAGAATTCTGGGGACAAGATTTTGAAATTGGAGAAGAAGCAGGTCTGATTTGGATGCGTCAACCCCATTACTACATTGGCTTATATCCATATACCTATTCTGCCGGTCTCACCATCGGAACAGCGATGGCCAAACAGTTGGAAGAAAATCCTGAAGCAGTTGTTGAAAAATGGCTCGAAACCCTTTCCCTAGGAGCTAGCCTATCTGCACAAGACCTTGCTAAGCACGCTGGTGTTGATGTCTCAACAGACAAACCTCTGAGAGACACCATTGCCTATGTCGGTTCTTTGGTTGATCGCTTAGAAGAGTTGATGTAATATTCAATAAAAACCCTATCTCGTTTTGATAGGGTTTTTATTGAGTTTTAGAACACTAATCCATAAAAGATAGCAGCTAGTAGTCCTCCGATGATGGGCCCTAGGACTGGTACAATCGCGTACCCCCAGTCTGAATCCCCCTTATGTTTCAGAGGAAGAATAGCGTGCATGATACGGGGACCTAGGTCACGCGCAGGGTTCAAAGCATACCCTGTTGGACCACCTAGAGAAACTCCGAGAGAGACAATCAAGGCTCCGACTGTCAAGGTCGAAAGACCGGCAGGCATATCATAGTTGCCAAACGCTAATAGACCAAGAACTAGAACAAAAGTACCGATTGCTTCACTGACTGTATTGGTAACGATATTGCGAATAGCTGGACCTGTTGAGAAAGTCGCAAGAACGGCTCCAGTATCTTCTGTCGCATCGTAGTGATCCTTATACATTGCATACACCAAGATACTACCGATAAAGGCTCCAACAAATTGAGCAGCGATGTAGGGGAGAACAGACGCCCAAGACAGATTTCCTGCATAGGCCATAGCGATGGATACCGCAGGATTCAAGTGAGCAGGTCCTAAGATTCCACTGACAAAAGCTGCCATTGCAACAGCAAGCCCCCAACCGACTGTAATGACAATCCAGCCAGCATCCTTGCTTTTACTCTTATTAAGGACTACACCTGCTACAACCCCATTTCCTAACAAGATAAGTAAGGTAGTTCCGATTACTTCACCCAATAATTCTTTTACCATATAGAATAGACTCCTTTTATTATACTACTGATCTGTTTCATTTCTTTAAGTAAGCCAAGTCATTCTTGACTAAGGTTTCGTCCAATAAGGTGCGCTGTGCCACTTGTTCTTCTTCAGACCAAGCGTAGTAAGCCGCCATTTCCTGCAATACATCCTCAACGATACCATCTAGTTGTTCCCGCATAAAGAGCATATAGTTGGTCCGACGAAGGAGATAATCTACTGCCGTCAAAGTCATCTCTTCTTTCATTGCATAATGAAGAGATAGTAAGTCACGTTGATTGAGATTGCTCACTGCTTCCACCTTGTGATGAAGTGCAAAGACCTTTGGTGCATTTGAACCATACAGATTTGCAAGGTAGAGCGCATCCTCATAGGCCAAACCTTTTTTAACCCCCAACTGTGCCAAATGTTCGATTTCTTCTGCCACATTAGCTGGATTCAATTCTCCACCGGATACAGGATAGGTTTTTGAATTGATCAATCGGAACTTGCGGCCATATTCGCTCTCAAGAATTGTGGCTACTTTTTCAAGGGCTCCTTCCGCCATTTTACGGAAATCAGTAATCTTCCCACCAGCAAGGATTAGCAGGCCGTTGTCATCACGATCAAGAGAGGAACCACGAGAAACAGCTGACGGATCCAAGTTTTTTTCAGATACACTACCCTCAAGTTGGGTCAAATCATGCTCCACATCGTCACGTGTTTTTTTATTGTCTAGGTAGGCTTTCACAGTATCAATTAGGGTATTAAAGCTATCATCACTCAATTTACCGTTATTTCCGCCGTTATAATCAGAAGCACCGTTTCCAGATAGCAACGGACGGAGACCAGCCCAGCCACTTTCAATATCATCGAGAGTCAAGTTAGCATCAGGGAAACGATTGTTGACGATATCCAGCAGATAATCAACATCCTCTTGCGTCACCATTGGATTTGCTAAATCACCGGAATAGTCTGTATCTGTCGTTCCAAAATAGGTCTTATTTTCACGTGGCAATACAAAGACCATTCGCCCATCTGCATAACCTGTATCAAAATAGGTCGGTTGCGGTACAGAAAGACGCGCGCTATCTACGACTAGATGGACACCTTTTGTTGGACGCATCTGCAAGAGTCCGCTGCCTTCACCACCAAGATTACGGACTTCATCGCTCCACGGACCTGTTGTATTGATGACGAGACGGGCACGGATTTCAAAGTGACTGTCTGTCAAGAGATCACGCGCGCCAATGCCGATAATCTTACCCTGTTCATCCTTGATGAAATGCTCTGCCTTGACACGACTTGCAATCAAAGCGCCGTCTTTCGCTGCACGCTTGATATTTTCAATCACTAGCCGAGCATCATTATTGCGAAAGTCAAGATAGACCCCGCCACCGACAAGCCCCTCTTGCTTCAAGTGCGGTTCGCGCTCTAAGACCTCTTCTTTTGTTAATACCTTATTAGCCAAGTCCGTATTATTAACACCTGCTAAAAGGTCATATAGATCCATGGCAACTTTTAGACGAAACATACTAAAAGTGGACCCTTCTTCATCATAAACCGGAAGGAGCATCGGGTCTGGTTTTGGAATGTGCGGTGCAATTTGTTGGACCACTGCACGCTCTGAAACCGTATCTGAGACAACTTCAACATCAAATTGTTTCAAATAGCGCAAACCACCATGAACCAATTTCGTAGAACGGCTACTTGTCCCTTCCGCAAAGTCTTGCATTTCAATCAAGGCTGTATCCATCCCACTTGCTGCTGCTTGTAAAGCTACACCTGCACCGGTAATTCCTCCTCCAATAATCAGCAAGTCAAGTTGCCTATCCTGCATTTTTTCAATAGCCAAGCGTCTTGTTTCTTTTGAAAATTCCATTTTCTGCTCTCTTTTCTATTCTTCTTCGTCTATTTCTGCAAATAACTGAGTCGCTGCAACTGCTTTCTTCCATCCCTTATATAATTGTTCCTTACGTGCATCGTTCATAGCTGGCTGGAAGGATTGACCGACGGCATTCAAGGTCTTTAATTCATCCAAATCTTTCCAGAAACCGACAGCCAGACCTGCAAGAAATGCTGCGCCAAGAGCTGTTGTTTCGAGGTTTTTCGCTCGTGCAATCTCAATCCCTAAAATATCTGCCTGGAACTGCATGAGAAGACTATTCATCGCTGCTCCACCGTCCACCTTCAAGACAGAGATGGGCATGCCCGAGTCAATTTGCATGACATCAATCACATCACGTACCTGATAAGCAATGGATTGGAGAGTCGCTTTTACAAAATCTTCCTTGGTGGTTCCACGTGTCAAACCAAAGACAGAACCGCGTGCTTCTGAATTCCAATACGGTGCGCCAAGACCTGTAAAGGCTGGGACTACATAGACTTCATCATTGCTGGTAGACTGACGCGCTAAGGCTTCAGATTCAGGAGATTCTTTCACCATACGCATACCGTCACGCAACCATTGAACAGCACTACCTGCAATGAAAACAGAGCCTTCAAGGGCATAGTAGACCTTGCCATTGATACCGTAACCGATTGTTGTTAGAAGGTTATTGGTCGACAACTGCATCTCTTCACCCGTATTCATCACGATGAAAGATCCTGTGCCATAGGTATTTTTCACCATACCTGGCTCAAAGGCCAACTGTCCAAACAAGGCTGCCTGTTGGTCACCTGCCATACCAGAAATAGGAACTTCTGCACCGTAGAAATGAAACGGTGCCGTCTTGCCATAAATTTCTGAATTAGACTTTACCTCTGGCAACATGGCCTTTGGAATATTCAAGAGGGCAAGGATTTCATCATCCCATTTCAGTTCCTTGATGTTATAAAGCATGGTTCGCGCTGCATTAGAATAGTCAGTCACATGGCATCGACCATTCGTCAACTTCCATACAAGCCAAGTATCAATGGTACCAAAGAGAATTTCTCCCTTTTCAGCTCGTTCCTGGGCGCCAGGAACTTGGTCTAAAATCCAACGAACCTTGGTTGCTGAAAAATAGGCATCGATGACCAAACCAGTCTTTTGATGAATCATATCCGAGTAACCATCGTGTTTCAACTGGTCAGCAAGATGGGCAGTTTGGCGGGATTGCCAGACAATGGCATTATAGATTGGAAGTCCAGTCTCCTTCTCCCAGACAACCGTGGTTTCACGCTGGTTGGTAATCCCGATTCCTTCGATTTGGGACGGATTGATGCCACTTTCGATAAAAGCTCCAGCGATGACCGATTGGACTGAATTCCAAATTTGATTGGCATTATGCTCTACCCAACCTGGTTTTGGGAAAATTTGCGGAAATTCCTTCTGATAACTTCCGACCTTCTCTCCTTTTTTATCAAAGATGATGGCGCGTGAGCTCGTCGTGCCTTGATCGATAGCCATGATGTATTTTTCTTGTGTCATAGGAGACCTCCGTTATTATATGATTGAAAACGCTTTCTGTTTTCTGCTTATCCTTATTGTAACGCATTTCTACAAGTAACTCCTATCAAAAAATAAGCATTTTAAAAAATTTTTGATAAGAATGAAAAAAGCAAGGATAGTACCATCATCTGACAAGCACTATCCTTATACTCTTGTTTTTGTTTTTCTACTCTCCAAACATTGAAAGGAGACTTTGTCAACTCGTCTCGGTGAATGAGGAGCAGAAGATGACACCCCTCAACGTCTTTCTATCGAAAACATGCTAGCTTCCAAACGTCGGGTGGCCTGTTTTTCTTTTTGTTTTTGAAGGTTAGCAATCATTTGTTTCAAGGATTGTAAATCACTGGCATATAGTCGTTTATGGAAACAATAGCAAGGTAGGTCTACAAGTACAGGTTCATCTGATATTAGAAGGTCATAGGTACTTGATGTCAAAAAGGGCTCAATCACAACCGCAGATTTTCGTTCAAATTCTCTTTGGAGTTGGAATAAAATTGGCTCAGCAATAATAGGAGATTGATAGGACAGAAAGCCAATGCGCATCACTACTGGCTGAACCTGACTGAGATAGTCAAAAAGTCCTGCCATATTCGCCACCTCCTCCTCGCATTGAAAGACAAGCCCAGGACCCTGAGGCTGATAAATCGTTTTTAAAACGCCTAGTAATAAGGTCCGAGCGCCAATCAGATGCTCCTGTTTTTCCTCAAGGGGGAATAGTTCCAAACTTCCCTTGAAAAAGTAGACTTTTCCTAATAATTGGTTAAGATAGTACAGAACTTCCTCATGAATGGGGAATCGATAGCCTATCTCTTCGCGAATTGTCTGATAGCACCGAGTGGTCGCTTCACGAATCGGTCCACCGAAGGCTAGAATACGCTCAATCTTTTGTGATGTCAAAATGGATTGGCTTACTAGAAAGGCAAACAACCCCATCACCTCCCCTTCGCGAATCATTGAGGGTTGGTATTGATAGAGAGTCAGGACAAAACTTCGTAATTCCTGATACCATTTTTGGTCAATATAAGGGGTCATCAACTGAATCAGTTCACCAAAATCCAACTCCTGTCCTCTCATACGTCTCTGAGAAATCCCTAACCAAAGAGATAGCTGAAGGGCCTGACGAGAATTAAAGCTGGTATCGAAAAAGCGCTCAAAAAGTGGGAGGTGATGGGCTACCTGACGGAAATAGGGGCAGCTACTGATACCTGACAGGGTCTTTGTTTGCAAAAAGAATTGGTAATAAAAATAACGGATTTGCAGTTCACTTCCTTTGAGACGACCGTTTCGTATGCTAATTTGAAAATCCTGCAAGAGATGATTGAGCGCAGCTAGTTGCCGATTGAGGCTAGCTTCACTTATCAGCAAATATTGGGCAAGGGCCTGAATAGTAAATTCTTCCTTATCAAAAAGATAGAGCAGAATTTGGTACTTAGTACTTATCTGACACAGATGGGCAAGCCAGTCCGCGTGTAACAGTGATTCCTTTTTCTCATAACGAACTACTTCGTCTTTCACTTGGAGAGATAGGCCCCACTTCCCCTCCCTTGCCTGGTCATTAAACGATTCGATATAACGGGCGAGGGTAGTGCGTGATAAGCCAAGTTTCTGACTGAAGTCTTTTAAAGATAGGCTGGATTGGCTGCCCCTTAGATACTCTGTGAGAAGATAGATAGCACGCTCTCGCTTTTCCAAAAGATCTTCAATCCTCATAGGCTTTCTCCTCTTGACGATGAAGATAGAGCTGACAGGCCTCTGTCACAATGGGAACAAGACTTGTATAGCGAGGCAGACAAAGCCAGCTTTGCTCTACCATATCCTGGGCTGTCATCCCCTTTGAAATGGCAAGGGACAATGTATTCATCTGATGAATATAGCGAGAGGTGGAAAGTAACTGCCCGCCTAAGAGTCGCCCGTCAGATGCTTGGACAATCAATTTAAAGGTCAACTCTTCTGTCTCCCACTGGCTAAAAGGTGTTTGTAAAACAACCGTATCCACATCTGTCCAAAGCTGGGCCTGCCGTTCGGTCAGACCAACACTCGTGATATTGTAGCCGAAAAGATGACTGGAAACCATTCGTTGCACTTCCTGCAGGGGGCGCCGTTTTGTGACTAGATTATAGGCCACCAAGCGTCCTGTCAAAATAGCATGATTGATGAGAGGAAGATAGGCCTTGCCAAAGAAGGCAAAGGGAAGTTGAATGAGGTCACCAATCGCAAAGATATTGGGCTGGCTAGTTTCTAAATATTCATCTACGATAAGCGTTTTGTCAGGATTGCAGTCTAATATTCCCCGAAACAGATCGGTATTGGGCTGGAAATTCGTCGCAAAGAGCAGATAATCCGCTTCATAGCTACCTTTCAGTGTATCGACCCTGACCTTATTACCAGTTGACGACAGGCTGATTTTCTCCACGATTTCTGCTGTATGTAGAGCAATGCGACGCTTCTTCAACTCCCGCTCAATACCAACCATAAGATCTGCATCCACATACCTTGCTAAGGGGGAATGTTCTGCTTCAAAAATCCGAATAGAGAGCGGTAGTTGACTGAGTGCCTCTGCACTTTCTAGCCCAATCTGTCCGCCACCAATGATAATGACAGAACTCGCTTCTTCTATCTTTTTCTGACTTTCTTGAGCGTCTGAAAAATACTTAGATGATAACATGCGAGCTTGAAGTTTTTCGTCCTCTATCTCCCAAACTTGCTTGGCTCCCATGGCCAAAATCAGAACATCATAGGCTTCTTCGATACTATTTCTTCCCTGCTCCAGCCTCAACAACTGATGGTCTGCATCTATTTGAATCAACTTGGTTTCTAAACGGATGTCTATCATGGTCTCTTGCACCTGACTCCACAATTCGCTCCGTGCTTCTTCAATATGTTCCAATTCCCCTTTTAATTGCCAGTTCAAGGCATTAGGAAAAAAGCCGACCTCCTTTTCCTTGTCGATTAACACAAGCTGTGCTTCGGGATAAAGTTGATGACATTCCAAAGCAGCGCTCATTCCTGCAAATGAAGCTCCTACGATGATGATTTTCATAGCATTTCCTCCGTTTTTCAGAACCTGCATTCACAAGTAAAGTACCTTTATAGAAGAAATATTTTCTGCTTCCCTCACTTTTTAATTTCTAAGTTCGGGCTTCTATGGTCACTTTCTTCTTTTTGGGTGACCAGTTGCAACAGTTCCCCGAAACTCTTGACAACGTATCCTTTTGATTTTTAAAGAGTATAAGATGGAAGTGCTGAATTGTGAATACATGTTCTTATTATACCACAAATAGTGTAAGGGGTTACAAGTTGTGTTATAGTCTTTTAGTTCACTTTTAGTACTTGCTCCACTAGTCTGGGAGAGTGAAACAGTTCGGTGAACTGTTTCAGCCTGAGCCTATAAATCCGAGAGCGAAGTAGGCAAGGTTGGAAATAGGGAAACGGAGTTTCTAACGACCACTTTTTTAATGAAAGGGGATAGGCTGAAAACCTCCACTGGAGCTTTTCACTCGTCAAGATACGAGGAGGTAAAACAACTCCTAGACAAAATAGAAAATGCGACGAAGAAGTAAAGGACGTTTGCTAAGGCAAACTCCTATTTCCTGCCTTCAAAGGTATACCATACCTTTGAAGCTAGGAGTATTTATTCTCGCTTTCCGATTTCTTGGCTCGGGTAAAACTGATCCACTGGATTAGTTTTATTGTCAGCGAGTTGTAGTCCGAGTTCAATTACAAGATACAAAGGGCGTGTAAAAAGCGACTGAAAAATAGGAGATTGACGACGTGTTTGTTGAACACGAGAAAATCTATCCCTAAAGGGATTCTCAGCTGTAATCAGCTAAAGCTGAAACAGCTGCCTATCTTTTTTCCGAGCTTTTAGCCCGTGTTCAATTCACCGAGACTCTTGACGACGTATCCTTTTGATTTTTAAAGAGTATAAATTAGGAAAGGAAAGTAGTTGAGTATGGGCTGGCTTGAAGAGAAATGCAAAGAATATAAAAAATGATTCAAGAAACATTTTTGAATCATTCATTTGTTTTTTTACCTACGAGCTCACAAGCATACCAGCCTGTAATTGATAGAGCTTATGATAGCTCCCTTCTTTTGCCAGCAATTCCTCATGTGTTCCACTTTCGACAATCTTGCCCTTATCAAGGACATAGATGCAGTTTGCATCTTGAATGGTCGACAGACGGTGTGCAATGGCAATCGTCGTGCGTCCTTGGCGCATTTTCTCAAGAGAGTGCTGAACGATCTGCTCGGTTTCTGAGTCAATATTAGCCGTTGCTTCATCTAAAATCAATATCTTGGGTTGACTTGCAACTGTACGTGCAAAAGCGAGTAATTGCCGTTGACCAGTTGAAAAACTACTACCACGCTCAGATACAAGAGCTTGATAGTGACCTGGTAATTTCTGGATGAAGGGGTCTGCATCCACAAACTTTGCTGCTGCGTACACCTCCTCCTCTGACAGTTCTTGATACATCCTGATATTGGACTCAACTGTACCATGGTATAAAAAGGGTTCTTGTAAGACGAGACCGATATTCTTACGTAAGGTTGCTTGTGAGAATTGCCGAATATCTTGCCCATCAATCAAGACCTGGCCTGAGTCAAATTCATAAAACCGCATCAAGACATTCACAATGGACGATTTCCCAGAACCTGTTGCTCCGACAAAGGCGATGGTCTCTCCTTGCTTTACCTGAAATGAAATCCCATCTAAAATCTTCCTTTTGCCATCATAGGAGAATGATACCTCTCGAAATTCGATGTTCCCCTCTTTAATGTGTGCGGAGCTATTTCCCTGAGTCGGCTCAAAACCTGCCTCATCAATCAAATCAAAGACCCGTCCTGCTGACACCATTGAAGTTTGCAGGGTAGAGAAATTCTGGGTCACTTCAATCAAGGGATCGAATAAGCGGTTGATATACTGGATAAACGCGTACATCAGCCCTGCTGAAATCCCGATTTCAAGACCACGAAAGCCAAAATAAGCCATTAACAGTGCATAAGCAAGTAGCTTCAACAGGGACATGGCTGGTCGTAAAAATAGGCTGTCTAACGCCATAGAACGATTGGCATAGGCCACATGCTCCTGATTGATTTCCTCAAATTCCGACTTTAGACGTTCTTCCTGCCGAAAGGCCTGAATGATTTGAATCCCTTCGATACTCTCTGATAGTTTGCTATTGATATCGCTCAAGAGACTTCTGGTCTTTGTAATCACCGCAACCGATTGTTTGCGATAAAGATTTACCAGAATAAAGATAAGAGGAAGTAAAAGAGCGACTAAGGCTGTCAGGTAAACATCTAGCATCAGTATGGTGTAAAGGGTCACGGTGAAGATAAAGACCGCTGAAATAAAACTCGATAAAATCCCTGAAAACATTTCAGAAATAGCTTCTGTATCGTTGGTAATCCGAGAGACAATCGACCCTGCTGGCGTCCTATCAAAGTAAGCCATACCTAAATGTTCCATATTGGAAAAAGCATCCTTGCGAATGTCACGCACAATACTGTACGATACTCTCGCAAAAAAAAGATTTCCAAAATACTGAATGACTGTCTGAAAAACATACATTAAGTAGTAACCGATTAAAAGTACCACCGCTGCCTGATTGACATTGTTTAAATAATGGTCAATAAAATGAGAAGCAATCAAGGGAATGATATTTTTTACAACCGTTGTCAATAAGAGGAGGCTAAGGGCAAGCACCGTCAGCCACTTATAGGGTTTTAGGTAGGTCAGCAGGCGTTTAAAAACGTCCCATTGATTCGCTATCTTCATTCGGTAATTCCTCCATTTCTAGCTGCTGTAAAGCATAGGTTTCTGCATACCAACCACCCTGCTCCAGTAATTCCTCATGGCTACCACGCTCAATAACATTTCCATCTTGCATGACCAGAATGAGGTCTGCATGGACAACTGCTGATAGGCGATGAGCCGCAAGGATCGTTGTCTTATCTTGCCGTGTTTGCTTGAGATTTTCAATGATGGCATGCTCTGTCTTGGCATCAACAGCTGACAAGGAATCATCTAAAATTAAAATATCTGGATTCAAAATCATCGCACGGCTAATAGCAATTCGTTGCTTTTGTCCCCCTGATAAGGAGACTCCCTTTTCCCCAATCAGCGTATCAAAGCCCTCTGGCATAGCAATAATATCATCATAAACCTGAGATAGCTTGGTTGCCTCTTCTACTTTTTCTCGTGATAAGGCAGGATTTCCGAAGCGAACATTTTCCAAAATGGTCGTTGCAAACAAGAATTGGTCTTGGGGGACGTATCCTATCAGCTGACGTAAATCAGATAAACGATAGTCACGAATATCGTGACCATTCAGCAAGATCCTACCAGCTGTTACATCGTGTTCACGTAAAAGCAATTTTATCAAACTGGTTTTTCCTGCACCAGTTTGTCCCACTAATCCTAGAGTTTGTCCTTTTTCCAAGGTAAAATAAAGATCAGAAAGTGTCTCATCCTCTTCGTAGCTAAATCGCTTTACATCATAGATTAAGCGCCCATTGGCAACATGCTCAACAGGATTTTCTGGATTTTTGATTGCCGACTCTTGGCTCAATAGCGTCTGGATTCGCTCATAGGATACGCTACCACGTTGCACCATATTAAATAAGAATCCAACAGCCATTAGAGGCCAGACTAACATATCCAGATAGGTCACAAAAGTTACCAAATCTCCAACTGTCACCTGCTCTTGGTCAATCATAACAGCTCCAACCGTCAAGGTTAAGACATAGGAAGCGCCGATAAAGAGTAGGACCAAGGGATTAAACAAGGCATCGTATCTCATGGTGTGCATATTTTTAGCAAAGGCCATCTCATTGACCTCTTGAAAGGCTCTCACTTCAGCCTCTTGATAGCCAAAGGATTTACTGACCTTGATCCCTGCTACGCTCTCTTGCACCTTGTTATTTAGATCTGAAAAAGCTGTTTGAGACTCCTTAAAAGCCTCATGTGTTTTCCGTCCTAACTTGCTGGTTGCAAGTGCCATAAAAGGTAGGGGAAGGACTGCAAGTAGGGTCATTTCCCACGAAATAGTGGTAAACATCATGAATAAGGTCACAAAGGCTGTAATGGAAGCATCGACCGCAGACATGACACCACCACCTGCTAAACGGGTCAAAGAATTGATATCATTGGTCGCATGCGCCATCAAATCTCCTGTTCTATGCTTCTGATAAAAGGAGGGCGACATCTTGGTAAAGTGTTCAAACAAGCGGTAGCGAATGACTTGTCCCAAACGATAGGAAGTTCCCAGAATATACATCCGCCAAATATAGCGCAGACCATACATAGCAACGGCTGCTAGAACTAGATACAAGAGTTGTAAGAGTAAGTCAGTCTTGGTCAGATTGCCACGTGTAATGGCATCGATGACCTGCCCCATAATTTTCGGTGGAATCAAATTTAAAACAGCCACTAGGCTCAGGGAAAGTATCCCGATGAGATAGCGCCGTTTTTCTTCTTTAAAAAACCACCAAAGATTTTTTATCATTGATATGAATATCCTTTCCATTGCTCAATCTTTTATTTGATACTCTTCGAAAATCAAAATTATCCGTTGTCAACTTGCCTTGATGAACTCCAGTTCTATCGTCGACTTCGTTTCCTAGGCTACTTTTGATTTTCATTGAGTATGAGTTGATGACGTAAAGAATCCTATTCAAGACATAGCAAAAGTAGGAATTACATACCACCAACCCCCATTTAAAAGATACCTAATACTCGGTCGCTTTTTTAATGCCCTTTGTATCTTGATGAATCGAACTCGGGCATAAAAATGAACCGGCGAGGCTACTGGTTGCCTAAGTCATCTGCTCCGATTCCCTATTTTTCTTTCCGTCCTCACATCTTAAATTGTTCCCACGGGGCTATTTTTGCTTTGCGTTTTTCATGGACTTCATTTCTTTCACCATAATTTTCTCGTAGTTATCAATCTTGTAGTCCAGCCGGCTAATGGCAGCTGATAGTTCATCAATCTTTTTCTGTAATTTTTCACGTTCAACAATCAAAATCGCACGACGCTCTTCTAGATGTTGATTGTCTCCGTCCTGACATAAGCTGATGTAGTCAATCAAACTTTCAACCGACACCCCAGCACTTCTAAAACAACGGACCAATTCTAAGGCTGCCACATCTCGCTCACCAAAATCACGGTTCCCTGCATGATTACGGTGAACTGGTGGAATCAAGCCAACTCGCTCATAGTAGCGGATCGTATCGCTCGACAAACCTAGTAAGTCACTGACTTTCTTAATATTCATCTGTTTACCTCTTTTCTCTACCAGTATACACCTTATACTCAATAAAAATCAAAAGGATACGTCGTCAAGAGTCTCGGTGAACGCCAGTTCTACCTTCGCCTTCGATATAATGAAATTAGCGGTGCTAATCTCATTTCCAACCTTTCACAATTCTTAATTGTGAAAGCTAGTCTACTTTTGATTTTTATTGAGTATTAGAGTCCACTCCAAGTCAAAAGAAAGAAGAAAGGGAGTGGGACTCAATCGTGATTCCGAAGTAATCCATGATCCTCACTCCTGTATTCCTTGATGTGAAATAAACTAATACTCAATAAAAATTAACAGTAAACTAGCTTCGTTTTTAGGCGAAGTTGTATTTTTATCCGCAACTTCCCTATTTCTCCATGACATCGACAATCGCCGCCGCTTCTTCCTCGGTACAAGCAAGGAGTGGTAGGCGCAGAGGCCCCACCTCAAACCCTCGATGATTGAGAACAGCTTTAAGGGGGGCTGGACTCGTTGTTGAAAAAAGTGCCTCTACTTTAGGGAGCAACCTGCGTTGGATAGCGGCAGCTTCTACCACATTTCCCTTGTCTAGGGCCTCAAACATCGCATAAAAATCATCTCCATTGGTATGGGCAGCGACACTCACCACACCTTGAGCACCTAAAGCCTTAGCATGGAAGGCCTCACCATCTTCACCTGTATAGACCAGAAAATCTTCCGGTGCATTTTCTACAAGATGGGAAATACTAGCGACACCTGTACAGTCCTTAATCGCAATGATATTGGGATGTTGAGCCAAGCGTAGCGATGTTTCTACCGTCAAGCCAGCCACTGTACGTCCTGGTACATTATATACCATAATCGGAAGACTGCTAGCATCAGCAATCGCTTTATAATGCTGATACAATCCTTCTTGGGTAGGCTTATTATAGTAGGGAGTTACGGCAAGTCCAGCCGCAAATCCACCAAAAGCTGCCACCTCACGCGCAAAGGCAATCGAATCTCGCGTATCGTTGGTCCCAATCCCTGCAATCAAGGGTACACGACCTGCCACAATCCGCTGAACGTGCGCAAAAAGCTCTAGTTCTTCCTCATGGGTTAGAGTTGGACTTTCCCCGGTTGTCCCCGCTAAAATCAGACCCTCAGTGTGGTGCGAAAGTAAATGTTCAATCAACTTAGGCAATGCCTTAAAGTTGATACTTCCGTCCTCGCGAAAAGGCGTTACAAGCGCCGTAATAATACGTGCTTTTCTCAAATCTTCTACTGACATTTTCTTCCTCCTAAGTGATGATCTCGTTTAGTTTACGGTGAACACAAGTTCTTGAGTCGGGCGAACCAAACCGCGTGCGTGAAGCGTTTCAGCAATTTGAACAGAATTCCAGGCAGCTCCCTTCAAGAGATTATCAGACACAACCCACATATGGATACCTTTTTCAGCATCCAAATCTTTACGGATGCGACCAACAAAGGTTTCACGTCTC
Organism: Streptococcus azizii; assembly: GCF_001984715.1. GTDB lineage: Bacteria > Bacillota > Bacilli > Lactobacillales > Streptococcaceae > Streptococcus > Streptococcus azizii. The sequence goes on from NZ_MSPR01000010.1 coordinate 33,828, forward strand.
CCCACCGCATTGATGGCCTGTGGGTAAATCTGATGTGCCACATCATCTTCTAAAACCGCGCCTGGAAAAGCTGCAATAGCAGCCTTCACTTCTTCAATTTGCGCTACTTCCCTCGTTTCAATATAGACAGACTCTGAGTGAGCAGATAAGACTGGGATACGAACACAAGTCGCAGAGACAGCGATGCTGTCATCTTCCATGATTTTTTTCGTTTCCTTGGTCATTTTCATCTCTTCGTAGGTATAATCATTATCCGTAAAGAGGTCAATTTGTGGTAGAGCATTAAAGCCAATCGGATAATGCTTTTTATCACCACCAGACGGCAAGATATTGGCTACTACATCTTTCGGGGCTACACCGTCATTTAAAACGGCCCGCAACTGTTCCTGAGTTTCCAAAATGGCTCCCATACCTGCTCCTGATACGGCCTGATAGGTTGATACGATAATCCGATTCAAACCCCATTTTTGACGAATTGGCTCTAATGCCACCATCATCTGGATAGTGGAACAATTCGGACAAGCAATAATTCCCTTATGAGCATCGAGCGCATGTGCATTAACCTCAGGTACGACAAGTGGTACATCTGGATTTTGGCGGAAATAAGAGGTGTTATCAACCACAACAGCCCCTGCCTTGACCGCATAAGGAGCATACTTGGCAGAAGTTGACCCTCCCGCAGAAAACAGTGCAATGTCGACACCATCAAAGGCATCTTCTGTTGTTTCTTCTATCGTTATTTCCTGTCCTTTAAACGGCAAAGTCTTACCGGCTGAACGAGCAGAAGCCAAATAGCGTACCTTGTCAATCGGTAAAGTAGATTCTTCCAACATCTGAATCATTTGCGCCCCTACGGCACCAGTTGCACCAACAATGGCTACTGTATATCCCATAAACTACCCCTTTTTTCAATTTTCTAAACATTTGTATATACCTGCTATTATATACTTTTTTCTAATAAATGAAAAGACCCTCACAGGATTCTTGAAAAAGAGTACAAATAATAGCAAAAAAGACCAAGATTTCTCTCAGTCTAAGGGCACTTTCGTGTGATAAGCAGGTTCACACAACTTATCAAGGTCCGCTCCTGCGTTTTGACCTCCCTAGCGTGAAAGTGGCTACTGCCACGTTCGGCTCATCGCATGACTTCATTATAACAGATTTTTCTAGGAATGCAAGAGCTCTACTACTTTTTCCTCTCCTGGTTGAATCACAACCTCCACCGTATCCCCTGCCTCTCTCCCAATTTTTTGACAAATCTTCTTCGGGATACCGATGATGTGGCAAAGCTCCCCTTCATTCCTGACTCCCATATTGACAAGGGAACCCTCATAGGATTCCCTATCAAAAAATACTTGAACCTTGAGACGTCCCTTACCAGATTCCTCTCGAATATCATAGGGAAAAGACAATATAGAATCTTCCTTTATCTAACACAGGATGAATCTTAGCTTGAAATCTATATTCTTTATTCATTCTTTTCCTACAGATACTTACTAGCTTCACGAATACTAAGGGGAGCTAGAGTTTCCTCATGCTGTGCAATAAAATTCCTTACCCATGTTGGGTTGACTTTGGAATAGTCTCGTAAACTCCAGCCAATGGCCTTGTTGATGAAAAACTCTGCCTGCCCAAGATTGTTGATTAAAATCTTTTCCAACAAATCCGTATCCGTGTCCTGCTTCCGCAATAATTGATGATTGATCGCAACCCTACGCAACCAAATATTATCAGAAAGGCTCCAATCTAGTAGGACGGACTTGACTTCTGGGTAGCGAAACGCAATGTCACCAACTAATTCATCCAAGCCATCCACTGAATCCCACCACGAGTTCCTTGTTATCAATCTTTCCAGACGAGGCAAATCCTCTGGAGTTAACATATGCTTATTCATGATAAGATAATCAATCGCAACATAGTGCATTTCTCTATAGCAACTCTCCCAAGCCTGCTCAATAAAGGTCCAATGAAGTGTTTTTTGCTTATAGGGTTTTAAAAATTCCTTGGTTATCTTTCTGCGTACTGGCGTTCTCACCCCTAAAAAAAGAAATTGATGCCGAAGGTAGGCCGCCATTTTCTCTGCATCTTTTGCAGAAGCAACCGCCTCTAATTGTTGTTGGATTACCTCTACCTTCATCTATTTATCCCCTCTATCAAACTTTTTTTGTAGCCAGACAATATCGTACCACTGGTCAAATGTAGCGTCAACCTTTTGCCATGGGCTACCCTATCATGATTCGCACACAGTCAATCGCTTCGCTCCTTCTACCTTGTGCAAACAAAATGTTCTACATGTATATTTTAACATACCATTCGTCTTAAATAAAGTTTGAGAAGTAGGACGTTCAACTCACTATCAAGAAAATAAACATCCTCCCTCTCATGACTATTTCCCTATGTATCTACCAACCATAGTGAGGAAGGAAGCCAGCCCGCCAGCTGCATAAAAAAATGGGAGTTTGTTCTGACTGATGCTAGTTATAGCTAATCCCTTTAAAGATAACTGTTCCAGCTCCAAAAGTAAGTACACCTTTGGAGCTGGAAACAATTTTTTAATCATTAGAATAGACCAATCGCTGTGCCATCCCCTGCCACATCCATATTTAGGGCAGCAGGCAACTTAGGTAGACCTGGCATAGTCATGACATCTCCTGTAAGAGCTACGATGAAGCCTGCTCCCAATTTAGGGACAAATTCACGAATAGTAACCTCAAAGTTGTCAGGCGCACCAAGGGCTGTTGGATCATCTGAAAAACTGTATTGTGTTTTAGCCATGCAGACAGGGAGTTTATCCCATCCCTGCTGAGCAAATGCTGCTAATTGAGTACGAGCTTTCTTTTCAAATACCACTCCTGTTCCACCGTAAATCTCCGTCACAATCTTAGTCACTTTTGTTTCCAAGCTATCCTCTTCTTGATAGAGACGTTTATAGTTGGCGGGACTCGTTGCAATCGTTTGGACAAGAGTTTCTGCAAGTTCCACTCCACCTTCAGCACCATTTGCCCAGACACTTGTAAGCTCAACAGGTACCTCTATTGCGGCACAGAGCTCTTTTAGGGTCGCAATTTCTGCGGGTGTGTCTGATACAAATTCATTGATGGCAACGACTGCTGGAAGACCATATTTCTTCACATTTTCAACATGGCGTTTGAGATTTGCAAACCCTAATCGGACTGCCTCAACATTTTCCTCTGAAAGATTGTCTTTTGCTACACCACCATGCATTTTTAGGGCGCGAAGAGTTGCGACAATCACAACTGCATCCGGAGCCTTTGGCAGGTTGGGGGTTTTTATATCTAGGAATTTTTCTGCCCCAAGATCCGCACCAAATCCTGCCTCGGTCACTACATAATCTGCCAAGCGAAGTGCTGTAGCAGTCGCTAAAACAGAATTGCAGCCATGAGCGATATTGGCAAAGGGACCACCATGCACAAAGGCAGGTGTACCGTAAATGGTCTGAACAATATTCGGTTTAAGGGCTTCTTTCAAGAGCAGGGTCAAGGCTCCTTCGACTGCTAAATCTCTGACATAAACTGGACTGCGATCAAAACGATAACCGATGACAATATTTGCAAGGCGCTCCTTCAAATCAGTCAAATCTGTTGCGAGACACAAAATGGCCATAATTTCAGAAGCAACTGTAATGTCAAAACCGTCCTCACGCGGAATACCATTTAAGGGACTACCCAAGCCAATGGTCACCTTGCGCAGAGCGCGATCATTCAAATCTACCACGCGCTTCCAGATAATCCGACGTTGATCAATCCCCAAACTATTTCCTTGGTGAATGTGGTTATCTATCAGGGCAGAAAGAGCATTATTGGCAGTTGTAATGGCATGCATGTCACCTGTAAAGTGCAGATTGATGTCTTCCATTGGCAAGACTTGGGCATGTCCACCACCAGCAGCGCCTCCCTTAATCCCCATCACAGGACCGAGCGATGGCTCGCGAAGGGCAATCATGGTTTTTTTACCAATCTTAGAAAGCGCATCAGCTAGACCGATGGTCACTGTGGATTTTCCCTCCCCAGCAGGTGTCGGATTGATAGCCGTTACTAAGATTAGCTTGCCAAGCGCATGTTCCTTGACTGCTTCTATCTTTTCAAAGGATAATTTGGCCTTGTATTTTCCATATAATTCCAAATCATCATCACCAATCCCTACTTTTTTGACAACCTCTCCAATCGGTTGTAACACTACGCTTTGTGCAATTTCAATATCTGTTTTCATAGCAACTCCCATCTGTTTGTTGAAAGTAGTATATCAAAAACTTCACGAAAGCGCATGTTTTTAGAATAGATTATTTTTAACGTACGGTTTTTACCCACGATAGTGATAAGATTTAAAACATCATTCGTTTATCTTCCGTATTTCCCTCCTATCTCTACTGATAGAAAGTCGCTCCTAAAACTTTACCTAAAACGGATTTTCTAGTACAATAGACAGTATGAAAATTTTGATTACATCTGGCGGAACCAGTGAAGCCATTGACCGTGTCCGCTCTATCACTAATCATGCTACAGGTAGCCTAGGAAAAATCATGGCTGAGAAATGCTTAGCTGCTCAGCTTGAGGTGACCCTAGTGACCACAAAGACAGCTATCAAGCCATCGTATCAGGACGGTTTGACCATTGTTGAGATTACCGATGTCGCAAGTCTCATTCATACCCTAGAAGAGCTAGTCCCGCTGCACGATGTCATGATTCACAGTATGGCCGTGTCGGACTACAGCCCTGTTTATATGACTGGTCTTGAGCAGGTAAAGATGGCTCCGAATCTCGAAAGTCTACTAGATGAGACCAATGCTGAGGAAAAAATTTCCTCAAACGACGAGTACCAAGTGCTTTTTCTCAAAAGGACGCCGAAAGCCATCTCCCTTATCAAGCAGTGGAATCCGGATATTCTGCTAATTGGTTTTAAACTCTTGGTAAATGTCTCACAGGATGAACTCTTTCGGGTGGCACGTGACAGCCTCATCAAAAATCAGGCAGACTATGTCCTTGCAAATGATTTAACGGACATCGGACCAAACAGACACAAGGCCTACCTGCTCACCCAAGAACAGGTCTACCCTGCCCACACTAAGGAAGAAATCGCAGACATCATCCTTGAAAAAATAGTAAAAAAAAGGAGATAGTATGGCCCGTATTACCCTAGCCGTTACAGGCTCCATATCAGCCTACAAAGCAGCAGATTTGACCAGCCAACTGGGAAAGTTAGGTCATTTCGTCACGATTTTAATGACTGATGCCGCTACCCAATTCATCACCCCGCTGACCCTTCAAGCTCTCTCGAAAAATCTTGTCCATACCGATGTAATGGTGGAGGAAAAACCTAACTCTATCAAGCACATTGATTTGGCCAAACAGACAGATCTCTTTCTTGTGGCACCTGCTTCTGCACAAACCATTGCCAAACTTGCTCATGGCTTTGCAGACAATATCGTTACAGCAGTCGCATTAGCTCTTCCTGCTACTACACCAAGACTCATCGCTCCGGCTATGAATACCAATATGTACCAAAACCCTGCCACTCAAGAAAATTTACAACGGCTTCAAGGCTACGGATTTGTAGAAATCCCTCCTCGGAATGCCTTGCTTACCTGCGGTGATGTTGGAACAGGCGCCCTAGCTACCGTCGATGTTATTTTAGAGAAAGTGAGTAAAACGCTTCATGAAACAAACTAAATCAACCCAAGTTGCAACCCTATCTCTCTTTTTTGCCGTCATGATTGTGATAGACATTCTAAGCTCTGTTTTCTTTAATCTATTACCAGTTCCTATTAAACCGACCATTGTTCACATCCCAGTAATCATTGCGTCTATCTTATATGGACCAAAAGTCGGGGCAACTCTAGGGGGTATGATGGGGATTTTGAGCGTCGTTCACAATACCATTATCTTATTGCCAACCAGCTACCTCTTTTCTCCCTTCGTTGAAAACGGGCAATGGTACTCCCTCATTGTCGCCATTGTTCCTCGGATTTTAATCGGAGTAAGCCCCTATATCATCTATCGTTTATCCCCCAAGCGTATCGGGCTGGTCGTTGCTGGGGCTATTGGCTCTATGACCAATACCGTCTTTGTTCTCGGAAGTATCTTCTTCCTCTTTTCTTCCATCTATAACGGGGATGTAAAAGCCATGCTCGCAACGATTATCGGGACAAATTCAATCGCCGAAATGATCATTGCAGCCTTTTTAACAGCAGCTATTATTCCTACCTTGCAAAAAGCAAAAAAATAAAAAGAAAATCACGTGAAAGCGTGCTTTTTCATTTCAAAAATGGTATAATGAAAGCGTTTAATAGAATATTATAAAAAGGAGAACTTACAATGACCTATCAAGAACAGTATCAAACATGGCTCGATTATGCAGAACTTCCTGATTATTTACAGGAAGACTTGCGTAAAATGGATGAAAAAACCAAAGAAGATGCCTTTTATACATCGCTTGAATTTGGAACAGCTGGTATGCGTGGTCTGATTGGCGCAGGTACTAACCGCATCAATATTTACGTTGTCCGCCAAGCGACGGAAGGTTTGGCTCGCCTCATCGAGTCAAAAGGTCAAGAAGCCAAGGAAAGAGGGGTTGCCATCGCCTATGATTCCCGCCACTTCTCACAAGAATTCGCCTTTGATGCAGCTCGAGTTCTCGCTCAACACGGTATCAAAGCCTATGTCTTTGAAGAACTGCGTCCGACCCCTGAGCTATCTTTTGCTGTTCGCCATCTCCACACTGTCGCTGGAATCATGATTACTGCCAGCCACAACCCCGCTCCTTATAATGGATACAAGGTGTATGGTGAAGACGGAGGGCAAATGCCTCCAGCAGATGCGGATGCCTTGACAGACTATATCCGCGACATCACCGATCCATTTACGATTCCTGTAGCAGAGTTGGAGGCCGCACAAAGCACAGGGCTTATCGAAGTGATTGGGGAAGCAGTTGATAGTGAATATCTGAAAGAAATCAAAGATGTTAATATCAACCAGAGTCTCATCAATGAGTATGGTCGCGATATGAAAATTGTCTTTACTCCACTTCACGGTACCGGTGAGATGCTCGCCCGTCGTGCATTGGCACAAGCAGGTTTTGAGTCTGTCCAAGTCGTAGAAAGCCAGGCAAATCCTGATCCAAACTTCTCAACTGTGAAATCACCAAATCCAGAAAGCCAATCTGCTTTTGCTCTTGCAGAAGAATTAGGACGCCAAGTAGATGCAGATGTACTGGTAGCTACAGATCCAGATGCAGACCGCCTCGGAGTAGAAATCCGCCAAGCTGATGGTAGCTATCGTAATCTTTCTGGTAACCAAATTGGAGCCCTTATCGCCAAATACATCTTGGAAGCCCACAAGCAAGCAGGAACCCTGCCAGCAAATGCTGCGCTTGCTAAATCTATCGTCTCTACTGAACTCGTTACCAAGATTGCAGAAAGCTATGGCGCAACCATGTTCAACGTCTTGACTGGCTTCAAATTTATCGCAGAAAAAATCCAAGAATTTGAAGAGACGGACAACCATACCTATATGTTTGGATTCGAGGAAAGTTTCGGCTACCTCATCAAACCATTCGTGCGTGATAAAGATGCCATCCAAGCCGTCCTTATCGTTGCAGAAATTGCGGCTTACTACCGCTCTAAAGGTTTGACCTTGGCTGATGGTATCGACCAAATCTTCGCTGAATATGGTTACTATGCAGAAAAAACGATTTCTGTCACTCTATCTGGTGTAGATGGCAAAGCTGAAATCAAGAAAATCATGGACAAGTTCCGCAGCAATGCTCCTGCACAATTCAACCAAACAGATATTGCTCTACTAGAAGATTTCCAAGAACAAATAGCAACGGATAAAGAAGGCAAGGTTACTACCTTGACTACTCCACCAAGCAATGTCTTGAAATATACCTTGACAGACGACTCTTGGTTTGCTGTTCGCCCATCTGGTACCGAACCAAAAATCAAGTTCTACATCGCGACAGTTGGTACAGATATGGCTAATGCAGAAGAAAAGATTGCAGCCATTGAAGCTGAAATCAATGCATTTGTAAAAGACTAATCCTCTAAACCCGGGCCTCGACCCCTGGTATTCCAGATGATCCCCTGTGATTGTCTGGAAGGGGATTTTTGAGACTCAGGATCAAAAATGAAATGTAAAACTGCAAAGGAGTTTGCTTCTGCCCGCACTACTTAAAATAAATAGCAAATGATACTACCTATAGGTAGCTATAGAAACACAAATAAAGATTGAGGAACTCTCAATCTTTATTTGTGTTTCTAATCCTTTCACAGGAAATCTAACATTGGGAAAAGTCCACCATAAAGGAAGTGATTCTTTTGGAAATAAGATAGTATGCTACATATTTGTGAGCCACCCTAACAGGTTCATACTTACAGACACTTATCTAATTGGATTACAAACCGAATTCTACAATTCCTTCATCATTTATACAGATCACATGTAATCAATATAGGGTAGCTTGATAGGTATTTATTTGAATGTAATAAACCGACTCAGTATCTATGGAGTCTATAGTAAAATCTGGTGGACTTCTCCCCTTACCTCCTCTCCTTGGAGAAGAACTTGTAAGCTATTAAGTGCTTCTTCTTTCCTTCTTTTCACCTCTATCATATCATTTTTGTAAAGCGTTTTCAAGAATTTATAAGCACTTCTATCACGATTTTTGTGTATTTTTTGCAGGCTATCATTTCAAGTCTTGCTTTCCAGCCAAATAACTATCCCACATCTTTTGTTGTGGCTTAGCAAAAGGATAGCGGTGAAAGTCTTCGACCGCAACCCAGCGGATTTCTCGCTCCGTTGGCAGGAGTGTACTTGAAGCAAGTCCTTCTAAAAGCTCAATCTGCCATTTACGATGACTAAAGACATGCTGAACAGGGGAAAATTGCTCTGCCTGCCATTCAATTATTAACGGATACAGCTGCTTAAATTCACTCCGAACATCAACTGGTGGACTATCTTCTGCTACCTCAAACAAGGATAGCTGTGGGGAGTTAGCCTCTCCTTTTTTTAGTAAGGGAAAAGACCAAAAGCCCTCTAGTAGGCTGGACTGCTGATTTTTTTCGAGTAAAAATTCATTCTTTTCATTGCGGATAATGAAGGCCTGATAAGCAACTGGTACGGGCTTTTTCTTAGGTGCTTTTATCGGATATTTCTCCATGGTTCCATTGCGATATGCTGCACTAAACTCCTTAATCGGACTATCTTCAGGTCGTGGATGAAGCGGTGATTCAATGTCTGACCCCAAATCCATTAGGGCTTGATTAAAATCTCCCGGTCTGGTCGGATCAATCAATTCCTCCATGATTGCTTGAAAAATTTTACGGTTCCCCGGTACACCAATATCATAATCCACTTCAAACAAACGGCTCATAACCCGCATGACATTCCCATCCACGGCTGGCTCTGGTAAGTTAAAAGCGATACTAGCAATAGCCCCTGCGGTATAAGGTCCGATTCCTTTCAGACTAACAATTTCCTCATAAGTTTTTGGAAAGGAACCATTAAAATCTACCATCATTTGCTGGGCAGCCTTTTGCATATTGCGTACCCGTGAATAATAGCCCAGACCCTCCCAGAGCTTTAATAGCATTTCTTCTGGTGCTTCTGCCAATGCTCTAATCGTTGGTAGGTGGTGTAAAAAACGCTCATAATAGGGTTTGACCGTATCAACCCGCGTTTGCTGGAGCATAATTTCAGAGACCCAAATCGCATATGGATCTTTAGTACGACGCCAGGGTAAATCGCGCTTATTGTCATCGTACCACTGGAGCAAAACTTTTCTGAATGCTTCTATCTTGTCGTGCGGCCACATTTCAATGCCGTATTTTTTAAAATCAAACATAAGACCAGTATACCACAAACATCGCCTCTCCCTCTAGTTATACTCACTTAATTTATACCTAAAGGTAGCCACAGCTGTAATTGACTAAAACTGAAAAAAATCAAATAGAAGCAGGGAGGGATGATATAGTTGTTTCACTTTAAAACATGACGACTACGCTTATCAGTTGTCACTAGGCTTAGCTATCATGACGAGAAGCAATCCGCTCTTGTTCAGTAGCCCCTATAGCTTCTCTTAACTAGATACTAGCTACAACTGCTCTCCCGATTCAGATTCCCTTTTCCTTCCTTCTTTCTTGCCAGCTATCTATCTCATGTTTGAACCTAGCTTCTTATTCCTGCTCCATCTGACTGGTCTGCAGTTGATAATAAAATCCTTTTGCCTGCATAAGCTGCACATGATTTCCCTGCTCCACAATCCGACCTGCTTTCATAACCAGAATCAGATCTGCTGCCTGAATGGTTGATAGACGGTGGGCAATGATAAAGCTGGTTCTTCCTTGCATCAGACGTTCAAAGGCTTGTTGCACCAGCATTTCCGTCCGCGTATCAATTGATGAAGTCGCTTCATCCAAAATCAGAATTTTAGGTGGATGAACAAAGACGCGAGCGATTGACAGCAACTGTCGCTGTCCTTGGGATAAAGACGCTCCTCCATCTGTCAATATCGTGTCATAGCCTTGCGGTAACTGACGAATAAAGAAATCTGCATTGGCTGCTTTTGCAGCCTCTACTACCGTTTCTCGCGTCACACCGGGGTAGCCATAGGCAATATTTTCATGAATAGTTCCTGTCCTGATCCATGTCTCCTGTAAGACCATTCCGATTTGTTTTCTAAAATCAGATCTACGATAGTGTGAAATGGGCACACCATCCAGCAAAATCCTCCCCTTATCAACCTCATAAAAACGCATTAAAAGATTGATAACTGTAGATTTCCCAGCACCCGTCGGTCCGACGATAGCCACCCTAGCACCTGCTGGTACCTCGATTGTCAAATCTTCAATCAGAGGTTGCAAAGGAAGATAGGAAAAATCAACCTCCTCAAATTGAATCTGCCCGCCTACCCCTTCTCCTAGCAAGGCTAGTCCATCTCCATCATCAATAGAGTTTTGAGCCAGTATTTCAAACAGTCGCTCAGCACAGGCAAGCGCACTCTGCAATTCTGAGAGAACCGATGATATGTCATTAAAAGGTCTTGTATATTGGCTCGCATAATTCAAAAAAGTTGTCAGTTCTCCCACAGTGAAGGTCCCAGATATAATCCGCAGAGCACCAATTCCGGCTAACAAGGCATAGATTAAGGCGTTAATAAAGCGCATCATAGGATTGCTGGTAGCAGAGGAAAAAATGGCCGCTTGAGAATGGCTTGCATAGGTTTGATTAGCTATTTCAAACCTGTCCATCAACTGAGCCTGGGCATTAAACGTCTGAATCAGAGACAGCTGACGGATACTTTCTTCCATTAGTTCGGTCTGCTGCCCTCGTGAGACAGTCTGCTTTTGATAGGAATCATAGCTTTTTTGCGCAATAAAATGAGCGACAAAAAGCGAGAATGGGGTTAGAACAACCACTAAAATCATCATGATCATGTCTAGCCTTACCATGCTAAAAATTGTTAAAAAAATAGTTAGGATTCCAATCAAAAATTGGCTGAACATCATGGTCAAGCCATTGGTCAACTGCTCACTGTCACTGGCAATACGAGCCACAATATCTCCGACACTATGGCGGTCTAGGTAAGAGAGCGGCAAGCTATGAAGTTTCTTATACACTTCTTCTCGCAACTCATCCATCATGCGAAAAATCAGTTGATTGACAAGGAGCGGTAAAAAGAATTGGACTATCGTATTGATACCAATCACGAATGCCATGGTCAGTAGTAAGTGGACAAATAGACCTAATTGCTCATCGACCAAGACCGCATCTACTGCCTTCCCAATCAGGACTGGTAAATAGACAGATAAGACAACCTGACCCAAACTGACAAGCAAGATTGCAAGGAGGCGAGCAGGTTGTCGTAGTATACGAGTCAAAAGCTGAATCAAACCGGACTTAACTTTCATGAGACACCTCCTGAACATGCTGAGAGTGTGCAATCTCTTGGTAGACAGGACAGGTCTGAAGCAACTCCGCATGGCACCCCAAGCCAACTTGCTGCCCCTGATCCAATACCAAAATTTGATCGGCCTTTGAGAGACTCGTGGTTCGCTGGGAGACCATGATTAGTAATTTCTCAGGTAAGGCTTGCTGGATAGCTGACAGCAATTTCCTCTCGGTCAGATAATCCAAAGCTGAGGTCGCATCATCTAATATCAAGATAGGCGCTTCTTGCAAGAGAGCTCGTGCAATGGTCAAACGTTGTCGTTGCCCTCCTGAAAAATTGCGGCCAAAGGCTTCAACAGTTGTCTCCAACCCACCTTTTTCAAGAATAAAATCCTTGGCCTGCGCCATTTCTAAAGCCCACCACAAGTTTTCATCTGATGCTCCTTCCTTACCTAGTAAAAGGTTAGAACGCACTGTCCCACTAAAGAGTTGGGCTTCCTGCCCAACCACGGCAAATTGTCCACGCCATTCCCTTAAGTTCAGTGGAAAATGACCGTCTGGCTTAAATAAGGCTAGTTGTGTAGCATCCACTGGATAGAGGCGCAAGAATAAATCAAGCAAGGTCGACTTACCAGCACCTGTTCCGCCAATGATACCAAAAAATTCTCCTTTCTTTACCCGAAATGAAAGATTCGTCAAAGCATTTTCTCCAGTTTTGGTATAGGCAAAGGATAGGTTCTCAGCAATTAAAGTCCACTCCTTTGATAGCCTGAAATCACCCAAAGGCTCATCAATATCTTCTGATTCTTGCTCAAAAATCTCATTCAAACGACTAGCGCTGATAAAACTTTGATTTAGGCTAGAAATAACCATGACCATCTTCACTAATTCCACTAAAATTTGAGACAGATAATTGATAAGAGCAACCAGCATTCCCTGCTCTAGTATCCCCTGACCGATTGCCATCCTTCCTTGATATAGCAGAATCAGTAGGGTAGCATTCACCACTAAAAATGTTGCTGGAGTGAGTAAGGATGTCCAGAAACCTGCCGTTAATTGCTGATAAAGATAGGTTTTGTTCACCTTTTGGAAGATTTTTATCTCCCTCATACCTTGTCCAAAGGCACGAATAACCCGCATTCCTGCAATGCTTTCTCGCACTTGTCCCACCAGACTATCTAAACTTTTCCTCATCAGAAGGTAGGACCTACTTACCATTATAGAAACAGCAGAGACAATGAAAAACAAGAGAAGAATCATACCTAAGAAGTTCAGCGATAGGCCGGGACTAATGTAAAAGGCCATCACTAGGGAACCAAATACCACAATCGGTGCCCGCAAGAAAAGGCGTAAAAAGATGTTGATGCCCGTCTGAATCTGTAAAGTATCACTCGCCAAGCGTGTCAGTAAACTATCGCTTGATAGACGGTCGCGGCTAGACTTGGGCAGAGACAGTATTTTTTTATAAAGATCTTGGGTGAGTTCCTTGGTGTAGCCCACTGCTGCCTTGGCTGAATAGTATTGAGCAGTCACAGCCACAATGACACCAACTACTGCAAAAAGGACCAGTAACAAAATCATAGCAATCAACTGACCGTGATTGCTATGAGGAATAATCGTATCAAGAATAAAGGCAATAACGAGGGGGACAGCCAATTCAAAGCATGCCTCCATCAGTTTGAATAAAGGAGCAAGAATCGCTTCTTTTAGATAGCCTTTTCCGTACTTCCTAAATCGTTTCAAATTATTTTTCATTTTCTAGAGCTTGCGCCGCTGTGATGATTGCAAGTTTATAGATATCATCAGCACTTGAGCCACGAGAAAGATCATTAACAGGCATATTTAAACCTTGCAAAATCGGACCAATCGCATCAAACATTCCTAAGCGTTGTGCAATTTTATACCCAATATTTCCTGCTTGTAAATCTGGGAAAACAAAGACATTGGCTTGCCCAGCCACATCACTGTCAGGTGCTTTTATCGCAGCTGTTGCTGGAACGAAAGCTGCATCGAATTGTAGCTCTCCGTCTAAGAGCAAATCAGGTGCCAATTCCTTAGCGATACGAGTAGCTTCTATCACCTTATCAACCTGGGATGCTTTGGCGCTACCTTTCGTTGAAAAGCTCAACATGGCCACTCTTGGATCAATATCAAAGATACGAGCTGTCTCTGCTGTATTGACCGCAATTTCTGCCAGTTCTTGGGCAGCTGGATCAATGTTAATAGCACAGTCTGCAAAAACATAGCGCTCATTGGTATTTTCACGGTTCATCAAGAAAACACCTGAGGTACGAGAAATACCTGGTCTTGTTTTTATAATTTGAAGGGCTGGACGAACCGTATCGGCAGTTGAATGGATCGCACCTGAAACCATTCCATCGGCTAAGCCCATTTTCACTAACATAACACCAAAATAGTTGACATCACGAAGTAAGCGATCGGCATCCTCTATTGTTGCCTTGCCCTTACGAACTTCAACAAAAGCCTCCTTCATCGCCTCAAATTCCGTATATTCATTTGGATCGATAATCGTACAGTTCGGATCAGCAAAACCGAACTCTGACAAAAGACCGCGTACATCATCAGGATTCCCGAGGATAATAGGCTCTAACAAGCCCTCAAATTTCAAACGAGCAGCTGCACGAACCACACGCTCATCATTTCCTTCTGGAAAGACAATCTTCACGTGTTGTCCCACGATTTTTTCACGTAAACCACCAAATAGCGAACGAATTCCCATCTTCCTACCCCTTAAGAACCCGTCTCCTAGCTCGGCAACCTCCATCCAAGTCCACTTTTTACCACTCAGCGCTCGCTTTTTGCAATAGAGTCACTTCCCTTCTTGCAAAAACTATCTCAGTATGCGAAAAAATGTCTCGGACCCAAGTATCTCACTGACAGATATAGGTTCTAAATCTTTCTAAATTTTATTCTGCAAATTCATGATAACGCTTTTAAAGTCATTTGTCAAATCGCTTTCACAAATCAAGTTTTTTTCCGAAAATGGATTGAAAAATCCAATCCGATGGCAATGCAAAGCCTGCCGTTCTATTCCATACTCCATGCTCCCTCCATACAAATCATCCCCCAATAAAGGAAAACCAATATGGGAAAAATGTACCCGAATCTGATGCGTTCTTCCGGTGTGAAGGCGAATATCCACCAGATGGACCTCTCCCCAAGACTGGATAATTTCATAAGAAGTATGCGCATACTTCCCTGTTGGAGTCACATGGCGTGTAATAATACTATCTTTGGGTCGCCCAATAGGGGCAATAATATCACCCGTTTTTTCCAACTTACCTGGACCCTGCACCAAGGCAAAATAGCGCTTTTGAATCATCTTTTGTTGCAACTGCTTATCTAATCTAGCATGGGCATAGCCGTGTTTAGCAAAGAGCATGAGCCCCGATGTATCTCGATCTAGACGCGTCACGATATGGACTTGCTTATTTGCATAATCCTGTTCCATGTAGTAGCCCTTGACAAAATTTGCAATCGTGGAGGAGTGTAGGGCGCTTGGGATGGAGGCAAAACCAGCTGGCTTGTTGATAATCATAAAATGGTCATCTTCATAGACAATATCCAACGGATGGAGAATGGGTTCTAGCCTTCCTGTTAAGTCCTTCTCATTCGGAATATCGATGCAAAGGCGATCTCCAATATCCAGCAAATAGGTCGCATTCTGTGGCTCCCCATTGACAAGAATTGCTCCGCCTTCATATTTAATCTTGGCCAATAAACCTTTTGAAATATCCTGTTTTTTTAAAAAAGTCTTAATCTTGACATGCTGATCCACGACAAATTCAAAGCGCATTACTCCACCTCACCGATGAAGGCATCTTTGACACGATTCCAAAAGCTGGTATGGCTCGGTGTCGCCAAAAAATGAATCTTGCTATTGTCAATCTGGTATTCAATCTGCTCAATACTGTCATAGATAAAGGTTCGATTGTCAATAGAAATAGAATACTTATCATCATGCTTAGGTTCAATGACAATCTTATCCTTTTTCGGAACGACAATGGAAGAGCCAAGGGTACGATAAACTCGATTATTCAAGCTAGCCACTTCTGCAATCTGCAAAGCCTCAATGGTCGGATGCAAGACTGCCCCTCCCAAGGACTTATTGTAGGCTGTCGAACCTGTCGGAGTCGAAACCGAAATACCATCACCACGGAAGCGTTCAAATGGGATCTGATTGATAAAAACATCCGCCACCATTGTTTTGGATAAGCGTTTAATCGTGGCTTCATTCAAGGCCCGCATGACAATCACACGCCCATTCATCAGCTTGACCCGGACATGTAAAATGGGATAGGACACACGCGCGCCTGTATCTAATTTCAAATTCTCAATCAACTTATCCACTTCAAAGTCGCGATAATCAGTATAAAAGCCAAGATGCCCTGTATGAATACCGACAAATCGAACCCGATCCATACTCGCTTCATATTTATGAAAGGCAGATAAAAGCATGCCGTCACCGCCGATTGAAATCACAATATCTGGATTTTTCGGCGTCAGAATAAAGTGCGCTTCTTTCAGCTTTCTCCACAGCTCCTGCATCACAGCCTGACTTTTGGGATTTTTACTACTAAGCAGAGCAATTTTTTTTCTATCTGTATTCTTCATCTGTATCGTCGCTATTTCCTACGCCGTCATTCAATTTACGGTGGGCTGGATCAAATAGAGCTTGAGCCTCTTGAATATCGTCGCGGATCTTGCGCATCTCCTCATCTAATTGATATGCAATCTTGGCTGTAATTTCCAAGCGTCGCTTAATTTCTTCTGGGAAATTCCCCTTATACTTATAATTTAGAGAATGTTCAATCGTTGCCCAAAAATTCATGGACAGGGTCCGAATCTGAATTTCAGCCAACACTGTTTCATTGCCGTTAATGGTATCGACTGGATACTCAATCACGACATGATAAGAACGGTAACCCGAGGACTTCATATTATTGATATAGTCCCGTTCGTGAACAATCCGCATATCTTTTCGTTTTCTCAGAATTTCGAGGACCTCTTCCACATCATCAACAAATTGCACCATAATCCGAACCCCAGCTATGTCTTGCATATCCTGTGCCAGATTTTCTAGCTGAATGTGTCGCAGCACCATCTTTTCCTTGATGGATTCAATCGGTTTGACGCGTCCTGTCACAAACTCAATCGGGGAATGTCTGTTCACTTTTCGATACTGTTTGCGGATACCTCGCAGTTTAATTTTCAATTCTCCAACCGCTTGAATATAAGGGTCAAGAAACTCTTCCCAATTCATTTCCATGGCCTGCTCCTTTCTTGTCAAATGCCTGTTTTTATAATAAAATAACACAAGAACTATTATACCATACGAAAAGGTTTTATCCTATGAAAAAAAATCATTTAGAAATCGAATACAAGACACTCTTAACCGAGGCTGAATTTAAACACTTGAGTAGCGAATTTCCAGGTATTTCTCCCATCAAACAGACCAACTATTACATTGATACCCCCACTTTCAACCTGCGTAAACATCGCTATTCTCTGCGCATTAGAACCCTAAAAGACCGAGCTGAACTGACTCTCAAAATTCCACAGGAAGTCGGCAATCAAGAGTATAATCAGGAGCTAACTTTAGAACATGCACACACCATTATCCAAAGGGGACAGCTCCCTGACGGGGACATTCTAAGATTGGTGCAACAAACTGGAACTCCACTTGAACTCTTGAGTGTGTGGGGGCAACTCACCACTAATCGTTATGAAAAAGAAACAGAAATCGGTCTAATGGCGCTTGATGAAAATACGTATGCAAATCAGAGAGACTATGAATTAGAAATAGAGGTGACAGATGCCAAACAGGGTAAAATAGACTTTGAAGAATATCTCAAACGACACCAGATTGATTTTAAATATGCCAGCAGCAAAGTTGCCCGTACAGCTGCCGCTCTCACTATCGTATCCCAAGACTTATAAAATAAAAGAAATCAGTTTCATTACTGAAAATTTTGAGATTTTCTGATAAAATAGAACTATCGAATAAAAGGAGTATTTCTGATCATGGTTCAACCTTATGGTGATAAACAAATAAAACTATTTTCCTTGAATGCTAACCGTGCAATTGCTGAAAAAATTGCAGAGGCTTCTGGTATCCCCCTCGGAAAAATGACCACTCGTCAATTCTCAGATGGAGAAATTCAAGTCAACATAGAAGAAAGTGTACGTGGGGTAGATGTCTATATCATCCAATCGACCAGCTATCCTGTTAACAACCACCTCTGGGAATTATTGATTATGGTTGACGCATGTAAACGCGCTAGTGCCCATTCTGTCACAGTCGTCATGCCCTATTTTGGCTATGCACGTCAGGATCGTACCGCTGCTCCTCGTGAACCAATCACTGCAAAACTCGTTGCCAACATGCTGGTCAAAGCAGGAGTTGACCGAGTGCTGTCACTTGACCTGCACGCTGTTCAAGTACAAGGATTCTTTGATATTCCTGTAGACAACCTCTTTACAGTTCCCCTATTTGCTGAACACTATATGGGAAAAGGATTGTGTGGGGAGGATGTGGTCATCGTCAGCCCTAAAAATTCTGGTATCAAACGTGCACGTGGCTTGGCAGAATATCTCAATTCTCCAATTGCCATTATCGATTATGCACAAGATGATGCGGATCGCTCAGAAGGCTATATTATTGGGGATGTAGCAGGAAAAACGGCCATCTTGATCGATGACATCCTAAATACTGGTCGTACTTTCTCAGAAGCTGCTCGAATCGTACAAGAAGGAGGAGCCACAGAGATTTATGCCGTTGCAAGCCACGGTCTCTTTGCAGGGACGGCTGCTGAACTCCTAGACCAAGCACCGATTAAGGAGGTTCTTGTGACCGACTCAGTAGCTAGCAAGGAACAATTACCAAAAAACATTGCCTTTATCACCGCTAGTAAATTGATTGCCGATGCGATTATTCGTATCCATGAACGCCGTCCAGTTAGTCCACTCTTTGACTTTACCAATCCCAAGAACGATCATTAGGAGTTCTCTTTGATTTATTTAGATCATGCAGCAACCACATCCTTGTCAGACGCTGCCCTTCAAACTTTTATAGATATTTCCAAAGAATGCTATGGTAATCCCTCTAGTATTCACTGGGCAGGCAGAAAGGCTCAGGCAGTCTTACGCCAAGCTAGGTCAGATATTGCGCAAGCCCTAGAAGTAAAATCAGACTCCATCATCTTTACATCAGGCGGTTCAGAAGCTGATACACTCGCCATCCAAGGCTATGCTCTTGCCCACCAACATCAGGGAAAACATCTGATTACAACAGCTATTGAACATCATGCTGTTCTCCATACAATGGAATACCTAGCAGAGCGTTTCGGCTTTGAAGTAACCTATATTGAACCCATCAACCAAGTGATTTCAGCCCAACAGATTAAGGAAGCCTTGCGACCGGATACTATTTTGGTGAGTGGCATGTATGCCAACAATGAGACTGGGCTACTCCTTCCTATTCAGGAAATTGGGGACATTCTTTCTAATCATCAGGCAGTCTTTCATGTCGATGCCGTTCAGGCGATTGGGAAACTTCCCATCTCACCTAGACAGCTGGGCATAGATTTCTTATCTGCTACCGCCCACAAGTTCCATGGTCCCAAGGGGGTTGGTTTCCTCTACAGTCGGATTGCCAACTTTGACTCGCTCATCCACGGTGGAAGACAAGAGGAATTGCACCGAGCAGGTACAGAGAACCTAGCAGGAATCGCTGCAATGGCAACAGCTCTGAAAGAACAGACTGCTCAGCTAGAGCACCGTTTTCAAATAGTTGCTGACTTAAAGACCTATCTGTTGAAGCAATTAACTGCCATAGACCATTATCTCAATGAAGCTGGACCTAGCTTACCCCATATTCTCAATATCGGTTTTCCCAACCAGCTCAACGAACAGTTGCTCATGCGGCTAGACTTGGCTGGAATTGCCGTTTCGAGTGGCTCGGCTTGTACAGCTGGTGTCATTCAAGCTAGTCATGTCCTTGAGGCCTTATATGGTCAGAACTCCCAGCGACTAAGAGAATCCATTCGGATCAGTCTGTCACACGAAACGACCAAAGAGGAACTTGATGTCCTCGTCCAGCAACTACACACAATAATCGGAGGCACCTACTAATGGCTTTTACAACATCTGTAACATTAAAAAATTGTGACTATACCTACTCTATTAGTCCTGCGATAAAAAAATATACCCTACGCGACAATACATTTGAGCAAACTCATATCGGTAACCATCAGTTAACCCGTATGCTCGAAGAAATTCCTAATTCCAATCAGGGATTTCTCCTCAAAATCATCATCAACAAGGACTTAACTGGCTTTAAAATCAATATCACAGATAAGTCAGGTTTACACTTGGTCGATATTTTTAAAGCAGGCGGAAATCCAGTTATTCAAGAGAAATTTTATTTCCTCATGGACAGCTTAGTAGATCGTGACATTTTCACAAAAGAAAGTGTGACAGCATGATCGAGTTACGTTATCAAAATTCTTACCAACAAATCCAAACACAAAGGTTTGAAAATTTCGATGCTCTACTTCTTGCCTTCTCTGGCTGTGTAACTCTCCCTGATCACCTCAAAGTCCTCTCCCTCACCCAAGACGGCAAAGACTTAGGCTATCAAGGGTTAATTGGCGACCTATATCGCTATTTACAAACAATACATCCCACAAATTAGTAGAAAAAGGTTGAGACTGGTGTACTCAGCCTTTGTTCAATTAATACTCTTTAAAAATCAAAAGGATACGTTGTCAACTCGTCTCGGTGAGTGAAAAGCTCCAGTGGAGGTTTTCAGCCTGTTCCCTTAAAACAAGATGGAACTATTGAGAAAAGTCGTGACTTTTCTTATTTCCAACTTGAAATAGTTATCAACTATTTCAACTACCTTCGCCTTCGTTTCCTAGTCTACTTTTGATTTTTATTGAGTATAAAATAGAAG
Source organism: Streptococcus azizii (assembly GCF_001984715.1). Lineage (GTDB taxonomy): Bacteria > Bacillota > Bacilli > Lactobacillales > Streptococcaceae > Streptococcus > Streptococcus azizii. The sequence goes on from NZ_MSPR01000010.1 coordinate 54,708, forward strand.
TGCCGAACTGTGCATACAGGTTCTTATATTTTTAGGCGCAATCTGTTGCTTTTTTCACAAACTTTTACTAAAATAGAATCAATAACCCTAAGGAGGAAAAGATTGTGAAAAACGGAAAAAAATCTACTATCCCTCGTGCTACTGCTAAACGTTTATCAATCTATTATCGCGTATTTAAACGATTCCATGCTGGAAATATTGAAAAGGCTAGTTCAAAAGAAATTGCTGAAGCTATCGGAATTGATGCTGCTACTGTACGCCGTGACTTCTCCTATTTTGGCGAACTCGGTCGTCGTGGCTTTGGCTACGATGTCAAAAAATTGATGGATTTTTTTGCAGATATCCTCAACGATAATTCAATCACCAATGTGATGCTAATAGGGGTCGGAAATATGGGACGCGCGCTCCTTCATTACCGTTTTCACGAACGTAATAAAATGAAAATCGTAATGGCCTTTGAAGCAGACCAGCATCCAGCAGTGGGGACCATCGATGAAAATGTTCCGATTTATGCTATTTCAGAGATTGAAGAAAAAATTAAGGAAGCTAATGCTCAAACAGCTATTTTAACAGTCCCTAGTAGCAAGGCACAAGAAGTGACCAATAGCCTTGTCAGAGCAGGTGTCAAAGGAATTTTAAGTTTTTCTCCCATCAATCTCTCTGTTCCCAAAGATGTCGTCGTTCAATATGTCGACTTGACAAGTGAGTTACAAACCCTGCTCTACTTCATGAGAAAGGGCTAACCCTTTTTAAGTTAATTGATTCTCTTCACGTAGGCTATAGTAGCTTGATTGGCCAACAATTAAATGATCCAACAAAATGAGTCCTAGAATATCACAGGACTTTTTTAGTGTCTCCGTAAATAAAATATCATTGCGGCTGGGCTTTACAAATCCTGATGGATGATTGTGGACAATAATGATAGAGGTTGCCATATATTTAACTGCATAATGCAAAATTTCCCGAGGTTCCGCAATACTACGATTGACGCTGCCAATAAAAATAGTCCGCTGGTTAATAATCTTATTCTGAGTATCCAGATAGAGGGCAACCAAATGCTCCTGCTTTTTAGAACCCAGCTCTTGAATCATTCTTCTAGCTAATAACTCGCTACCAACAATCTGTTCTTCAAAAATTAGCTCCGACTGATTGATTCTCCTTCCTAGCTCAATCATGGCCTTGATCTCAATCGCTTTGACTTGACCAATACCTGCTAACTCCTGTAATTCTGCAAGTGATAAATCCTTTAACATAGCAAGATTATCAATCCTGGCTAATAGATTATTAGAGACAACAGAGACCGATTGGTTTTTGGTTCCCGTACGGATAAAAATCGCTAGTAACTCTTGGTTACTGAGCCGCTCGGCTCCCACCTCTAGCAACCTCTCCCGCGGTAACAAACACTCCTCTTTAAATGCAATTTTATACATTTTCTCTTCCTCCTTACTCTATCTATTCGTAAAAAATATATTTAGGCTTATCACACACAAATATTTTATTTTGGCATAGACACTCTAATACTCAATAAAGATTAAAAATAGACCAGAAAATAAGGACGAAGGTTGCTTCATAGTCCTACGGGACAAAAATAGAACTTGCGAGAGCCAGTGACATCGTGAAGCAGGGTGAGACGACGCTTGAGCTAGTTGAAGAGAATTTTGAAGAGTATGAAAGATTTCTCTTCGTAAGACTCCTATATGCTATACAATGACACAAAAAGAGAGGACCGATGTTATCGGTATTCCTCCCTAGCCTTATTATTTCTTTGCTCACTGCAGTTGTTATAGTCATTTAGTTTATACCTAAAGGTAGCCACAGCTGTAATTGACTAAAACTGAAACAGCTGCGTCTCTTCTATTACTTCGATGAGTGAAAAGCTCCAGTGGAGGTTTTCAGCCTACAACCTTTCATTAAAAAAGTGGTCGTTAGAAACTCCGTTTCCCTATTTCCAACCTTGCCTACTTCGCTCTCAAATTTCTAGGCTCAGGCTGAAACAGTTCACCGAACTGTTTCACTCTCCCAGATTATTGGAACTCGCTTTGCCGTACTCTACGATTGTTACTGACAATAGTCAGTATGATTTCCAACCTTCAACAGTCCTTAGACTGTTGAAGCAACCTGCAGCTCGTTGCCTAGTACTAAAAGTACTATAATAGCAGCCTATAATTGAACTTGGTTGTATTTCTTTTCAAAGTGCTTCAGAACATCTTTTGAAACTTCGTTGTAGGGTGTGACACTTTCCAAGTTCCCTTTGACAATCGTCCGCATCGTTGCCTGAATATCCTCACAGGTGACAAGTGTAACTTCTGTTTGACCTTCAACATCATCAATGACATAGACGCTTTCTGGAGTAACTGATTGCACACTTGTTACAAGATAGGTATAGACGTTTTGCTTATCTGTCAAATAAATCTTCATCCCCTCTTTCGCTTTTTCAAGCGGTGAAAAGAGAGTCTCGCTCGCCCCAGCAATTCCAAAGATATGATGGCTGGCCAATGAATAATTGCCCTGACCCATTTCCTGAGTCTCCTTCATTGTCCCTGCTCCATACATGAGGGCTACATTCGACAAGCCTTTAAAAATAGGAAGATTCACATTCAAATCTGGAATCGCAATTCCTCCAATAACAGGCAATTCTTGGGCTTCCCATTGTGCCTTTAAAACAGCCTCAGTCGAGATAGATTCTACCTGTTCAAAATCAAAGGTAGTTTCTGCCTGCCTATTTTTCTCAATATCAGCTTCTGTAACCTTAGTCACCTGATAGCGATTACTATTCCAAGCAATAACCATATTGCGAATCGAGGTATTAAAAATCAAGGCGAGGGCAATCAGGAGAAAGACAGCTGCTAGGACATTTCTCCAAATGCCACTGGTTTTCTTATTACTAGAACGTTTACGATTAGTCATATAAAATTACTCTTCCTCTACATCTTTAGAATCTACAGCATCTACTAAGGCGAAGGTGACGATACGAGCTTCTTCATCCAAGCGCATGACCTTTACCCCCATGGTCGCACGACCCGTTTGGGAGATATTGGCTACATTTGTCCGAATGATAACCCCTGTATCTGTAATCACCATAATATCTTCATCACCTGAAATCGTGGTCAATCCTGCTAGGTAACCATTCTTTTCTGCAACTTTAACCGTCTTGATTCCTTTACCACCACGACCCTTGGTTGGATATTCTGAGGCCAAGGTACGTTTTCCAAAACCGTTTTCTGTCAGGACCAGCACCTCTTGGTCATCTGAGACAACTGCAGCACCGACCAGGCAATCCCCTTCTCGGAGTCGCATACCCCGTACACCAGTTGCAATACGCCCCATATTTCGGACATCTGTCTCTGTGAAACGAACAGCGTAGCCAAATTTAGACCCCATAATAACATCTGTCTGACCATCTGTCAAGAATACGTTAATCAATTCATCATCTTCTTTCAGATTTAGAGCCTTTAAACCATTCTGACGAATGTTACCAAATTCGGCAACGCTGGTCCGTTTGACAATCCCTTGACGTGTGGTAAAGAAGAGGTAATGCCCTTCTTCTTGCTCCCTGGTCACATTGATAATCGTTTGAATGGATTCATTTTCTTCCAATTTCAAGAGATTCACCACTGGTAAGCCCTTGGCTGTACGACCATATTCAGGGATTTCATACCCTTTTAGACGGTAGACTCGGCCCTTATTAGTAAAGAAGAGGAGCCTATCATGCGTGCTAGTAGAAACCAATTCACGAACAAAATCATCATCTTTGACACCCGTTCCTTGAACACCGCGTCCTCCACGTTTTTGAGCATGGAATTCATCCTGGGCAAGACGTTTGATATAGCCTTGATTTGACAGCGTGATTAGCACATCTGTTTCTTCAATCAAGTCCTCATCTTCCAGTGATAAAACTTCTCCAACCATCAATTCTGTCCGACGAGGATCGGCATATTTGCGCTTAATTTCCTCTAGCTCGTCCTTAATAATCTGGACAACACGGGCTGGTTTGGCTAAAATATCTGCCAAATCTGCAATCAAGGCAAGCAGTTCATCGTATTCTGATTGGATCTTATCGCGCTCCAATCCCGTCAAACGACGAAGGCGCATATCTAAAATCGCTTGACTTTGCCGTTCGGACAATGCAAAACGACTCATCAATTCAGCCTGAGCAATCGCATCGGTTTCACTGTTACGAATAACCCTGATGACTTCATCAATATGGTCTAGGGCAATCAGTAAACCTTCTAAAATATGGGCGCGTGCTTCAGCTTTTTCTTTATCAAATTGAGTTCGGCGGGTCACCACTTCTTTTTGATGTTCCACATATGCGTCCAAGATTTGGCGAACAGAGAGAATCTTTGGAACGCCATTTTGAATGGCTAACATATTGAAACTAAAGTTAGTTTGAAGCTGGGTTAGTTTGAAAAGGTTATTTAAAATAACATTAGCCGACGCATCGCGTCTCACTTCAATGACAAAACGAACTCCCTCGCGATTGGATTCATCACGAACAGCGGTAATCCCATCGATACGTTTTTCCTGCACCAGACGAACAATATGCTCATGAACTTTTGTCTTATTGACCATGTAAGGAAATTCGGTAACAACGATACGCTCACGCCCATTCCCGTATTCCTCGATTTCTGTCCGAGAGCGCAGGACAATAGACCCTTTCCCGGTTTCATAAGCACGGTGAATCCCTGATTTCCCCATGACAAGAGCACCCGTTGGAAAATCAGGTCCTGGCAAGACTTCCATAATATCCCGAGTGGTCGCTTCTGGATTATCGATAATCAAATTGACCGCTTCAATCGTCTCACCAAGATTGTGGGGAGGAATATTCGTCGCCATCCCTACCGCAATACCTGTAGTACCATTGACTAGGAGGTTTGGAAAACGGGCAGGCAGTACCTCTGGCTCGCGCTCACTAGCATCATAGTTATCTGCAAAATTGACGGTGTTCTTGTTGATGTCTCGCAACATTTCAAGAGCAATTTTAGTCATGCGCGCCTCAGTATACCGCTGGGCAGCCGCTCCGTCTCCGTCCATTGAACCAAAGTTTCCATGTCCATCCACTAGCATGCAACGGTAGCTCCACCATTGAGCCATCCGGACCATCGCCTCATAAATCGCACTATCACCATGCGGGTGGTATTTACCCATGACATCCCCGGTAATACGAGCGGATTTTTTATGCGGTTTATCTGGCGTAATCCCCAATTCATTCATCCCGTACAAAATGCGACGGTGAACGGGCTTTAGACCATCTCTCACATCAGGAAGGGCTCGTGCGACAATAACGCTCATTGCATAATCAATGAAGCTAGTCTTCATTTCGCTAGTCAGATTTACATCTACTAAATTTTTATCCTGCATTAAATCTGTCTCTTTTCTCTAGAAAGTATCTATTATATTATAACATATTGTGAAGAAATTTTCTTGCTGGCAAGCTGTAATGTAAACATTTTCAAAGCGTCTTTCACAAGTGACAAAGTACCTAAAAAGTGCTAGAATGATAGATGATTGGGACGTGAGTCCCCAAATAAAACTAAGGAGATGTTTAGAACATGACTGCAACTAAACAACATAAAAAAGTTATTCTTGTCGGTGATGGTGCTGTAGGTTCTGCGTATGCTTATGCACTTGTCAACCAAGGAATTGGTCAAGAATTAGGTATTGTTGACATCAACAAAGATCGTACACAAGGCGATGCAGAAGATTTGAGCCACGCTCTTGCATTCACTTCACCTAAAAAAATCTACTCTGCTGATTATTCTGATGCACATGATGCAGATCTTGTTGTCTTGACAGCAGGCTTGCCACAAAAACCAGGTGAAACTCGTCTGCAGTTGATTGAAAAAAACCTTCGCATCAATCAACAAATCGTAACCGAAATTGTTAATTCTGGCTTCAATGGTATTTTCCTCGTTGCAGCGAACCCAGTTGACATCCTTACTTATTCTACTTGGAAATTCTCAGGCTTCCCTAAAGAGCGTGTGATTGGTTCAGGTACCTCTCTTGATTCTGCTCGATTCCGTCAAGCACTTGCTGAAAAAATCGGAATTGATGCACGTTCAGTTCACGCCTATATCATGGGTGAACACGGTGATTCTGAATTTGCTGTATGGTCACATGCAAACGTTGCAGGGGTGAAATTAGAACGTTGGTTGCAAGACAACCGTGATATTGATGAGCAAGGACTTGTTGACTTGTTTGTATCTGTTCGTGATGCTGCCTACTCTATCATCAATAAAAAGGGTGCTACTTACTATGGTATCGGTGCTGCCCTTGCCCGTATCACTAAGGCAATTTTTGATGATGAAAATGCAGTACTACCACTCTCTGTTTACCAATCCGGTCAATATGAAGGTGTTGAAGATGTCTTTATCGGACAACCAGCAATTATTGGCGCTCACGGTATCGTTCGTCCAGTCAACATTCCATTGAACGATGCTGAATTGCAAAAAATGCAGGCATCTGCTAAGCAGTTAAAAGATATTATGGACGATGCTTTTGCAAATCCAGAAATTGCTGCATCCGTTAAAAACTAATACTCACTAAAAATCAAAAAGCAAACTAGGAAGCTAGCCCAAGGTTGCTTCTATACCTCTAAGGACTATAGAAGGTGGCAGCTCGAACTGGAGAAAGCCAATGACCTCCGTAAAGTACGGCAAGGCTGACGAGGTTTGAAGAAATTTGAAGAGTATAAAATAAATAAAAAGAAGGAGTTGAGCAAGATGCTCAGCTCCATTTTTATTATTTAGATTTGATATAGTTGATACCATCTGCTTTCGGTGCTACTGCTTTTCCAAAGAAAGCTGCTAGGGCCACTACCGTAATTAGGTAAGGTGCAATCTGTAGATACACAGTAGGAACTTGTGAAAGACCTGGAAGCTGGGCGCCAATAACTGCCAAACTTTGAGACAAACCAAAGAATAGACTAGCCAGCATGGCACCAAGTGGATTCCATTTACCGAAAATCACAGCTGCGAGAGCGATGAAGCCAGATCCGACAATAGTCGTTGCTGAGAAGTTAATATTAACGGTTTGGGCACTGACAGCACCTCCAACGCCACCGAGAAAACCAGCAATAAGAACACCAGCATAGCGCATCAGATATACATTGATACCTAATGTATCAGCAGCTTGTGGATGCTCACCAACTGAACGAAGACGCAAACCAAATTTCGTTTTATAAAGAATAAACCAAGATAGAAAGGCCATGGCGATGGCGATATAGCCCATTAAACTGGTATTTTTAAAGAACACATCCCCAATGACTGGAATCTTTTCCAACACTGGAAATGAAAATTTACCAAATGATTCTGGAATGCTATCTGTCTGCCCCTTGTGGTACAGAACCTTGACCAGAAAAACGGATAAAGCAGGTGCTAGTAGATTGAGGACCGTTCCTGATACGACATGGTCTGCACGAAAATGAATGGTTGCTACTGCGTGGATAATCGCAAACAGCAAGCCAGCTACTCCACCGACCAAGACAGCTAACAGCGGAGTTGTCTTTCCAAAAATACTGGCAAATTCAATATTAAATACAACTCCAGCAAAAGCACCGATTACCATGATGCCTTCCAGTCCCACATTGACAATACCAGCACGTTCAGAGAATACTCCGCCAAGACTAGTAAAAATAAGGGGAGCTGAATAAATCAACATTTGCGAAACAAGCAGCGTTACGATTGTCAGATTCATACCTAGTTAGCTCCTTTCGCTTTTTTTCTACGTTTTAATAATTGTTCAAAGATGAATTTAACACCGACAAAGAAGATGATAGAGGCGGTGACTACGTTGATCAATTCAGGTGGAATCTGCGCCTTCACCATACCAGGTGCTCCGATTGACAAGGTTCCAAATAAGAAAGCGGCAAAGGGAATTCCTAACGGCGAATTAGAGGCCAGTAAAGCTACAGACATTCCATTAAAGCCAATATCTAAATTTCCACCTTGAGTATAGACATTTTGGAAGGTCCCAAGTCCCTGAATAGCACCACCGATACCTGCCAAGGCACCTGAGATAATCATGGAGAGAATGATGGTCCGCTTAGCAGACATTCCTGCGTAATCAGAAGCCGTTGGATTGAGTCCCACAGAACGAATCTCAAACCCAAGGGTTGTTTTAGTCAGTAGGAACCAAATGATTATCACGGCAATAATGGCAAAGAAAATCCCAATATTTATCCGAGAATTTGCTGTTAGCTCTGTCAGCCAATCCAAACGATAGGAGGCATTGGCTGAGATATTGATACTAGAATCCTTGTTCTTCATCAAATCAGCCGCAAAGACATTGCGAATAATATAGTTACTCGTATACAGTAAGATGTAGTTCATCATAATGGTCACAATCACCTCACTCGTTCCAAGATAGGCACGTAAAACTCCTGGAATTGCTCCTGCAAGCCCCCCTGCTATCATCGCAACTAAAACAGTTGCAAGGATTAACAAAGGACGTGGCAAATCTGGATTGGCTAAGGCAAACCAAGCTGCAAATACCCAGCCTACAAGTGCTTGACCTGAAAGCCCCACGTTAAAGAATCCGGCACGACTAGCTACTGCAAATCCTAGCGCTGTAAAGATGAGTGGAGCCATAGCCGCAAAAATCTCCCCGATAGATTTTACAGAGCCAAAAGCCGAATAAAATAATTGATCATAACCTGCAATAGGGTCATAGCCAAACACAAGCATGATGATAGCTCCTAGTAATAAGCCAGACACAACCGCAAGTAGGGGGAGGGTTATGTTTTGTAACTTCTTAGCCATTTGCTTCCTCCTTTTCCAGTTTTCCACCAGCCATTAGGAATCCTAGTTCTTGTTTATTGGTCTTTTCAGGATCCACAATACCATGAATAACACCATCGTGAATCACTGCAATACGATCTGATACATCCAAAATTTCATCCAATTCAAAGCTAACGACCAGTACAGCCTTTCCTTTATCACGCTCTGCTATAAGACGTTTCCGGATATATTCAATCGCTCCAACATCAAGACCACGCGTTGGTTGACTGACAATCAATAAATCAGGATTGCGATCAATTTCTCGTGCAATAATAGCTTTCTGCTGGTTTCCTCCAGAAAGAGCCTTGGCTGGGACAAGCTCACTCGCACCACGAACGTCAAATTCTTCCATCAATTCACGAGCTTTTTGGTTTATCACATCATAATTCAAGATTCCATTTTTGGAAATCGGCTCCTTATAATAGGTCTGTAAAGCGATATTTTCAGCCACAGTCATCTGCAAGACTAGGCCATCACGGTGACGGTCTTCTGGCACATGGCTCACATTCATCTCGGTAATTTTCCGAGGTGGTTTTCCGACTACTTCTGTGCCTTTAATGAAAATTTGACCAGACTTTACCTTGCGAAGTCCTGTAATCGCTTGAATAAGCTCGCTTTGGCCATTTCCATCAATCCCTGCAATCCCAACAACTTCCCCTGCTCGAACATCAAGCGATAGGCCTTTTACAGCTGGAATTCCTCGATTCTCATGAACAACTAAATCTCTAATAGATAAGACAACCTCTTTTGGATCTGCTGCTACTTTCTCTGTCTTAAAGGATACGGAGCGTCCAACCATCCACTCTGCCAAGTCTTTATTGCTTGCTCCAGCAACTTCAACTGTTTCAATCGATTTTCCGCGACGGATAACCGTTACGCTATCAGCAACCGCACGGATTTCGTCTAACTTATGAGTAATTAGAATAATGGATTTTCCTTCTTGAACCAGAGTCTTCATGATTTTGAGAAGTTCTGTGATTTCTGCTGGTGTCAAAACAGCTGTCGGCTCATCAAAAATCAATAAATCGGCCCCACGGTAGAGAGTCTTGAGAATCTCCACTCGCTGTTGGGCGCCCACTGAAATATCCGCCACTTTGGCAGTTGGATCCATCTCTAAACCATATTTAGCTGATAATTCTTTAATATCCTTGATAGCCTGTTTAATATCTATCACACCAGCTTTTGTGGTTTCACTTCCTAAAATAATATTCTCAGCAACCGTAAAAGCATCCACGAGCATAAAGTGCTGGTGAACCATCCCAATTCCTAAATGCGCTGCCTTGGATGGGGAATCAATTGTTACAACTTGACCATTTATAGCAATTTCTCCACTTGTCGGTTCTAAGAGGCCCGCAAGCATATTCATCAATGTAGACTTACCTGCACCGTTTTCTCCTAAAAGGGCATGAATCTCTCCACGTCTGACATTTAAATTGATATGATCATTTGCTACAAAATCACCAAAGATCTTTGTGATTTCTCGCATCTCAATGACATAATCTTTTGTCATAATCTTCTTTCCTTTCGGACTATATTTTGTCAGTAAAACCCACCAAACATGGATTGATAGGCTTTACTGAAATCATACAATCTCAATTCCTAAAACGGCGACCGAGTCAGGTCGCCGTTTCGGATCACAAACTATCTATTATTTTTTCTCAGGTGCTTCTGGCACTTCAACTTTTTTATCCAAGATATCTTTCTTAGCAGCTGCTACTGCTTCTGAAGTATCACTTGAAAGATTTGTTTCAGCCAAGTCTACCCCTTTATCAGCCAGTGAGAATGTGATGATTTCACCACCAGGAAATTCTCCCTTAAGAGCTTTGTTGGCAATATCTTTTACAGAAGTACCCACTTCTTTAAGAGTGGAAGCCAATACGAAGTTCGACTCTTTTCCATCTTTTGAAGTATATTTACCTTCTGCTGACTGGTCACGGTCTACCCCGATTACCCAAACCTTATCTGCTTCGTTACGTGTTTCGTTCTCTGCTTTCGCCGCTGCAAAGACACCGTTACCCGTACCTCCTGATGCGTGGAAGATTACATCTGCTCCAGCAGCATATTGAGCAGCAGCCAAGGTCTGACCTTTCGCTGCATCCGCAAATGAACCTGCATAGTCAACCGTTACTTTAATATCTTTATTAACAGATTTTACACCTGCTACGAAACCTGCTTCAAAACGGTCGATGATGACAGATTCCATACCACCGATAAAGCCTACATGATTTGTTTTCGTTGACTTAGCAGCCGCTACACCAGCAAGATAAGATGCCTCGTGGTCTGCAAAGCCTACGCTAGCTACGTTCTTTTGATCTTTTACAACACTATCAACAATAACATAGTTAGTATCAGGATTGTTTGGCGCTACTTCAGCAATCGCATTTTCCAAGGCAAAACCGATACCAAATATCAAGTTGTAACCACCTGAAACAGCTGAATCAAGGTTTGTTACATAATCAGATTCACTACCGGATTGGAAGTAGGTATACCCTTCATCTTTCTTAAGACTATTCTCTTCTCCCCATGCAGTCAAACCTTCCCAAGCTGATTGGTTAAATGAACGGTCGTCAACACCACCGACGTCAGTGACAACTGCTGCTTTTACTGCTGAATCAGCGCTTGAGCTTGAATCATTCTTAGCTGCACGGTTACCACAAGCAGCAAGTGCTACAGTTGCAAGAGTTGCAACACCTAAACCAATAAGTTTTTTGTTCATTTCTGAACCCTCCTAAAAATTCTTTGTGCAACTTTCGTTGCAAAATGGAAATGATGCAGTCAAATAACTGCCTTACAGACCTAGCTTAAGTCTGTAAAAGAATACGGAAGTAATTCCCCGACTGTCATCTCGACTGTCGATTTATCTTTAGCAACCAATGTTACAGTTAAGTCCGGTTCAAAAAATTCTGCCATAACTTGACGACATGCGCCACATGGCGATACCGGCTTTTCTGTCTCACCATAGACGATTAACTCCGAAAACTCCAACACTCCTTCTGAAACAGCTTTGAAAATTGCTGTCCTCTCGCCACAGTTTGTCAGACCGAAGCTAGCATTTTCAATATTAACACCTGTAAAGACCTGCCCGTCTTTAGCAACTAATACAGCACCGATAGGAAAGTGGGAATAAGGAACATAGGCTTTTTTACTAACTTCAATAGATAAATCAATTAAATCAGTAGTCGCCATCTGCCTTTTCTCCCTTCATAATTGCTACACCAGAAGAGGCTCCAATACGAGTCGCACCTGCGTCAATAAAGGCTTTTGCATCATCGTAAGAGCGAGCTCCACCAGATGCTTTTACCCCCATATCTGGACCGACTGTTTTCCTCATCAAGGCTACATCTTCCACCGTAGCACCACCAGTTGAAAAACCTGTAGAAGTCTTGACAAAGTCAGCGCCCGCTTCTTGTGACAACTGACATGCTTTTACTTTTTCATCATCTGTCAATAGACAGGTTTCAATAATTACCTTGACCAATTTATCGCCACTTGCTTCTACAACCGCTTGAATATCTTTCAATACAAGATCATAATCTTGCGCTTTAAGGGCTCCGACATTGATGACCATATCAATTTCATCTGCCCCATTTGCAATCGCATCCTTGGTTTCAAAGGCCTTGACTGCTGATGTATTGGCCCCTAGAGGGAAACCGATGACCGTGCAAACTTTCACATCTGTATCTTTTAGTTCCTGAGCTGAAAGAGCCACCCAAGTTGGATTGACGCAGACACTTGCAAAGTCGTACGCTTTCGCTTCTTCAATAATTGCTAGGATTTGCTCTTCTGTTGCATTGGGTTTAAGCAATGTATGATCAATATATTTATTTAATTTCATGTTTTTCTCCGTACATTATGATACAATTTCGATAATTTCTTTCGGCTTTACGCTCATATTCCCTATTTTAACATTTTTTTGGAAATTTGTAAGCATATTTTCTGAAATATTTTCATTTGCAAAAATAGTTGCGATTTCCTGACCTTCTTTGACGGCTTCTCCAACTTTTTTATGAAAGACAATTCCTGTCTCATAGTCAAGCGAATCTGTCTTGACTGCCCGACCTGCGCCCAGTTTCATGGCAAACAAGCCAAATTCCAAAGCTGGTAGAGCTGTAATAACCCCACTTTTCTGGGCGAGCACTGGTACTTGATAAGAAACTTGCACCTGACGATACAAATCTTCTAGCTCCCCTCCCTGAGCAACTATCATTTCTTCAAATTTTTGAAGGGCAGAGCCATCCAACAAGTGCTTACGGACTTCTTCTACTGTCTTTTTAACATCAGCAAGCCCCAGCATGATTTGTGCCAATTCACAAATAAATTCGGTCACATCCTCACGTCCCTTGCCCTGCAAAATCTCCAAGGCTTCTAAAATTTCAAGCCGATTTCCGATACTTGTCCCGACTGGTTGGGACATGTCAGTAATCACAGCAACCGTCTTTCTGCCGACTGCCTTTCCGAGTTCAACCATGGTTTGTGCTAATTGGCGAGCATCCTCTATGTTTTTCATAAAAGCGCCTTCACCAACTGTTACATCCAGTAAAATCGCATCAGCCCCTGCCGCAATTTTCTTAGACATAACAGAACTTGCAATCAAGGGAATAATATCAACTGTTGCAGTCACATCCCTAAGGGCATAGAGCAATTTATCCGCCTTGACCATATTATCCGATTGACCGATAACCGCTAGACCAATGTCTTGTACCTGCTGGATAAACTGGTCTTGTGTCACTTCAATCTGGTAACCCCTGATAGATTCTAGCTTATCTAGAGTACCTCCTGTATGCCCCAAGCCACGACCACTCATTTTGGCAACCGGAACACCAAAACTAGCCACTAGTGGAGCTAGAATCAAGGTTACCTTATCACCAACACCTCCAGTGGAGTGCTTATCCACTTTAATACCTGAAATGGCTGACAAATCAATTTCTTCACCACTTGCGACCATTGCCATGGTTAAATCAGAGATTTCCCTTGTAGACATCCCCCTAAAGTAAACTGCCATAGCAAATGCAGCCATCTGATAATCTGGGATACTGCCTGTAGCGTAGCCACTAATCAGCCAGTTTACTTCATCTGTCGTCAGTTCATGACCATCTCGCTTTTTCTGAATTAAGTCGACCGTCCTCATTCTTTCACACTTTCTAAAATATAATATCCCTTATCTTTTCTCAGGATTGTGCAGTTTCCAAAAACCTCCTCCATTTTTGCTTTGGCGCTCGGTGCACCCTGCTTTTTCTGAATCACGATAAACAACCGTCCGCCAATCACCAGACAGTTATCCGCACCTTGGATGATTTCATGCACGACTGCCTTTCCTGCTCGAATCGGCGGATTTGAAATGACATAGTCAAAGGTTTCGGATACATTTTCATAAATATCCGATTGAAAAATAGAGGCCTGAACCTTATTTCTGTCAGCATTTTGAATGGCCAAATCAATGGCTCGACTGTTAATATCAATCAGAGTGGGCAAAACCCCAAAAACTTTCCCTAAAGTCAAACCAAGTGGACCATATCCACAGCCCACATCTAACAATCTTTTGCCCTCGTCCAAATCCACTGTATTTAAAAGAACTTGGCTACCGTAGTCTACCATCTTCTTACTAAATACACCTGCATCAGTTAAGAAAAACATCTCTTGTCCGAGCAGAGTGACATGAAGCTCATGAAGATCATGAGCCACACTAGGATTTTTCTCGTAATACATATTTACCATACCCTTATTATACCATTTAATAAAAACGTTTACAAGAGATTGCCTTACTCCTTTCAATCATTTTACACTTGTAAAAAATCATGCTACAATGGTGCTATGAAGAATGAACTAATCAATTTTGAAAAAATTAACCGTCAAACCTGGCAGCAACTGCATAGGAATACAACTGTTCCACTCACGCAGGATGAACTAAATTCTATCAAAAGTTTCAATGATACAATTAGCCTCCAAGATGTCCTTGATGTCTACCTGCCGCTCATCAATCTGATTCGGATTTATAAGAAAGCAAGTGAGGACCTTTCTTTCTCTAAAAGCCTTTTTTTACAAAAAAAAATCAAGAGCCAACCCTTTATCATCGGAATTTCTGGAAGCGTGGCTGTCGGAAAATCAACGACTAGCAGGCTCTTGCAGATTTTACTGACGAGAACCTTTAAGCATGCCAAGGTGGAGATGGTCACAACGGACGGCTTTCTCTATCCCAATGCCCTGCTGAAGGAAAAGAAGCTCCTTGATCGAAAGGGATTTCCCGAATCTTACAACATGGAATTGCTCCTTGACTTTTTGAATACCATTGAAAATGGACATGATTTCCAAATTCCTGTCTACTCCCATGAAGTCTACGATATTGTACCAGACCAGTATCAGACCATTTCAGCTCCTGACTTTCTAATCGTTGAAGGAATCAACATCTTTCAGAACCCCCAAAACCAACACCTCTACATCAGCGACTACTTCGATTTAGCTATCTATGTTGATGCAGCGGTAGAAAATATCGAGAGCTGGTATCTGGAACGCTTTAAGAAACTATTAACACTAGCTAAAAGTAACCCTAGTAATTACTATCACCGCTTTTTGAACATGTCCGAGGAGGAAATCTCCAGCTTTGCCCACAGCATCTGGGAAACCATCAATCTAGTTAACCTAAGAGACTACATCGAGCCAACTCGACATCGGGCGGACATCATTCTTCATAAGGCAAAAAATCATGAAATTGATGAAATTTACTTGAAAAAATAATTTCTTCTTGTCAAAATCTATTTTTTCAGATATAATAGTATAGTTAGTATAGAATAGGTGGAGGTGAAACCATTGGCAAACATTAAGTCAGCTATCAAACGTGCTGAATTGAACGTAAAACAAAACGAAAAAAACTCAGCTCAAAAATCAGCTATGCGTACTGCAATCAAAGCATTTGAAGCAAATCCTTCTGAGGAGCTTTTCCGCGCTGCTAGCTCAGCTATTGATAAAGCAGAAACTAAGGGCTTGATTCATAAAAACAAAGCGAGTCGCGACAAGGCACGTCTTGCATCAAAACTTGCATAAAAAAGAGGTCCAATGGACCTCTTTTTCACGAGCCTGGAAATGAGGTAGCGAGTCGTGGTCCAGTGGACCTCTTTTTCACGAGCCTGGAAATGAGGTAGCGAGTCGTGGTCCAATGGACCTCTTTTTCACGAGCCTGGAAATGAGGTGGCGAGTCGAGGTCCAATGGACCTCTTTTTCACGAGCCTAGAAATGAGATAGCGAGTCGAGGTCCATTGGACCTCTTTTTCACGAGCCTAGAAACGAGATAGCGAGTCGAGGCCACTGGATCTCTTTTTGTTTTTTAAAGACTATAAAAAGCTGACCGCCCGTTTGACAGGCAGTCAGCTTTTTAATCTTCATTGAGTATTATTTCATTGCACCAACTTCTTTACCAGCAATGCGTCCGTATGTAATAATATCCGTAATCGCATTCCCTCCTAGACGGTTTTTACCTTGGATGACACCTGTCAATTCTCCCGCTGCATAAAGTCCTGGGATAACCTTTCCATTTTCATCTAAGACTTCTGTCTTTTCATTGATGACAAGTCCTCCCATGGTGTGGTGGACAGACGGTGAAGCTTTTTCGATATAGTATGGTCCTTTTTCAAGGGATACCAAACCTCCACGGTGGTGGAACTCCTTATCTTCCCCTTCTTTTGCATAGGCATTCACTTTTGCAAGAGTTTCTTTCAAGCTATCCACATCAATGTCGAAAAACTTGGCTGCTTCTTCAATCGTATCGGCTTTGACCAGTAATTTTTCACGAATCAATTCGTCATATTCAGCCTTATGAGCTTCCTTCGTCTTGGAAATAGCATCGATATCATCGTTCCAAATTTGGTAGGCATAGCCACCTGTTTGAGCAAGAATAGCTTTAGAAATCACATCACGGCGCTCCAACTCTTCTACAAAGCGTTTTCCTTCTTGGTTGACCAAGATGGCGCCGTCAAAGCGAGTATCTGCTAACAAGGAAATCATACCTGTCTTTGGATTAGCAATCGGATAGGTTTGGATACTTTCCATATTGGTAAGGGCTGCACCCACTTCTTGTGCCATGACAATTCCGTCTCCTGTTGTACCAACAGAATCCGTAGACAAGTAGCGCTCATCGTACTCTTTATTGTACTGTTTACGCATCTCAACATTTGAGCCAAAGCCTCCTGTTGTCAACACGACAGCATTTTTGGCAGTGAATGTCAATTCACGCTTATCTTTATCTGTTGCTGTAACACCAACGATTTTTCCACTGTCGTCTTTGATCAACTTCTCAGCTTTCACATTCAAAAAGACTGGAATCTTCAACTCGTCGGTCTTCATCTTTAATTTAGAGATTAGCTCGGCACCTGTATGTCCCACTGGAATCAAAGCACGCTTGTAAGTATGGCCACCAAATTGGAATAATTGGTCCGGTAGAAACTCAACCTTGATGTCATCTCGGAGCCACTCAGCAGATTCCAAGGCCTTTTCAGCCATCAAGCGAACCATCTTTGGATCTCCGACATTGTCGCCACCTTTCATAGTATCTTGATAATAGATGTCTACGGAGTCTCCTTCAATGCCCAATTTCTTTTGGACCCAGTTACCAGGTGCATTCATTTCACCACCAGAAAGGAGGGTATTTCCTCCAATAGCAGGAAGTTTTTCTAAAATAGCTACTTTTTTTCCAGCTTCTGCTGCTTCAATTGCCGCACTAAATCCTGCTCCGCCAGAACCAACAACTACCACATCAAAGGTTTGCTCTGAAGGAATCTGGTCTTTTTCTTTGGCTTGTTTTGACTTTTTAGCTGCTACAAGGGTGATGCCTGATTTTTCAACCGCATCTTTTACCGCATTGAGGTATCCCTCACTCGTTGCAGAAGCACCAGATACTGCTTCGACATCTGCTGAATTTTGAGCGATGATCATATCTTGTAGCTCTTCATAAACTGGTTCAGACAAAACCTTATTTTCATCCTGCTCCAAGACATCGATTTTGGTAATTGCCCCGTCTTTAATGGTAACAGCCACCTTGATGTCCCCGTGCTTACCACTACCTACACCTTCAAAGGTTCCACTTTTTTGGGCAGCAGAACAGCCTATCATCAGCAATACTGCAACAAAACTGAGCAGCATTAGCTTCCAACTTCTTTTCATGTTTCTCTCCTTTTCTCCTACTGTCAACCAATAGGTATGAAATAATATGTGCTTAAACACACATTTATTTTAACATAAAAATAAGATATTGCAACCGTTACCAGACTCTTTTCATCATTATGAGGAAAGTCAGAAAATTGCTATTTTTCAGTCTAATACTCAAAGAACATCCATAAACAGACGAGGAATACCGAGGTAGAGAACCTGGGCAACATACCATCCTTTTAGCGAGTATTGGCTAGAGGGCGCTGGGGCATTTTCTAATACCATTCCGTCACTTCAAAAGTGTAACTTTGTTCATTATAGACATATTTGTAGTTATTTACCTCCCCCAAGGCCTGAAAAATGGCATTATTTTCTGCTGAGGCCAGTGCAATCATCTGTTCCGCCGCCTCCTTAGTGGCAAATTGGATATGAATGATACTTGCTCCCTGTAGTCTTTGCTCAGTGATTGATTGTAAAACGGCTCCTTGATTAAACTCCGTAAAATAGACTCCTTTTTGAACATAGTAGTTTAGGGAATTGTCCGTACAAACGGGATAGGTCAGCTCCTGTGCTTGATAATAAGTATCCGTACCCCAGTACTTAAGCAAGTCTTTATCAGCCACTCTACTTCTTTCAAGCATCTCATTTGGAACGCATAGGTAATCATAGGAAATATCTGTATAGACTTCTCCGCCCATCGCTTGATCAAAAACAGGATCTCCCCATGTTGTATCAACACCGTAATATTGCCCATTGATATTGACCAAATTCCAAGCATGGCCAATCTCTCCCTCTGGCCCGCCTTTAGCAACTCCTGTCACATAGATACAATCAATTCCTGCTTTTTTGCACAAGTACTGAAAGGCTCGGCTATAGCCTGCACATACTGATTTTTTATCTACTAAAACACTCATAATGCCTTGGCTTCTCCAATTAAGACGCTTACTCTTTAGTGCTTCTATATCATACTCTGTCTGCTTGATAATCGTCTCATAAAAATACTTAACCTTTTCATAATCTGACCCAGTCGGCATCTGTGCCAGTAGGCTAGTTACCTGTTCCTCTAATTGATTACCCACTGAAGATAAGTCGCTCGGATAAAATGGTTCTTCTAGGTCTAGGAAATCAATTCCATCCATCATAGCGTCCTCATCAGTCAACCAATAAAATTCTGGATAGTCATTGGCAACAGATAGGTATACTCGTGCATAGCTCTCTTCATTGGTAAAGTCTATCTCAATCACTTGCGTTCGTTTTTTTAAGCCATTTACAAATTGAAGATAGATGCGACGTTCCTTATCCGTACCTAATTGTTGATAGTAGAAATTTCTTTGGACCTCTTCTTTTAAATTGGTTAATTCAGCCTCAAGTTGCTTCTTTTCTTGAGAGGCTTCTACTTGAAAGGCATCCAACTGCTCGCTTGTCCTTTGTGTTGAACAAGCTGATAGAACCGTGACTGATAGTAGGGTTACTATACCGAAAGAAAGTTTTTTCATCCTAACACTCCATATCTTTTTCTTTTATTTCAACTACCTTCGATGGATACTCTTTAACAATCAAAAAGCAAACGGATACTCTTAAAAATCAAAAGGAACCGTCGTAAAGAGTCTCGGTTTTTGATTTTTATTGAGTAGAAGAACCAGACTATTGTTGCTGTTCCTTGAGTATCAATGGTGGGAGTTCTCCGAATTTCTATTTTCTTTGAGTATACCATATCATCATTCCTATATTTTGTCAACGATAGAAAAATAGACTAGGTTCTCCCTAGTCTAGTCATCTAGTCTCTTATGCTTGCTTGGGTAAACGTAGCTCAAAAACGCTTCCTTTGGGCTGATTATCCTTCACGCTTATCTGACCACCGAGGGCTTCTACGATTTGCTTGGCAAGAGACAGTCCGAGGCCGAAGCCACCTTTTTGACGAGTTCTTGCCTTATCCACGCGGTAGAAACGGTCAAAAATCTTTGTTTTGTTTTCAGGGCTAATCCCAAGACCATTGTCTGCAACCCTGATGACAAGGAAGCGGTCTTTCATCAAGATGTCAATCCAGATATGCCCGTCACTCTCTGAATATTTCATGGCATTATCCACCAAGATAGTCATCAGCTGCTTAAGCAAGGTCTTATCTGTATACAGCACTTCCTCCACTTGATTGTTGACCTCCAAGATTTTACCATTTTCTTCGGCTATAATGCTATAGTTTGCTAGGGTTTTATCAAAGAAAGTAGGTTGAACAGCCACAATTTCTGGTTTTAAGCCATCCTCACGTCTAGCAAGGTTTAATAAATTGGTGGTTAACAGCCGCATGTTGCGCACTTCTGCTAGGCTTGAGGCGATATTCTCACTACTATCCATAATCGTTGCTTCCGGATGTCTAAAGAGACTTTCTAAGCGATTTTGCAAGACAGTGAGGGGAGTTCGCAATTCATGGCTAGCATTTTCCACGAACTCCTTCTGCTTTTGAAAACTGACTAAGAGCGGGCGCATACTGACGTTTGAAAGATAGATACTGGCCACAATCGAAATCAACCAAAAGCCAATCATGACAAACATGACCGTTGATTCGTAAGTCGCAATGGAAGACTTAATTTGACTGGTGTTAAAAAGAATGGCGGCATATTTGATGTCTAGACCCGTGTAGGCTGAGACAGCGTCGCTCGGCAAGGCAAGCGTCATACAGCGATAGTACTCTTGCTCACCAAAGGGAGTTGTCACGGCACACTCCTTAATGCTGTCTAAAGACTTCTTGTCAACGCTTAAACTCGCCAAACCAGAGAAATAATCCACTTGGTTGAGTCGGTTGCCCTTGCTATCGTAGAGGATTACGTGGTAATTGGCATTCAGCCTGATTTTGGACGTTGTATAAAAGAGCTTATATTTTTTTTCGTCATCCGTTGCATCCTTGTCCTCTTGGTCCCCACTGGTATTTTTTTCCCAAACGATTTCTGCTTCAGGCGACAGACCTCTAGCTCTTGCAAATTCCATCATCACCTCTGGATTATTGGCAATTTCCTTGAAATTTTCGTCTGAAGTCCGATACATGGTAGAGCGCATTAGCTGAAAAATAATAAGGGTCATTAAACCGAAAATAAGGGTAAAAACAGCAAAATAACGGATAAAATATGAAAAATTATCCGTGCGGTAGAGCTTGCGAAATTTAGTCAACATTTTTTAAAATATAACCGACACTTCTGAGGGTTTGCAACTGCTCACCAAAGGCCGTTCCTTTCAATTTTTTCCTAATTTTAGAAACATAGACTTCTACCACTGAAATGGTCGTATCGCTATCAAATCCCCAAATCCGATCAAAGATTTGTGTCTTAGGGAGAATCACATTTTGATTCTGCAAGAAATAAACAAGCAGGTCGAATTCCTTTCCGAGAAACTCTACTTCATCATGATTGACAGTGGTGGTGTTGGTCGACAGGTCGACAGACAATTCCCCAAAATTCAAGACATTTTCATTAAATTTCCCCGAGCGTTTCAAAAGGGCTTGAATCCTCATTTTTAATTCTTCCAGGTAAAAGGGTTTGGTCAAGTAGTCATCCGCCCCCAATTCAAAGCCATGCCCCTTGTCGTCCAAACTTTCCTTGGCAGTGGTAATCAAGACTGGGGTAGTGATACCTTTTTCTCGTAACTCCTTGAGAACCTGAAAGCCATCCTTTTCCGGTAACATTAAATCCAGCAAAATCAGATCATAGACACCCGACTCTGCCTCATATAAGCCTTCATCACCGTCAAATACCTGCATCACATCTGCGAAATCATCTAAAAAATCAAACACTGAATTTGATAAACTCAAATCATCTTCTACTAATAGTATCTTAATCATTCTCGTCTCCCCTATGCTATCATTATACCATGAAGTTTTCTGTTTCCTGTATTTTAGCCGACTAAACTTAAAAGAAGCTAAAAATCTGGGGAGTAGCCCAGATTCTTTTATAATTCTGTGATATTTCCTGTACGGAGGTAGACGACCCACTCGCAAATATTTTTGGCGTAATCACCGATACGTTCAAGATAAGAGATAACTTGGAAATAATCCCGTCCAGCGATTAAGGCATCTGGATTTTTCTTGATTTCTTCTGTTGCTAACTCTTGAATATCGTTGTAATATTGGTTAATGATTTCATCTTGAGCAGCTAGCTCATAGGCCTGCTCAGTGTCGCCACCATTTAAATACAACTCTAAGGCAGCTTCGACCAATTTACGAACCTCACGCCCCATTTTTTTGATCTCCGCTTCAACAATCTGAATGCGGGTTTCCCCCTTCATACGAATCGCCGCTTCTGCGATTGACACTGCATGATCGCCCATGCGTTCTAAGTCGTTTGTTGCTTTTAAAACGGTGATTACCGTACGTAAGTCGGTGGATACGGGATGTTGCAAGGCGATGATTTCAAGCGATTTTTTCTCTAGCTTGATTTCAAAGGCGTTGATTTTTGCATCTGACTCAATCACTTCCTTAGCTAACTCACGGTCATGGGTGATAAATGCCTGCACAGTATTTTTAAGCTGTCCAAGAACTTCATTTCCCATGGCATAAAACTGATTGTGCAATTTGTCTAATTCTTCTTCAAATTGTGTTCTTAACATAAATTATTCGTTCCTTTTTATTATCCAAATTTTCCTGTAATATAGTCCTCGGTTTCCTTGTGGCAAGGATTTAAAAAGACTTGCTTGGTCTTATCATACTCAATCAAATCCCCGGCTAGGAAAAAACCAGTTCTGTCAGAAATCCGTGAGGCTTGTTGCATTGAGCGAGTGACCAAGACCATGGTGTACTTATCTTTCAAACCGTGTAGAGTGTCTTCAATCTTTCCAGCTGAAATCGGATCGAGCGCTGATGTCGGCTCGTCAAGGAGGATAATTTTAGGACTGGTCGCAAGAACCCGTGCCACACAAACCCGTTGCTGTTGTCCACCTGATAAACCGAGGGCAGAATCATGTAACCGATCCTTGACTTCCTCCCAGATAGACGCACCTATCAAGGATTTCTCCACCGCCTCATCTAAAACCTGCTTGTCCTTAACACCATTGATTCGTAGACCATAGACAACATTTTCATAAATGGACATAGGAAATGGATTGGGCTGCTGAAAGACCATGCCAATCTCTTTACGTAAATCAACGGTATCCGTTCGTGGACTGTAGATATTCCGACCGTTATAATCAATCGCTCCCGTCAAGGTCACTTCAGGATTCAAATCTCCCATACGGTTAATGGAGCGTAAGAGCGTTGACTTTCCAGAGCCAGATGGTCCTATCAGGGCAGTGATTTCATTTGGATAAAAATCAATAGAAACGTTGTTCAGAGCCTTTTTTTTATTGTAGTAAACAGACAGGTCTTTAACTTGTAAAATCGGTGCTGTCATCACATTTCCTTTCTATCCAAAGTGTCCTGATACATAATCAGTCGTTGATTGAAGTTTCGCATTTTGGAAGATATGAGCCGTCTTGTCATACTCAATCAAATCTCCCAAGTAGAAGAAGGCTGTATAGTCACTCGCACGAGCCGCTTGCTGCATATTGTGGGTCACGATGATAATCGTATAGTTCTTCTTCAATTCAAACATGGTCTCTTCCAGTTGCATGGTCGCAATCGGGTCAAGCGCTGAAGCAGGCTCATCCATGAGTAAGATTTCAGGTTTCACAGAAATCGCGCGTGCAATACATAGACGCTGCTGCTGTCCCCCTGATAGAGTAAAGGCTGATTTGTGCAAGTCATCCTTTACCTGGTCCCACAGAGCAGCCTGTTTGAGAGAGGTTTCAACAATTTCATCCAAGACTTTTTTATCTTTTACACCTGCACGCTCATGGGCAAAGGTGATATTGCGATAGATGGACTTTGCAAAGGGATTGGGGCGCTGAAAGACCATACCGATATGTTTTCTAATCTCATAGACATTCATATCTGGGCGGTTGATGTCAATCCCCTCATAGAGGATTTGTCCTGTTACCTTGGCAATATCGATGGTATCATTCATCCGATTGAGACTGCGAAGATAGGTTGATTTCCCACAACCTGATGGACCAATCAAGGCTGTAATTTTATTTTTCTCAAACTGCATATCAATGCCCTTTATCGCCTCATTTTTACCGTAGTAAACATGGACATCCTTGGTTGAAAGGGCAATCTTTTCTTCTGGAAAAGTGATGATATGGCGTTCATTCCAGTTATAATCTGCCATTTTTTCTCCTTATAAGTCTGACACCTAAGCTGCCGAAGTCATTTTCGCATGAAGTTTCTTACCAATATAGCGTGCAGACAGGTTAAAAATCAAGATAAATACCAATAAAATGGCTGCACTACCAGCAGAAACCTGCGTCGCATCTGGAATTGTCCCCTCGCTATTTACCTTCCAGATGTGGACTGCAAGAGTCTCAGATTGACGGAAGATAGAAATCGGACTGGTAACGCTGAGCGGATTCCAATTAGTCCAGTCAAGAGCTGGTGCTGATTGACCTGCTGTATAGATGAGAGCTGCCGCCTCACCAAAAATCCGACCGGAAGCCAAGACGATACCCGTGACAATTCCCGGAAGGGCTTCTGGAATAACGACATGAAGAACAGTCTCCCAACGAGACAAACCAAGAGCAAGCCCCGCCTCACGCTGGGTGTGGTGAACATGTCGCAGGCTATCTTCCACATTACGCGTCATTTGTGGGAGGTTAAAGACAGTGAGGGCCAATGCCCCTGACAAGATGGAAAAACCATACTCAAACTGTACTACGAAAATCAAGTAACCAAACAAACCAACGACAACTGAAGGGAGAGAGGATAAAATTTCAATACAGGTCCGGATAAAGTTTGTTAAAGGACCTTTCTTCGCATACTCAGCCAGGTAGATACCCGCTCCTGTTGATAGAGGAACGGAAATCAGGAGGGTGACAACCAGGAGGAAGAAAGAATTATAGAGTTGAATCCCAATCCCTCCCCCTGCTTTGTAAGAGGAGGATTTGCTGGTTAGAAACTGCCAACTGATATGGGGCAGACCACGGAGCAAGATATAAAGAATGAGTGACGTTAGAATCACAACAATCACACCAGCGATCGAGTAAAGAATACCTGTCGCCAATTTATCGAATTTTTTAGCGTGCATAGTTTTTCTTACCCTCTCTTGTAATAAATTTCATAATCATATTAAAGATAAGACTCATCAGGAGTAGTACCAGAGCCAGTGACCAGAGAACATTATTCTGAACTGTCCCCATGACTGTATTTCCAATCCCCATAGTTAGGACAGAGGTCAGGGTCGCTGCTGGTGTTGTTAGTGACGTCGGGATAACAGCTGAGTTACCCACTACCATCTGAATAGCCAAGGCTTCCCCGAAAGCACGAGCCATACCAAAGATAACAGCTGTAAAAATACCAGGCTTGGCTGCATTTAAGATAACACGCCAGATAGTCTGCCAACGAGTAGCCCCCATTGCTAGACTGGCTTCACGATAATGACGAGGCACTGCCCGCAAACTGTCAACAGTCATAAAGGTCACTGTCGGCAAGATCATCACAAAGAGGACAAAGACCCCTGATAAGATACCAAAACCTGTCCCACCAAAGATGGAACGAACAAAGGGAACAACTACCTGTAAACCAATAAAACCATAGACAACCGATGGAATACCGACCAACAACTCAATAACTGGCTGTAAGATTTTTGCCCCACGCTTCGGTGAAATCTCTGTCATAAAGACCGCTGCTCCAATAGCGATTGGAGTCGCAACGATGGCAGATAAAATGGTAACGATAAATGAACCAGAAATCATAGGTAAGGCACCAAAAATTTTTGAATTTGGCTCCCATTTGCTACCGAATAAAAAATCAGCAAGGCTGACCCCATCTACGAAGAAAGTGGATAGGCCACGTTGAGCCACAAAAATCAAAATCATGGCAACAATAAAGACAATCAATGATAGGCAAAGAAACGTAATCACCTTACCAAATCGCTCTAAACGAGAGTTCTTGGAAGGGGACATTAGTTCTCTTGCGAGCTGTTCGTTTTTCATGCTTACTCCTTCTCTGTCACCGTGCCATCAGCACTTTTTACAACCTTCATATCGTTGATAGAAATATAGCCCATACTCTCAACAATACCATCTTGTACCTCGTCTGACATCATGTACTCTAAAAATTCCTCTGTCAAATCTGTCGGTTCACCCATGGTATACATGTGTTCATAAGACCAGATCGGCCAATCGTTCGTCGCTACATTTTCAGTTGTTGGAGCAAAGCCGTTGAGCTTAATGGTCTTGACCGAATCATCCACATAGGCAAAGGATAGGTAGGAAATGGCTCCCGGTGTCTGTGATACGATAGATTTGACCATGCCGTTTGAGTCCTGCTCTTGACTCTGAGTCGCCTTTTTGCCATCCATAATGACGCTATCAAAGGTTGCTCGTGACCCTGAGCTGGCTGCTCGGTTAATAATGGAAATCGCCAAGTCCTCGCCCCCTAACTCTTTCCAGTTAGTGATCTCACCTGTAAAAATCTTGCGAAGGTCCTCTGTTGTGATGTCTTTTACAGTCACTTGCTTATTCACAATCACGGCTAGACCAGCAACAGCAACCTGATGATCAACGAGTTTGCTGGCATCAATTCCATCTTTTTCTTCTGCAAAGACATCGGAATTTCCAATCTGTACAGCACCGGACTGTACTTGTGATAGACCAGTACCAGATCCACCACCTTGAACATTGATCGATTTACCGATATTGACGCTTCCAAACTCATCTGCTGCTGCCTCAACCAAGGGTTGGAGGGCAGTTGAGCCTACCGCTGTGATGGACTCACCACGGTCAATCCAAGATGAGCAAGCCGATAGAGCAAGACTAGATACAAGCAACAAGGCCGTAAGACCAAGTTTTTGCTTTTTTTTCATTTCGTTTTTTCCTTTACATTTTTCAGTGGAATCTCCCTCGATAAATGATGTATTTTACACAGAATTTACAAGAATTTTCCACATATCCACTATATCATATAAAAAGACAAGTTGCAAAAAAAATCTTTTCTCAACACTTAGAAGCGCAAACCTTTTGGAAAGGCATTTTTAAGGGTTCCTGAGACGATTTTAGCAAAGCCAAGACCATTTCCAGCAACATAGATTTGATACCATCCGTTGGGCAGGTCCTTTGAGACAGCAAGGGTCTGTCCTGATACATATTGGATGAAGTCCTGCTCGGAGATCTCTATTCGCTGCTTGACTTCCTCACTCTTTAGAGTTAATCCCAGGGCAAAACTTGGTTCAAAACGCTTCTTCTTGAAGGTCCCTAAATGGAGGCCATTGCGGGCAATTTTCAGCCTTGAGATATTCGGTAAGTCCTGTGGTACAAGATACAGCTCATCCCCAAAAACCTGTAAAATCCCCGCCGCTTGGAAATTGAGATGCTTCCTTGAAAACTCCTGCCATAATTGGAGTTGCTCCCGATTGAGATTGGACTTGTTTCCCTTGTGTTTCTTACTCGATTGCACCCCACCTTTATAGCGGAGTTTGGCTACAAATTGCCCTTCTCCCTTGAAACGATGCGGATACATACGGGCTACCTCAGGCATCTCAATGCCCTCTGTCATCCCATTTACTTTAGGAATCTCCAACAATTCAAGGTCATAGCCCTCTAATAGCCACCGGACAATGTCCTCATTTTCTTCTGGTGCCCAGGTACAGGTCGAGTATATCAGCTGACCACCAGGAGCCAGCATCTCCATAGCCCAAGTTAAGATTTCCTTCTGCAAGCGCGCACATTCGCTTGGATAAGTCGTTGACCAATACTCCATTGCAGCTGGATCCTTCCGAAACATCCCCTCACCCGAACAAGGTGCATCTAAGACGATCATATCAAAATAGGCTGGAAAAAACTCTGCCAAGCGCTCTGCTGATTCATTCGTCACTAGGACATTACGCGCTCCAAAACGCTCGATATTTTCTACCAATATCTTCGAGCGTTTCTTTGAAATTTCATTGCTGACTAAGAGTCCACTATTGTTCAGATAGGAAAGAAGGTGGGTAGACTTACCACCAGGAGCCGCAGCCAGGTCTAATACCTTCATACCCGGAGTCGGTGCTGCAACCTGACCAACCATTTGTGCCGCAGGCTCCTGTGAGTATACCAAGCCTGTCACATGTTCCACTGACTTACCAGAGACTTTTCCATAATAAGACCAGCGCATTTGCTCAATCTTTTGCTCAAATGATGATTGCCTTTCTTTTAAGGGATTGACCCGGAAAGCAGAGATGGCAGGCTCTTGAAAGCTCTCAAAAAAGGCTGGTGCTTCTACACCCAGCAACTGTTCGTATTTCTCTTTGAATTCTGTTGGTAATGACATCACTGTAGATACCCTTTTATTTCTGTTATTTTTTCAGTAGGAACAAGCATCACACATTCCCGACCATAAAAAGCAGGTCTGTCTCCCTTGGTTGTCATCAGGGTGTATCCTAGCTTCTCACCTAAAATACTCGCTGCAGCATAGTCCCACGGATAGATATAGGAAGCCTGTGCCAGCAATCGCCCTGTCAGAACATGGGCAAAGCTAATCCCTGCACTACCAACGGAACGTGTTCCCAAGGTTTGGTCTGCAAAATGCGCCAGTCCATCATAATTTTGGGCATAGAGACCTGCATTAAGCCCAATTAACCCTTCTTTTAAAGACTTGGACTGAAAGGGAGGTAAGAGAGAGTCGTTTTCATAGACAGGAAAATCCCCACCCCCATGGTAGAGCTTCTGCTGCATCACATCATAAATCAAGCCGAATTTCCCTATCCCATTTTCAAAATAAGCGAGCAAGACAGCAAAATCTGCTTGCTGCACGATAAAATTAGTCGTCCCATCAATAGGATCAATAATCCAGACATTCCCCTGACCGAGCGGTAGGTGGCTTGGACTTTCTTCTCCCAAAATACAATCGTCCCAATACCGACCCAAAATCCTCTCTGTTAAATGCTCCTGTACCGCCTTATCTAGCTGGGTCACTAAATCTGTAAAATGCCCCTTCTCCTCAATTTCAAGCTCGTCATGCAAATGCTGCCTTAAAAACTCTCCTGCTTCAAGGACGATTTCTTTTGCAAACTGGTACTTATCTTCCAAGAGAAATCACTCCCTTCCCCTGGTCTTTTGCTTGTTTGAGTGCCTGATAAATGGAATAGCCTGAGACTGCTTCAAATTCACGACCAATTCGCCGTTCTTCCCCTTTACTCTTTACGACCATTTTAAACTGGTCATATGCCTCTAAGAGAGCGCTGACTGTGACGCCCCCCTCATAAGCCTTTTCTACTTGATTTAAAAAAGAAAGCACGGAGGAAATCTCCTCTGTGCTCCACGAAAAATCAAGTGGATATAAATAATTCTTTTCCATCTCTATCCTTGTCCTATCTCTGCTTTTAATGTGGCATTTTTTAATTCCTGCTTGCGATATTTCCGCGGTAAAAAGGCACGGATTTCATCTTCGTTAAAGCCGATCTGCAATCGTTTTTCATCTAAGATAATCGGACGGCGTAGCAAACTCGGATAGGTCGCAATCAAGTCGATCAATTCTGAAACCGACAGTTCCTCAACATCAACCTTGAGCTTTTGAAAGACCTTTGAACGTGTTGAAATCAAATCATCTGTGCCATTTTCGGTAAAGGCTAAAATATTTTTCAACTCTTCTTTCGTCAAAGGACTGGTCATGATGTTATGTTCTGAAAAAGGTACCTGATGATTGGTTAGCCATGCCCTAGCTTTACGACAGCTAGTACAACTTGGTGACAAAAATAGTGTAATCATAAGCATACCTTTCTATCTCAATCTGCAACTTATACTATCTATTATACACTAGAAAATAGCGTTTTACAAGATAAAATCCGATTATCTCCCAACTATAGTCTTTTGGTTTGCTTTTTGTACTAGGCAACGAGCTGCAGGTTGCCTCAACAGTCTAAGGACTGTTGAAGGTTGGAAATCATACTGACGATAGTCAGTAACAATCGTAGCAGTTCCAATCATCTGGGAGAGTGAAACAGTTCGGTGAACTGTTTCAGCCTGAGCCTAAAAATTTGAGAGCGAAGTGGGCAAGGTTGGAAATGGGGAAACAGAGTTTCTAACGACCACTTTTTTATAAAAGATGAACTAAACGACTATACCACAAAATTGAGAGTCCTATCTGTCACCCTGCTCCTTGTCTGATATAGCCGCGATCTTTGCCTCTAAGCGCTGCAACAGGAGCGTTTGTTCTTCAATTTTGACCATCAGCTCATCCATCTTGGCATCCCGTTCGCTATCGACAAAGAAGCGCGTGATGATGGCTGTCACCATCCCGAAAGTCAAAATACCGATCAGCATGAGGACAATGGCAATGATTTTGGCAAGTGCCGTCTGTGGCACAATATCGCCATATCCGACCGTTGTCATGGTTACAATGGACCACCACAGAGAGTTTAAAAAGGACTGCTTCTCTACAACCGTGAGAACGCCACTTGCTACTATGACCGCCACAAAATTGAGAACCAAGATTTTAGAAAGACCGTTTGTATTCATCAGTTTGCGCAAGACATCCCAGAGCTTGCTAGAGACCGCAAGTAAGCGTGTAAACTTTAATAGGCCAAATAGCTTGGCAAACCGGGCAATACGACCGATTCTGAAAAAAGCAGCCAACTGGACAAAGGGTAAGATAGCGACCAAATCAAGGATATTGTTCCGAATGTAGCGCTTCTTACTGTCAGAATAGTATAGATGGCTAGTATAATCAAACACAAAAATAGCCCATAGTAAGATGTCAAAAAACTGATAGAAGAAACTTTGAGCAGAGATGAGTGCTAACATTTCACTTACAATCAGCAAAACATAGAGTACAGCCATCAAAATCATCGCTAATTCATAGCGCGAGTCATTTATGATTTGTTTCATCATGTGCCTTCCAAGTGAGCGCTATACGCTCGTCCTCTTTCATTTGTGTCATGAGGGCATCAATGCCATCAAATTTAATCATCTCACGAATTTTTTCGAGCCAGTAAATCGTGATGGTCTCTCCATAGATATAGCGTTCAAAGCCAAATATGTGGGCCTCTAAGCGTAGCTCAGACCCATCAAAAGTAATGTTTTTCCCGACGCTGGCCATAGCACGGTAGCGACTTCCTGCAATATCCACATCTGCAACATAGACGCCGTCTCCTGGTAGATGCACAGCATCGAGGGGGGCTAGATTGGCGGTTGGATAGCCTATGGTCCGTCCACGCGCATCGCCGTGGACCACAATGCCCCTTGTTTCAAAGGGATAGCCTAACAATCGATTGGCCTGTCTCACTCGTCCTTCTTGAACAGCCTTACGAATCCGAGTCGAAGAGATTTTCTCACCATCTAAGGTCACTTCTCCAATTACTTCCACTTCTCCATCAAAGCCTTCTCTTAGCTCAGCCACCGTTGCTCGACTGTTACCAAAATGATAGTCAAACCCAACCACGACCACACTGGCTTGTAGACCCTTGATATAGTTTTTAATAAAATCCTGAGGGGTCGTCGCAGCAAATTCACTCGTAAAATCTGTTAGGTAGAGCTGGTCAACACCATACTGCTCAAAAAGTTGATAGCGACGCTCTTCACTGCTTAAGTGAAGAAGTAAATCTGGGCGAAAGCGAGCAAAGGCTAGCTGGGGCGATTCAGGAAAGGTCAAGACTGTGACCGTCAGACCACGCTGATCAGCTATCGTACGCGCCCTATCCAAAAGAGCCTTGTGTCCCAGATGAATGCCGTCAAAATACCCCAATACCAATACGGTTTCTCCTTGGGGTCTAATGTCTCTATAATCGTTTATCCTTATCCGTTTCATCATTGTATCATTGTACCATAAAGCCTTGAAAAGACCTAGATAAAAACCTTCCTAGGCTTATAATACTTCTCTCTTTTTTCCAAAATAGCAATCAGATGTCCCTCTTCAAAAGCTGCAAGCAGATCACTGGTCTCCTCTAGTATGACAAAACGTCCATGCACGACTTCTACTACCTGCTCCTTGTTAAGTGTTACCTTTTTCAAGTCACCAATTCCATATTCAATCGGTTGTAGAAAAGACCTGTCTCCTGCTTCAAATAAGGCTGCAATTTCTTCGATTGTCAGGGCATCTTTCAGTAGCATGCCTGCCGCTCCAGTCCGCACGAGCTTGGACATATGACTGGCAAAACCGAGCCTTGCCCCTAAGTCAACCGACAAGGTTCGTACATAGGTTCCCTTGCCACATCGCACGCGGAAAGAAAAGCGCGCGCACTCCCCCTCAAAAAGGAGAGGGCTGGTTCGCTCAAATTGGTAAATAACAACCTGGCGCTGGGGTCGCTCAACAGTTTCCCCTGCCCGTGCGTATTCGTAGAGTTTCCGCCCCTTGACCTTAACCGCTGAATACATGGGAGGTCGCTGCGTGATGGTTCCGATAAAGCCCTCTATCGCCTCATCTACCTCTTTTTCTGTTACTGTTCTTGGAATGGGAGTCCGCTCTACGAGATCACCTGTGGCGTCCTCGGTTGTAGTAGCATAACCGAGCGTGATCTCCCCCTCATAGATTTTCCCTTCTTCCTGCATGTACTCAACGAGGCGAGTCGCTCTTCCCACCGCAATCGGTAAGACTCCTGTCACATCTGGATCGAGCGTCCCTCCATGACCGATTTTCTTTTCTCGCAAAATCTTGCGCAACTGAAACACCACATCGTGCGAGGTCATCCCCGCTTCTTTTTTTACATTGATAATTCCTGAAAGCATAGAACTATTATAGCATGTTTTCCTCTATTTGGTAAGCATTCTTTTGCACATTTGGCGAGAGCCTAGCAAACTCCCGGGCTTTTTACTCACCGAAACTCTTGACAAGGTATCCTTTTGATTTTTGAAGAGTATAAACTATCTATTCTACGACATTACTCCCCCGATTCTTTCCATTTGTCATTGGCTGTCCATATAAGCAGTTCATATTACTGGTGTATTCGTTTTCCTATATAGTATAATAAATTGTCAATATCTTTACTTATAGGGGAGAGACAAAGTGAAAAAGAATACCTACACTACCTACTACCTATCTTCTATTGGGATAGCCTTATATGCCACCTCCATTTTAGCCACACCTACTGAAGTCAGAGCAGAAACACCGCCTGTGCCTGCTCTCACACCAGAAGCTACAAGCCCACCAAATACAGTAGCCATTTCAACTACCGACCACCAGCAAGCCATACAAGATGCTCAAAAAGCAGGGGTTGAAGTCATTGAAGTTGGGTACAAACAGGTCCCGTCCAAAGAGGTTGCAGAAAAAGAGATAGAGGCTCAGACAAACTATATTCAATCGACCACTAGAGAATATATAGCTGCTAATCAAGCCTACCAAACAGAAGCCCCTCACTACCAAGCCTACCTCAAAGAACAAGAAACCTTTCAAAAGGATTCCTTAGAGTATGCTCAATATGAGGCCCAAGAAAGACAGTACCAATCAGAGTTAGCCCATTATCAAGAGCAAGAAAAGAGGTATAAAAAAGAGCTAAAAGAATACGAGGAGGCTCAAGCCACCAATCGTTTGCTACAAGAAACATTTGACCAGGAGCAGGAGCAATATGAAAAAGACCAAAGCCGCTATCAAAAAAGTCTAGCTCACTATGAAGCGGTAAAAAAAGAGGCCACATTGATAGCAGCCGATTATCAGCGTAAAGTAGAGAACTATCATATCGAAAAAATGCGATACGATAAGGCAAAACAAGCCTATGATACAGAAGTCACCGAAGCTGAAAAACAGACAAAAACAGACGGCTATCTCAGTCAAGTCTCAGCTCAATATCTCATCTCTCGCTCTGAACCAAATGCTAGGGTAAGTTTTGAAGGGGTGACTACATTTATTGCTTCTTCCCATCAGTTCGGTAACACCTTAAGTGGCATTGGAGGCAAGGCTGCTGATCTACCGGTCAGCGACACTGCAACCCTCTTTCGTGGAGTGGGTGCTGCTACAGCCGCAAAAGCTGGAGACGGATACGGTCTGATTTTGGAAAAAGGAAAGCCCATCACCGTTATCTACTCCGGTTTAGAACAAACCTCCTACGATGGTCAGAAAATTGCACAACTGGTCTACACCTACGAATTGACGTCTACGTTTGCAGATGACAACCGAGCTACTGTCTTTATCTATACCGATCCGACCAAGACAATCTACACAGGTGCTTCTGGTCATAATAAAGGGCTGGTAGATTTCAATAT
The DNA here is from genome assembly GCF_001984715.1 of Streptococcus azizii. Taxonomy (GTDB): domain Bacteria; phylum Bacillota; class Bacilli; order Lactobacillales; family Streptococcaceae; genus Streptococcus; species Streptococcus azizii. Next base: position 88,802 of record NZ_MSPR01000010.1, read on the forward strand.
CCGTCAGACCATGACTTACTATTTAGAAAACGGAGAAGCCGTTCAGTTTCGAGAAGACGCTCCTGCCCTCCTGTCCTTTGCCTCACGCAACAATACCTTTGAGTTTGGAGAACAGGAATATGTCCGTCTCCATAAAGGAATGACCTTTATCCCGATTTCAGGTTCTTCTGTAACAGGGGAAGAGGGATATGTAGCAGCACGAGGCAGTAATAATACCATTGCAGACGGATCACGCTTCAATCGTGGAGACTGGGACAATGACGGTCATCCAAACGAATACTATGGAGCAGGGGTGGCTCGGGTAATCGGAAATACTATTTCCTTTGACTTTGGCATTCGCTACAGTCAGGACAATATCAACCGGTCCCATCACCCACTGCATTTCCGTCAGGCTTCTCGCCAGTGGTTTTCCGTCAATGCAGATATCAAAGCAAAGGGAGTCATCAACTCAAAGCCAGGACATCCGCCTGTCCTACCTCAGGAGCCAACTCTTCCTAGCCTCCCCCTAAAGCCAACAGCCCCTCTTAGACCCACTCCTCCGGTCTATCGTTCTCTCAGACAGCCAGTTCCGCCAGTAAAGCCTGTCCGTACACACACCATCATTTCTAAAAAACCAATCCGCCCCAAAGAAGTCAAGCAACCTAGCCTTCCTCCTATCCCCATCATCTTTATCAAACGGATTATCTACCCGACTATCAACATCCGATATGGAACACAGTATAGTCCCCCTCCACTACAAGGAGGGAAAGCTACAGCCTCCAGAATAGCACTACCATCTAGCTATAGTCCTATAGGGACAAGACATTATTCGATTCCTGATTTAGCTATCGTTCACTATCCAAGTATCGCTCCAGCACCCCCTGCCAGACAGCACGCTCATCCCCTTGTAAGTCCAAGGCAAGCCTCACCAGCAAGTCCTACTGTCAGAAAGAATCCGATTAGCCATGGTAGCCCTTCTCTCATGGAGAAAGAAGCGAGAGATTCCTGGTTCTCCGAAAATACGGGCATTTATGGAGAAAAAAAGGACCTCTTCTTCCAGTTTATTGATGAACTAGAAAAAGAAGCACGGGCAAAATATGGAAATGACCTTGCCAAAATCAATCAATATATCGCCAATGGGATTGCTTATCAGACTTATGGCATCAGTGGTTTACAACCAAAGGTGGCCGATGTGGGAGAGGCACCAAAAAACAAGGATGCGTTAGATTTGATGGAGAATATCCACAAACTCAATCGTTTTAAAATTGATTTCCCCCACCTTGCTGCTCCTCTCGCCACTGCCAGCCAAAGCTCCCTCAAAAAGGAAGCCCTAAAGACCGTCCTGGGACTCAACTTCGGAATGGCTTTTGGTGTCCTGCCAAGCGACATCTTCTTTCAAGCCAATTCCTGGCTGGGCGATACCCTGACCACCATGAACGACAAGGATAAGATTACGGATAAGGATGCCTTTATCATCCATACCCTTTTCCCAAATCTACCCTTAAACGAAGCCATCAAGCGCTATTATAGTATCCCTGACCTAGATAAAAAAAGGGAGGGTTTCTATCAAGGAGCATTAAAAATCAAATACCCGACCAGTCCCAATCCTGAGCTTCTGCTAAAGGCCTCTGCCCTCTTAAGTACTGCTACAATCGGACTCATCGCCGTATTCCATATACTATCTCCTATGAAGAAAAAATGGGAAGAGTTTAAGGAGGGGTGGAATAAATTCAAAGGCAAGATGAAAGAGTACTGGGAAAAATTCTCTAAGAAGCAAGGGCAGCAAAAACCAGAGGAAAAAGCTCCGGCCCACAAGTCAGATAAAAAGCCTAGTCCTTTCTTGACCGGTAGTAAGCAAGCTCAGGCAAAGACCACCAAGCCCACTAATCGATTCTCCCTGATAGCCCGTACATTTAATCCTAAGAACATATTGATACCTGTAAAACAAGCCATTCAGAAAAAGATTGTCCAGCCTATCAAACAAGTCGTAGCACCGATTGCTACAGCTCTTCAAAAAAAGGTGGTGCAACCGGTGAAAGCCGGTATCAAACAGATAGGAAAGGTCATTCAGAAAAAGATCGTACAGCCTGTCAAACAGGCAGTTAGACCGCTTGCGAAAACCATTCAGAAAAAGGTGATACAACCTGTTAAACAAAGGATTACACCAATTGCGAAAGCCATTCAAAAGAAGGTGGTCCAGCCTGTCAAACGAGCGACCAAGCCAATCGCCAAGACCATCCAAAAAAGAGTGGTGCAGCCAGTTAAAAGGACTCTCAGAAAAGTGACTACTCCTATCCAACAGAAAATCATTCGCCCTGTAAGGCAAACAAGTAGCCCCGTAAGGAGACCGATTCAACGAAAGGCACCAAAGCCAATCCAAAGAACAAAAGCGCCCCAAAGACCTATCCGCAAACCCGCTAGAAAGAAAGGAAGATAAGTACCTATGCCTACACCGACCAAAAAGAAACGAAAGATTTTCAGAAAATTACTCTTCCTCCTATTTGGGAGCATTCTCATATTCATCCTTGCAATGGAAAATCTAAACACCTATTCCATCTATTATGAAGAGCAGTTAGCAACTTCCGAAAAAGAAAGGAGGGATAATATCATAAAGGTAACCGTTACCAACCTAAAAAGTTTGAACTACAAAGATATTCCCAATATGCGCTTTGATTTTGATGGATATCATTTTATAGAAAATCAGCAGAGTTCTTTCACTAAAGACTATCCAAGTATCTCATATAGTCTTTTAATCCATATTGATGCTATAGGATATAGGTATAGAGATAAACAAGGCTACACATATGAATTTAATAACAATCTACAGCTAGTAGGAGCTTTTAGCAATAATCATAAATCATTAGAATTTAAACAATTTGATGAAGAACAAATAAAAGACGAGATGTATGATACGCTAAGACCTGTTATTGAGGCTCAGAAAAAACCCGTTATCTTTAATTTGCAGTGGTTATATAAATTATGGAGAAAATAAACCCCATGCCTACACCGACCAAAAAGAAACGAAAGATTTTCAAAAAATTACTCCTCCTCCTGCTCGGAATCTCTTTCATTTTCATTATTGTTACAGGAGATTTAGAAAGCTATTCCATCTATTATGAAGAGCAGTTAGCAACTTCCGAAACAGAAAGAAGGGATAATATCATCAAAGCAACCATCATCAACCTAAGAAGTTTAAACTATGAAGATATTCCTAATATGCGCTTTGATTTTGATGGTATCAATTTTGTGGAGAATCAAAATGATTCTACCACAGGCCATTATCCCTCTGTTTCGGAACATGCTGGAGGTTATACATACTTTGATAAAAAAGGTTTTAGCTATAGTTTTGATAACAATCTCAATCTAAGATATGGAGTTAACAGTGCTGAACAGACAATACTAGATTCAACTCAATTAAATGAAGAACAACTGAAAAATGAGATGTACGAAACCATTAGACCTGTCATTGAAGCACAGAACAAGCCTGGTTCCTTCAATTTATTATGGTTATACAAGCTCTTGAGGAAATAAGAACATGCCTACACTGACCAAAAAGAAACGAAAGATTTTCAGAAAATTACTCTTCCTCCTATTTGGGAGCATTCTCATATTCATCCTTGCAATGGAAAATCTAAATACCTATTCCATCTATTATGAAGAGCAGTTAGCAACTTCCGAAAAAGAAAGGAGGGATAATATCATCAAGGTAACCATCACCAACCTGAAAAGTTTGAACTATAAAGATATTCCCAATATGCGCTTTGATTTTGATGGTGCCAATTTTGTAGAGAATCAGCTTGATACCTACTCAGAACGTCATCCAAGCATCTCCAGTACTATAAAAAAAGGATACCTCTATCGTGATAAAAAAAAGTATGCATATAAATTTGATAGTAATCTCCATCTAATTGATGCATATGGTCCCGACTACAAGTCATTGGATTTGAAACAATTTGATGAAGAACATCTAAAAGACGTGATGTATGATACGCTAAGACCTGTTATTGAGGCTCAGAAAAAACCTGTTATTTTTAACTTACAGTGGTTGTATAAATTATGGAGAAAATAAACCCCATGCCCACACCGACCAAAAAGAAACGAAAGATTTTCAAAAAATTATTCCTCCTCCTATTTGGGAGCATTCTGATGTTCATCCTTGCAATGGAAAATCTAAATACCTATTCCATCTATTATGAAGAGCAGTTAGCAACTTCCGAAAAAGAAAGGAGGGATAATATCATCAAGGTAACCGTTACCAACCTAAAAAGTTTGAACTATAAAGATATTCCCAATATGCGCTTTGATTTTGATGGACAAAATTTTGTTGAGAATCAAAACGACTCCTCCACTACCTACTATCCACATCTATCAAATGGTTTTTTAGTTAGTACGAGTAATGAAGGATATATATATCAAGATAAAAACGGAGGTACGTATGAATTAGATAACAATCTCCATTTAGTTGATGCCTACGGTACTGATTACAAGTCATTAGATTTGAAACAATTTGATGAAGAAGCAATAAAAGACGAAATGTATGACACATTGAAGCCTATTATTGAGGCTCAGAAAAAACCCGTTATTTTTAATTTGCAGTGGTTGTATAAACTATGGAGAAAATAAAACCCATGTCTACACCGACCAAAAAGAAACGAAAGATTTTCAAAAAATTATTCCTCCTCCTATTTGGGAGCATTCTCATGTTCATCCTTGCAATGGAAAATCTAAATACCTATTCCATCTATTATGAAGAGCAGTTAGCAACTTCCGAAAAAGAAAGGAGGGATAATATCATCAAAGCAACCATCATCAACCTAAGAAGTTTGAACTATGAAGATATTCCTAATATGCGCTTTGATTTTGATGGTATCAATTTTGTGGAGAATCAAAATGATTCTACCACAGGCCATTATCCCTCTGTTTCGGAACATGCTGGAGGTTATACGTACTTTGATAAAAATGGTTTTAGCTATAGTTTTGATAACAACCTCAATCTAAGATATGGAGTTAACAGTGCTGAACAGACAATACTAGATTCAACTCAATTAAATGAAGAACAACTGAAAAATGAGATGTACGAAACCATTAGACCTGTCATTAAAGCACAGAACGAGCCTGGTTCCTTCAATTTATTATGGTTGTACAAGCTCTTGAAGAAATATAGTCTTTAGTTTGCTTTTAGTACTAGGCAACGAGCTGCAGGCTGTACTTAGAGTACGGCAAAGTGAGTTAACGAAGTAATAAAAGATAAACTGATATGTAAAGCCCTTTGTCAAGTAAAAACAATCGAACTGATAAAAAATGAAAAGTATCTAGAAAGAGCCTAGTTCTTAGCTTCGGGCATTGGCCACTCTGATATTCGTGGATTGGTTACCTAC
>NZ_MSPR01000011.1 GCF_001984715.1 Streptococcus azizii
GTAGGTAACCAATCCACGAATATCAGAGTGGCCAATGCCCGAAGCTAAGAACTAGGCTCTTTCTAGATACTTTTCATTTTTTATCAGTTCGATTGTTTTTACTTGACAAAGGGCTTTACATATCAGTCATTTAGTCTATCTTCTATTCCTTCGACGAGTGAAAAGCTCCAGTGGAGGTTTTCAGCCTACCACCTTTCATCAAAAAAGTGGTCGTTAGAAACTCCGTTTCCCTATTTCCAACCTTGTCCACTTCGCTCTCAAATTTCTAGGCTCAGGCTGAAACAGTTCACCGAACTGTTTCACTCTCCCAGATGATTGGAACTCGCTTTGCCGTACTCTACGATTGTTACTGACTATCGTCAGTATGATTTCCAACCTTCAACAGTCATTGGACTGTTGAAGCAACCTGCAGCTCGTTGCCTAGTACTAAAAGACTATATTGGGGTGGGATACATACTCATGTAGCATCAACGATAGCTATCTGTTCTTTGAATGGGAATATGAACGTGTTTTGAAAAGATGGACGATAGATTTTTTCTGGCTTATACTAGAGAGCGACTAAGAACTAGAAGAGGAGAATGTATGAGAAAAACGATGGTCAGAGAAGGGATGCTCGATGCTGTCCCAACGGTCTTAGGCTATGCAAGTATTGGCTTGGCTTGTGGGATTGTGTCGGTCAATTCAGGCATTTCAGCGCTGGAAATGGGACTGATGAGCTTACTGGTCTATGCTGGAAGTGCCCAGTTTGTCATGTGTGCGCTGATCTCAGCGGGGGCACCCCTGCTATCGATTGGGGTAACGGTATTTTTTGTTAATCTGCGACACCTTCTATTAAGCCTGCATACGGCAGCCCTATTTCAGGGAAATAGTTTAAGGTCGAACCTTTTTATAGGCTCTTTTTTGACAGATGAATCCTACGGTGTCCTGTTGCGCAAGCACATGGAAGCCCCGCAGGTGTCACCTTGTTGGATGTATGGTAATAATATGGTCAGCTATATCTCTTGGGTGGTATTCACTATCTTGGGTAATCTTATTGGGGGTCTTTTTCCAAATCCTGAACAGCTGGGGCTTGATTTTGCTTTAATCGCTATGTTTGTAGGAATCTTTGTCGGTCAGTTAGAAGCCATGTCTAGGCACATTTCTCTGAAGAAGATTGTTTTGATATTGTTGGGAGTCTTTGGGGCGTATATGGGGCTAGTCATGCTAGTCCCAGCCTATATCGGAGTTCTGATTGCGACCTTGATTGGTTGTCTTGTGGGGGTGATGATAGATGAATAATCGCTATATTTTATTGGCCATCCTAGTTGCCTTGGTGGTCACCTGGGTGCCGAGAGTCTTACCCTTTGCTTTAACCAAGGGCAAATCCCTACCACCACTTGCCTTGAAATTTTTGCGCTTTTTGCCACTTTCCATCATTTTTGCCTTGACCTTATCCAGTATTGTTGATGAGAGAGTGGGGAGTATTCCGGGGATACTACCGGTGGAGACTCTGGCTTTGGTTCCGACATTTGCTGTCGTCCTAAAGACGAAGAATATCTTTCTAGCCGTTATCGTCGGTGTCATCGTTACAGCGATTCTACGCCTTCTTTTCTGATTTATATTCTTTCAAAATCAAAAGGCTACTTGGTCAAGTTTCCTATTTTTCCATAGCCGTTGTGAACGATGTTCACTTATGGATATAGAAGAAACTATCCAGTGGATAGTTTCTTCTATATTAAGGTACATTTTGAGCTTTTCACGGGTTTTGTATCTTGTAATTGAGTTCGGACTAAGGTCTGTGTGAAAAAGATAATTCTTTCTAGAGTCTCTAAACTCTGCGTCAGAATTCCTATTTTCACTTAGACCTTTTAACGTCCTCACATCTTGTGTAATTGAGTTCAGCCTAAAACCTCGGAAAAAGATAGGCAGCTGTTTCGGCTTCAGCCGATTACAGATGAGAATCCCTTTAGTGGATAGGCAGCTGTTTCAGCTTTAGCTGATTACAGCTGAGATTGAAACAGTTCGGTGAACTGTTTCAACTGGTCACCTAGAAACACGAAAGTGACCACAGAAGTTTGAGCCAAGAAGCAGGAAAGCTAGGAAATAAGCTGAAAACCTCCACCGGAGGTTTTCACTCGTCAGATTTCCTATTTTCGCTTAGACCTTTTAACGTCCTCATATCTTAACTGAACACGGGCTAAAAGCTCGGAAAAAAGATAGACAGCTGTTTCAGCTTTAGCTGATTACAGCTGAGAATCCCTTTGGGATAAATCTCATTGGTTGCAAGACAACCTGCTTCGATTTCCTATTTTTCAGTCGCTTTTTACACGCCCTTTGTATCTTGTAATTGAACACGCCCTAAACTCTGTGCGAAAAAGACAAATCTTCCTAGCTTCAAAGGTATAGTATACCTTTGAAGGCGGGAAATAGGAGTTTGCTTCAGCAAACTCTCTCAACTTCTTCGTCAGATTTCCTATTTTCGCTTTGAGTTCTTAACGGGCTTTGTATCTTCGTTTACTTCAAACGGAAGGTTTTCGGGGCTTTTTTGAGTAGGATGAGATAGCCGATTCCGACATAGAGACAGATAGCGAACGACAGACCGAAGATATACAGAGGGTTTGCTACCCTGAGTTGGGTATTGAGATAGGCTAACCAATAGAGGGAGCCGCTGAGAATGCGATAGAGAGGACTGATGACTTCCATGTCCTGAGTGAAGGGCTGGAGGATATAATAGATAAAGAGGTCGTGAAAGGAGAAGAGAAAGGTGCTGCTAAGGATAAGGTAGGCTGTCAGTAAGATAAGTTGCCAAGAATACTGAAAGTGTCCCATGGCTAGAATGATGAAAAAGAGAGCAAGGGCGAAAATGCTATTTAATTTTAGTGTTTGAAAAAAGCGATAATTGAAGCCCGCTAGAATTGTTTTAGGTTCTCGATAAAATGGATAGTGGAGCATGGCAATATCACAGTTGACAAAGACCATCTGGGTGATTTGCTTGCCGAGGGAACCAGCATACATCACCATGAGTGTCATGGGGAGAAGCCGGATCAAGCCCTTTTCAGGGAGTTTGAACGGTTCGTGCAAAAATAATGCAATAGTTGTAAAAAGGATAGGAACCAGTAGCAAAAAGGCTAGGCGTTTTTTCAATCTCTTTATGAGGATATGCTGGTAACGCTGGAAAAGAAGGGCATTGAGGTAGGCCATACCCGTCAGGTGGGACAGGTCTTTTTGTTTCCTTAGACGCAATGTTTCCTGCATGAGGAGTCCCTGCCGGGTATATTCATTGCCCTGAGTCATCTGAAGGATCTTCTTGTCTAAGGCAAGCGATTCTTCCATACGGAAGGTGAGAAATTCCGTCACTTTGTCAAATGCTAGGACCGAGCGGAGGCTGATAAAAAGAATTGGGATTTGGATAAGTAGGAGTACAAGTAGAAAGTAGGTATTGAGAGTATTGCGCTGGAGAAAGGCGAGGAAGGCAAGGGTGAGACCAAGTAGGAGAAGAACCCAATTTTGCCAAGACCAGCGTCTCACCCAGATATGGTGTTTGCAGAACCAGAAATGACAAGCATATCCTGCTAGTTGTGCGGTTGGAATAATCAAAAGACCGACGGGTAAAATGAGCCACTGATGTGCCAGCATACTCAAGACAATCCAGGCAGGAATATAGGCTAGGCTGTGCAAGACAGGCTCTACCAGTAATTGACTCTGTAAGAACCGTCTTTGCGAGAGCATAAAATCCCTCAAAAATTCTCGATTTGCCTTTGAAATAACAGATTCAAATCCTTGCGACAAGCGATACATGAGCCCTGTTATACTGAACCATATAGCAAAACCTAGGAGGAAGCTCTCCTGCTGAAGAGGGAGGAGGGCTGGGCTAGTCGTCAGGGTAATAGTGAGAATGGTATTTGCTATCCCCACATAGATTGTCAGCCATATGAATTTAGCCAAAAAACGCGTGAGGATGGAAAGGATGGTGAACAGATAAAAGAGTCCTTTTTTGAACCTGTAGGAGCTATAGATTGTTTCAGGGATTAACGAACCTAGCAGTGGGATTTTTCGGAGGTAGTAGAAGAGGCCGTTAATCTGCTTGCTGAGCTGAAAGGCTGCTTGATACCAGGTATAACAGAGTATATCTTTCATAGCGCCCCCTCGTTATCGGTCAGTAAGGCAACGATTTCTTGTTCAAAGTGAGCGTCGTGCAGGCGTTCGGTTGGTACAGCTTTCAGACTCTGATGATGCAATAGTACAATCTCATCGCAGAGGTCTTGAGCTAGCTGGAGGATATGGGTAGAAAAGATAATGATAGAATCTTTTTTAGCCTCGCGGATGAGGTGTTTGAACTCATGAGCAGCGACAGGGTCAAATGAGGTCAGTGGCTCGTCTAACAACAGAACAGTGGGGCGCACCATCAGGGAAAGTAGTAGTTGTACCTTGTTTTTCATGCCGTGGGAGAAATCCTTGAGCAGGCGATGTTGGTCTGCTGCCTGGATACCAATGAGCTCTAGCCAGCCTTTGGGGCTGTGCTGGTGGCGGAGCCTATCCCTGTGAATATCCATGTAAAAGCGGATAAATTCAAAGGCTGTCATAAAGCCAGGTAGTTGTGGAGAAGTTTGAGTAAAACCAATTTCAACGGAATCGTAGTCTCGCAACTGCCCCTCTTCTTCTAATTGAATACTGCCCTGTTCTAGTACAAGATTATGAGCGATACAGTTAAAGAGGGTGGTTTTTCCGGCTCCATTTCTACCCAGTAGTCCATAAATTTTCCCCTGTTCAAAGACAAAGGAGGTGTCTTGGAGGATAACCGTTTGATCAAAACGTTTGGAAATAGAGTTGAGGGTTAATTTCATAATAAATGCTCCTTTTCTAGGGGAAGAGAGGGGGTGCTATTATATTCAACGAAAATCAATATCAGACTAGCTTTCCTGATGGAGAATGGGATAGAGCTTGCGAGAGCAAGTGGCCACCGTGAAGTAGAGCAAGAGGAGGCTTGAGCTGGTTTGAAGAGTAGTATCTGACAACTGTATCTTTGTCCTATATCTATCATACACTAACACACAAAAAAATTCAAGGAAATCTTGAATTTTATGAAAGCGGTATCGGTTGCGTTCCTGCAACCCAGCCAGTGCAGAGACAATAAGTGATATTAAAACCACCTGTATGGGCATTGATGTCGAGGACCTCTCCTGCAAAATGTAGTCCTGGGACCTTTTTACTTTCTAGGGTTTTGGGATTGATTTCCTTGAGGTCAACGCCACCCTTGGTCACAAATGATTTAGCGAGTGACATCTTTCCTGTAATCGGAATCGGTAACGCTTTAAGGGTTGATACAAGTTGGTTTCGTTCTTTTGGCGAGAGTTGCTTTATTTTGAGTGGATAGGAAGCTGTAAAAAATTCGGCTAAGCGCTCTGGCATCAAGGTTTTCAAGATATTTTTGAGGGATTTTTCTCTTTCTTCCTCTAAGAAGGCAAGTAGCTCTTCTTGGCTCCTCTCTGGTAGGACATCTAGGTAGGTCGTCTCTCCTCCCTTGACAAAGCTAGACAGGCGCAAGGCGGCAGGACCAGAGAGTCCAAAGTGGGTAAACAAGAGGTCGTGAGTGATGACGTGCTTACCACAGCGGAGCCTGACATCATCAAGGGAAATCCCTTGGAGGGCCTTGTGAGGGAAGTCGGTCAGTAGGGGACTTTCAGCCGCCTCAATCTCGGTGACGGCTAGTTTAAAATGGCGAGCAATGTCATGCCCAAATCCAGTGGAACCAGTTGAGGGATAGGCTTTTCCACCTGTTGTGACGATGACCTTGTGACATGTGAAGAGTTGCCCTGCGGTCTTAATATGAAAGAGTTGGTCCATTTTCTTGACAGAGAGGACCTCTGTATTTGTCCGAATGTCGACTCCTAGATGGAGCATTTTCGTCTCCAAGGCCTTGATAATGGTCTGCGAACGGTCTGTCGTTGGAAAGACGCGACCGTGGTCTTCTATTTTTAGTTTGACACCATTATCCTCAAAAAAATGAATAATATCGTGGTTATCAAATTGAGAAAAGACACTGTAAAGGAAGCGTCCATTTCCAGGAATACCCGCGAGTAAATCCTCGAGACTCCCACTGTTGGTTACATTGCAACGTCCACCACCAGTTCCTGCTAATTTTTTGCCGATCCGTCTATTTTTTTCAAGAAGTAGAGTAGATTGACCGTAGAAACTTGCTGCGATAGCAGCCATCATACCGGCGGGGCCTGCCCCGATAATAATCGTATCAAAATGCGTCATAAGCTATTCTTTCCCCAATCGTGATTCATCGTTCGTTTTTACTGTTCATTGTACCATAAAAAGGGCTGGAAACCCACCTGATATGGTAGGAAAATTTGACAGGACTAGGTGGTTGTGGTAATATTTTAATGATACAAACAAGAAAAAATCAAGTCATTGAGGATATTATGAGAATTGAAAAGACAGTCAGCGAATTAGCAGAGATTTTAGGGGTCAGCCGTCAGGCGATGAACAACCGCGTCAAATCTCTTCCAGAGGAGTTCGTTGAAAAAAATGAGAAGGGTGTGACAGTTGTCAATCGGGCAGGTCTTGTCAAGTTAGAAGAAATCTACAAAACCACCATTTTTGAGGACGAACCGATTAGCGAAGAGGTTAAGCAACGTGAGCTGATGGAAATCCTAGTGGATGAAAAAAACGATGAGATCAGCCGCTTGTATAAACAACTGGAAGTCAAAGACCAACAGCTTGCTGAAAAGGATGAACAACTGCGAGTGAAGGATATTCAGATTTCTGAAAAAGACAAGCAGTTGGATCAGCAACAACAACTAACCTTGAAAGCCATGGAAGACAAGGATGTGTTGAAGTTGGAATTGGAAGAAGCAAAGGCGCATGCGCAGGAGACAGCAAAAGGTTTTTGGGCACGGTTATTGGGACGATAAGGAGTTTGGGACGAGAACTGTCTCAGACTTTTTTCTTTTGCAAGAAGAACAGCCCAATGATGAGGGTGAGGGAGGAGCTTGAAATTGGGCTCAAAGAAGCTAGAATTTTAAAATGAAACGGGTTACAATAAAAGCAAGGAGGTTGATATGATTGATAACCGGACCATTGCAATCTTGATGGAATTGTTTGCCAATCAACAGATGAGTCTATATGAACTGAGTATTCAGACCGGGATTGAAAAGGAACAGTTATTGACGAGTTTACAGCAAGTCAATCAGGTGCTGGAAGCGCATGATTTTGCAGTGATTGAAGAGAAGGATGGAAACTATCGGATACCAGAGGCTCTACTGGAGGAAAGTTATCAGATTTTTGACTTGTTTCGGAACAAGCAGATTTACTTGTCACAAGAAGAGCGGCTGGTCCTTATCTATCTCTATACCTTTATTCGGAAAGATTTTATTTCCAATGTGCATTATCAAGACCTCTTGAGTGTCAGTCGCAATACGACGTTGTCGGACATCAAACAGGTAAAAGAGCTTTGCTTAAATTTTGGAGTCTCCTTTGATTATACACGATCGCGTGGCTATCATCTAAACGGTCGAGAAAAAGACAAGCACCGCCTAGCTCTTTATGCCATTAGTGATTGCTTGCAGAGTTCTATTGGACTTTGGGCGCTTGATTATGTACTGCAGTCTTGGCAGGAAAACAATGTTATTGATCTTTTGAAAAAAACGAGTCAGCAGGCCTGTCAATACTATCAAGTGTCAGCTTTGGAAGACCGTCTGGATGAGTATCTTTACTTCTTGCAATTTCTAGCGATTCGTAGGGAGCGAGTTCAGATTGAGATAAACTGGGAGACGGCAACAACCTTTGCCTTTATCCAAGAATTTGTCGAGCAGCTCTGGGGTATTTTAGAACTACAAAAAGGGTTGACCCAATCCTTGTCAGCTCCCTTCAAGGCTTACTTAGCCCAACTTTTACAAGGGTGCTTAGAAGGGAGTCTCGAGCAAAAAGATAGTCTTTTTTATCAGCTGACAGTAGAAATTGTCGAGGAGATGGAGCGCTTATCGCTGATTGAATTTGATAATCGTCCGGAAATGATCGAGGGCTTACAACGCCACCTGATACCAGCTTACTATCGTTTGACTTCGCAGTTGGTCAGTGTCAATTCTTATACGGGTGTGATTAAAGAGGAGCATAGGGACTTGTTCCAGTTGGTACAAAAAGCCTTGGCTCCTTTGGAAGCCCATCTTGGATTTGTCATTCCAGATAGTGAAGTATCCTATTTTGTGATTCATTTTGGTGGCTATATTGAGGCTCAAAAAGAGCGTCCCTTTCGCTACCGTGCCTTGGTCGTCTGTCCAAATGGTGTCAGCTCTTCCTTGATTGTGAAAGAAAGCCTCCGCCAACTGTTTCCAAATATTTCCTTTGCGGATACGCATTCACTGAAAGAATTTGAAGAAAGCCAGGACGAAGCCTACGATATGGTATTTGCGACGATTAAGTTGGATACTAGCTTGCCCTTCTTTTTGGTCCCTCAGTTGATGACCGCTAGTCAAAAGAAAGATTTGTTCCAGTTGGTCAGTGAGCATTTTCCCAATGCAGGTTATTTCCCGATTGAAATTGAACAGTTGTTGTCGGTGATTAGTAAGTATGCGACGATTCATCGAGAACAGTCCTTAAAATATGAGTTGGTTCAATTCATGAATCAAAAATCTTATGAACGAAGGAGACGAAGTCCTATGTTAGGCGAACTTATTACGAAAGAGACCTTCCAACGCTCTAGTGAGAGTCTGGATTGGAAAGAAGCGATTGCCCTAGCAGCGCAACCGCTGGTAGCAAATGGTTCGATAGAAGAGAGTTATATTGCTGCTATGATTGACAAGGTGACAGCCTTTGGTCCTTTTATTGATTTGGGTAAAGGTGTTGCCATTCCTCATGCGCGTCCGGAAGACGGGGTAAATCACATTGGGATGTCGATGTTAGCCTTGGAGAAGCCAGTCTATTTACTAGACGACAAAGCGCATGAAATTCGTCTGTTTATCTGCATTGCTGCCATTGATAACCAGACTCACTTAAAGGCACTTTCTGGTCTAACAGCCATTTTACGAAAGGAAGAAAATATTCAACAACTCATCGAAGCAAATGGCTTTGATGATATAGCAGACTTAATAAAGGAGGTTAACTAATATGTTACGAATTGGTACTGCATGTGGTTCAGGGTTGGGGTCAAGTTTCATGGTACAGATGAACATTGAATCAGTCTTGAGGGATTTAGGCGTTTCAGATGTGAACGTCGAGCATTATGACTTGGGCGGTGCACAACCAAGTGAGGCAGATGTATGGATTGTTGGTCGGGATCTGGCAGATTCTGCCACTCATCTGGGAGATGTTCGTGTCTTAAATAGCATCATTGATATGGAGGAACTAAAAGAACTCGTCACAGCAATTTGTCAGGAGAAAGGACTGGTCTAAGGTCTACGTTACTCACTGTGTGAGTTGGGGGTTCAGAAAAGGGATAGACGGCTAATTTGGTTTAGGTTTGATTGCCTATTTTGTCTAGGAGTTGCTTCAACAGTCTAGGAATAGACTGTTGAAGGTTGGAAATAGAGGAGTGCCACTCGTGTCAACCAGTCTAGGAATAGACTGTTGAAGGTTGGAAATAGAGGAGTGCCACTCGTGTCAACCAGTCTAGGAATAGACTGTTGAAGGTTGGAAATAGAGGAGTGCCACTCGTGTCAACCAGTCTGGGACTAGACTGTTGAAGGTTGGAAATAGAGGAGTGCCACTCGTGTCAACCAATCTGGGAATAGACTGTTGAAGGTTGGAAATAGAGGAGTGCCACTCGTGTCAACCAGTCTGGGACTAGACTGTTGAAGGTTGGAAATAGAGGAGTGCCACTCGTGTCAACCAGTCTGGGACTAGACTGTTGAAGGTTGGAAATAGAACGAGCCTTGCTCGTAACAAACGCCCTTTGTATCTTAGAATAGGAGGAAGAGGATTATGTTGTTAGATTTTTTAATTGATATTGCAAAGACGCCGGCTATTTTAGTCGCTTTGATTGCGATTTTGGGATTGCTTTTGCAAAAGAAGCCACTTTCGGATATTATGAAAGGTGGTATTAAGACCTTTGTTGGATTTCTAGTTGTGTCAGGTGGAGCCGGCATTATTCAAAATTCTTTACAGCCATTTGGACAAATGTTTGAGCATGCCTTTCATTTGACAGGTGTTGTGCCAAATAACGAGGCGGTCGTAGCGGTTGCTTTGACAGAGTATGGGACAGCAACCTCTTTGATTATGCTACTCGGCATGATTTTCAATATTTTGATTGCTCGTTTCACCCGCTTTAAGTATATCTTCTTGACCGGTCACCATACACTTTATATGGCCTGTATGATTGCGGTGATCATGTCTGTGGCAGGTTTTACCTCTGTCGGTCTAATTGTCATGGGTGGCTTGGCTCTTGCCTTGATTATGACCCTGTCACCAGCCTTTGTTCAAAAATACATGGTGCAGTTGACGGGCAACGATAAGGTGGCACTCGGTCACTTTAGTTCGCTGGGGTACTGGCTCAGCGGATTTATCGGTGGTCTTGTCGGAGACAAATCAACATCAACAGAAGATATTCAATTCCCTAAGGGCTTGGCATTCTTGCGTGACAGTACCGTAAGTATTGCGATTTCTATGTCTGTCATCTATATGATTGTTGCCTTCTTTGCAGGTGGCGATTATATTAAGGAGAATTTGAGTAATGGGACCAATAGTATGGTCTATGCCCTTACTCTTGGTGGGACTTTTGCAGCAGGTGTATTTGTCATCCTATCTGGTGTACGGCTGATTCTGGCAGAAATCGTCCCTGCCTTCAAGGGGATTTCTGAAAAGTTAGTGCCAAATTCAAAACCGGCCTTAGATTGTCCAATCGTTTACCCATACGCACCAAATGCTGTGTTGATTGGATTTATCTCTAGTTTTGTTGGTGGTATTGTCAGCATGTTCATCTTGATTGCAACAGGAGGCGTTGTGATTTTACCGGGTGTTGTTCCTCACTTCTTCTGTGGTGCAACGGCAGGTGTTATAGGCAATGCTTCTGGAGGGGTTCGTGGTGCAGTCATTGGCTCTTTCGTGCAGGGAATTTTAATTAGCTTCCTACCAGTTTTCCTACTTCCAGTTATGGGAAGTCTTGGATTTACAGGGTCGACATTCTCTGATGCGGACTTTGGTTTGTCGGGGATTTTCCTTGGTCTCCTAGCAGAAAATGGTGGAGTGATGACCGTTTCGATTGGTATCTTTGCCGTCTTGGCCTTGCTATTTGCTCTATCAGTATTTACGAAGGAAAAGAAAGAGGGATAAATGATGACAAAACGGCTAGAAGAACTAACACGCTTTGCGACAGAAATTCGCTATCATACCCTTAAAACCTTAAATCAACTTGGTTTTGGTCATTATGGTGGCAGTTTGTCAGCTGTGGAAGTGCTGGCCGCTCTATACGGTGAAATTCTGGATGTTACTATCCAGAATTTCGCTTCTAAGGAGCGCGACCACTTCGTCCTTTCAAAAGGCCATGCAGGTCCTGCCTTGTATAGCGCCCTGTACCTGAAAGGTTTCTTTGACCGAGATTTTCTTTGGTCTCTCAATCGTAATGGAACCCACCTGCCGTCTCACCCTGATCGGAATTTGACGCCGGGTATCGATATGACGACAGGTTCACTTGGACAAGGGATGAGTGTCGCCACGGGGATTGCCTACGGGAAGAAAATGGTAGCTTCTCCTTACTATACGTATGCCTTAGTGGGAGACGGAGAGTTGAATGAGGGGCAGTGTTGGGAAGCCGCTCAATTTGCGGCCCACCAGCAATTATCCCGCCTCTTTCTTTTTGTTGACGACAATAAGAAGCAATTAGATGGTCGAACTGCTAAAATCTGCCAAACCTTTGACTTTGTAGAGAAATTTACCTCTTTTGGTTGGGAGGCCGTTCGTGTGGATGGAGCCAGTATCAAAGCGATTCTTGCAGTCGTTCAGACGATGAAAGACAGTGCCTCGTCCCGTCCGAAGTGTATCGTGCTTGATACGGTGAAAGGACAAGGGGTGGAGTTTCTTGAGGAGATGGAAAGCAACCATCACTTGCGTCTGTCAGGGCAACTACTAGCCGACTTGGAAGAGGTGGCTCAGTCATTAGTCGAAGAAGTGGAGGTCATACAATGAGACAAACAAACGAAATGCGTTTGGTGTATAGCAACTTCCTTGCTGAAATGGGAAAAAACAAGCAAGAAATAGTTGCTTTAGAAGCTGATTTGTCTAGCTCCATGGCAACTAATAAGCTATCAGATGTCCTTGGGAAGCGCTATGTCAATGTAGGGATTATGGAGCAGGAGATGGTAGGCGTGGCGGCTGGTTTATCTATTTTAGGTTACAAGCCCTATCTGCATACCTTTGGACCGTTTGCCAGTCGCCGTGTCTTTGATCAGGTCTTTCTCTCTCTAGGCTATGCCCAGTTGAACGCGACGGTGATTGGTTCAGATGCCGGTGTGTCTGCTGAAATGAATGGCGGAACCCACATGCCTTTTGAAGATCTTGGTTTGATGCGCCTGATTCCGAAAGCGCGTGTATATGAAGTGAGCGATGATATTCAATTCCGAGCAGTTTTAGAGGAAACGTTAAGGGACACGGGACTGAACTATATCCGCACGATTCGTAAAGCCCCAGTGGCTATTTATCGGGGGGATGAAGATTTTAGCAAGGGGTATTGTATATTGCGAGAAGGCTCAGATGCGACCATTGTTGCAAGTGGCATCATGGTGGAGCAGGCCTTACTAGCAGCTGATAGCCTGGCAAAGGAAGGACTTGCTGTTCAGGTTATGGACCTCTTTAGGGTGAAGCCGATTCATGCAGATGTGCGCGATTTGCTGGTAGGAAGCCCAGTGATTACCGCGGAAAATCACAACCGTATAGGCGGTCTTGGTAGCGCCATTTGTGAACTGGTAAGTGCCAGTCCAAATACCCCAGTGTATCGTGTGGGAGTGGATGAATCCTTCGGACAAGTGGGACAACAAGCCTACCTCTTGGAAGTCTATGGCCTCACCGCGGAAAAGATTGCGGAGCAGGTTAGGATAGCGCTAGCCTAGAAGGGATGGGTTAGTAGTTCCCTTTATTTCAAGCGTAGATAGTATTAGATACCAAACAAGACCTAGTCATATTTACAGGCTAGGTCTTCTTTGATGGAAGATAGGGAAAAGATCAAACTAGGGCATGACATAATGCGTTTCCTAGTTTGCTTTTGATTTTTAATGAGTATAGAAGTGGTGAAAGTTAGTCTGATTTTGATTTTCGTTGAGAATGAAACGCAGACTTTGTTGATTTGAGTAGAGAAATCCTAAAAAATCACCTCAACAGAAGTGATTTTTTCATCGGATACTCAATGACAATCAAAAGCAGGCTAGGAAGCTAGCCTAAGGTAGTTGAAATAAGAAAGTTCTCGGCTTTTCCCCATCGTTGAAGGGATAAAAGACAAGCAGAATAGCCATAGTATCGGTGTTTTCTATCCAGGGAACACCTTATCATACTGAGGGAGTGTCCTCTCCAGGGTCTCTTTGAGAGCCTGGCCCGCCTTTCCCTTGATAGCTGTATCAATCTGCTCATAGATGTTTTTCATGGCAATTTGAGTCGTCAGAGTACTCTTCTTTCCGTCCGTATCAAACTCCTGCTGAATCTTCTGCTGGCTTTTCTGAA
This sequence comes from Streptococcus azizii, assembly GCF_001984715.1. Classification (GTDB taxonomy): domain Bacteria; phylum Bacillota; class Bacilli; order Lactobacillales; family Streptococcaceae; genus Streptococcus; species Streptococcus azizii. The sequence goes on from NZ_MSPR01000011.1 coordinate 13,627, forward strand.
GAAGACCCGCCTGCACCTGAGCAGCTTGCTTTTGCAAGGAGCGGATGATTTCAGCAAGCTCTCCCTCGTAATTTTCTTGTGAATAATAATTAGTCATCAAGGTCATTGTATTTCCTCCGTAGATCCTGTAGTGCTTGCTCTATTTGATCACGCTCCCGATAAAATTGGCGCCTGGTTTCCTCCATTTCTTCCTCTAAGGTATGGTACATCTTCTTACGAACCCATTCGGCTTCATCTTGGATGTTTTGCACCTTCCGATAGAAGCTCTCGGCTTCGCCTTGATGAGCCTCATGGCGGACCAGCAAGTACTTCATCTTTTCCTGTTCTTGTTCTAACATACTAGAGAGACGACGGTAACGGTCATCCAAGTCCCAGCCCCTCTCTTCTAGTCTTTTCTTGCTGCGGTAGTAGGACTCTTCTTGCTCGAGAAGCTCCCGCTCTTTTTGACGAATGGAGGCTAGTAGGTGATCTAAAACTCTTTCTTGTACCATGTTTTAAATTCTCCTGCCAGTTGATTGTCTAGGGTGATCCGCTCTTCCACAGCACTATCCAGTTTGGTTTTCAGGCTATCAAAAGTAGTGGACAAGTCTTTCATCTGTTTCACTTTCTCCTCTGCATAAATCTGAAAATCGCCCACTATTTTCTCATAGGTCACACCACAAGAAGCAAAAATCTCCTCTACTTCCCAAGGAGAAAGATGGGAATAGATGGAAAAATCAAGATTAGCCCAGAGAGCCTCTACCTCTTGAACTGCCTTATCTTTCAAACTTGTCACATCCTCCAGACCGGCTTTAGCAGCTCCTGTCATGGCGGAACCGACAATGGCGCTTTGAGCTACATCCAGAAAGATTGTTTCCTCTGAACTCAAACCTCCGCCTGTTTTCTGCCATTTGGACTTCAAGGAGTTGAACTGTGACATCTGGCGGGCACTTTGAGCAAAAGCAGTTGCAGAGCCACTGATAATCGGTTTTCCAGTCTTTGCATCTACGACCTGCCCAGTCTTTTCGTCAAATTCCCAATCGCCTATGTCATGGCTCGCGCCATCTGCCCAATAAATGGTACCGAGGCTCTCATCATAACCACTCCAAGTCGGGTCATTGCCTGGACCGAATGCCACGACACGATCCTCCCTCTTTCGATAGTCAATAAAGAAGCCGGGATGCGTTCGGATAAAGTCCTTTTCCTCCTCGCTCAAGGAGCCGTAGTGAAACCAGGCATTGAAGGTAGTGGTTGGAATGCCGTGCTTTGCTCCTACTTTTAGCATATAGGCAGACTGGGAGTAGCCTGATAATTGGGTCACTTGTTTCACCCGTTTGTCGTCTAGCACCTCTTGGACAAAAGCATCTGCCGCTCGATACTGAGGGGATAGGTAATGCCCCTTGTTTCTCTTCCGATCTGTATCACCAAAGATAGCAGTTGCCAAATCAATCGTCTGAATATCTGTAGCTGCTGCGATGACTGCCACACTACTATAGTCAGGTTCCCCGTCCACGATTGGCGCGACTGCCATACCGTCAAATCCTGTCCAAGGATCGGAATGGGTTTTGATGACCTTGAATTGTTGATTATCAATTTCTATCGTATTCTTTTCCCAAACTTGAAGTTTTTCTGAGCTAGTAAGAAGGTCAAGATCTTTTCTTTTAGCATAATTTTCATTAACACTGTAAACATTTTCACTTTGATTCAGACTATTTAATTGTCTGTCCGTGTATTGAAAACTCATTGAAAACCTTCCTCTCCGTTTGAATAAATGATTTTTATTGCTGATACTGTCTCCCCTCTGTGAGATTGTAAATATTCCCAATCACCATTCTGTTTTCGCTTTATTCCAGCAGTTGAAAACTTGTTTGTTGATATATTGTAGCTTGTGCCAAATTGTATCTGCTTACCATCGAGAAATGATACTACTAATTGACAATGCCAATTAGTGGGTTTATCCTCAAATTCTACATCTTTAATTATTATTTCACTAATGTTATCATAGTTACTTTTTAATGCCTTGACTAAACTAACTTCATATTGTCGATTCCGTTCATCTTCAGCAGTTTTTTGTCTTTGATTATTGATGCTGAACACCATAAGTAATCCTCCTAAAATGATTAGTAAAATGACTGCTTTCTTTTTCATGCCCTAGCCTCCCTAAGTTGAACTATCGTCCCTCGCCTGTATACCAGCCACAGATGTATCTGCAACTATTAGTATACACTATTTTCTAAGTAAATGCTATAAAAAGATAAGCAAAATTGATTCGATTAACAAAATTTTGATGGACACTGTAAACATTTTTACCAAAATTAAGCTCATTAAGTTGTCTATCTGTATAGTTATACGTCATTAGTTCCTCCCTTCTTCTCCATTTGAATAAATCACCCTCACATCCGAAGTGGTTACACCATCATAATAATTTAATATATCAAGCACCTCTCGTTTTGCTGTAGCAGATTTATTAGTTTTGTCAGAAAGTGTGTGTCCTATTCGATATTCAACTATAGTATGATCTTGAAATGTTAACATAACCGTACAACTCCAATTCCCTGGAGGAACTGAGTAATCTGGACTACTAATTTGTATCTTCTCAATATCCCGATAACTATTCTTCAAAGCCTTAACTAGACTAACTTCGTATTTTCGATTCCGTTCTTCTTCAGCAGTTTTTTGTCTTTGATTATTGATGCTGAACACCATAAGTAATCCACCTAAAATGATTAGTAAAATGACTGCTTTCTTTTTCATGCTCTAGCCTCCCTAAGTTGAGCCATTGTCCCTCGATTGGATACCTACTACAAATTTATATGCAACTATTATTATACACTATTTTCTAAGCAAATGCTATAAAAAGATAAGGAAAATTGATTCGATTAACAAAATTTTGATGGACACTAGAAACACTCTGTCCTCGGTTTAAAATATTTGGTTGCTTATCTGCATACTGGAGTGTCATTACTCAATACTCTCCGTACCATCCGAATAGGTAACTCTAACCTTCCTTTCAGTCTTTCCTAAATATGTTCTTAATTGATTGGACACAGCTTGAGAAGCTATCGCTGACCCATTTGCTTTATAACTAATATTATGCCCAATACCATATTCTATATTTGTCCCATTATCAAAAATAACAAGTATTTGTGCATACCAGCCACCTGGTTTAGATTCTTCAAAACCCGAACGAATAATCGTGATTTCCTCTAAATCTTGATACGTATTTTTTAAGGCTTTGACCAAACTAACTTCGTATTTTCGGTTCCGTTCTGCTTCCTTATTTTTTTGTATGTTATCATTTAGACTAAATGCCATTATTAAACCTCCTAAGATAATAAGTACAATGAGTAATTTCTTTTTCATGCTCTAGCCTCCCTAAGTTGAGCCATTGTCCCTCGACTGTATACTTGCTACAAATTTATATGCAACTATTATTATACACCATTTTCTAAGTAAATGCTATAAAAAGATAAGCAAAATTGATTCGATTAACAAACTCTTGACGGACACTAGAAACATTCTGTCCTCGGTTTACAATACTTAGTTGCTTATCTGTATAGTTAAATGTCATTACTCAATACTCTCCCTCCCATCAGAAAATATCACTCTCACATTCCCCTCTGTACTTCCAAAATGTGAAGACAGTATTTCCGATTCTGCTGTAGTCACAACTCCTGAGCGGTTTATTGTATCAGATAAGCTATGCCCCATGCCATACTGTACAATTTCTCCATCGGAAAATGTTAATGTGACGGAACAACTCCAACTTCCTGGTGGCTTTGCATAATGTGGCTTACTAATCTGTATCTCTTTAATATCCCGATAACTATTCTTCAAAGCCTTGGCTAGGCTAATTTCATATTGTCGATTCCGTTCTTCTTCTGCAGTTTTTTGTCTTTGATTATTGATACTGAACACCATAAGTAATCCACCTAAAATGATTAGTAAAATGAGTGCTTTCTTTTTCATGCTCTAGCCTCCCTAAGTTGAACTATCGTCCCTCGCCTGTATACCAGCCACAGATGTATCTGCAACTATTAGTATACACTATTTTCTAAGTAAATGCTATAAAAAGATAAGCAAAATTGATTCGATTAACAAAATTTTGATGGACACTAGAAACACTCTGTCCTCGGTTTAAAATACTTAGCTGTCCATCAGTATAGTTAAATGTCATTATTGTGCTTCCTCCTCACCAGTTGAATAGATGACGGTTACTACATGTTCTGTAACACCATAATAGGATGAAGCAATGTCTGACTCATCTGTACTTATATCAGCTGATCGATTTATCTTGTCGGATAAACTATGATTTATTCGGTCTTGTATAACCAGTCCATCAGAAAAGGTTAATGTGACAGCACAACTCCAATCGCCTGGAGGAACTGAGTAATCTGGACTACTAATTTCTATCTTCTCAATATCCCGATAACTATTCTTCAAAGCCTTGACTAGGCTAACTTCATATTGTCGATTCCGTTCATCTTCAGCAGTTTTTTGTCTTTGATTATTGATGCTGAACACCGTAAGTAATCCTCCTAAAATAATTAGTAAAATGACTGCTTTCTTTTTCATACTCTAGCTTCCCTAAGTTGAACCATTATCCCTCGACTGTATACCTGCTCCAAATTTATATGCAATTATTATTATACAATGTTTTCTAAGTAAATACTATAAAAAGATAAGCAAAATTGATTTGATTAACAAAATTTTGATGGACGCTGTAAACATTTGTTTATCAGTATAGTTAAATGTCATTATTCAATGCTCTCCTTACCATCAGAATAAATGACCCTTACATTACTCTCTGTACTTCCGTAATGTGAAGACAATATTTCTGATTCTACCATGTTCACAACTGCTGATTGGTTTCTATTTAAGTACAAACTGTGTCCCATTCTATATTTTATAACACTTCTATCCAAAAAAGATAATTGGACTGTACAACTCCAATTTCCTGGTGGCTTTGCATAATGCGGACTACTAATTTGTATCTCCTCAAGTTCCCGATAACTATTCTTCAGAGCCTTGGCTAGGCTAATTTCATATTTTCGGTTCCGTTCTTCTTCTGCGGTTCTTTGTCTCAGATGGTTGATACTGAACACCATAAGTAATCCACCTAAAATGATTAGTAAAATGACTGCTTTCTTTTTCATGCTCTAGCCTCCATACATTGAGTTGCTGTCTCTTGTCTATATACTTGCCACAGATGTATCTACAACTATTATTGTACACTATTTTTTAAGTAAACTCTATAAAAAGATAAGCAAAATGGATTCGATTAACAAAATTTTGATGGACACGATAAACATTCTGTCCTCGGTTTACAATATTTAGCTGTTTATCTGTATACTGAAATACCATTACTCAATCCTCTCCGTACCATCTGAATAGGTAACTATAACCTTCCTTTCAGTCTTTCCTAAATATGTTCTTAATTGATTGGATACAGCTTGAGAAGCTATCGCTGACCCATTTGCTTTATAACTAATATTATGCCCAATACCATATTCTATATTTGTCCCATCATCAAAAATAACAAGTATTTGTGTATACCAGCCACTTGGTTTAGATTCTTCAAAACCCGAATGAGTAATTGCGATTTCCTCGCTCTGTCTCAATGATAGCATGATTTCTGGTTACTAATAAAAAAGGCAATACTCCTAATAAAAAAACTCTTAGAAATAGCAGAAGCTCGGCTTTTCTAAGAGTGTCGTCCACATGAGGGAGTGGTTTCTATTTTGTTAAGTATTAGTGCTTTCAGCTAGGGATGTCCATTCTTCTTTGAGGATTCCATATTTAACCGAATCATAGTAGACACCCTGCCAGTAGCGGACTTTGCGGATTTGAGCTTCCTTGGTCATACCAAGTTTTTCGGCGACCCTCATCATGCCGTGGTTGCCACTCCAAGTAGTGAGGCCGATATGCTCCAGCTCAGGGAATGCTCCAAAAATCTTCGTAATCCAAAGACTTAGTGCCTCGGTACCATGACCACCGCTCCAGTAAGCAGGATCAAAGATGATGATACCAATTTCTAACCATCTGGTAGCTTCGTTTTCCCAATAGTAGGACACCATGCCAATAGGTTTTTCTTCGAGAAAAATACCTTGTACTTGCGGTGATTGGAGGAAACGATAATCAGCAAAACCTTTAAAGGTATCAAAGTTGTCAAAGGATTGGTAATCGTCAAAATAGGGGGCAGAATAGTTCTTCCATTCAGGACATTCTTGCGTATAGCCGATTTTCCAAATCTGCTTGAGGTCATCTTCTGTAAAAGCATTTAAGTGGAGTGTGTTAGACATAATGTCCTCCGTATTATTTTCTAACCCTATTGTATCATAGTTGATAGCTGAAATATAGTATAGTCGTTTAGTTTATACCTAAAGGTAGCTACAGCTGTCATTGACTAAATCTGAAACAGCTGCGTCTCTTTTCTTACTTCGACGAGTGAAAAGCTCCAGTGGAAGTTTTCAGCCTACCACCTTTTATTAAAAAAGTGGTCGTTAGAAACTCCGTTTCCCTATTTCCAACCTTGCCCACTTCGCTCTCCAATTTCTAGGCTCAGGCTGAAACAGTTCACCGAACTGTTTCACTCTCCCAGATGATTGGAACTCGCTTTGCCGTACTCTACGATTGTTACTGACTATCGTCAGTATGATTTCCGACCTTCAACAGCCGAATGACTGTTGAAGCAGCCTGCAGCTCGTTGCCTAGTACTAAAAGCTATATTATCCCTTTTGAACATCACCATTATCCATTGTCAACCTGACTTGATGAGAATGTTTATTGAATACTCAATATTTCCAACTCCCTTTGTATCAAGGTTTCTAAAAATGGAAGGTTCGTGAAAATGGATAAAAGCCCCTAATGTGGATAACATTGACACCGATTAACACCATAGGATAGGCTACTTGTTTGTACCTCGTCATTTTCCAAAAATCAGCCAAGATAGGCTCTATAAAATCATGTATGTTGGGGGGATTTTACTATAATGGGGTATTTTCAATACTAGATGAACAAGAGTCCTACCCTCAAATGGAATCCCTTGTTTCCCTATTCATCTTTGGGTGGTGTATTGAACCAAGAGACGTGATACATTCTTATTGAGTACAAGTCTTTTTCTATTCGATGAGACAACCTATTTCGCCGTCTAGGCCACAACTTAATTTTAATAAAACAGCAATATTATAGCTCTTGACCGCTGTGTGTAAAAGCATCTGGGGCTTATGGAAGCTCGGCTATTTTTACTTTTCGTTGTGTAGGGGCATGTCAATCCCCAACTCAGCGCTAGAGTTGGGGATTCATTCTAATAGAAAAGGCTAGTAGTATTCCCCTTGGCGGTAGTCCCAGGAGTTGAAGTGTTCTGAAAGGTGCATCATGATTTTATCAATGTCAAGGCCTTTACGAATCACGACTGGACAAGGGGAGATGGAACGACTGTCCTTGCCTTGCTCTGGAATCAGTTTGCCCTCAGCGTCAACCATAGAAACCATGACTCCTTGCTCGTAGCGGGTTTCAAGTGTCTTATCAGGTTGGATAGATGCGACATAATCATCTGCTTCGATGATAAGATCTACTTTTGACGCGATGCGTTCACCGATTCCTGCAACCTGTCCTCGGTTTCCTTTTCCAGAAGGATTGGCAGAAGAAGCGTAGACCATACGACCTTCTTTTTCCCACATTTCTTTGGCAATTTGCTCACCTGCAGTACCAAACTTGATGACAAAGCAAGAGGTGCCACGACTGTCGGTCATCAGTTCCTCGCGCCCATCTCCGTAGGCCTTGAGCTTGGCGTAGGCTTCCTTACGCCAAGGGAGGATGCAACCAAGTAAGATATCTTCGTCCCAATGTTGTTGGTAGAAAGCATCAATTTCAGGAGTCATTTGAGCCAATTCACGGAGTTCTTCCAGACTACCACAAAGGACGACCCCGGGTTTCGTACGTTTGCGTTCCTTGGCATCAAACTTTCGCTCCAAGCCAGCTTTATCGGCGGTCATGATGATGTATCCAACCTTAGTAGGACAGACAATGACTCCGCCCTCTTGTTTGATAATATTTAGCCCCTCTTGTGATAGTTCTCCGTCCCAATGGATCTGTTTTGTCATACAGTTCATCTCCTTGTCTAAATTTTCAGATAATTCAATTATATCAGAAATTTCATGAAAATCAAGCCTGTCTTTCACGACCAACAAGTAAGAAAGCGAATGAAAAATAGGAAACATGACGAGTGAAAAGCTCCAGTGGGGGTTTTCAGCCTATTTCCTAGCTTTCCCGCTTCTTGGCTCAAACTTCTGTGGTCACTTTCGTGTTTCTAGGTGACCAGTTACAACAGTTCATCGAACTGTTGTAACTCATCTGTAATCGGCTAAAGCCGAAACAGCTGCCTATCTTTTTTCCGAGGTTTTAGCCCGTGTTCAATTCGTCAAGATACGAGAGCGTAAAACAACTCCTAGACAAAATAGGAAATACGACGAAGAAGTCTCTGCTTCTAGGAGTATTTATTCTCGCTTTCCGATTTCTTGGCTCGGGTAAAACTGATCCACTGGATTAGTTTTATTGTCAGCGAGTTGTAGCTCGAGTTCAATTCCCCGAGACTCTTGACCGAGTATCCTTTTGATTTTCAAAGAGTATAAAGCAGGACAGCAACCTGACTGCTTACACAGAGTGTGGTTTGCCGACCTTTTGCTCCATCAAGTATGAAGGAAGCCTGTGGACGGTGTTCATTTATGAAATTTTTCAAAAAATGTTCTTGCCTTTTTTCATTTTTTCGCTATACTAATAAGTAAGTCATATCAGTTTTTGACTGATGACGATGCAAAACGAATACCGGTTGACATTTCATAGGAGGACGGAAGTCCAACTGTGGGAAAGACGGAACTCTGGAGAGACCGTAATGGCGCCGAAGGGGCAAGGTGAAATGCAAGCAATTCACTCAAACTCTCAGGCAAAAGGACAGAGCATAGGAAATTGGAAAGGTATTTTCCCTAAAGTTGATGGGTAAAATGGCAGTTGCGCTACTATTACTCAGCATTCCTATTCTCATTTATGGTAAACACAGAGTTTGGCGGTCACCGTCAAGCTCTTTCGTTTTGATGGAGCATACACTATACATACGTGGAGGAGATTAGGAATGTTAGAAATCTTGCAGGGAATCAATCGTTTGGTCTGGGGACCGCCGTTACTCATGCTTTTAGTTGGGACAGGCATTTATTTCACAGCCCGTCTGGGACTTTTTCAAGTCAGAAAGCTACCGCGGGCAGCTCGTTTGATTTTAGTAGATGATGCCAGTGGTCAAGGCGATGTCTCTAGCTTTGCGGCCCTTTGTACAGCTCTAGCAGCAACGGTCGGTACGGGAAATATTGTCGGGGTTGCTACTGCTATTAAGACCGGTGGACCAGGAGCTCTTTTTTGGATGTGGGTTGCGGCCTTTTTTGGGATGGCAACCAAGTATGCCGAAGGGTTTTTGGCGATTAAATACCGCACTAAGGATGCCAATGGTCAAGTAGCTGGAGGTCCCATGCACTATATCACGATTGGTATGGGGGAAAAGTGGAAGCCTTTGGCCATCTTCTTTGCCCTTTCAGGGGTCTTGGTAGCTTTTCTAGGGATTGGAACCTTTGCGCAAGTAAACTCGATTACCTCTTCTTTGGAAAATAGCTTTGCCTTCTCACCGCAGTTGGTGAGTGTTATCCTAGCAGTGGTGGTCGCCGTCATTATCTTTGGTGGAATTGAATCAATCTCAAAGGTTTCGACCAAGGTTGTACCGTTTATGGCGACCTTATATATTGTAGCGACACTGGCCCTGTTGATTGTCAATGCCCATCAACTGCTGCCGACTCTTGCCCTTGTGGTGAAAAACGCCTTTACCCCAAGTGCAGCTTTGGGGGGATTTGCAGGAGCGAACGTTCGCGCGGCGATTCAAAATGGAATCGCGCGTGGGGTCTTTTCAAATGAATCTGGTCTTGGTTCAGCTCCGATTGCCGCAGCAGCAGCCAAATCCGACCAGCCTGTTGAACAGGGACTGATTTTCATGATTGGAACCTTCATTGATACGATTATCATCTGTAGTTTGACCGGGCTGTCGATCTTAGTAACAGGTCAGTGGACAGTAGAAGGTTTGCAGGGAGCGCCTCTGACTCAGGCAGCCTTTGCCACCTTGTTGGGAAGTCCTGGGGCGCTTGCCTTGACCTTTAGTCTCGTTCTTTTTGCTTTTACAACCATTCTAGGCTGGAGTTATTACGGGGAACGTTGCTTTGAGTTTCTTTTTGGAACACGGTTCATTTTCGTGTATCGCTTGATTTTCATTGCCATGGTCGCTCTCGGTGGCTTTCTTCAGTTGGATGTCATCTGGGTGATTGCAGATGTCGTCAATGGATTGATGGCTCTACCGAATCTCATTGCCTTATTAGCTTTATCACCGGTTATTATCCGTGAAACCAAACGATACTTTGAAAAACAGTAGGGGAGTCGCCCGTTATATCTTTGCAAAGGATGAGCAGCTAGGAAAGAAGGGAGACCGGTCAATGATTAGACAAGAGTATCCGGGCATCATTGTGAGGACTATCCGCATGTAGTGGTGTTTTGACGCTGAAGCCTTATACTCAATAAAAATCAACAGTAGACTAGCTTTCATAATTGAGAATTGTGAAAGGTGGGATAGGAGATTAGCACCGCTAATTTCCTTATAATCGAAGCCGAAGGTAGTTGAATTAAGATGTGAGGACGTTAAGAAAATGTAAAGAAAAATAGGGAATTGGGGCAGATGACTCCAACAACCGCTAACCTCGCTGTCTAATTTTTAGGCTCAGTAACAAATTCCCTCACTTTTTAATTTCTAGGTTCGGGCTAAAATAATCCACTGGATTATTTTACTCCCCTGACTATTGCTATCTTTTTTCTCACATTTTTAGCCCGTGTTCAATTCGTCAAGATACGAGAGCGTAAAACAACTCCTAGACAAAATAGGAAATACGACGAGTGAAAAGCTCCAGTGGAGGTTTTCAGCCTATTCCCTAGCTTTTCTGCTTCTTGGCTCAAACTTCTGTGGTCACTTTCGTGTTTCAATCTCATCTGTAATTGGCTAAAGCCAAAACAGCTGCCTATCTTTTTTGCACAGCTCGTAGTCTGAGTTCAATTCCCCGAGACTCTTGACCAAGTATCCTTTGGATTTTTAAAGAGTATTAGCCAAGTCAGAGCGAGTGTCTTACCCCTAGTCCAGTTTGTAGATTTCTTGTCTAAATGTGGGAATAGAAACAAACAAGTCGATGCCATCAAAGCGCTAATTATGGTATAATAACAGGAGAAGGAGGGTCCTGTGCATTTTTTTACTAACTATCTAGCTCAATTTGATGTAGAGGCGATACTCATGGCCTTAGTGAGCAAGTTGTTATCGCTTGTTTTGTTAGCTATTGTTTTCTATATTCTCAAAAAAATGGTTCCCCTTTCCATCAGAAAAATGTTTCTTTCTCCCCTTCGGGGATCGACCCAGGATATTGGGAGACAAAAGACGCTGGTTCGCCTTTTGGAAAGTGGCTTGAACTACGTCTTGTATTTTCTTTTGCTGTATTCGGTCTTGACCATTCTGGGGCTTCCGGTCTCTAGCCTTTTGGCAGGAGCTGGAATTGCTGGGGTTGCTATCGGGATGGGGGCGCAGGGTTTCTTATCTGATTTGGTCAATGGTTTTTTCATCCTTCTAGAACGCCAGTTTGATGTAGGAGAGGTCGTTGGCTTGACCAATGGGGTCATTAAGATAAAAGGTACTATTGTTAGCGTAGGGATTCGGACAACCCAGGTGCGTGATGCAGATGGAACCCTTCATTTTATTCCGAATCGGAACATTCTTGTTGTCAGCAATCAATCGCGGGGAGACATACGGGTGCAGATTGATCTGCCACTGAGCCTAACAGCTGATTTGGCCAAGGTTGAAGAAGTGATAGAGGCCATCAACCAGAAAGAAGCGAGTAGTTGGTCTGCCATTAAGGGGGTAAAAATAATTGGTCCACAGACGCTTGAAAATGGACAATTTGTCTATCGGGTGCAATTCTTTGTAGTCAATGGTCAGCAAAGTAGTATCTACCAGCGGTTTTACACCCTTTATCAAGAGGCCTTGCTCTCAGCCGGCATTGACCTAACAAACCAGTAGCAAAGGAGAAATCATGTTTCCAAAAGAATTCATTATTGAAGATGGTCACATCTATTATCGGAAAAAACCATTCTACAAACAGCCCTTATTTTGGACAAGCCTTGCAGGCTTTACGGTGGCTTTTATCTTGGGGCTGTTACTCTTCTTAACAGTCCTAGGATTGGCGGGTTCGTCTTATGCTTCTAGTTATGTGCAGGAGAGCTACGATGGCCTAGTGTCAGATCCATTTATGGAAAAAGAAATCGGTCAAGAGGTCGAATTGTCAAGTGGATTACGGTTGACTGTCCAATCCATGGAGTTAGACTCCAAGATAGAACTGGACGATTCGGATTATCATCAAGCGATGGTTATAACAGTTGAGGTGAAAAATCCAACGGAAGAGCGTTTGTATTTTGATGAGCAAGACAGTCTCTTATTTGGAACGCAAGATAGCGATGAAATTGAATCGGTCTATATTTTGGACAATCGAACCTATGATGGCGCTTTTAAAAAGAAAATCAATCCGGGAGAAACAGTCGAATATACCCTAATTTACGGAGTGGATGGCGCCTCCACCTATCGCTTGATGTATGAGGGAAATGTGTGGGATTTTCAGCGGGGAGAAAAATTGTAAGCAATGACATCATGGTTTTCTTCCCTTCCTTTCTGCCATTCATAGAGAACCGTTCGTTACATATTATAGTCTTTTAGTTTACTTTTAGTATTTAGACGAGTGAAAAGCTCCACAGGAGCTTTTCGCTCAGCAAGTGTATACTCAACGAGTGAGCAAACAAGTTGGGAATCAGGGGTATCTTCTCTGATTCCCTATTTTTGTCGGAGCTATCGTAGACGATAGCTGTCTTGCTGCTATGCCTGTCTTTTGAAGGATTGACACTCCCAATGCTAATTTCATTATAATCGAAGGCGAAGGTAGTTGAAATAAGAAAAAGATACAAAGGACGTGTAAAAAGCGACTGAAAAATAGGAGGCTGCCGCAGTGTTCGATGAACACAAGAAAGCCTATCTTTTTTCCGAGGTTTTAGGCTGAACTCAATTACACAAGATGTGAGGACGTTAAAAGGTCTAAGTGAAAATAGGAATTCTGACGCAGAGTCTAGAGACTCTAGAAAGAATTATCTTTTTCACACAGACCTTAGTCCGAACTCAATTACAAGATACAAAACCTGAGAAAAGCTCAAAATGTACCTTAATATAGAAGAAACTCTCCACTGGATAGTTTCTTCTATATCTATAAGTGAACATCGTTCACAACGGCTACAGCAAAATAGGAACTTTGATTAAGTATCCTTTTGAGTTTTAAAGAGTATTACAATGGAGAATTGGAAATACGGATATAGACAAAAAGATGATGTCATGTGGATGGTTGAAGAGTATAAAGTAGGGTGAGGGGATGTTACTGGGGTTTGAAGAGACTGGCGCAGAATGACTAAAAAAGACCAATCCACTGTATCTACAGGAACTGGTCAGATGTTTTATAGTCATTTTCTACCATTTGTCAAGCCTTTCAAGGTATTTGACAAAAAATATTTTGAGTTCAGTAGTCAAAATAAGGAAATTATTTTATTTTGGATTAAAGTTTAGTATAAAAAGTGTATACAAAACGAACACCTTATTTTGTAATTTTTTTGATAAGGTGTTACAATAATATGGCATAAACAATTTTACTGATTTTGGGTTGAAATATAATCGTAAAGTTTGTTATGCGTTATGAGGTAATACATTGTCCGGATGAGACGATGTATGGAGGCAATCGTGTGTGGCTTAGTTGAAGTCGTTTGCGATTGTCTTTTTCGTTTCTCATAAAAGTCTGCGATATGGCAAGGATTGGTGTGACTGGCTGAAGCGATATTGTGAATACACTTAAACAGAATCTTTCTAGCATAGGGATTCCCACGTTTGGTAATGTGTTCCTTCGCTAGAAAATTCCCAGATTCATAGTGTCTCAGGTCAATGCCGATAAAGGCGTTGATTTGATTGGCAGACTGAAAACGGCGAATATCTCCAAGTTCGCCAATAATACTTGTTGCAGTAGTCTCAGCGATACCAGGAATAGAAAGTAGAATGTCATATTCTGGTAAGGGTTGAGCTAGTTCCACCATTTCGTCTAAGACTGCTTGTCTCTGTTCAAAAAGTCTAAGCAATTCGTTTGCATAGTAACGGACCTCTTCCAGTATTGGAGAGGTTTTCTTGACGGCACAATAAGAGTGATTAGCTAGTGCTGTAAGCTTCTCGGCTAAGTATGCCACACGTTTGTCAGAAATCCGTTTTGAGGTGGACAGACGGATGCTCTCTGAGAGTTCATCCTTGCTTAAATGAAGCACGAAGTCCTTGCAAGGAAAGGCTATGACCAAGTTCCAGTATTGTTCACCAGTTGGCGTTGATAAAAGAGTCTCCAATTCTGGGAAAGTGACCTGCAAGACCTTGTGTAGGCGGTTTTTAGCTCGAACGATGTCCTCAGTTAAGTTCTGATAGAATCGGCTGAAATCTCGCAGATCTTGATAGACTTCTTCTTGGACATATGTCGGTTTACGATTCAGTACAAACTGAGATTGAGCCAGTTTTTCAGCGTCAATTTGATCTGTTTTCCGCACACGCAAGCTATCCAGTTGCTTCTTGGCTTCTAAGGGATTGAGTCGCGTATAAGCGTAGCCGTGTTCATCCAGAAAAGCTTGAAGACGGCGGGAGTAGACGCCTGTTGCTTCAAAGATGATTTCTGGCTTATGGACGGTTCTCAAATCGCCAAGTAGCCGAGAAAAGCCAATGGCATCATTGGACATCGTGTAGCTATGAACCTTCTCACCGTTGACTAGAATGGCCACTTCTGAACTTACCTTACTCACATCAATCCCGAAAACTGCACGCATGATAGTACCTCTTTGTCTTGAATGATTCCTTGTTTTAGTGATGTCATTTTCAATACTCGACGTCTGGCGTCCCACATACTTTGATAACATTCTTCCTAAAACAGGTGTCTTGCCAGTTTAGTTTACGACGTCTAGCGTCAAAGGACTCTACGACTTAACAAGACACTTCTACTTTATCATCTCGAGAATGAAAAAAGTAGTGAGTACTCTCTCCCGTCGGAGATTTCCTCACTACTAATCTTAGTATGTTTAGTTTATACCTAAAAGTAGCCACAGCTGTAATTGACTAAATCTGAAACAGCTGCGTCTCTTTTATTACTTCGATGAGTGAAAAGCTCCAGTGGAGGTTTTCAGCCTACCACCTTTTATCAAAAAAGTGGTCGTTAGAAACTCCGTTTCCCTATTTCCAACCTTGCCCACTTCGCTCTCAAATTTCTAGGCTCAGGCTGAAACAGTTCACCGAACTGTTTCACTCTCCCAGACTAGTGGAGCAAGTACTAAAAGTGAACTAAAAGACTATACTGGGTATACTATATATTACACTAAGCCTTGTGCAATCATGGTATCTGCGATTTGCTCAAAAGCAGCGATGTTGGCACCAGCAAGATAGTCCTTGCCAAGATGATATTTCTCTGCTGTTTCTTTGGCAGTATTAAAGATATTGGCCATAATATCTTTCAAGCGGCTATCTACTTCTTCAGCAGTCCAGGAGAGGCGAAGGCTGTTTTGGCTCATCTCAAGTGCAGATACAGCAACACCTCCAGCATTGGCTGCCTTGGCTAGTCCGTAAAGGACATCATTTTCTTGGTAAGTATGAATAGCCTCCAAATTAGATGGCATATTTGCCCCTTCAGCAACACAGTAGACACCGTTTTTCACTAGGCGTCGAGCCGCCTCGCCGTCAATCTCGTTTTGAGTAGCGCATGGAAGGGCGATATCGGCTTTTCCATCATAGGACCAGACAGAACCTTCGTAGTAAGTAGCCGTTGCTTTTTCGGCCGCATATTCTGTCAGACGAGCGCGGCGGTTGTTTTTGATGTCGCAAAGGAGATCAAAGTCAATTCCTGTTTCATCGATGATATAACCGTTTGAATCAGATACGGAAATGACTCTGGCACCGAGTTCCGTTGCCTTTTGGACAGCAAACTGTGCGACATTTCCAGATCCAGATACGAGGACGGTTTGGTCCTTAAAGGATTTGCCATTTGCTTGAAGCATGTTGTCAGTGAAGTAGACAAGACCGTAACCGGTCGCTTCTGGACGAATCAAGCTCCCTCCGAATCCAAGAGGTTTACCAGTCAAGACTCCAGCATCAAATTGACGGAGACGTTTGTATTGACCGTACATGTAGCCAATTTCCCGTCCTCCTACACCGATGTCACCAGCTGGGACATCAAGAGATGGTCCGATGTGTTTTTGAAGCTCTGTCATGAAACTTTGGCAGAAGCGCATGATTTCAGCATCCGTCTTGCCCTTAGGATCGAAGTCAGAACCTCCCTTACCGCCACCGATCGGTAGGCCAGTCAAGACGTTTTTGAAGATTTGCTCAAAACCAAGGAATTTTAAGATGGACTGGTTGACAGTCGGATGGAAACGAAGTCCACCTTTATAAGGACCGACGGCTGAGTTAAACTGGACGCGGTAACCACGGTTGACCTGAACCTTTCCTTCTTTATCTGTCCAAGGGACACGGAAGCTAATGATGCGCTCAGGCTCAACGATACGGGCCAAGATATTTTCGCTAATGTATTCTGGATGTGCGTCAATAACAGGTTCAAGTGTGTTGAATAGTTCTTCAACAGCCTGTAAAAACTCTGTTTCATGTGGATTGCGTGCTTTCACAGCTTCAAATGATTGTTGGATATATTCTTTTGCAGTTGTCATAAAATTGTATCACCTTTTCTAATGGGAGTGTTGCTCATAGGCTTCGCCCCTTTGGCTGTTCCTATTTCAACAGGGCAGCTGGTCAGAGGTTGCCTTTTACGAGCATAGATTGAATATTAAATTTTCAGACAATTTAATATTTACGCTTGCTATTATAGCACCAAGTGCTGGAAATGTAAAGTGAAAAATAAATGATTTTTACAAATTTTTGTGAGAATTTCGTTGAGCTGAGTCAACAGGGGCAGATGTTGGTGTTTGACGAGTATGAACTACTGTTTTAGGACTTTTTATGATACAATGGACGAAAGAAAGATTTTGGAGGATCGTATGCCTATGCCATCAACTATGACACAGATTGCAGGTGTTCGTTTTGAAAACTGCTTGATGAATGCGGCGGGTGTTGCCTGCATGACCATTGCAGAGCTAGAGGAGGTAAAAACCTCATACGCAGGAACCTTTGTGACCAAGACGGCGACCTTAGAAGCCCGCGCTGGCAACCCAGAGCCACGCTATCAGAATGTAGCGCTTGGTTCTATCAATTCGATGGGCTTGCCAAATCAAGGTCTCGACTACTATCTGGACTATCTCTTGGAGTTGCAGCAGAAAGAACCTAGCCAAACCTTCTTTTTATCACTTGTCGGTCTGTCTCAGAAAGAAACGCATACCATTTTGAAAAAGGTTGAAGCGAGTGATTTCAAAGGCTTCACTGAGTTGAACCTGTCCTGTCCAAATGTTCCAGGGAAACCTCAAATCGCCTATGATTTTGAGACGACAGAAATGATTTTAAAAGAGGTGTTTAGCTACTTTACTAAGTCTTTGGGAATCAAGTTACCACCGTATTTTGACATGGTGCATTTTGATCAGGCAGCAGCGATTTTCAATCAATTTCCGCTTGCCTTTGTCAACTGTGTCAATTCGATTGGAAATGGCCTCTATATTGAGGATGAATCAGTGGTCATCCGTCCTAAAAATGGCTTTGGTGGAATTGGTGGAGCCTATATCAAGCCGACAGCTCTGGCAAATGTTCATGCCTTCTACCAGCGTTTGAAGCCAGAGATTCAAATTATCGGAACAGGAGGTGTCTTGACAGGGCGTGATGTGTTTGAGCATATTCTTTGCGGAGCCAGCATGGTCCAGGTGGGAACCACTCTCCATAAAGAAGGGGTGGGCGCCTTTGAACGTCTCACCAAAGAGCTACAAGCGATTATGGCAGAAAAAGGCTATGACAGTCTGGATGATTTCCGTGGGAAATTGCAGTATCTCTAATAGAAAGAGCAGGTGAAAATCAATGGATTTTCACCTGCTTTTCATAAAACTAGCCTAGCTTTTTTGGGAAGAATAGCGTATACTGGAAGAAAGAAGGAGGATTGTGGAATGAAGAGACGACAGGATCGTATCGGGAAACGCAGGCGTCATCAACGCAAGAAGTGGATGGCTAGTGCTTTTTTATGGCTAGCAGTGATAGCTGGAATAGCAGGGGCTGTCTATGGAGGAAGCATTCTCTGGACTCGCCTTTCATCTGATAAGATGGCAGGGTCTTCTAGTAGCAGCCAAGCAGTAGTGGAAAAATCCATAGCACAGGAGCAAACCGTTCAGACGGCACGAGTGATGGCTCACGGAGATTTGCTCTATCATGATG
Source organism: Streptococcus azizii (assembly GCF_001984715.1). Taxonomy (GTDB): domain Bacteria; phylum Bacillota; class Bacilli; order Lactobacillales; family Streptococcaceae; genus Streptococcus; species Streptococcus azizii. Next base: position 32,135 of record NZ_MSPR01000011.1, read on the forward strand.
TCATCTACTGGAGCGCGCAACAACCGGATGGCAGCTACGATTTTACAGAGAATTTCACCTATGTCAAACCCTGGATTGAGCAGGCAGACTTAGCGATAGCCGACTTTGAGGGAACGATTTCAGCGGACTATCCCTTGGCGGGGTATCCTCTGTTTAATGCACCAGCATCGGTTGCGAATGCTATTCAGCAGGCCGGCTATGATGTGGTGGATTTAGCCCATAACCATATTCTGGATTCGCAGCTGGCAGGATTGATCTCAACGGTTGATACCTTTAGACAGGTGGGGATCGATACAGTAGGGGTGTATCGTGATGGCAATCGTGGGACAGCACCTCTTTATATCAAAGAAGTCAACGGGATTAGGATAGCGGTTCTTGCCTATACCTATGGCTTTAATGGAATGGAGGGAAATCTTTCCCAGGAAGAATATGATAACTACCTGTCTGACTTAAATCTGGAACGGATGAAATCAGAAATCGCGCGGGCAGAAGTAGAGGCAGATATTACGGTTGTCATGCCCCGGATGGGGGTTGAGTACCAGCTAGAGCCGACCGAGGAGCAGAGGACCCTCTACCGCCAAATGGTGGAGTGGGGAGCAGACCTCATTTTCGGAGGGCATCCTCATGTGGCAGAACCGACGGAAATCATTGAAAAAGATGGGGAACGCAAGCTCATTGTCTATTCAATGGGAAATTTCCTATCCAATCAGCGTATCGAGACCATGGAAGGAGTCTCCAATGCCCAATGGACTGAGCGTGGGGTTCTGATGGATGTGACGATTGAAAAGAAAGATGGTAAGACGCGGATTCAGACTGCTAAAGCGCATCCGACTTGGGTCAACCGTGTTGCAAAAGAAGGGACAGAGCTGTTTACCTATCAGACCTTTGTGTTAGAGGACTTTATCGAGGGTGGACCCCATCGTGGTCAACTAGACGAGGAGACCAAGAATCGGATAGATACTGCCTATCAAGAGATGAAGGATTTTATGGGCTTGAATTGGTAGTCTAAGGATACAAAGGGTGAAAAATGATGATAAAAGCAGTCGTAACAGATATGGATGGAACCTTTTTAGATGATACTGGCAGATTTAATCGCAAGCGGTTTGAGCAGGTTCTAGTACAGCTAGAAGCAAGGAACATTCCTTTTATCGTAGCGAGTGGCAATCAGTTAGAGCGGTTGTTGGACTTATTCGCAGGTTTTGAGCATCGCATCTTATTTTTGGCAGAAAATGGTGGGCTTTTCTATTACAGGGGAGAGATGCTGTTTCGCAAGGTCTTGGAGTCTAGTGTCATCGAAAAATTAGTTGACCATTATAAGGACCAGGTAGAGGACTATTGTTTGATGGTTTCAAGCGATACGACCATCTACATTGATGAGCGTTCTCCGCAGCCTTTTTCTGAGACAGGTTTAGCCATCACAGAAGTACAATTACAGGCCTTTTGGGATAAGATTGTACGCCTCAAGGACTTGCGGGATGTGCTTGAGGACAAGACGATTATCCATGCGGGTTTTTGGGTGAAAGAAGAGTTGGTCGATAGGCTTGTGGCAGACTGTAATCAGATCTTTGGTGGAGAGGTGCTTGCCGTGACCAGTGGCTATGGTTCGGTGAGTATTTTACCGAAAGGGATACATAAGGCCTGGGGGTTGGAGCAGATTTTGGAACCGTTAGGAATTAAAGCCGGTGACGTTCTTGCTTTTGGTGATAGTGATAATGACCTGGAATTATTATCATATGCAGGGCATTCCTATGCCATGGACAATGCGACCGCTCGGGTAAAGGCAGTAGCCAAACATATTGCTCCATCGCATGTGGACCAAGGAGTTCTTACAGTGATAGAAGAGTATCTAGAAGGAGAAGCAGATGCAACAACCAAGGATTAAACTAATCGCTTTTGATATGGATGGAACTTTTTTAGATTCGCAAAATGACTATGATCGCGAGCGCTTTGCACATGTTTGGCGTCAGTTGCAGGAGCGAGGCATTCGGGTCGTAGCGATTTCGGGCAACCAGTACCAGCAGATTCGCTCGTTTTTCCCAGATATTCATGACCAGATGACTATTGTGTCAGAAGTAGGGTCTGTCATTGTAGAAAATGGCCAACGGATTGCGGAGTACCATTTTGAGTCAGAAACGGTGGAGGATTTGATCGGCTTATTGGCGCGAAAAAATCTTTTACACCGTTGCTCCATTAGTGGCTTAAAAGCCCTCTATTTTGCCCAAAGTGCGCCAGAAGATTTCAAACAGTTGATCACCAAGCACAACTATGAGTGGCAGGAAATTGACGATTTGAGGAGGCTACCAGATGATGCCTTTACCATTTTGACCTTGGATGTGCCAGAGATGGATATACAGGCCCTAGTGGCAGAGCTAAATGAAAGGGGAAAGGGGAAGGCGCGTGCGGTGTCCAGTGGTTTTAACTTTATTGATATTGTACAGCCAACCGTCAATAAAGGTGTTGCCCTTGACTTTCTCGCTAAACGCTGGCAAATAGAGCCTTCTGAGATGATGGCTTTCGGTGACAGCGACAATGATTTGGAGATGTTGCTGTATGCAGACCACTCCTATGCGATGGCCGGTAGTCCTAAGAGTGTTTGTCAGGCAGCAAGATTCCAGGCGCCATCCAATGATGTGTCGGGTGTGTTGCAGGTGATTGAAGAAGTGGTCTTATCTTGATGGGATAAGACCTTTTTTGAGAGCCGACTAATTGGTGTTGGCGTTCTTACCCATGGGTGGAATATATACTGGATGCAAGAGAAAAGCACGATAGGGGACTACCGTGTCTTTATTGTTTCTGAGCCAGAAGCTAGCTAGATAGTTTAATACTCTTTAAAAATCAAAAGGATACGTTGGCAAGAGTCTCGGTGAATTGTAACTGAGTTCAGCCTAAAACTTCGGAAAAAAGATAGGCTTTCTTGTGTTCATCGAACACTGCGGCAGCCTCCTATTTTTCATTCGGTTTTTTGACGGCTTCACATCTTAACTGAACACGCCCTAAACTCTGTGTGAAAAAGATAAATACTCCTAGGAACTCCAGTTTCTTCGTCGTCGTTTCCTAGTCTACTCTTGATTTTTATTGAGTGTTAGTTAGCGAGAGGAGTAAGCTCTAAATTGAGACTGTCTGCCACGATGAAAATGCCTGAAATACTAATGTTTCAGGCATTCAGAAGACTTGAGATATTGAACTCAAATCTCAGATATAGGATTCTCTAGATTTTTTAATACCTTATGGTATGGTATTTTTTTAATAAGCTAAAACGATGCGTTTATAAATAGATATGAATTGCATATATGAGATTTACTTCAAATATTGTTTTCTTCATTTTACTTTATGAAAACAAGGGCTTTTTTTAATGGTTATACTATATGACAATGAACGACGGTAAAGTTTGCATTTACATAGGGGAAAATTAAAATAGTAGGGCATTTAATAGTGATAGAAATTTTTATCATAGTAAAGCCCTTTTTAGCTTTGTCATGTTATTTTTATCAAAAAAGTCCCTACCTAATAAACTGGATATAGGATTTTGAACTTAATAATGTTAATCCAGTGGGAAATTTCAAACGATGCAGTCTAATCCTAGCCTTGTTTGGAACTGGCCTTGGAATCGCTCTTTTATTTCTAGGCTCGGGTTGAAAAAGTCAGTGTTTTACCTCGCTTTTTCATTTTTAGGCTCGGGTTGACAAAGTCTACTAGACTTTGTCAATTACCTACACTGCTGAATTGTTTCATGCCGTGTTTAAAGAGGGAGTAGTTAATCGTAAAGATGATGAGGACTACGAGGGGGAGGAGGAGTCCAATGGTGCTGAGATTGAGGAAGTGTAGGGCTGGGAAGTAGGAGGTGAAGGCATAAGGAAAGACAAAGGTTAGTAAGATTTGAATAGCAATCGGGTAGATTTTAAGGGGATATTGAGCCATTTGGTTGAGGGAAAAGATTCCTACAGTAATAGGAAAGGAATCAACAATCCAAAAGGCAAGGGCAGTTGGTCCTAGCTGGATTGCTGCATAGAGCAGACCGATACAGATACAGCTGAGAGCAAATAACAGTAGTTCTATCAGGTTCCAATGAAGATGTAGCATCTGATAGGCTTTGGACGTCGCTATAATCCCGATTAGGGTCGTGCCAATTCCCTGTAGTTGAATCCGTTCTGAAATTAATTGAAAGAGGGGGTTGACAGGTAAAATCAGCAACCGTTCAAACTCTCCTTCACGGATGTAACGGCTACCAAACATCCATAGATTATCGAAGAAAATCAAATGAATCGACCGCCCGATGGTGGACATCCCGTAGATAAATAGCATTTGCCCGTAAGAAAATCCTGCAATTTCTTTGATATTGCCAAAGAGGACGTTGAGGAAAATGAGATAGACTAGCTGTTCTATGAGAGAGGACAGGAGTCCGATAAAGAAGTCCATGCGGTAGGACATAGCAGCAATCAAAAAGGATTTGATATTGTAATAATAGAGGGTTGCGTATCGTTTCATCTTATCCTATCCTCCAAAAATAACCAGGCGTTTCTTTGCTTCCTGCCAAAGGAAGTACATCAATCCTGCTAGGATAGGTACCCAGATAAGCTGTAGCCAAAAGAGATTGGTATCCACCTCTTTTCCCAAGAGGATATTGATGGGAAAATTGACTGCAAAGCTGTAGGGTAGAAAGCTGAGAACTTTTGCAATAGGAGCAGGATAAAAACTCAAGGGCAAGAGTACACCTGCTGATAGGTTGAAAATTCCCTCCCGCAAGATAAGGAGTCCCCATGTGTTGACGGTGTAAAAGGAGAGTAATCCAAAACCAAGATCCATCAGTTGAACCATAAACATACCAAGGAGACTGGTCAGCAGAAAGAGTCCCCAGGTCTTGGCATCAGGCAGGTAGAAGTTGGGATGAGCTAGAGGAATGATGATTAGGACCAGCAGGAATTTTACGGCTTCAATAATCTTTAGACCAATATCATTAAAGAAGAGAGCGGTAATGGGGGAGTAGGGCAGGAGCAGCTCGCCTGTGATATTTCCCCGTATAATGGAGCTGGCTAAATCACGTCCAATACCAAAACTATTGAGATTATTCAGAAGGTTAGCGAAGATGATATAGGTGGTAAAGGTGGTGAGGTCATAGCCGTTCACCTCGGATTGGGCAGCGAAAATAGTTTGCCAGACAAAGAGAGAAACCAGTATTTTTACCAGCATTGAGACAAGTGTTGCGATAAAAAAGGACTTGTATTGCAACTGCAGAATGATCATCTGCCGGGTAACATGCAAATATTTAGTCATGGAGTCCCTCCTCGTAAATGCGTTTGACAATCTGTTCGATCGTGACTTCTTTTATGGTCACATCCTCAATCGGATATTGGGCAAAAGCAAGCTGGATAATCTGAGCATTATTGAGGTGTTCGGTTTGGTAGTGAATCTCAAAATGATGCGAATCGAGCTGCTTCCATTCGAGGTGGGGAGCTGTCAGAGGAGCTTCGATAGCAGTGTGTGTGGTGAAGGCAATGGTCTTCACCTTGGAAAAATTCTCTTTCAAATGCTCCAAACCTCCATCATAGACCTTTTTCCCCTTATCAATGATAACAATTCGCTCGCAGAGGCTCTCGATGTCTTGCATATCGTGAGAAGTGATGAGGAAGGTGGTCTGATACTCCTGATTCATGGTACGGATAAATTGACGAATCAGCTCCTTAACACTGGCATCTAGTCCAATAGTAGGCTCGTCTAAAAAGACAACGGCAGGTTGGTGGAGAAAAATGGCAGCAAATTCGCATTTGACCCGCTGACCGAGAGAAAGGTTACGAACAGGTTGGTTGAGAATACTGTCCAATTCCAAGAGTGCTGTCAGATGTTTGAGGCGTTCCTGATAAAGAGAATCGGGGACGTCATAAATCTTTGCATGGAGAAAGAAGGATTCGATAACAGGAATGTCCCATCGGAGGTGGGATTTTTGACCAAATAAGACACCGATTTGTCGATTGACAGCAGTTCGAGCTTTTGATGGTTCTAGGCCGTTGATCAAGACCTGGCCCTCATCGGGATAAAGAACCCCTGTCAGCATTTTAATGGTTGTTGATTTGCCACTCCCGTTGGAGCCAATATAACCGATGATTTCTCCTTTTTGAACAGAGAGAGAAATATCTTTGACTGCTGCAATATAGCGTTTTTTGGGGTGGAAAAAAGACTGGATTGACCCGAGCAAGCCAGCTTTCTTATCCACAAGAGCGTAGGTTTTTGATAGGTGATGTGCTTCGATCATAAGGACTCCAAGATAAAAAAATAACAAAGGAAAACGTTTGCAAAAATTATTGTAGCACTTTGCTGTCAGAAAAACAAGCGATATTTGGCTAGTTTTTGATTTTCAAAGCGTTTTTTTCAAAGAGTATCACACTGCTATCAAGGCAATAGCTTCAGGACTAGGGCGGTCATCTCAGTCGGGGATTCGGTTTTTCCCTTGTTAATCCAGGTTTGGACAATGCCAAAGAAGGCATGGGCGAAGTAGACACTGCTGTAGTCTTTTTCTATCTCGGACAAGGAATCATGATTGATGCGGTCTGTCAGGTCATTGTTGATGAAAAGACGGACCTTATTGATGAGGAAGGCCTGGATTTCCTGACTACCATTATGGGTGAGGAGGGCAGATAGGAGTTGTTCGCGCGAGAGAAGGACGAAGATTTCAAGGAGAACCTCTTTTCTGTCCCGCTCATGCTGGGTGAAGATTTCTTCTATCTCGATAAATAGGGCTTCTTGGTAGGCTTCGATCAGCTGGTATTTGTCCCGATAGTGGGTATAGAAGCTGGAGCGACTGATACCGGCTGTCTGGGCGAGGTGGGTGGCAGTAATCTCATTAAACTGTTGGTGCTGTAAGCAGGTCACCATGGCTTCTAAGATAGCTTTTTTGGTTTCTTCGCGTCGTGTGTCAGTTCCCATCAAATCTCCTTTTATACATTTTTGGACAATATGTCTAAAAATAATTTTTAATACTTGATTTTGCTTTCTAGCTTTGTATAATATACTATATCACATTTTGGACAGACTGTCTAATAACTGTGTAGCATCCTAGCTGATAGTTAAAGAAAATGACTATATCACGGTTATTCGTCTTTCTGATTGCATTGGGAGAGTACGCTATAAAATCAACATCTGAATAGGCAGGGCAACCGAACTAAGAAATGAAACAGTGAGGGAGAGCTTGTCACATATGATGGCGATTTCCTATTGTTCATTCGGTTTTTTAACGGCTTCACCTCTTGTGTAATTGAGTTCAGCCTAAAACCTCGGAAAAAAGATAGGCTTTCTTGTGTTCATCAAACACTGCGGCAGCCTCCTATTTTTCATTCGGTTTTTTGACGGCTTCACATCTTGTGTGGCGACAGTGGTGGTTGATTGCTGATGAGTGTAAAGTAGGAAAACTGGATAGGTATTGCGAGATAGAGTATAAAGGAGAATATCATGTTAGAACAAATAAAGTATGTCTTAAAAAAACCAAGCCTATGGGTTGTGATGGTGGGGGTTGCCTGCATTCCAGCCCTCTATAATCTGAGCTTTTTAACCTCTATGTGGGATCCGTATGGAAATGTCAAAAACTTACCTGTTGCAGTCGTTGATGAGGATCGTTCCTCTGAATTTCAGGGGAAGGCTTTGAAGATTGGACAAGATATGGTGCAGTCTATGAAAGAAAGTGATAGCCTTGACTTCCACTTTGTCTCAAGCAAAGAGGCGAAAAAAGGCTTGGAGGCGGGTGACTATTACATGGTGGTCACCTTGCCAACTGACCTATCACAAAAAGCAGCTACCCTTCTGACAGACAAGCCGGAGAAATTGAAGATTGAATATCAGACATCAAAGGGGCATAGTTTTGTCGCTGCCAAAATGGGGGAATCAGCCATGAATAAACTCCAAGCATCCGTGTCTGAGACCCTCACCCAAACCTATACGAGGGCAGTCTTTTCTAGTATGTCACAATTACAAGACGGTCTGGGGCAAGCGGCAGATGGAGCTGGTCAACTCGATCAAGGGAGTCAGGCTCTCGCAACTGGTGGTCAGACTTTGACAGATGGTCTAGGGGTACTGTCAATCTCCACCAAAGCTCTATCAGATGGGGCCTCTCAGCTCCAGTCAGGGCTTGTTCGTTATACGGACGGCGTAGCCCAAGCCACAATGGGAGGAACGGGGCTTGTAAATGGTTTGTTATCCTATACGAATGGCGTAGAGAGTCTGGCTGGAGGAGCTAGTCAACTGGAGGACAAGTCTGCAGACTTGCTTGCAGGAGTCAAGCAACTACAGGCTGGTCAAGACCGGCTTCAAGACTTGGTTGATGGCGCGAATCGAATCAGTGACAGCTTGTCACAATTAGTCGTAGCAACAGAGTCATCAAAAGAGCAGGAGGAACGATTAACTAGTTTGCTCCAAGGTCTGTCTAGTTTACAGACAGGAGTGAACGATTTGAATACGCAGGTGTCAACTATGACCATTCCAAGTCTTGACACAGGTGCTGTTGCCACCAGCATGCAGACAGTCGCGACACAAGCTCAGGCTGTGATTGCCTCTAGTCAAGCGGATAAGGCAGCTAGTATAGCAGCCCTTCAAGCAACATCGGCCTATCAAGGAATGGCTGCTAGCCAACAAGCAGAATTAGTGGCGGCTATTGAGGCAGCTCCATCTACGACGGAGACACAAGCTCAGGCGATATTGCAAGAACTGGCTAACATGCAAACCAACCTTGTAGCTTTGGGAGGGGCAGGTGAGCTGACAAGTCAAGTGGCAGCTGTGAAGGCAGGAGTCCAACAATTAGCAGATGGTGCGAATCAAGCCCTGCCCGGCGCAACACAAGCTATTACAGAGTTGTCAGGTGGCCTCCACCAAGTAAATGGCCATCTCTCTCAATTAGCTTCCGGCAGTCAGAGTCTAGCAGGTGGAGTAGGACAGCTCCAGTCTGCCTTAGTGGGTGGTAGCGACCGTCTTGTTCAAGGTGTGACGCTCTATACAGATGCAGTTGCTCAGTTAAGCAATGGAGCCAACCAACTGGCGGAAAACAATACCAAGGTCATGGCAGGTGCGGACCAACTATCCTTAGGTCTTGCGACCTTAAATAGTAACTCTGCCCCTCTTGTAACAGGTGTAGGGCGCTTAGCGGATGGTTCTAGCCAACTGCAGGCAGGTGCAGACCAGTTGCAAAATGGTAGTCGAGAACTGGTTGGTGGAGTTGATAAGCTCCAGATGGGAACGGAACACTTGGCAACCTCCTTGAGTCAAGCCCATGAGCAATTATCGTTGGTTGCTGTGGAGCGTCAAAATGCAGATGCGGTATCCAACCCCCTTGTGCTATCTCACCAAGATACGGACAAGGTTCCAACCAATGGAGTAGGTATGGCTCCCTATATGGTGTCTGTTGCCTTGATGGTGGCAGCGCTGTCAACCAATGTCATTTTTGCTAAGCGCCTTGATGGAAAAGAATACACCTCACGTTCAGAATGGGCAGTGAATAAGTTGGCAATCAATGGCACGATTGCTACACTGGCTAGTGTGATTTTGTATGGGGTGCTTTGTTTGATTGGTATTGTTCCAAGCCATCCTTTCTCAACCTTTGCTCTCATTCTTCTTGCGGCTTGGACTTTCATGGCCTTGGTCACAGCTCTGATTGGCTGGAATCATCATTTGGGTTCTTTTGGGGCCTTGGTTCTTTTATTGCTACAACTGGGTTCAAGTGCAGGAACCTATCCGATTGAGTTGAGCCCGAACTTTTTCCAACGGGTGCAACCCTATTTGCCGATGACTTATACAGTATCAGGGCTTCGTCAGACCATATCTATGGGAAATCAGATCCATCATCAAGTCATCATATTGCTGCTGTTTCTTGCTGGCTTTATGGTCACAGGTTTCCTTATTTTCCGACCAGTTCGATCATATACGAAGAAAAGATAAGAAAATCCCCAAATGAGAGTATGACACTCAGCAGTCTAAATAATCTGAGTTCATACACCTTATAGGATAAACATAAAAGACAGTCGAAATTAGACTGTCTTTTATGTTTATCAATTTGCTATAGTTTATTGTGGCAATGGGCACAACGCTCTGCATGGTCACTCGTTTTTCGACCACAAATAGGACATTCAATAGTTGCTTTGATTAAAATTTCTTTTGATTTTATCATAACTTACCACCATCCGTTTTTCTTTTGACAAGTTCCGAAAGAGCTACATTTATGGTTTGATAGGTTATAATATATAGCTTCTTTACAATATTCACACTTGTTGCCTACTCCACGGTCTTTTTCGCAAGCGCACACCCATTCATTAGGATTACCCATAATAATAACCTCTATCTTTCTATTTTATTGAGCGGAATACCGCATAATCCGTTCAGCAATCATGTCACGGCGCTTAATGCTTTCTGACATTTTTACCATTTCGACATTTGAGCCATATAGAAATTTAGAAAAGGCTGAATTTCCAAGGGCTACCAACAAAACTTGTCGTTTATCGCCTAAATCATCGACATAAACTTGTACTGCATACACTCTAGATGAGAACATTCCTGCTTTGTTACTTATAACAATTTGTATATCCGCTGAGTCGTCAAATTGAGCTAAAGCTCCGCTGTTACTCGTGAGGTGTTCTGGTGTGGTCTTCCATTCGCTACAAATTTCATGAAGAGTCGCACCAATAGCCTCAACTGATAGGTTAGTTGATAAGGAGGTCGGTTCTTCTTTAAGACCTACGATTTTACCCTTAATCGCAAATAAAACGACAACTCCTATCACAAGAAAAATTACTATTTCCACACATTTCTCCTTTCTGTATAAACCGCCTATCTGATAGATAAGCACCTAAAAGACAACTTAAAACTCCTTCCTGCTTTCTTCAAGATCCCTGCTACAATAGGGTTTGAGCGTGTTTTAGTTAACGGTCGTTAACTAAAACAATGAAAAATCAAAAAATGCCGACTTGGCAAGGCTTCAAAAAACCCGTCAAATCAGCATTTCTAATATTTTTTATTGATAACTTTGATTGTTTTAACAAACGACCGTCTGCTAAAACATTTTTACGAGTTTACTTTACTATTTTTTCTAGATTTTGTCAACAATTTTTGGGTTAATTTTTCTGTTTGTTTGGATATTGTTACGCTTCAGGACACTATAAATGGTAGCGGTGGAAATCTGGAGCTGGTTGGCGATGTCTCGAACGGTCAGTTCTTCTTCCAGATAACTTATAATAACTTGCTTTTCTTTCGATTTTGATATGCCTTTATTTCCCAACTGAACACCGCGTTCTCTGGCTTTACGCAGTCCGTCTTTGGTGCGTGCCGAAATAGCTTGAAGCTCCCACTCTGCCACATAGCCCAACATGAGGCAGAAGAACTTGCCTGTTAGCGAATCCGTTTCGATTTGTTCGTGAATGGATTGAAGGCGAATGTTGTAGCTGGTTAGCTCCGATATAATAGCAGACAGGTGGAGCATTTTTCTGGTTAGGCGGTCTAGCTTATACACCACAAAACTGGTTTCTATGCCACCTTCCGCACACTCTTTAGCGAGTTTGAGAGCTTTTTGAAGTTGCGGTCGCTCTTGCTTGCCGCCCGATTCTTTTTCGATATAGAGTTTGTCGCAGAAGTTCAGGGCTTCTTTTTGGACTTCCAAGCCCAATTCTTGGCGGTTGTCTGTTGAACTAACACGGGTGTAGCCGATGGTGATGCTTCCTTGGTTTTGCTGTTGCTTGATGGTTTTCTTCACATTTTCCTCCTTGCTTTACTATTGTAGCAGGGGTATTTTATTGGGAAATTCTAATTATTGTACTGCGCACTGCGCCATGTTTATTATTTTAATAAAGAATATCTGGCACCGGTAAAGCTAGAAATAAAAGAACAGCATATCATTACTATCCTTTTATTTCTAGCCGTAAGGTTTTATACTTTCCTAATAATTATTTTAATAGGTTTGTATATATCGTCCTTGTGGGGATTTTCTTATGCTGTTTTTTCTTCAACCCGCACGGTCATGGTCTGGGTGTCTACACGTACTCTTGCTCCGATGGTCATAGTAAAGAGGGGCTGTGTGTGTGCAAAATCCATGTCGTAAATGACGGGAATAGTCTTTAGTACAGGATATTTGTCTAGGATATAGAGTAGGAGTTCTTCATTCATCCCACATTCTTTGGGAAAGCGACCAATGAGAACGGCTTTTGGTTCAGGATAGGCTTGGAGAAGGGCGGCCAGCGTCCGGTCAAAGTCATAGTAATCCTCTTCTTCAGCTTCCTCTAAAAAGAAAAGGTAGTCTGTTTCTTGTGGTGCATAGGGGGTACCACGCAGGAGCGAGAAGGTCGATAAATTACCACCCAGAGCGACTGCTTCGGCTTGTCCGTGGTTATAGACCTTCCATTCGGTCTTGTGAAAGGTCATCTCTGCATCAGGTAGATACCAGGCATTACTCCCCCATTTCTGGCTCGGGATCAAATCATAGGATGTCTGGGTCAAGGCCCTTAGCCAACTTTGGGTTTGGTAGTCTTGGAGACTTGTCATTTTAAAGCTAGAATAGGCAGGTCCCATATAGGTTTTTAGCCCTGTCTTAGCATAGATGGCATTGAGGAGAGCGGTGGTGTCTGAATAGCCACAAATGAGTTTGGGATGTGTTTTTATCAGGTCGTAATCCAGATAAGGGAGGAGTTCATTACAGTTAAAGCCACCGATAGTCGTTAGAATCAGGTCTACGCGTTCATCTAAAAAGGCTTCGTGTAGGTCTGCTACGCGGCTTTCGATGGACGCAGAGCCGAGCAAATCATGTTCATTGTAGTGTCTTGAAAATGAGAGGTGAAAACCGAGATGTTCCAAACGCTCTTTGGCAGCAAGATTGGCATCGAAACCACCGATGTGTTCAATCGATGATGATGGACTGAGGATACGGATGTGGGCATTTGGGTTAAGTTTTTTCATAGATGAACCTCCGATTGGTATCGTTTTATTATACGCTTTTATAGATTGGAATGCAAAGTTGTAAAGAGAGAATCTGTGGAATAGCTATGAATAGCTATGAAGAGTAGTTTTAGATTGAATATTTCCTATAGAACATGATAAAATAGAGTAACTATTTTTGATATAGAAGAGTGATTTGAGATGAAAAAGCATCAAACGGTATACCAGTTTGTGGGGCAGACCCTACTGTACTTTGTAATTTTTCTAGCCCTACTGTACTTTTTTTCCTACCTTGGACAAGGACAAGGTGGCTTTATTTATAATGAATTTTAGAGATGGATGGTGATGCAAGTGATGATGAAAGACATGATAGAAGTAATTGAGCAACATGCAGCGACTCAGCCAGACTTCCCTGTTTACAATATACTGGGGGAGGTACATACTTATCGTGATTTGAAGGAAGATTCAGATAGTCTGGCAGCAAAGATCGACAGCCTAGGCTTGCCTGTAAACTCTCCAGTTCTCGTCTTTGGTGGGCAGGAGTATGAAATGCTTGCTACCTTTGTGGCCTTGACCAAGTCGGGTCATGCCTATATACCGGTTGATAGCCACTCAGCTTTGGAGCGGGTGTCTGCTATTTTAGAAGTGGCAGAGCCTAGCTTGATTATCGGGATTGCAGATTTTCCTTTGGACGTCCCCTCTCCTAAGCTAGGACTTGCTGATGTTCAGGAGATTTTTGCCCGAAAGACGGGCTATGTTCGGACTCATTCAGTTAAGGGAGAGGAGAACTATTACATCATCTTTACCTCTGGTACGACAGGTAAACCAAAGGGAGTGCAAATTTCCCATGATAATTTACTTAGCTTTACCAACTGGATGATTCAGGATGAAGAATTTGCCATTCCCCGCCGTCCCCAGATGTTGGCCCAGCCTCCCTATTCTTTTGACTTATCCGTCATGTACTGGGCGCCAACCCTAGCCTTAGGCGGAACCCTGTTTGCTCTACCAAGTAGTCTGGCGCAGGACTTTAAGAAATTATTTGCAACCATTTTGAACTTGCCGATAGCTATTTGGACTTCGACGCCGTCTTTTGCTGACTTGGCCATGTTGTCCGAGGAGTTTAATGCTAAGAATATGCCGCATATCACACACTTCTACTTTGATGGAGAGGAGTTGACTGTCAAAACGGCTCAAAAGCTCCGTGAGCGCTTTCCGCAGGCACGAATAATCAATGCATACGGACCGACAGAAGCAACGGTTGCTCTTTCAGCGGTAGCAGTGACAGATGAGATGCTACAGACGCTCAAACGTCTGCCGATAGGCTATCCCAAAGATGATTCACCGACCTTTATTCTGGATGAAAATGGGAATAAACTGCCAGTTGGTCAGCAGGGGGAAATTATCGTATCGGGTCCTGCTGTATCAAAGGGCTACCTCAATAATCCAGAAAAAACAGCTGAATCTTTCTTTGAATTTGAGGGATTACCAGCCTATCATACAGGTGATGTGGGAACAATGACCGAGGACGGGCTGCTGTTATACGGAGGTCGCTTGGACTTCCAGATCAAGTTTAATGGCTACCGCATTGAACTAGAAGATGTTTCTCAAAATCTGAATAAGTCGCAATATATCAAGTCAGCAGTTGCTGTCCCGCGCTACAACAAGGACCACAAGGTGCAAAATCTCTTAGCCTACATCGTCTTAAAAGAGGGAGTGCGTGAGCAGTTTGAGCGTGACATTGACCTAACCAAGGCCATCAAGGAAGAGTTGAGGGACATCATGATGTCCTACATGATGCCATCTAAATTCCTCTACTGTGAGAGTTTACCCTTGACACCAAATGGCAAGATTGATATCAAGGGGTTAATCAATGAGGTAAACAATCGATGATAGATTTTCTCAAGCAAGTTCCACATTTGGAGCCCTACGGGGAACCCCTGTATTTTGTCTATCTTATCATAGCGGTTCTCCCCATCTTTGTCGGTCTCTTTTTTAAAAAGCGTTTTGCCTGGTATGAAGGAATAGTGAGCCTATCTTTTATTATCTTTATGCTGACAGGTGATAGTCCCGCCCAACTGGTGGCTCTCTTCTTTTATGTCACCTGGCAGACTAGCTGGGTCTTTAGTTACAAGTGGTATCGGGCGAAAAAGGACAACAAATGGATGTTCTATCTTCATATTTTGCTCGCTATCTGGCCCCTAGCGATGGTGAAGGTCATGCCAGCAATCTCGGGGCATCAATCGCTCTTTGGTTTTCTAGGAATCTCTTATCTGACCTTTCGTTCAGTCGGAATGATGATTGAGATGCGAGACGGGGTTTTAAAAGAGTTCAACCTTTGGCAATTTTGGCGTTTTCTACTCTTTATGCCGACCTTCTCAGGAGGCCCAATCGACCGTTTCCGTCGGTTTGAGGAGAATTATAGTAAGATTCCAGAGCCTGATGAGCTGCTGGATATGCTAGAAGTGGCTGTGCGTTACATTATGCTAGGATTCTTGTATAAATTCATCCTAGCCCACATTTTTGGCTCAATGATTCTACCCCCGCTCAAGCAATACGCTCTATCACAAGGTGGTTGGTTCAATCTACCAACCTTAGGGGTTATGTATGCTTTTGGTCTCGACCTATTCTTTGACTTTGCTGGCTACTCTATGTTTGCTCTTGCCATTTCTCAGCTTATGGGGATTGAGAGTCCACGAAATTTTGACAAACCTTTTTTGTCGCGTGACCTCAAAGAGTTCTGGAATCGCTGGCATATCAGCCTATCATTCTGGTTCCGTGATTTTGTCTTTATGCGTTTGGTGATGGTACTGATGCGCAATAAGGTTTTTAAAAGTCGTAATACAACGTCAAGTGTGGCCTACTTGCTCAATATGCTTCTCATGGGCTTGTGGCATGGCGTCACTTGGTATTATATTGCTTACGGTCTCTTTCACGGGCTTGGCTTGGTAATCAATGATGCTTGGATTCGCAAGAAAAAAACACTCAATAAGGAACGAAAAAAAGCAGGGCTTGCCCCCTTGCCTGACAATGGTTTTATGCGAGCTCTCGGAATGGTCGTGACCTTTCATGTTGTGATGCTGTCATTTTTGATCTTTTCCGGATTTTTAAATGACCTGTGGTTCAAGAAATAAAAAGGAGTTTTTAATGGATATTAAGACAGAGGTAATTGAAATAATTGATGAATTGTTCATGGAAGATGTGTCAGATATGATGGACGAAGACCTATTTGATGCAGGTGTTTTGGACAGTATGGGAACGGTGGAGTTAATTGTTGAAATCGAATCACGTTTTGACATCCGTGTACCTGTATCTGAGTTTGGGCGCGATGATTGGAATACAGCCAATAAAATTATCGAAGGGATTACGGAGTTGAGAAATGCTTAAACGTCTGTGGCTGATTTTAGGGCCAGTCTTTTGTGCAGGTGTATTGGTTCTCCTCTTACTCGTGTTTTATCCCACCACCCTTCATCATGATGTTGAGATGGAAAAACGCTCTGCGGTGACATTGACAGCCAGTAGTTTTAAGGGACGGATGCCAAAAGTCCAAGCGCTGACAGATCCCAACCATCGTTTTGTTCCTTTCTTTGGTTCGAGCGAGTGGCTACGCTTTGATAGTATGCATCCATCTGTTCTGGCAGAGAAATATGACCGCTCTTACCGTCCCTATTTGCTAGGGCAACGTGGAGCAGCCTCTCTCAACCAGTATTTTGGCATGCAGCAGATGTTGCCTGAATTGGAAAATAACACAGCTGTCTATGTCGTCTCTCCCCAGTGGTTTACCAAGAAGGGCTATGATTCGAGTGCCTTTCAGCAATATTTTAATAGTGATCAGTTAACGAGCTTTTTGACCCAACAGGTAGGAGATGAGGCTGCTTGTCATGCGGCAGAGCGACTCTTGCAACTCTATCCCAATGTTAGTCTGGCAGATAGTGTCAAGAAAGTAGCGGCTGGCACAGAGTTATCCGCTTCGGAAGTGCAGCTATTGGAGTTGATGGCGAGGATTAACAAGCGGCAGGATATTTTCTTTAGTAGCCTGATTCCGAGTTATAACGCTCATTATGACCGCCGTGTCCTACCAAAGTTGGAGCAGCTGCCAGAGGAATTTTCCTATGAAGCTCTGGAAAAAATTGCTGTCCAAGAAGCCAAAGAACACACCAAAACCAATGATTTAGGGATAGATGATCGCTTTTATAAGAAACGCTTGAAATCAAAGATAGGGGAATTAAAGGGAGTTCAGAAAAATCTATCCTATATCAAGTCCCCTGAATACAATGATTTGCAGCTGGTTCTTACTCAATTTGCCAAATCAAAGACCAATGTCCTCTTTGTCATTCCTCCGGTGAATGAGAAGTGGATGGCCTATACGGGGCTGCGCGAGGACATGTACCAGCAGACTGTTGAAAAGATTACCTATCAACTGAAAAGCCAAGGTTTTACCAATATTGCCGATTTTTCAAAAGATGGAGGCAAACCCTATTTCATGCAGGATACCATTCATATGGGCTGGCTCGGCTGGCTCGCATTTGACAAGGTGGTGGATCCCTTTGTCGCAAATCCCAAGCCTGCTCCAGAATACCAGCTAAACCCCGCCTTTTTCAGTAAAGAGTGGGCCGATTATGAGGGGGATGTGAAGAATTTTTCATTGGATAAATAATAAGGAACGAACATCTTGTTTTCGTTCCTTATTAGTTATTTATGTGCCTTAGTCCACATAGGTCGTTGACTGTGCATTCAACCAGCTATAGAGTAATCCCATTATCAAGCCTCCGCCGACATAATTTCCTAGGCCTGAGAAGAGGAAGTTTGATAGGACGGATAAGACAGTCATTCCTTCAACGGGACCACCTGTTGCAAAGATGGATAGGGAGAAGGATGAGAAGTTAGCAATAACGTGTTCAAAGCCAAGGAAGGCAAAGATGAAGATGATAAAGATAACACTGATTGCTTTTCCAGCATCGTCCTTCATTTTCAAAAAGGCAAAGACCGCGATATTGACGACCATGTTAGCGAAGATACCTTCGATAAATTGTGTCAGAGGCGTCTTAGCGATTTTGGCAATGGTGCTTTGTACTAGGTAGCTATCGGGAGCGATGTGTCCGATGGAAAAAGGAACTGTTTGGGCTAGCAAGAAGCAGATTGCCACGGCACCGATAAAGTTAAAGAAGATGCAGGTGGCTAAAATCTTTAGAGCGGTTCTGGTCGGAATGACCTTGCGGTAGATAGCCACCGTCATATACATCATATTGGAGGTCCCAAGTTCTGCATTCATATAGAGAATCATGAGGAGCCCCCAGCCGAATAGGAAGCCATAGCTAAACTTTCCAAGTCCTGGGACTACATGCTCTATCTTATCTGCTGTATAGAGTGAAATAGTAATCCCAAGCGCCAAATAGACACTTGCAAAAATAGAACGTAGAGCATAAGCCCAGTAGTTACTTTCAATCAAAGCTGCTTTTTTCTTGATACTTTTATCAAGCGTATACAGTAAGGTTTGTTCTTGTGCTGCCAAAATAGCTCCCCCACTTCATGTTTTGTTTGATAAGTTTATCACAATCTACTATACTATACCAAAAAAAGCAGGAAAATGTAAGGGGTTTTACAAAGAATTTTTAACTTTTTACATGTCTAGCAACGAATAAAAAAATAAATGCAGTTGCTTCTAGGCAGTAGCTAGCGGTGGTCTGTTCATCGATAGGCTTTTAGTACTTGCTCCACTAGTCTGGGAGAGTGAAACAGTTCGGTGAACTGTTTCAGCCTGAGCCTAGAAATTTGAGAGGAAGTGGGCAAGGTTGGAAATAGGGAAACGGAGTTTCTAACGACCACTTTTTTAATGAAAGGTGGTAGGCTGAAAACCTTCACTGGAGCTTTTCACTCATCGAAGTAATAAAAGAGACGCAGCTGTTTCAGATTTAGTCAATTACAGCTGTGGCTACCTTTAAGTATAAACTAAACAACTATAGTGCGACAACCACTAGCTAATTACCTTGATAAAGGTCCTTATGACAAAGGGTTTTAAACAGCTTTTAGGGACGGGTTTTTGATGGGGAAGGGATCTTGCGAACACTTGAAAAGAAAATCAAAAGGCTTTGTGGTCTTCGTTTCCTAGTATCCTTTTGATTTTCATTGAGTATTAGGAGGTAACTCTTTGTTTGGGACCTTTTGTCAACTATCTATGATTGGCAAAGAGTGACCGCCTTGTCTTGATGATTGTTGAAAATAGGACTAGATATTCTGACGATATTCCCGTGCAATGGGTGGTTGATAGCTTGCAATGAAGGCTTCTATCTCTTCTATCTCGTCTGAGAAAAGTGTTTTTTCCCGATCTTCAAGGGTCAGAAATCCTGCTGTCACCATGGTATCAAAGAACTGCTCTAAGGCTTGGTAGTAGCCTGCAATGGTAAAGAGAATACAAGGCTTATCATTCTTCCCAATTCTAGCCCAGGAGATTACCTCGCTGATCTCTTCCAAGGTACCAGGTCCACCAGGTAGGGCGATAAAGACATCTGCCTCTTGAATCAAAGCGAGCTTGCGTTCTGACATCGTTGTCACCGTACGGAGCTCGGATAGGCGGGGATGAGCGAGTTCTCGCTCTTTGAGAAACTCTGGGATAACACCGATTACCTGCCCACCGTGTGCTAGAACTGTATCTGCAATCAAGCCCATCAGACCGGTATTTCCCCCACCGTAGACAAGCGTATGTCCATTTTTAGCAATCCATTTCCCAAGCGCAATCGTCCCTTCTTGATAGAGAGGATTTTCTCCGAGACTCGCTCCACAATAGACGGTCACCTTCATTGACTTTCCAACCTTTCTCTTACTTTTTACGACTAACTTACGGGGTTCTTTAAAGAAAACGACTTTTCTGCTGGTTTGCTCCTGTCATCTCCATTCTTACACAGCAATGTCGCTATTTCTTATCTACCACCCCAAGTGATGCTAGTTTCATTGTAGCATGTTCAAGTTTTGTTTACCAGAATTGACTGTAGTTGCCGTTATATTTCGCAGAGTATTCTCAAATATTAGAATGAGAAGTCCTACCACTTACCTGTGAAAATGAACCAGTCACTGAAATAGGATTGTTTTCAAGAGAAAAACTGGTATAATACTGAGTATAAAAATAGGGGGGAAGGCATGAAAATACGGATTGAACTAGATGACAGCTTGGACGATGTAGAAGTGGTCATCAAGGCAGCTGCTTTGACAGATCAAGTTGAGCAGTTGCAACAGATACTGTCTCAAATGAAGCAGCCCTCCTTGATGTTCTATAAGGATGCTAGCGAGTATTTTGTTAAATTAGAGGAGATTTTATTTTTTGAAACGAACGGTACGAAGATTTATGCTCATTCAAGAACGGAAGCCTATGAGGTGAAGCTAAAGCTATATGAACTGGAAGAGGTTTTGCCGATGACCTTTTGTAGAATTTCCAAGTCTGGTATTGCCAATGTTCGGGAGGTGTATTCGCTGGATAAATCCTTTTCTGGGACCAGTCGGATTCGCTTTGCGGGCACACACAAGGTCATCCATGTTTCGCGTCATTACTATCAGTTATTAAAGGAAAGATTGCAGGAGGTGAGGTAGTCCTATGAAAAAGTATGTATTGGGAATTGGTTTATTGGTCTTGTCAGGCTTGGTCTTGTTTCAAAACTATTTACCACGCTTTGATTTATCTATCTGGAAAATGGTCTGGCTTATCGGATTGGGGGCTGGTTTGCTAATCAGTCTCCTCAAGAAAAGATTGTATGCGAGCTTCTTTTTTGGGACAGGACTGTTTATCCTGCTGAATCAGCAGTACCATTTCTTAGCGATAGATAAGAAGACGGTTATTGTGGGTGCTGTTTTAGCCTGTCTGGGTTGCAGCATTCTCTTTAAGCCAAAGCGGGGGAGGATTCTCTTTTTGACAGATTTTGATGGCTGGTCAGCAGACGATAAAAAGGCTATGCTAGAGGAAGAAAATAGTGTCGCTTTTGGCAGTTCTACCCGCTACATCCACGATAGGAACTTTGTGGGTGGCAATGTCGATGTGGCTTTTGGGAGTGCTACAATTTATTTTGACAATGCTGTTATGGCTGGTGAGGAGGCAGTATTTGAAGTGGATGCAGCCTTTTCAACGGTATATCTCTATGTACCAGCGACCTGGCTAGTACAGATTAAGGCTGATAAAGCATTTAGTACCCTTCAGCAAGCCCCCCAGCCTACAGTAGTGGATAAGCGCCTCTTGGTCAAGGCAGATTTAGCATTTTCCAACCTTACTATTGTCAGATTGGACTAACTCAGTTCCTTTGGCTGATTTTTTGGTTCAAAACAAGGGAGATGTGCTATAATAGATAGTATTGAATGTTACAAGGAGAGTATTATAAATGACAAAACCAATTCGCGTGCGTTACGCACCAAGTCCAACGGGATTTCTACATATTGGAAATACTCGTACAGCCCTATTTAACTATCTTTTTGCACGTCATCATGGCGGAGCTTTCATCATTCGGATTGAAGATACTGACCGCAAGCGGCATATTGAAGACGGTGAACGTTCACAGCTTGAAAACTTGCGCTGGCTAGGAATTGATTGGGATGAGAGTCCAGAAACCCATGAGCAATATCGTCAATCAGAACGTTTAGAGATTTATCAAAAATATGTCGATGAGCTGTTAGAAAAAGGCTTGGCTTATAAGTCCTATGTGACGGAAGAAGAATTGGCGGCTGAGCGTGAGCGTCAAGAGGCAGCCGGTGAGACACCGCGGTATATCAATGAGTATTTGGGGATGTCGGATGAAGAAAAGCAAGCCTATGTTGCTGAACGCGAGGCAGCCGGTATTATTCCGACCGTTCGTCTTGCAGTCAACGAAGCTGGCATCTATAAATGGACAGATATGGTAAAGGGCGAGATTGAGTTTGAAGGTGGAAATATCGGTGGTGACTGGGTTATCCAGAAAAAAGATGGCTACCCAACCTATAACTTTGCGGTAGTTGTAGATGATCATTTGATGGAGATTTCCCATGTTATCCGTGGAGATGACCATATTGCCAATACCCCTAAGCAGCTCATGGTCTATGAAGCTCTTGGATGGGAAGCGCCAGAGTTTGGTCACATGACATTGATTATCAATGCTGATACGGGGAAAAAGCTATCTAAGCGCGATCCCAATACCATGTCGATTGAGGCATATCGCAAAAAAGGCTACCTACCAGAAGCTATTTTTAATTTTGTCACTCTTCTTGGTTGGACTCCTGGAGGTGAGGAAGAGATTTTCTCTAAGGAGGAAATCATCCGCTTATTTGATGAAGGCCGTTTGAGTAAATCTCCGGCTTCCTTTGATTCTAAGAAGCTAGACTGGATGAGCAATGATTATATCAAGAATGCGGATTTGACAACCATTTTTGAAATGGCGACACCATTCTTAAAAGAGGCGGGGCGTTTGACAGATAAGGCTGAAAAAATGGTGCAGCTCTATCAACCACAAATGAAATCAGTTGATGAAATTGTACCCTTGACCGATTTGTTCTTTGGTGATTTCCCAGTCTTGACAGAGGCTGAGCAAGAGGTCATGGCAGGGGAAACGGTGCCGACTGTTTTAGCAGCTTTCAAGGAAAAGTTAGAAGCTCTGTCAGAGGAAGACTTTCAGCCTGAAACTATCTTCCCGCAAATTAAGGCGGTTCAGAAAGAGACAGGAATCAAGGGGAAACATCTCTTCATGCCAATCCGAATCGCTGTTTCAGGTGAAATGCACGGACCAGAATTGCCAGATACCATCTATCTACTCGGGCGTGAAAAATCTATTCAACATTTAGAGAACATGTTGAAAGAAATTGGGAAATAAGATACGAGGGCATTAAAAAAGCGACTGAAAATTAGGAATCTTGACGCAGAATCCTTGATTCTAGGATAGATTCTCTATTTTCCGAGCTTTTAGCCTGAGTTCAATTAGTAAGATACGAAGGGCGTGAAAAACTCAAAGTGAAAATAGGAAATTTGACGAAGAGTCTAACGGAGAGTTTGCTTTAGCAAACTCCTATTTCCCGCCTTCAAAGGTATACCATACCTTTGAAGCTAGGAAAATTTATCCCAAAGGGATTCTCAGCTGTAATTGGCTAAAGCCAAAACAGCTGCCTATCTTTTTCACACAGAGTTTAGCCCGTGTTCAATTAAGATGTGAAGCCATCAAAAAACCGACTGAAAAATAGGAGGCTGCCGCAGTGTTCGATGAACACAAGAAAGCCTATCTTTTTTCCGAGGTTTTAGGCTGAACTCAATTACAAGATACGAGGGCGTTAAAAAGCGACTGAAAATTAGGAATCTTGACGCAGAATCCTTGATTCTAGGACAGATTCTCTATTTTCCGAGCTTTTAGCCTGAGTTCAGTTACATAAGATACAAAGGGCGTTAAAAAAGCGACTGAAAATTAGGAATCTTGACGCAGAATCCTTGATTCTAGGACAGATTCTCTATTTTCCGAGCTTTTAGCCTGAGTTCAATTAGTAAGATACAAAGGGCGTGAAAAACTCCAGTGGAGGTTTTCA
Organism: Streptococcus azizii; assembly: GCF_001984715.1. Lineage (GTDB taxonomy): Bacteria > Bacillota > Bacilli > Lactobacillales > Streptococcaceae > Streptococcus > Streptococcus azizii. The sequence goes on from NZ_MSPR01000011.1 coordinate 55,541, forward strand.
CTCATCGAGATAAGTTGACAAAGTATCCTTTTGCTTTTTATTGAGTAGAATGACAATCAATCAGACAAAGCCCTCACTAAGGTTCAATTCCTAGTGAGGGCTTTGTCTATTTTTTTCAATTTGTGGGAGAGGTAGAGGCACTTTTCCTTGTGTCTCTGATCTCAGCGGTTTACTCCACGACAGAGCGGCTAGAGCGGCTAGAGCGGCTAGCGATTTGCGAAAATCAAATAGCATGCCTACTGCGAAAGAGAGCTGTGAAAGCTAGGCTATTTTCGTTGAGTATTCGTAGCTGTGGTTAGTATAATCCACCTCGGAAAGCTTTTGAGAGGCTTTCATACTCATAGTCCGAAGTATCTACAGTCCATTTCCCTTTTTTATTGGTCAATTTTAAGCGGAAACCATTGCGATCGCTGAGATCATCTGTTACCAATGGCGTTGAATCTAGTTGCCCGGGCATTTGCTCTAGTATGTATTTCTCAGCTGCTTTAAGGGCATCACCATAGTTAGTGTATTCGTTTGCGTGTTCCTGTGCGAATTTAGAAATCAAATCGTAGGTTTTCACATTTTCCAATCCGATTGTCTCAGGACGGACGTAGATAGTTGCGCTATCTGGGAAAAACTCTTTTACTGTATAGGTGATTTTAGCGCGTTTTGCATTTGCCTTGATATAGGCTTCTACAAAGGTACGAAGTTCTGCTTCGGACGGTTGGTAATTCATAAATTCACGCCCAAACTTATCGATAAAGTTTTTTGTAAACTCGCTTCGTTCCTTTTCTAGGTCGTTGGCTAACGTCCAGTCCGACTCAGATTGCTTTTTGGTATCCTCCTTCTCTTCTTTTTCTTCTTTATTGGAAGAACCTAGGGAGACAATCTCTGGCTTGTCTGGCTTAGTGCTAACGTTGGTAGAACCACCTGTCGCTTCTCCATTCAAAAAGACGCTTGTAATATAGTCCTTGGCGAGTTCAGCAACCTTTTCTTTATCATCAGGATATTTAGAAGGATCGATTTTAATCACCATATCCTTAGTATCTTTCTTGTCTAAGTTGTAGACAAATGGAGAGTAGTGCAACTCATAGCTTTCATCCTTTGAGTCTACCTCAAAAACGACATATCCTGTTGTTGTTTTCCCTTCGGACAGACTTTCAAAACCTAGGGATTTAAATTTATCATTGGAATCATAAACATCCAACGATTCTGTCTTTTCATCATCAGAGTTATAGAGAGTTACATCTGTCTTTGAAATTTCTAATTTCTTACTACCTGTATTTTTTATCTCAAGGTTTAGGGCCAAATAGTTTCCTTCGGTAGATTCATCCGGTGGAAGGATATACATCCCATTTTTCACACGGACTTCAAGGTCACCATTGCCCGCGGCTTCACCATCTGCAGACTGTTTGGCAGCTGAGTTACAGGCTACTAGCACAGATGCAGTTAAGACTAACGAGAGAGAGGCAAAAATCTTTTTCATTTGTAATCTCCTTTAATTTTTCTATATTATTATATTATGTTTTTCATCATTCGTCAACCGCTGCCCTCTGCTGAACGGTGCCTTATGCATGCAGAAAAGACGGCAATCATTTTTAGGATGTTTTCATTCTGTTCCATTTTAATAACAGGAATGTTTCGCTTTTCCTGAAAAGAAGAGGAACGATAGATGCACCCCAGCCGGGGTAGGTGTTCTAGTATGTGATGATACTCTTTAAAAATCAACAGGCTATTTGGTCAGCTCGTCAAAATTCTTATTTCCTAGTTCAAGTTTCTGTGGTCACTTTCTTCTTTTTGGGTGACCAGCTGAAACAGTTCCCCGAACTTCTAGGCTCACTTTCTTATTTCTAGGTGACCGTTGAAACAGTTCCCCGAACTGTTTCAATCCCATTTTTACTTTGATTGCTTCACCAGTCTAGGAATAGACTGGTGAAGGTTGGAAATAAAACGCGTGCATCTCGTGTCAACCAGTCTAGGAATAGACTGTTGAAGGTTGGAAATAAAACGCGTGCATCTCGTGTCAACCAGTCTAGGAATAGACTGTTGAAGGTTGGAAATAAAACGCGTGCATCTCGTGTCAACCAGTCTAGGGATAGACTGTTGAAGGTTGGAAAAAGAGCGAGCATTGCTCGTGTCAAACGCCCTTTGTATCTTGTGGAATTGAACACGGGCTACGAGCTGTGCAAAAAAGATAGGCAGCTGTTTCAGCTTTAGCTGATTACAGATGAGAATCCCTTGGGGATAGTTTTTCCTAGCTTCAAAGGTATGGTATACCTTTGAAGGCGGGAAATAGGAGTTTGCCAGAGCAAACTCTCAGCAACCCTCTGCGTCAAAACTCCTATTTTTGCTTTGCTCGCTTCAACAGTCTAGGGATAGACTGTTGAAGGTTGGAAATAGAACGAGTGCAGCTCGTGTCAACCGCCCTTTGTATCTTAGTTTACTTTTGATTTTTATTGAGGATTAGGTCTTGTTTGCCGTTCATGTGGGGATGGTATAGAATGTCTAAAACGACTCTAAAAATCGTGAAAAAGGGCATAACTAAGCAGTTTATTGGCTTTTTTGAAAAATATGGTATAATAGAAGTAATTTTGAAAGATGGAGTTAGATTTTGAAGAAAACCTACCGTGTGAAGCGTGAGCGTGATTTTAACGATATTTTTACACAGGGAAAAAATGTAGCTAATCGAAAGTTCGTCATCTATCGGTTGGCTAAAGAGCAGAAGCATTTTCGAGTCGGTTTATCTGTCAGTAAAAAACTGGGAAATGCTGTGATGCGCAATAGAATAAAGCGTAAAATCAGACATGTTCTGATGGAATGCGCTCCTTATCTGGCAACGGATGATTTTGTGGTCATCGCTCGCAAAGGAGTCGAGGAGTTGTCTTATCGAGAAATCAAGCAAAATCTTCTGCATGTTTTAAAACTAGCTAAATTATACCAGGAAGGTGTTTCTTTTGAAAAAGAAAGTTAAATGGGCCAGTCTGCTCTCTCTATCCCTGCTTTTACTGACGGCTTGTGGTAGAGGAGATGTGACCAGCCAATCGACCGATGCTTGGGAACGATTGATTTATTGGTTTGCCAGCATTATCAAATTATTGTCGATCAATGGACAGTTGGGAGTCGGGATTATTCTCTTTACCCTCTTAGTTCGTACCCTACTCTTGCCGCTTTTCCAGCTACAGATGACCTCATCTCGGAAAATGCAAGAATTGCAACCCCAAATACGGGCTATTCAAGAGCAGTATCCGGGGAAAGATTTGGAGAGTAGGCAATTACTGACGGAAGTAACACGTAAGCTCTATCGGGATAACGATGTTAAGATGTCTGCTTCTATGATTCCAGTCTTTATTCAGATGCCTATCTTGCTGGCTCTCTACCAAGCCTTGACAAGGGTGCCAGACCTGCGGGTCGGCCATTTTCTCTGGCTAAATCTTGGGGAGACAGATCCATACTATATTTTGCCGATTCTAGCCACTGGCTTCACCTTCTTGAGCATGTGGCTGAGTAATAAGGCGGCACCAGAGCGCAATGGTGCTATGACCGTTATGATGTTTGCTATGCCGCTGATGATTTTTCTCTTTGCCTTATCGGCAGCAAGCGGTGTCACTCTTTATTGGACCGTATCCAATGCCTATCAGGTCTTGCAAATCTTAGCTTTGAACAATCCTTTTAAAATCATTGCAGAGCGAGAAGCTAGACTTGAGGCAGAGCGGGAGCGTCAGGCGAAAATCAGAAAAGCTCAGAAAAAGGCTCGCAGAAAGAAATAGGATATTTAGGAGATAAAAGATGAAATTTACAGGATCAACAGTAGAAGAAGCAATTCAGAATGGACTTTCGGAATTAAATATTCCTCGTAAGAGAGCGCATATTACCGTACTTGCACGTGAGAAAAAAGGTTTTTTGGGTTTCGGTAAAAAACCTGCTCAAGTAGATATTGATGTTATTGATGAGACAACAGTTGTAAAAGCGAATCAAAAAGCAGTACGCGGTGTTCCAAATGAGGTCAATAGTCTCAATGAACCTGTCAAAAGTGTTTCCGAAGCAACGATTGACCTCGGTAAGGTTGTCGCAGCGGTCAAAGAGTTTGAAAAAACAGGCCAGCAGTTAGAAGATACAGTAAAAGCTAAAATCTTGAAAAATAAGAAGGATGCTAAGACGATTTTAGCTGAGACAGGCCGTATCGAAATTATTAAAGAGGAAGATATTGCCACCTCAGAATCATTTGGAGATTTAGATATTAAGATTGAGCGACAATATGATATTGACCAAGTGGTGGGAGAAGTCTCTGCCTATATCCAAGAGATTTTAGACGATATGGATGTGGAAGCGCAGATTGAAACAACCCACAACCGCCGGACGATCAATCTGCAAGTGGATACCGATGAGCCTGGACGTGTCATTGGTTACCATGGAAAGGTGTTGAAATCCTTGCAGCTCTTAGCTCAAAATTTCCTCTACAATCGCTATGAGCGTAATTTCTATGTGACCATCAATGTCAATGACTATGTGGAGCACCGCGCGGAAGTTTTACAAGGATATGCTCAAAAACTTGCGGAGCGAGTGCTGGAGGAGCAAGAAGCCTATCATACGGATCCAATGTCCAGCAGTGAGCGAAAAATTATCCACCGGATTATTTCAAAAATGGACGGCTTGACCAGCTATTCTGAAGGGAGCGAGCCAAACCGATACGTGGTGGTGGACATTGAAGGAAAAAATGATTAGAACTCCTCTACTATCATTGATAGGAAGAGTAGGAATTGTGAGTAGACTAGAGACGGCTTTCTCTGGTCTTTTTATGAGTTTCGTACCATTTCCATGAAATTTGATAAATTGATTGACATTTGATTGAAATTTCCCGCTTGTCAAGCGAGTATAGCTTGACAAAGCAGAAAGAATCAGATAGAATAGTAAAGTATGTTTAGTAACTGATCAAAACTAGCCGGCTAAACGAATACAAAATCTATGAGGAGGTATTCATCGTGAAACGTACTTTTCAACCAAGTAAAATCCGTCGTGCACGCAAACACGGATTCCGTAACCGTATGTCAACTAAAAACGGCCGTCGCGTGTTGGCAGCTCGTCGTCGTAAAGGACGCAAAGTGCTTGCAGTAGCATAATAGAATGATAAAAGCCAGCAGAAACTCGAGTCTGTTGGTTTTTTCTTTTATCCCACTGTGCCCAATGGGTCTTGATTTTATGGTAAAATAGAAGAATAGAAAGTATGGATGGATAGAATGAAGATTTTTGATACCCACACACATCTGAATGTGGAACAGTTTAAAGATAGCATTGAGGAGGAGCTAGCTCTCGCAAGGGATATGGGCGTTGTCTACCACAATGTTGTTGGCTTTGACCGACCGACCATTGAGCGAGCTTTAGAGCTGGCAGATCAGCACCCAGAGATTTACGTAACTCTCGGTTGGCATCCGACTGAGGCAGGTTCTTATGACGATGAGACGGAGGACTACCTGCGGCAGGTCCTTGTGCATTCTAAAGTAATCGCCCTCGGTGAGATTGGGCTGGATTATTATTGGATGGAGGACCCCAAAGAGCTACAGATAGAGGTCTTTAAGCGTCAAATAGCTCTTGCTAAAGAACTGGATTTGCCTTTCGTAGTCCATACCCGTGATGCACTGGATGATACGTATAGGGTAATCAAGGAAGTTGGCGTAGGCCCTCGTGGTGGTATTATGCATTCCTTTTCAGGTTCAATGAATGCGGCAGAGCGCTTTATGGAGCTAGGGATGATGATTTCGTTTTCTGGGGTGGTCACTTTTAAGAAAGCTACAGATATTCAGGAAGCCGCACAACGGTTGCCCCTAGAGAACATTCTGGTCGAGACAGACGCACCTTACCTCGCACCTGTGCCAAAGCGAGGACGAGAGAACAAGACCGCCTACACCCGATACGTTGTTGAAAAGATTGCGGAATTACGAGGTATCAGTCTAGAAGAAGTGGCAAATGCTACGACTGAGAATGCCAAGAGGATATTTGGATTTGATTGAGAAGATAAAAATTAGCGAAGTGGTCGTTGTTGAAGGACGAGATGACACCGCCAATCTCACACGTTTTTTTGAGGTAGATACCTACGAGACACGGGGGTCTGCTATTACAGAGGATGATTTGGAGCGGATTGCAACATTGCACCACTTGCGTGGGGTGATTGTCTTTACTGACCCTGACTACAATGGCGAACGCATTCGGAACATCATCATGAACGCCATCCCTAGCGTCCGTCATGCCTTTCTCAGCCGAGAGGAGGCTACACCAAGCTCTAAGAGCAAGGGATGTTCACTCGGTGTCGAGCATGCCTCCTTTGAGGACCTGGAGAAAGCTCTCTCCAAGGTCACCCAACAGTTTGATGATGAAAATAATTTTGATATTACCAAATCAGACCTTATGCGTCTTGGCCTCCTCATGGGAATCGACAGCCGAAAGCGTCGTGAGTTTTTAGGAGAAAAGCTCCGCATCGGTTACAGCAATGGTAAGCAGCTCCTAAAACGACTGGAATTGTTTGGAGTAACCTTGGAAGAAGTAGAGGAGTGTATGGGGGAGTATGGAAAATGAAGCGGATTGCATTGTTAAGAGGTATAAGCCCTGTCGGAAAAAAATAACATTCCGAAATATCTTACTTGATGGATAGTTTAGAAGAGGCTGGTTTGTCTGAGGTTAAAACCTATATTCAAAGTGCTACTCTCATTTGGGAGAGTGACTTGTCCGACCATACATTAAATCAACTTATTGATGTAACAATCAAAGATTAAATTGGCGTTGATTACGATAATTCCCGTATTCATCTAGTGCTTACAAATGGTGATATTGCTACCCATCCATTCAGTTTATTGCTACAGCAAGATTTTGGTGATGAACCATTGCATATTGGTAGTCGATGTCTGTATATGTACTTACCAAGAAAGTCTGAGAAAAAGCGGTTGAATGCCAATTTTCTAGAAAAAAAGCTGGGCATCACAGCAACAATGAGAAAACTAAGGATTATTTCATGATTAAATGAAATGGCAAAATAAGGAAAGAACACACATGAGAATTGCAGATTACTCCGTGACTAAGAGCGTCCTTGAACGTCATGGTTTTACCTTTAAGAAGTCCTTTGGACAGAATTTTTTGACCGATACCAATATTTTACAGAAGATTGTCGATACGGCAGAGATTGATAAGAGTGTCAATGTCATTGAAATTGGGCCTGGTATCGGGGCTTTGACCGAGTTTTTGGCGGAGACTGCTGCTGAGGTCATGGCTTTTGAGATTGACGACCGTCTCATTCCGATTTTGGCGGATACGCTCCGCGATTTTGACAATGTCCAAGTGGTCAATCAAGATATTTTGAAAGCAGATTTGCAGAGGCAAATCCAACAATTCCAAAATCCTGACCTGCCTATCAAAGTGGTGGCAAATCTGCCCTACTATATCACCACTCCTATCCTCATGCACTTGATTGAGAGCAAGATTCCCTTTACAGAGTTTGTAGTTATGATGCAAAAAGAGGTGGCAGACCGTATCTCGGCTGAGCCGAACACCAAGGCTTATGGGAGTCTTTCTATTGCTGTCCAGTACTACATGACAGCCAAGATTGCTTTTATCGTGCCACGTACCGTCTTTGTACCGGCTCCCAATGTTGATAGCGCCATCCTCAAGATGGTGCGTCGCGACCAGCCCTTGGTAAGTGTTCAAGACGAGGATTTCCTCTTTGATGTGGTAAAGAGCTCGTTTGTTCACCGTCGCAAAACTCTTTGGAATAATCTAACCAATCGTTTCGGTAAGGCAGAGGCTACGAAAGAAAAACTCCAAGCCGCCCTTGAAATGGCAGAGCTAGAAGCCAGCGTCCGTGGTGAAGCCCTAACTTTAGAAGATTTTGCTCGTTTGTCAGATAGCTTATTACAGGTGGGAGTATTAGCGATACAATGACGGTGCAGTCAAGGTACTTGTAATGGGCAATCTCACAATACGTGTTCTGCGGAGGTGGAACAGTCACCTGGAATCATTCTGTTAAAACAGGTGGTATAAAGGAAACACCTATTCTAGTGACGTCGGCTGAGGAAGGAGAGTCCTTCCCTCTCCTTTCATTTTCAAGAGGTAGTAGTATGAAAACTATAGTTTATAAACTTAAGATTCTCATTATTGTTCAGTTATTCTTCCATATCTTATATAGTTTGACCAATGTTGTTCTCCCGATGTTGAATAAGTATTTATTTGATACCATCTTTGAACTTGGCTTGCGAGGCTTATTATTATTACTACTTGCTTATATCCTCGCTATCATTAGTAATAGCGTCTTTCAGTATATATCGCAGGTCTATGAATGGAAAGTTTCTAAGGCCTTTTTTATAACAGTCAGGAGACAGTTGGCGGAGGTGGCGCTGTCCCGACCTCTTGCTCAATTTTCAAAAAAAAATATTTCGGCCTATCTGTCTATTTTTGATAATGATTTGGAGATGATTGAAGAGAGTTACCTTGGAGCTATAACTGATATTATTCGCTCGAGTTTGAGTATGCTGATTTATGCAGTGTCTTTGTTTTTATTTGTTCATCCTATGATTGCAGTAGGAATTATAGTCTCGTCGCTATTGGCTGTACTTGTACCTAAATTAGTTTCTGAACGCTTATCTAAACGACAACGGCTGTTTTTACAGGGATTGGAGAGATATTTTCAGGTAATAACTGATTTGTTCGCTGCTAAAAATCGAGTGAACAAAGAGACCTTTCACAACATAAGTTCAGTTCATCATGCAGTTTTGCAGGAAACAGAAGAAGCCCGCTTTCGTTTTGGAAGATTTAAGACATTGACAAATGTTTTAAATGGCTTTTCAATGTTTGTTGTCCAACTGACAGCGTTTGCTTTAGTTGGGTATCTCTTGCTTCGGAAGGACTTGACAGTTGGAGCCGCTATTGCAACCTTTAGCTATGTAGAAAACTTCATCTATCCAATGAAGTATATTTTGTTAGATATCAATGCGATTAATGCCACAAAAGAAACAGTTCAAAATATTGAGGAATATCTAGACGGGGAGGTTTTGCAGGCTCAGTTACCGACTTATCCAGCGTTTGATGAGTTACTACTTGTGGAAATGGGCTACCATCTTGGAGATACTAGGATAGCAGATTTTTCATACAAATTTGAAAAAGGGAAAAAATATGCGATTGTTGGTCAGTCAGGAGGTGGGAAATCGACCTTTCTTCGTTCTCTAGTTGGGGAAATTACGATAGATAAAGGGAATATCTGTCAAAGAGTGGGGAATGAATGTTATTCATTTGACCCGGCTATGGCTTTCTATCTCAGCCAATTTGAACAATTTTATCACACAAACTTTGAAAATAACATCACAGTGTATGGGACCTATGATAGGGGAAGAGAGGAGGTTGAGAGGCTCTTTCATACCTTGCCAATAAGCCTGCAAGAAAGTTTACAGTCCATGACAGACCCAGGTCAGCTTAGTGGAGGTGAAAAAAATATTATGGGGATCCTTCGTGCCTTGATGAGTGGAAAAGATATTTTGTTAATGGATGAGCCGACAGCGCATTTAGATCCTCAACTTACGCAACAATTACTATTTGCTCTATCGGAGCTGGAGAATAAATTGCTAATTGTTGTCTTACATGAATCTAATCAGGAAATATTGTCCTATTTTGATAAAGTATTACTGGTTACGAATGGCTCGATTTCAGAGATTGGTTAAGGTAGCAAATCTACACTGAGTGACGCATAAAAGCAGTAGGGCTAGAGCCAGAAGATGGGGGGGAGACGGGGGTGTCTCATCTTCGGTTTCGATGCTTATTCACATTTTGATGTTTAATACTCTTTAAAAATCAAAAGGATACGTTGTCACCTTGTCTCGGTGAACGCTAGTTCTACCTTCGCCTTCGTTTCCTAGTCTACTTTTGATTTTTATTGAGTATAAAGAGGCTCAGCCTCTTTTTCTTTGACCGATGATGGGACTCCGACTGTTCGAAAAATTCACCTTCAAAAGCCAGCTATTTTGCTGGATTTTTGATATAATGGGAACAGGTATTACTCGTGAAATAGTGGTGCGGGATAGAAGGTATTCTCGTTTTTGAAATCAGGGATAAAGAGGAGCAGATTTGCAAGGTATTATCATGAAAGCTCTTGCGGGGTTCTATTATGTGGAATCAGAAGGGCAGTTGTATCAGACGCGGGCACGCGGAAATTTTCGGAAAAAAGGACAGACACCCTATGTGGGGGATATTGTTGATTTTTCAGCAAAGGAGCAGTCCGAGGGGTACATTCTCAAGATTCATGAACGAAAGAATAGCTTGGTACGACCTCCGATCGTCAATATTGATCAAGCAGTGGTGATTATGTCGGCTAAAGAGCCGGATTTTAATGCCAATCTTCTCGATCGCTTTTTGGTTTTGCTTGAGCAAAAAGATATGGTGCCAATCATCTATATTTCTAAAATGGATCTGCTAGAAAGTCGTGCGGAGCTGGACGCTTATCGTGCGATCTACGAGAAGATAGGGTATCAGTTTGTCTATCATTTGGAGGAGTTGCTTCCCCTTTTAAGAGAAAAAGTAACGGTCTTTATGGGGCAGACAGGAGTTGGGAAATCGACCTTGCTCAACACCCTTGCCCCCGAGTTGTGCTTGGAAACAGGGGCTATATCAGATAGCCTGGGGCGGGGGCGTCATACCACCCGAGCCGTGAGCTTTTACAATGTCTATGGTGGAAAAATCGCAGATACACCGGGATTTTCATCTCTTGATTATGAAGTAACAGAGGCAGAAGCCCTTACAGACTGTTTCCCAGAAATCGCAGCAGTAAGCCAGTTTTGCAAGTTTAGAACCTGTACGCACACGCATGAGCCGGGGTGTGCTGTCAAACCTGCGGTAGAAGAGCAAGAGATTTCCCAGAGTCGCTATGATAACTATCTACAACTGTTGGCAGAGATTCAGAATGTGCGTGAAACCTATAAGAAAGTAAGTAAAAAAATAAAATAGAAAGTTGGACTGTCTATGTCACATTATAAAATTGCTCCCTCCATCCTCGCTGCGGACTATGCCAATTTTGAAGCAGAATTAAGGCGCTTAGAGGCGATCGGTGCTGACTATGTTCATATTGATATTATGGACGGACATTTTGTTCCCAATATTTCCTTTGGTGCAGATGTGGTAGCTGCTATGCGACCACATAGTAAGTTGGTTTTCGATTGTCATTTGATGGTGTCAAATCCAGAGCAGCACATTGAGAATTTTGCGCGTGCAGGTGCAGATATTGTGACGATTCATGCCGAAGCAACCCAGCATCTTCATGGAGCCTTGCAGAAAATTCGTGTAGCGGGAATGAAGGCTGGTGTTGTCATCAATCCCGGCACACCGCTTGTCGTGATTGAGCCAATTTTAACGTTGGTCGATCAAGTGCTGTTGATGACCGTCAATCCAGGGTTTGGTGGTCAAGCCTATATTCCAGAAGTGGCAGAGAAAATTACTGCCTTAGCCCAACTCCGTGACGAAAAAGGCTTGTCTTTTGATATTGAAGTAGACGGTGGCATTGATAACAGGACCATTGTGTCAGCCAAAGAAGCAGGAGCCAATGTTTTTGTGGCAGGTTCTTATTTGTTTAAGGGTGACTTACAAGCCAATGTTGACGCCTTGAAAGCGGCCCTCCATGACTAGGATTGCTCTTGTCGCAGGTGGCGATAGCAGTGAGCTTTCCTCCTCCTACGACCTTTTTGTGGGGGTGGATAGGGGTTCTCTTTATCTGTTAGAACATGGTCTGCCGCTTGATGTGGCTATTGGTGATTTTGATTCTGTAACAGCTGAGGAAAGGGAGTGTATTGTCCAAGCTGCAAGTCTTTTTATGCAGGCACCAGCGGAAAAAGATGATACGGATTTGGAGCTAGCCTTAAAAGAAGTATTTGCACGCTATCCGGAGGCACAAGTTACGATTTTTGGAGCCTTTGGTGGACGGTTGGACCACATGATGAGCAATCTTTTTTTAGCCAGTGAGCCTGATTTGATGCCGTATCTGAGACAGATTGAATTGGTTGATGATTTGAATATCGTCCGTTTTTATCCAGCAGGAAAGCACCGGATTTCTCCGATTGAGGGGATGACCTATGTCTCTTTTATGCCAGCAGATGGGAGCTATTTGAGTATTGCTCATGCTAAATACCCCTTGAATGAAAGCAATTATTTTTTTAAAAAATGTTACAGTAGTAATGAATTTATCGGAAAAGAAATCGAATTTACAATAGATAAGGGCTATGTCGTTCTTATCTACAGTCGTGATAGGAGGTAGAATGGCGTATATCCTAGTCTCTATAGCAATAGCTATTTCGCTGCTAATCCTCGTTCGTTTGGAACAGTATATGAAGCGTATGTCTACACAATCAGAAGACCGAGCGGATCATTTGTCAGATCAGCTGACCTATCTTTTTGACCAGAAAAATCAACAGGCTTTTGCTCAGCAACAAGCCCTCCATCAAGATATGACGGAATTACGTAGGGAGCTTTACCAACAACTAACTGTTCTGCGTCAGGAGATGAATCAGCTGCTGTCTCAGAATCGGGATGTAGCTGACCAGCGCTTGCAGGCTATACAGGATTCCAATGAAAAGCGCCTGGAAGAAATGCGCCAGACCGTGGAAGAAAAATTAGAGCAGACCCTACAGACACGCTTGCAGGCCTCTTTTGAGACGGTATCCAAGCAGTTAGAATCGGTCAATCGAGGTCTTGGAGAAATGCAGACAGTGGCGCGTGATGTCGGAACCCTCAATAAAATCCTCTCCAATACTAAGACGCGAGGTATCATGGGAGAATTACAGCTGGGGCAGATTATCGAAGATATTCTGGCTCCCTCCCAGTATGAACGGGAATTTGCCACAGTGGCTGGTTCTAATGAGCGAGTAGAATACGCAGTGAAGTTACCTGGACAGACCAAGGATGAAGCGGTTTATCTGCCCATTGACTCGAAGTTTCCCCTCGCAGATTATTACCGCTTAGAGGAAGCCTATGAAGCTGGGGACAAGGAGCAGATTGAGTGGCATCGCAAGCGTCTCTTGGCCGCTATCAAACGTTTTGCCAAGGATATTAAGCAAAAGTATCTCTCTCCACCAGTCACCACTAATTTTGGTATTCTCTTTCTACCGACAGAAGGTCTATACTCAGAGGTGGTGCGCAATCCGATTTTCTTTGATGAATTGCGGCAGACTGAGCAGATTGTAGTTGCAGGTCCGTCGACCTTGTCTGCCCTTTTAAATTCGCTATCGGTCGGCTTTAAGACCTTGAATATCCAGCGTTCAGCTGATGACATCAGCAAGATTCTAGGCAATGTCAAGTCGGAATTTGCTAAGTTCGGGACGGTTCTGATGAAAGCCCAACGCCATTTACAACATGCCTCTGGCAATCTAGATGACCTCTTGACTAGGCGAACCAACGCGATTGAACGCACCCTGCGGCGCATTGAATTACCAGATGGAGAAGGAGCGCTTGACCTATTGAATTTCCAGGAGGAAGGGGAAGAAGATGAAGATTAACCAAATGAAAAAAGATGAGCTCTTTGAAGGCTTTTATCTGATTAAAACCGCCGATATTCGGCAGACTCGGGCCGGAAAAGATTATCTTGCCTTGACCTTTCAAGATGATACGGGAGAAATTGAAGGAAAAATCTGGGATGCTCAACCGGGTAAGATTAAGGATTTTAAGGCGGGTGTCGTTGTCCACATGCAAGGACGCAGAGAAGTATATAATAATACACCGCAGGTTAATCAGATTATCCTCCGCCTTCCCAAGCCAGGTGAGCCGAGCAATCCTGCTGATTTTAAGGAAAAACCGCCTGTTGATGTAGAAGATACCCGCAAGTACCTCAGCCAGATGATTTTTAAAATTGAAAATGCTATCTGGCAGCGGATTGTACGGGCTTTATACAGTAAGTATGAACAGGAGTTTTACTCTTATCCAGCCGCTAAGACCAATCACCATGCTTTCTATTCGGGCCTATCTTTTCATACTGCTACCATGGTACGCCTGGCTGATAGGATTGGTGATATTTATCCACAGCTCAATAAGAGTTTGCTATTTGCAGGGATTATGTTGCATGACTTGGCTAAAGTGATTGAGCTATCAGGGCCTGACAATACCAATTACACGGTGCGGGGCAATCTCATTGGTCATATTTCTTTGATTGATGAGGAGATTACCAAGGTGCTGATGGAGTTGGGGATTGATGATAGCAAGGAGGAGGTAACGATTCTTCGTCATGTTATTCTCAGTCACCATGGTTTGCTAGAATATGGTAGTCCTGTTCGTCCGCAGATTATGGAAGCAGAAATCCTTCATATGATTGATAATATTGATGCGGAAATGATGATGATGGTAACAGCCTTGGATAAGGTTGGACCAGGTGAGATGACAGGTCGCATTTTTGCCATGGATAATCGGTCCTTCTATAAACCGAATCTGGACTAAGCCAGTCTGTTCGTTTTCCTAGTACTAAAGCAAAGTAAAAGACGAACATCACTCGCTACCTACACAATCATCCTCTTCAAATCAGCTCAAGCAAGATGTGAGGACGTTAAGAAAATGGAAAGAAAAATAGGGAATTGGGCAGATGACTCCGACAAGCGCTAACCTCGCTCTTTCGTTTTTAGGCTCGGGCTTCTATGGTCGCCTTCTTCTTTCTAGGTGACCAGCTGAAACAGTTCCCCGAATGGTTCCACTCCACTGGACTATGGAAGCAACCTGTGTCTAGCTTCTTAGCTTACTAGTTTGAGTTTTATTGAGTATCGGTAGCGAACGAAGGGAGCTTTTTCAAGCGATGTCCTGCCTTAGTGGTATTCTAGACAATCGCTATATGATTATCTGGAACGGTATTTTTGAGACAGAGGTTCAAAAGTGAGGGACGAGACTTCAAAGGAGTCTGTTTGGATTCGCACTGCTGAAGGGGACCTATAAAAAGGCTAGGAAATATGGCTTAAAAGACTATAAAATACGAAAAAAACGAGCTAATGATGAAAAAAGGTTCGTTTTTTCTGTTTTTATGGTATAATATTGAAAAAACAAAAGGAGGAATCGGCTATGAAATTAAGAAGAAGTGAACGAATGGTCGTCATCTCTCACTATCTTATCAACCACCCTTACGAATTGACAAGTTTAAATATGTTTGCACAGAAGTACAACTCTGCTAAATCATCCATTTCAGAGGATATTGCGATTATCAAAAAAGCCTTTGAAGAAAGTGGTATTGGTCAGATTGAGACCATTACAGGAGCAAGCGGCGGTGTGATATTTACTCCATCGATTTCAGATGAGGAATCTCTAGCTATCGCCGAACAACTGCGCAGTCAAATGGCAGAGAGTAGCCGCATCTTGCCAGGGGGCTATATTTACTCTTCTGATCTGCTCTCAACACCCCATATTTTGAAAAATGTTGGTCGGATTATTGCCAATAGTTTTAAGGATGAGCAGATTGATGCAGTGATGACTGTGGCGACCAAGGGAGTCCCTTTAGCGAATGCGGTGGCCAATGTCTTGAATGTACCGTTTGTGATTGTGCGTCGGGATTTGAAAATCACGGAAGGGTCAACGGTATCTGTTAATTACGTGTCTGGATCTAGTGATCGCATTGAAAAGATGTTTTTATCCAAGCGCAGTCTCAAGGCAGGCAGTCGCGTATTGATTGTTGACGATTTCTTAAAAAATGGCGGCACCATTAACGGAATGATTAGCCTCTTGTCAGAATTTGATAGCAGTCTAGCAGGTGTGGCAGTCTTTGCTGAAAATCAAAAGGGAGCTCGTAATGTAGCAGATTATAAATCACTCCTGGCTGTCACCAACATTGATGTTAAAGACAATAAGGTGGATGTTGAACTAGGCAATATTTTTAAATAGGATTTCATACTCGACAAAATCTCTTTGGATTCTATCGGTCCTACTTTCGGATACCTTGCCCATTCAGTTGTTGATTTTATAGAGTATAAGTAGGATATAGAAAAGCCCTGTCGAATGACAGGGCTTTTAAGGAGATTTTTCGTCCATTCGCTCAATAGAATCTTCTAGTGGCTTTGTGAACGATATGAAAAAGAAAAGTTTTTTTAGGATGAATATAGTATAGCGTGTAAACCTTAATCTTTTCTTAACTGATGTTCAAATGGGGTAAAGACGAAAGAGAGATTAGATATTCTCATACTTTTCAAAAATCAATCGGATACTGGGTCAAGAGTCTCGGGGGGTAAAAAGCCCTATTTTTGTTTTTTTGCTTAGAGTTCTTAACGGGATTTGTATCTTGTGGAATTGAGTTCGGACTAAAAATGTGAGAAAAAAGATGAATCGGCTTGCTGACCTGAGTCACCTGCCCAATTCCCTATTTTTCTTTACATTTTCTTAACGTCCTCACATCTTAACTGTAGGGGAACGAGATGAGCATTGAGTATCAGTGTGTCCTTGTTTATCCTTCTTTCAAAATCGCCAGTGCTTGATAGGGTTGCAGGGTAATCGTCTTGCTGATGGAAGTGTCTGGGTAATTACTGATAAGGATTTTTCCATCGACATAGTGTGGGGCTAGTTCAAGTTCCACTTCCTTAGCAAAGAAATTGTTGAGGACAAGTAATGTTTGCTTTCCGAGTCTCCGTTCAAAGGCGTAGATATGCTTGTCCTCCTTATAAGCTGCGCTATAATCTCCCTCAGCGATGATCGGCATCGTTTTACGCAGGCGAATGAGTTCTTGATAGAAGGGAAAGATGCGTCCGTTTTTTTCGGTTTCGACGTTAATCTTGCGATAGGTTTTCCCTGCCTTGAGCCAAGGAGTGCCAGTTGTGAAGCCTGCATGTTCGCTGGCATCCCATTGCATTGGTATGCGGGAATTGTCACGCGATTTTGCCTGAATAATAGCAAAGGCCTCTTCGGCTGTCTTTCCTTCGTCTAACATGATGTGGTAAGCATTGAGGCTTTCTACATCGACATAGTCTGCCATTGAGTCATAATCAGGGTCCAGCATGCCGATTTCTTCTCCCATGTAAATATAGGGTGTCCCTCGTGAGAGATGGATGGAAGCTGCCAGCATGGTTGCACCTTCGCTCCTAAAATTCTTGATGTCTACAAATCGATTAAGGGCCCTTGGCTGGTCATGGTTGTTGTAAAAGAGTGCATTCCAGCCATTTCCCTCACTCATGCCTTCTCCCCATGTATGGAAGAGGCGTTTTAATTCTTGAAAATCAAAGTCTGCAAGGGTCCATTTTTTTCCGTCTTTATAGTCTACTTTCAGGTGATGGAAGTTAAAGGCCATGGCCAATTCTTTTCGATCAGGTGCGGTATATAGGATACAGTTTTCAATGGTGGTGGCAGACATCTCTCCGACAGTCATAAAGCCGTATTCGGTTCCAAATGTCGCCTGATTCATCATCTTGAGGTAGTCATGCGTAATTGGGCGGTCTGTGTAGGCGGGTTTTCCGTCGTTGATGGAGCAGTCTTTTAGGACTTCGTCCTTTCCAATCAGGTTGATAACATCGAAGCGAAACCCTTTGACCCCTTTTTCTTTCCAGAAATTCACAATATTGAATAACTCTTTTCGGACATGAGGGTTCCGCCAGTTGAGGTCGGCCTGGGTCTTATCAAATAGGTGAAGATAGTATTTGCCAGTAGTGCCAAAAGGCGCCCAGGCATTTCCCCCGAATTTGGACACCCAGTCGGTAGGCTGATCGCGTAGGATAAAGAAATCTTGGTAGTAGGGATCACCTGCGAGGGCTTTTTGAAACCATTCATGTTCGGTTGAGCAGTGATTGAGAACCATATCAAGCATGAAATCAATCCCTAGTTTCTGTCCCGTGGCAATCATCTCTTCAAAATCTGCCATAGTCCCAAAATCAGGATTGATGGCTGTGTAGTCTGAGATGTCGTAGCCATTATCATGCTGAGGGCTGGGGTAGAAAGGGTTGAGCCAGATCATATCGATGCCTAATTCTTTCAAATAGGGCAGTTTTTGGATGATTCCTTGTAGGTCTCCGACACCATTTCCGGTCGTATCCTTATATGATTTTGGATAGATTTGATAGACGACCTTACGCTTATCGAATGTCATAGTGTTCTCCTATTCTATGGATGGGTAATGCTTAGTTACATAAGATACGAGAGCGTTAAACAACTCCTAGAAAAAATAGACAATCGAAGCAGGTTGTCTTGCAACCAATGAGATTGGTCTTTTTTTCAGTGAGTTGTAGCTCGAGTTCAATTACAAGATACAAAGGGCGTATAAAAAGCGACTGAAAATTAGGAAACATGACGAGTGAAAAGCTCCAGTGGAGGTTTTCAGCCTATTTACATTTACTAGCTTTCCTGCTTCTTGGCTCAAACTTCTGTGGTCACTTTCGTGTTTCTAGGTGACCAGTTGCAACAGTTCACCGAACTGTTGCAATCTCATCTGTAATCGGCTAAAGTCAAAACAGCTGCCTATCCCCTTAAAGGGATTCTCATCTGTAATCAGCTAAAGCTGAAACAGCTGCCTATCTTTTTCACACAGACCTTAGTCCGAACTCAATTATATAAGATACAAAACCCGTGATAAGTATCCTGTTGATTCTTGAAGGATATAAGAGTAGAAGCTGAGTTCTTTCAACTGGTTTTATACTCTTTAAAAATCAACAGGATACGTTGTCAACTTTTGATTTTTATTGAGTATTAGAACAGGGATGAAAGAGAGTTCAGCTTCCATTGTTATGTATTATGCGTTTAGAATGGCTTGTCCGCGTTCTGCTTGGCGTGGCAAGTCTCCGATGGTTTCTACTGGAAAATCAGTGTGGTTGGTGATTATCACAGGTGTTTCTACCACAAGACCAGCTTCTTTGATGACACTGATATCAAAGCTGATTAGGGGATCACCGACCTTAACCTGGTCTCCTTGTTGGACATGAGCTTCAAAGCCTTTGCCTTCGAGACTGACAGTATCCATACCAATGTGGATGAGCATTTCAAGACCGTTTGTAGCGGTGATACCGACAGCGTGCTTGGTTGGGAAGAGAACAGAGACGACACCATCAACTGGTGCGACCAGCTCGCCTTCGCTTGGCTCAATCAAGATACCGTGTCCCATCACACCAGACGCAAAGACAGGATCTGTAGCTGTTGATAAGTCTTTTGCTTGACCGGTTAAGGGGCTCTTGATATGAGTAGGGGCTTTTTGTTGGCTTGTTTCAGCGGTGGGAGCAACTTCTTTACTAGCCTCTTCTTTTTTCATGAATAAGCCTGTTTTTGCAAAGACAAAGGTCAAGATGAAGGGGACTACAATAGCGATTGCCATGGTGAGTAAGAAGGCACCGAAGTATTTAGAATTGATGGAAAGAATAGCAGGAAGTCCGCCGACTCCGACAGCGTTGGCTTGGACATTTAACATGACACAGACCAGACCTGCAATAGCTGAACCAATCATTCCTGCGACAAATGGATAAATGTACTTGACGTTGACTCCGAAGAGGGCAGGTTCTGTCACTCCGAGATAGGCAGAGATGGTGGCTGGAAGAGCGACTTGTGCTTCGCGTTCATTGTGGCGTTTCATGAAGAAGTAGGCAAAGACAGCAGATCCTTGTGCAATGTTTGATAAAGCGATCATGGGCCATAGACCGGTTGTATGAGTCGCGGTATCTGCCATCAACTGCGTATCGATGGCATTGGTCATGTGATGGAGACCGGTGATAACAAACGGCGCATAGAGGGCACCAAAGACAAGGCCAAAGAGCCATTTGAGAGAGCCAGTCAAACCAGCAAAAACGACTGCTGATAATCCTTTACCGATAGTCCAACCGATAGGACCGAGCACCGTATGGGCAAGGATAAGGGCTGGAACGAGTGAGAGGAATGGGACAACGATCATCGAAATCACTTCTGGAGTGACCTTACGCCAAAATTTTTCAAGATAGGCGAGCGATAGACCAGCAAGGAGGGCTGGGATAACTTGTGCTTGATAACCGATGCGGGCAATGGTCGCAAATCCAAAGTTCCAAGACCATTTTTCTGCAATTTCTGCTGCTGAGGTGCTTGGTACGGCGTAAGCATTGAGTAATTGTGGGGATACTAAACAGATACCAAGGACAATACCAAGGATTTGAGTGGTTCCCATCTTCCGAGTCACAGACCAAGTGATTCCAACTGGTAGGAAGTGGAAAATTGCTTCACCTGGGAGCCACAAGAAAGAGTTGACCCCGCTCCAGAATTGAGAGACATCAACGATGGTGTTGTAGACAGGCTCTCCTTGCTCGTTGACCTGTTTGACACCATCGATAATCTTTTGACCGAGCCATTCCATCTGCACTCCTTCAAGGACATTACGGAAACCAAGAATCAGTCCCCCAACGACTAAGGCTGGAATAATTGGTGTGAAGATTTCTGCTAGCATGGTCATCACGCGTTGAATCACATTTTGGTTACTCTTTGCAGCTGATTTGGCTGCCTCTTTTGATACACCTTCGATACCTGAAATTGCAGTGAAGTCATTATAGAAGATTGGGACATCATTTCCGATGATGACTTGGAATTGCCCTGCGTTGGTAAAGGTACCCTTAACAGCGGGGATATTTTCGATGGTAGTGACATCTGCTTTTTGTGGATCTCCCAGTACAAAACGCATCCGCGTTGCACAATGCGTGACAGCTGTCACATTTTCCTTACCGCCGACCGCTTCAAGGAGGGTCTTGGCATCTTGTTCAAATTTTCCCATTGAGTGTTTTCCTTTTCAGACGATAGTTGAACTACGTCTCCTTTCATTTTTTAAAAATTTGTACGGACAAATTTTAAGAACAAGAGTATTGTATCCGATTTCAAGATAGAATGCAAGCTTTTTTTCAAAAAAAGGCTAAATTTTGTTATAATAGGAGCAGTTGTATGTTAAAAAGCAGACCAATGGAAGGAAATATGAAAAAATATCAAGAAATTTTCAATGATATAAAAGAAAAAATTGACGGAAATATCTATCCAGCAGAGCAGGTACTACCAACGGAAAAAGAGTTGCAATATCAGTATCAGGTCAGCCGTGATACGATCCGAAAAGCTTTGGCTATGCTGACAGAGCGCGGTCTGATCCAGAAAGTACAAGGGAAGGGCTCCCTGGTATTAAAACAAGAACTGCTTGATTTTCCTGTATCAGGCTTAATCTCCTATCAAGAATTGGCCCAGACGCTTCATATGGACAGTCACACAGAAGTGGTCAGTCTAGAGCTATTGACGGTGACGAGTAGTCTATCCCAGTTGACGGGGTTTGAACCCTATCATCAGGTGTGGAAACTTGTCCGTACAAGGTCTATCGATGGTACCGTTTCGGTCCTTGATACGGACTATCTATCATATGAGTTAGTCCCACACTTGACCAAGGATATTGCTCGGGTCTCTATCTATGCTTATCTGGAGGGTGAGCTAGGTTTGGATATTGCCTATGCTCAAAAAGAAATTACGGTTGAGCCGACCAATCGAGAAGAGAGAGAACTGATGCAGAGTAAGGACGACTATTTGGTTCAGATTCGTTCCCGTGTCTTTTTGAGTAATACACAGCAGTTCCAATACACGGAAAGTAAACATAAGATTGACAAGTTTCGCTTTGTTGATTTTGCACGGAGAAAAAGTGTGGTCTGACCTTTGGTGCTACTGACCTAGCGATTAGCCAAACGGTTGATTTTACGATATAATAGTAGGTGAGGTAATTTTATGGCAAATTTAAATCGATACAAGTTTACATTTGGGGATAAGCAGCTGACACTCACAACAGAGCATGATAATCTTTTTATGGAAGAGATTGAGCGGGTTGCGCAAGAAAAATATCAGGCGATACGGGAAAAAATGCCGACAGCTGATTCTGAGACTCTGGCCTTGTTGCTGGCAATCAATGCCTTATCTGTTCAGCTCAAGCGGGAGATGGAACACGAGAAGGTAGAAGCCGAGTTGGCTAGTATGAAAGAAAAAGTTCTCAAGAAAAATGTGACACTATTAGATCTGGATGAACTTGAGGATCTATCATGATAACATTGCTCTTATTGATTATTTTATTGTGGAGTTTTTATATTGGCTATAGTCGGGGCATTGTATTGCAGAGCTATTATACCTTTGCCAGTATCTTTTCCCTTATTATTGCAGCGGCTCAATTCAAACCGTTGATTCCCCTGTTCTACTTATGGGTACCATTTGCAACAGCAAGTCAGGGAGCGAGTACCTACTATTTTGAAAGTCAATACTTATTCAGTCTAGATAAGATTTTTTATGCAGGTCTGGCTTTTTTAGTAGTCTATCTATTTATTTATGTTGGGCTGAGACTAGTGGGGCTTTTGATGCACTTGGTTCGATTTGCCGATCCAGACACAACGCTAACCAATGTCATTAGTGGCGTTTTAGCAGTTATGGTAGCGATGATCTCCTTGCAGATTATCCTAACCATTGCTGGGACGATTCCGCTCGCCTTGGTACAAGAAACGCTCCATAAGAGTTGGCTGGCGAATGCTATGATTCAATACATGCCCATCACTGGCAACCTATTTAAAAATTTGTGGATTGCAACGCTTGGACAATAGGAGAAGATCGGCCTCAAGAGATTGTCACCTTGCCGCCCACCATTGAGGCACAAAAGAGTAAACGATAGATAGACAGGGGTTGAGCACAGGTTGCCAGTCCCTCTGTTTATACCAAGATACAAAGCCCGTTAAGAACTCAAAGCGAAAATAGGAGTTTTGACGCAGAACCCCAAGTTCTAGGAAAAACTATCTTTTTCGCACAGAGTTTAGGGCGTGTTCAGTTAAGATGTGAGGACGTTAAGAAAATGTAAAGAAAAATAGGGAATTGGGGGGGCAGATGACTCAGGTCATCAAGCCAATTCATCTTTTTTCTCACATTTTTAGTCCGAACTCAGTTGGTTAAGATGTGAAGTCGTTAAAAAAAACGATTGAAAAATAGACAATCGAAGTAGGTTGACTTGCAACCAATGAGATTGGTCTTTTTGACAGTGAGATGTAGTCCGAGTTCAGATAAGATGTGAAGCCGTTAAAAAACCGAATGAAAAATAGGAAATCGAAGTAGGTTGCTTTGCAACCAATGAGATTGGTCTTTTTGACAGTGAGTTGTAGTCCGAGTTCAATTACACAAGATACAAAGCCCGTGAAGAACTCAAAGCGAAAATGGGATTGCAATGGTTCGGGGAGTAACCTAACCCGGTGGAGTGAAACAGTTCGGGGAACTGTTTCAGCTGGTCACCTAGAAAGAAGAAAGTGACCATAGAAGCCCGAGCCAAGAAATCGGAAAGCGAGGATTAACCAGTTGAAACAAGAAGGTGACCATAGAAGCCTGAGCTAGGAGAGAGAAAATTCGACGAGTGACACTCTAAGGGGAGGTTTTCAGCTCATGCCTTAAAGGTTACGGAGAGTTTGTAAAAGTAAACTTCTATTTCTAGCTTCACAGATATAGCCTACCTTTAAAGTTAGAAGCATTTATCCTCGCTTTCCTGCTTCACTTCATAAGATACCAAGGGCGTGAAAAGCGACTAAAAATAAGAAATACGATGAATAACGAATGAAGAAATGAAAGAGGGACCCTCGGAGGAAGAAAATGAATCAAAAGATGATGGAAGCCTTAGAGTTTCACAAAGTCAAGGTCTTGCTGGAACCCTTTATTCTGACAGAGCAGGGAGAGCTTGAATTGCGAGAGCTCCAGCCGATGACAGATGCAGGGAGGATTCAGAAGGCCTTTGATGAAGTGGAGGATATGGGGCAGTTATTTGTAGAGCATCCCCGATTTAGTCTGGGTGCTACAGTTGATATAGGTCCTGCCATGAAACGCTTGGACTTAGACGCAGATCTCAATATTCCCGAAATTTTGGCTGTGAAAAAAGTATTAGAGGTATCGAAGGAACTGGTTGATTTTTACAGGCAGCTGGAAAATGTAAACCTGCTCCAGTTGCCTTCCCTATTTGAAAAAATCGAACTTTTCCCTCATATCCAAGGAAGTTTGCAGGCGATTCATCAGGCAGGTTTTGTCGAAGATTTTGCCAGTGAAAAATTGATGCACATTCGCAGGAAGATTCGGGAATCAGAAGACCAAATTAGACAGGTTTTGCAGGAGATGCTAAAGACCAAGAGCGATATGTTGACGGATACGGTTTTAGCTAGTCGGAACGGTCGCAATGTCCTGCCTGTCAAAAATACCTACCGCAACCGCATCTCAGGTGTAGTACATGATATTTCGGCATCTGGCTCAACAGTTTATATTGAACCACGTGCAGTGGTCTCCCTCAATGAAGCGATGACCCATGCTAAGGCAGAAGAACGTCATGAAATCAGCCGCATCCTGCAGGAATTGTCCAACATGTTGCGGCCGCATAGTCGTGCTATTTACAATAATGCTTGGGTGATTGGGCATCTTGATTTTATCCGCGCCAAGCATGTTTTTGCTCGCACTTATCAGGCTACCATCCCCACCTTGTCCTCGTCTAAGGAGATTATTCTGTTAAATGTTCGCCACCCACTTTTGACAGATCCTGTGCCGAATGATGTATACTTTAAGGAGGATCTGACGGCCATCGTGATTACTGGTCCCAATACGGGTGGTAAGACCATCATGTTGAAAACATTAGGCTTGACCCACCTTATGGCCCAGTCAGGCCTGCCGATTTTGGCAGATAAGGGAAGTCGCGTTGCTGTGTTTCATGACCTGTTCGCAGATATTGGTGATGAGCAGTCGATTGAACAAAGCCTATCGACCTTCTCTAGCCATATGACCCACATAGTAGATATTTTAGCGAATGCAACCCAGGATTCCCTCATTTTATTTGATGAATTGGGGGCAGGAACGGACCCGCAAGAGGGAGCCTCTCTTGCGATGGCTATCCTAGAAGACTTGCGCTTGCGGGGGATTAAAACCATGGCAACGACCCATTATCCTGAATTAAAAGCCTACGGCATTGAGACACTGGGGGTGGAAAATGCGAGCATGGAGTTTGATAGTCAAAGCCTACGACCAACCTATCGATTCATGCAGGGAGTTCCGGGGCGTTCAAATGCCTTTGATATTGCAAGGCGTCTTGGCTTATCACCTGCCATCATTAACGATGCGGCCAGTATGGTACAGACAGACAGTGATGTCAATCAAATGATTGAAAAGCTAGAGGCACAAACGACGGAGAGTCGGAAGCGTTTGGAGACCATCCGTGAGGTGGAACAGGAAAATTTCAAGATGAACCGTGTCTTGAAAAAACTCTACCATGAATTTTCGCGGGAGAAAGAAATAGAGCTAAACAAGGCGCGCATAGAAGCACAAGAGATTGTCACGCTGGCATTGGCGGAAAGCGATGAAATTTTGAAACATCTCCATAGCCAAGCTAGCTTAAAACCGCATCAGATCATCGAAGCCAAGAGCCAGTTGAAACGATTAGCCCCCGAAGTTGTTGATCTTTCTAACAACAAGGTCTTGAAAAAGGCTAAGAAAGAAAAAGCGGCGCGCGTGGGCGATGACATCATGGTGACTAGCTATGGACAGAGAGGGACCTTAATCAAGCAGTTAAAGGACGGTCGCTGGGAGGCTCAAGTTGGTCTGATTAAGATGACGCTCAAAGCAGATGAATTTACCTTGGTGAAGGCTGAAAAAGCAGAAAAACCAAAACAAAAGCAGGTCCACATTGTCAAGCGTAGGGCTGGAAAAGGACCAAAAGCTCGCCTTGATTTGCGCGGGAAACGCTATGAGGAAGCGATGCAGGAATTGGATGAATTTATTGACCAAGCCCTGCTCAACAATCTATCTCAAGTAGACATCATCCATGGGATAGGGACGGGTGTCATTCGTGAGGGAGTCACCAAGTACCTCCGTCGGAACAAGCAGGTCAAAGAATTTGGTTATGCACCGCAGAATGCTGGAGGAAGTGGGGCCACCATTGTGACCTTTAAATAAGCAGGCTCACTGTGCCTACTGTAGCTATTTTGCTTTCTCGACCTGTTTCAGGCTCTTTCAAAAATGACCACCTCCTAAAAAGATTTTCCTGAGTCAGGATAGGTCACTCAAAATGGATTGTTCCAGCGAGCTATTACCGGACGTAGTAAATATTTTGAAAAAGATTTCTTTTGGTGTAGAATAACAGTACAAAGAGAAAAGGAGAACGAATATGGTTCAAGCAGTTACGGATGCCAACTTTGTCGAAGAAACAAAAGATGGTCTTGTATTGATTGATTTTTGGGCGACTTGGTGCGGTCCATGCCGCATGCAGGCACCGATTCTAGAGCAACTAGCCCAAGAAATGCATGAAGATGAATTGAAAATCTTGAAAATGGATGTTGATGAAAATCCCAACACAGCGCGTGAGTTTGGGATTATGTCCATCCCGACCCTGCTTTTCAAGAAGGACGGAGAAGTCGTCAAACAAGTGGCAGGTGTCCATAGTAAAGAGCAGCTCAAAGCCATTGTTGCTGAATTAGCATAAAAACTGAGAGCAATTACCAATGTCATTACGTGAGTGACAGGAAGAATTCATTAGAAGGTGTGAAGGAGACGAACCTAGTCGTTCTCAGTCACACTTTTTATTTATGACTCAAAGCTATAAAAAACAGCACTCCTCTTTGGGGGAATGCTGTAAAATAAATCATTTATAGTTAGTAAGTTTTAAAATAGTAATCCAACGATTCATTTATAGATTCGAATTGTGGTAATAATTCTATGATTGCTTTCTTTAAGTTTGCCCAAGCAGTTTCAATTGGATTTAATTCCGGTGAATAAGGAGGTAAGGGCAGAAAGAAGTGGTGTTGTTCAATACAAAGCTCATCTAGTTGTTTCTTGGGGTGAAACGTCGCATTATCCATCACAATAACATGAGTTTCAGATAAGGAGGGTAACAGCTCCTCTGAAAACCATTTCATAAAAAAGTCACTTGTCATACTTTCTTTGTAAATCATCGGAGCTACAAATTGATTTCCAATTTGACCAGCTACAACTGAAATACGCTCAAACCTTCTTCCACTAATCTTCTCCAGAACCTTATGTCCCCTAGGAGCTCTCGCTCGTGGGCGTGTTAAATAAGTGTCAATGCCGGTTTCATCA
>NZ_MSPR01000012.1 GCF_001984715.1 Streptococcus azizii
AACCACTACAGTTAAGTGACGATAGCCTAGGAGATACACCTGTACCCATGCCGAACACAGCAGTTAAGCCCTAGAACGCCGGAAGTAGTTGGGGGTTGCCCCCTGTGAGATAAGGTAGTTGCTTAGCGAATAGGGAGTTTAGCTTAGTTGAAAGCGAGAGGAGATTGAGTTTTCCTCATTGCCAGCTAAGTGAGCTCCCCACCTTTGGGAGTTTAGCTCAGCTGGGAGAGCATCTGCCTTACAAGCAGAGGGTCAGCGGTTCGATCCCGTTAACTCCCATTTAAGCGGGTGTAGTTTAGTGGTAAAACTACAGCCTTCCAAGCTGTTGTCGCGAGTTCGATTCTCGTCACCCGCTTTTGGACCTCGTGTCCGAATACCAAACACATGTTTGGGCGCGTAGCTCAGATGGTTAGAGCGCACGCCTGATAAGCGTGAGGTCGGTGGTTCGATTCCACTCGTGCCCATTATATCAATATGGTCCGTTGGTCAAGGGGTTAAGACACCGCCTTTTCACGGCGGTAACACGGGTTCGAATCCCGTACGGACTATGATAGTAAGAGAGCCAAGGCTCTCTTTTTTGTGTCTAGTATAGCTGAAGTATAAGAAGCGATGTGGTCAGCATTAGCTTCCCTAGAGCTTTATACTCTCTAAAAATCAAAAAGATACTTCATCAAGAGTCTCGATTACTGTAGAGAGTAGATGAAAACTGAACGACCATACAGAGCAAAAGAGCCATCCTACAAGTTGTAGTGATGGCTCTTTTGATACTAATGGAGGTTTTCAGCCTGTTCCCTTGAAAAATGAAATTAGCGGTGCTAATCTCCTATCCCAGCTTCACAATTTTTAATTATGAAAGCTAGTCTGCTGTTGATTTTTATTGACTATAACTGTCTCTCTGAGATGGACTTCTATTTTAGATTAGCAAATATAAAAATGTTTTATATACAATACTTGTATATAAAGTTATTGACAAAGCCAATAACTTTAACTAACTAGCTATTGGGCAATATATCTTATTTAAACATAAGTAAATAAGTTTAAATAAGATTGCTTATAAAAGGAGGTTTTAGATGTCTCATGCTATCATTCAACAGTTTATCGGATCAAATATCGATAAACTTCCGCAAGATGAGATCGCATTATTACGGTACAGATTAGGCTACCTAACAGAATCAGAATTAAATGGGGTTCTTACTCTTCCCCTGCGTCAGCCTTTTCTAGCTATGGTCTTTTGTATTTTCTTTAGATATTTAGGAATCCATAGGTTTTATCTTGGGCAGGTTGGACTGGGCTTTCTTCATTTATTTTGCCATATATTGATTAGTGCTGTTCTTATCTTCTACGCTCTAGTCTTACAATTTTCATTGAAATCGTGGGGACTTGTTGTAATCATCCTACCGACTTGGTTACTCATCTGGTTGATTATGGACATATTTACGATTTGGAACGATACTAAATTAGCAAATTTGGATAAGGTCAATGAACATATCTTATCTATCTATTCACATTCAAGAGGGGTTAATTGATGAAAGAGTCGCAGGAACAATGGATGAATAGTGAACATACTTCAGAGCAAGATTCTATTGACATAGAGTCAAACAGAGAAGATCTGTTTAGGTCTGCTTATCAGAATGTAGTCTTGGAAGAAAAAATCTTAGTGAGGGAGGATGAGCAAGTAAACAAGGAGTTACAGAGAGTAGAAGAAAAGATTGGGGGACTCAGTGATAGATTGTCCAATGAATTAGTGGAATTAGGACTTTCCCGTGATGAATATCAGTATGAGCTGAGCAAAGACAATGTGATGCGGGATTTGGAGAAGGATATCCAAAAACGGAAGCAAGAAAAGTTACTATATGCAGCAAGTATGGTAGGGATTACGGTCATTCTCTTACTCCTTCCTCTCTTTTTTAGACAAAAAGACGACAACCTATCCCTATCCTCAAACAGCTTTGTCAGCGAATCGTTTGCCTCTGCGAACTCCAGTTCCAGCTCTAGCTCTTCCTCGGTGGAAAGTAGTTCCAGCAGCTTTAGTCAGTCTACAAGCCCAACAGCTAGCGTAGAAAGTCCCCCTTCTTCGGCTGTTCAGGAACCAAGATTTGCTGGTCAAGAATTCTTGGTTCAGGTCTCTGTGACGGATTTAAATATACGAAGTGAGCCACAAGATACATCGAATATAATAGGGAATTGTCCGCCAGGAACCTATACAATAGTAGAGACACATCGAAACAATGGCTATACCTGGGGAAAGTTAAAATCACGAAAGGGATGGATTGTCCTTGAATATACAGATTATCTAAATGGCGCAAGTAAGACTAAAGTGGATACTAAAAATCTGACGACCCAGCAGGTAAAAAATTGGGTACGAGCAGCCTATGAGCAACATATTGCTCCTTACGCGAATGTCGGTACGATTCGAGAGATTGATGTGCGAAAGGAACAAGATGACTTGGTTTATGCCAGAGTTTATGAAAATCGGCTTCAAGCGGACTTTCTTTTTCGAGTTTCTGCCGAAGGCTACCTGGAAATGCAGTGGTCAGGGGGGCAGTGGAGGATTCTTTCCCGGGAATATGTTGAGTAGTGACGATGGATTGAACGAGAGATGGGCTAATAGGAAAGATGAAGCAGAAGGAATATGGAAGTTGCTAAAAATGCAACTCATCCGGCAGGAGGATTGTCTCCTGCCCTTTTTTATCAATGACCAGTAATCTTCGAGGATAGAGGGGATCAAAGGGAATCGGTAAGTCAACGCAGAGAGCCTTGTGATAATGCTCCTGTGAAAAGGTGACAGTTATCATTCCCTTGTTGTCATGAAGTTGAAATTGAAGAATGGATTTTAGGGGGATGACATGCTTGAGGTAGTTGTCGATGATATACCAGATACTGTCTATGACCTTGCCAGGTAGCGAAGTAACGGTACTAAAGCTCGCATATCGTCTAGTTGTGTTTGTAAATGCCATAGTAGCTCCTTTTGTTCGTAAGAAAAAAGCCTGAAAATCAGGTTTTTCTAGATGCAACTTTAACGATTTCGTAGTTCTAAATATCGTTTGTACCAAATATTGACATAGGCTTGAGAGAAGGGACCGCGATTGTTATTGATCCAATCCACAAGAATTTTGACATTTTCCTTGAGAATAAAGTCAATGTCTGTTGGATAATTCATCTGTCTACGGTGGCGCTCATATTCATCAACATCTAATAAGCGTTTTTCTCCATCAACGAAAACTTTAACATCAAGATCATAGTCAATGTACTTGAGGGCTTCATTATCAAGAAGAAAGGGGCTTGCTAGGTTACAATAATAAGATACACCATTCTCACGAATCATGGCAATGATATTAAACCAATATTTCTTGTGAAAATAGACAATAGCGGGTTCTCTGGTGACCCAACGCCTGCCGTCATTTTCGGTGACCAAGGTATGATTGTTGACACCGATGATAGCATTCTCTGTTGTTTTTAGTACCATGGTATCGCGCCAAGTGCGGTGCAATAAGCCATTGTGTTTATAACTCTGAATTGTAATAAAGTCGCCTTCTTTTGGTAATTTCACGTGGTTACCAACTTTCTACAATTTAAGTTTAATCCTATCTATTATATCACAACTTTTAAAGAATAGGAAAACTTTTTACTGACAGGATTTCTTTGTTCGGAAAAAAGTTAGAGATATGCCCGTAGAGAGCTTTTTATCTGCTGGTATTCGTAGCCCTTGCGCATAAGAGCTTGAGTCAAGCGTTGTTGCAGCTCATAGCCCTCGTATTTGCGACTATACTTGCGGTATTGCTTGTCCAATTCTTTTTGAATGAGTTGTTCTTCTAGCTCATCATCTAGTTCTAGCTCAAGACTGTTGATGGCAGTCTGGGCTTGCGAAGAGGAAAAGCCCTTGTTTCGTAAGGATTGAAACAATTTATCGTGTAAGGCCCTGTTTGGGAGCTTATGAGCATATGTTTTGGACAATTTCTGGGCAGTACGCTGTGCAATGGGGGAAAAATCAATCTGTTGGAGTTCTTCGTCAATAAGTACACTAGAAATTCCTTTTTGGGAAAGTTTTTGTTTGAGGACCTGGGGTCCTTTATCCCCGGCTAATTGATGTTGTTCGAGAAAGGTTTCAACATATTTTCGGTCGTTAATCCAGTTGTTTTCTTCGAGGTTACTCAAAATTTGGGGAATAATGTCCAGATCAATTTCGTGTTTTTCAAGGTAGTCTTGAACTTCCTTTCGAGTTCGTTGTTTGAAAGAGAGATAATAGAGGGCAAGATTTTTGCCATAGGAGCGTTGAGCAAAGTCCTGGATGGCTGACAAATCTTCTAGTGTAATATCCTTATCTTTACTGAGCATAAAGTGGACAATGGTATCTTCGGTAACATAGAGCTGCTTGTCGCTATCTAGCTCCAAGAGATAGAGGCGCTTTTTCTTTTCAAGTTTGGTGATTTTCATTCTTTCATTATACACAAAATTTCGGTAAAATAGTATTATGAATATACAAGTAAAGCAACGGATTACCTTAAAAATTAGGAGAATGGGAGTCAATGGTGAGGGAATTGGCTTTTATCAAAAGACCTTGGTCTTTGTACCTGGTGCGTTAAAGGGAGAAGAAGTCTATTGTCAGGTGACGGCTGTCAAACGGAACTTTATAGAGGCGCGCTTACTCAAGGTGAATCGAGCTTCCAAGTTTCGGGTGGATCCAGCCTGCCCTTTATATAAACTCTGTGGTGGTTGTCAAATTATGCACTTGCGTTATGACCAGCAGTTGCATTTCAAGACAGACTTATTGCGACAGGCCCTGAAGAAATTTCAACCGCAAGGTTTTGAAAACTACGAGATTCGTCCGACCATCGGTATGGAAGAACCAAGCTATTACCGAGCAAAGTTGCAGTTTCAGACCCGTTTGATGAAAGGCCATGTTCAGGCAGGCCTATATGCAGAGCATTCTCATCGCTTGATTGCCATTCAGGACTGTTTGGTGCAAGATAAAATGACGCAAAAGGTCATCAATCAGGTAGGGGTTCTGCTGACCAAGCATCGGATTCCCATTTATGATGAACGACGTGCTGGGGGTATTCGGACTGTTATGGTGCGACGGGCTAGGGAGACTGGGCAGATTCAGTTGATTTTTGTGACATCTCGTCAGGTGAATCTGACGAAGTTAGTGGAAGAATTGGTCGGTCAATTCCCAGAGATTGTGACGGTGGCTGTTAACTGGCATGCTAGAAAATCAAGTGAGATTTACGGAGAAAAAACTGAAATCATCTGGGGGCAAGAGGCGATTGAGGAAGCTGTATTAGACTACGAATTTTCCTTATCGCCACGAGCGTTTTACCAGCTGAATCCCGAACAAACACAAGTTCTATACGGTGAGGCTGTCAAGGCATTGGCTCTTCAAGGGCATGAGCAGCTGAGCGATGCCTATTGTGGTGTTGGAACCATTGGCTTTGCCTTTGCTAAAAAGGTGAAATCCGTGCGGGGGATGGACCTTATTCCAGAGGCAATCGCAGACGCCAAACGCAATGCGGCAAGGTTGGGGCTAAAGAATACCGACTATGAAGTAGGGCGGGCAGAAGACATTATTCCACGCTGGTACAAGGCAGGCTATCGGGCAGATGCCTTAATCGTTGATCCGCCACGGACAGGACTGGATGAGCAGTTGCTTGAGACAATCGTTCGTTATCAACCAGAAAAAATGGTCTATGTATCATGCAATGTCTCCACCTTGGCACGGGATTTGGTCCAGCTAGCTAAGGTCTATCAAGTAGACTATATCCAGTCGGTCGATATGTTTCCACATACTGCAAGGACCGAATGTGTGGTGAAGCTACAGAGACGAAAGGGTTGAGCCATCCGTTCAGTCAGCCTGTTTTTCCTTGCACTCTTACGGTTGAATAGGCCAGCTACTAGGCTTGTAGGAACCTTCTCACTGGCGCAGGTGATGGGGAGTTTATCCTTCAAGTGAGAAGAAGGATTAGGAAAAGCGGGGCAGATTCTTTTCTAACTTGCAATTAGTGAGAAAATAGCCTATACTGATAGTGGTTATAACCAATGGAGGGAGTAGATACCATGGCCGATATGTCTAGTACAAAGCCGCTCTATCTTCAATTAGTAGAGACACTCGAGACAGAGATTCGAGAGAAGATGGAGGCAAATGAAAAATTACTGTCAGAAAGAGAGCTGACACAGGTGTACGGTGTTAGTCGTATTACTGTCCGCTTGGCCTTGCAGGAACTTGAAAAAAGAGGACTGGTTTATAAGGTTCATGGTAAGGGGACTTTTGTGTCAGAAGTGGGACATCAAGCGGTTGATCTATCCATGACTTACAGCTTTACGGAGCAAATGCGGAGGGTCGGTCGGATTCCCAAAACTCAGATTTTATCGTTTGAGCGGGTTCAAGCGACAGAACCCCTAGCCCAGCGCTTGCAAGTTGCCATTGGCGATCCGATCTTTGAATTGGAGCGCTTACGCTTGGCAGACGGAATTCCGATGATGCTGGAGCGGACCTACGTACCCGCCTTGATTTTTGATTCCTTATCCGAAAAGGAACTGCAAACCAGACCCTTATATGAAATCTTTGCAGAGGATTACGATCAGGTCATTCGCCTAGCAGATGAGGAATTTTATGCTAGTATTGCACTTGAAAATGAAGCGAAATTTCTCGGTATTCATAATGGAGATGCCGTCTTGCACCTCATTCGTAAGACCTACAATGACAAAAATCGGATCATTGAATACACCTTTAGTATTGCACGTGCTGACCAATTTCGCTACAAGATTAGTCATACGCGTGGAGAGTAAACCAAAAGAGAAAAGGTGGACAAGACTAGAAACTTCCCTACATTTGAGGAGGGAATCAAAAAAGGCGACTTTCTTCGGAAAATCGTCTTTTCATATTTGCTAGAGTAGTTATCGGATGTGCGATACTCGGTGAGTGAAAAGCTCCAGTGGAAGCGGTTGTTGGTCGACTATTGTGAAACAAGGGGGCAGAGAACGTATCCACATCGTGTCGATAGGAACGACGCTTCTTTTAGTGTTTGTTTGCCACAATTTCAAACTTAAAGAATTTCCAATGTTTGTAGGTCTCAATATATTCTAGCACTTCACCTGTACCCGTTCGTTTAGTTGTCCGAATTTGAAGGATACTAGGCTCATCATCTGTCATATTGAGGTGGTTGGCCACTTCGGCTGGAGTAGGAAAGATAACCTCGTTGGTTTCAGAATAGAATTCTTCGGACATATGAAGATTAAAATCCAATTTAAAGCGTTGGTAGATGGACTGAAAATGGCTGAGTGCTGCATCAGGGTCTTTGATGTAGCGGGCTGGAATATAGGATTGGTGGTAGAGATAAGGCTTATTATCTGTGGAGCGAACACGGATAATTTTATAGTAATGAGCATTTTTACCCAGTTCTAATTTTTCCAGAATACGCGGGTCATTGCCTTTTTCACAAGTCAGCACCTCTACGTTATCGTCCTCAAGGGGAAAGATTTCGATGTCTGAAAACTCGACAAGTTTTCCCTTTCGAGAGCGAGAAACAAAGGTTCCCTTTCCTTGTTGGCGGACCAGATAGCCGTCCTTGACTAGCTCGTTGACAGCCCGAATGACTGTAATGGAGCTAACGCCGTAGAGTTTGGTCAGTTCAGCCTCAGTATAAAATTTATCGCCGTTTTCAAATTTTCCGGAAATAATCTGATGGCGTAGGTCATCTTGTACTTGTTGGTATTTTGGTATTTTCATGTTTTTCTCCTCTAACGAATATTTCTCAAACATCTCACTATACTTATTATACTAAATTTTTATGAAAATAGAAAATTTTTTAAAAAAACAACTGGACATAACCAGTAGAATGTGTTAATATATTGATAGAGATAAGAAAACGATTACAAGGAGGGGTGTAGTGGAGACTTTTCAAATTCGAGAAGAATTTTATCTAAATGATCAGCCTTTTAAGATTTTATCAGGGGCGATTCACTATTTCCGAGTGCATCCAGATGATTGGTACCATTCCTTGTATAACCTAAAGGCTTTGGGGTTCAATACAGTTGAAACCTACGTACCTTGGAATTTGCATGAGCCTCAAAAAGGTGTCTTTACAACAGAAGGTATCTTAGATGTTGAACGCTTTTTGACGATTGCGCAGGAACTGGGGCTATATGCCATTGTTCGCCCATCTCCCTATATCTGTGCAGAATGGGAGTGGGGAGGACTGCCTGCTTGGTTATTGACAGAGCAGGTACGAGTGCGTTCAAGAGATGAAGCCTATCTGAGACATGTGGATGATTATTATGCTTTTCTCCTACCTAAGCTGGTCAAGCATCAGTTATCTCAAGGCGGCAACATCCTAATGTTCCAAGTAGAGAACGAATACGGTTCTTACGGGGAAGATAAGGAATACTTGCGAGCAGTTGCGTCCTTGATGAGGAAGTATGGAATCAGCTCTCCTCTCTTTACTTCAGATGGTTCTTGGCGAGCGACCTTGCGGGCTGGAACGCTGATTGATGAAGATATACTGGTGACAGCTAATTTCGGTTCAAATGCTAGGGGAAACTTTGAGCAATTACAGGCTTTCTTTGATGAGCATGACAAAAAATGGCCGCTCATGTGTATGGAATTTTGGGATGGCTGGTTCAATCGCTGGGGTGAGGAAGTTATTCGCAGAGATCCAGACGAACTGGCTCAAGCGACCATGGAAGCGATCGAACTTGGTAGTATCAATCTCTATATGTTTCACGGTGGAACGAACTTTGGCTTTATGAATGGCTGTTCAGCACGTGGGCAGATTGATTTGCCACAGATTACTTCCTATGACTATGACGCGATTCTAGATGAGGCAGGTAATCCAACCAAGAAGTTCTATGCTCTCCAAGCGTTAATGAAAGAGCATTATCCACAGCTTACCTATGCGGAACCTTTAGTTAAAGAGGCAAGGGCTTATCCAACGGTATCGCTAAATGATAAAGTGAGTTTATTTGCTACATTAAAGAATGTAAGCGATTGCCAAAGAGCCTTTTATCCAAAGTCCATGGAAGAGCTTGGTCAAGCTGTCGGTTATACCTGTTACCAGACACGGATCGAACGTGATAAGGAAGAAGAGGAACGCTTGCGCATTATTGATGCTAGAGATCGCCTTCAGGTATTTTTAGACGGTCAAAAGATTGCGACCCAATATCAGGAAGAAATTGGAGAAGAAATAGCCTTTCGACAAGTTGATAAGGAAGCGGAACTGACAATCCTAGTAGAAAATATGGGGCGGGTGAACTACGGTCATAAATTAACGGCTCCTACCCAGTTAAAGGGAATCGGTCGAGGAGTCATCGCAGACTTACATTTTATCGGTCAGTGGGACATGTATCCACTAGCACTCGATAACGTCCAAGATGTTGTATTCACAAATGAATGGGAAGAAGACCAACCGGCTTTTTATCGCTACCATGTAACGATTGAGCATTGCCAAGATACCTATCTAGATATGACAGGTTTTGGAAAAGGGGTCGTCTTTGTGAACCAAAAAAATATAGGTCGTTTCTGGGAACGAGGTCCACTTCTTTCTCTCTATATACCAAAAGGATACTTAAAGAAAGGAGAAAACGAGATTATCGTCTTTGAAACAGAAGGCAAGTATAGGGAGAACCTTCGTTTTTCACAGGAACACGTGTATAAAGATTTATAAGTAAATAAAAAAAGGAGACTACTATGGCAATTATAGGAGTACGTATTGATGGACGTTTGATCCATGGGCAGGTGGCCAATCTTTGGACCACAAAATTGAATATTTCACGGATTATGGTTGTAGATAACGATGTCGTGAACAATGATATTGAAAAGTCAGGCTTGAAATTAGCGTGTCCGCCGGGAGTAAAGCTATCCGTTTTGTCAGTGGATAAAGCAGCAGCTAATATCCTGGCAGGAAAGTATGATTCCCAACGTCTACTCATCGTAGCAAAACGCCCAGAGCCAATTTTAGGCTTGGT
This sequence comes from Streptococcus azizii, assembly GCF_001984715.1. Classification (GTDB taxonomy): domain Bacteria; phylum Bacillota; class Bacilli; order Lactobacillales; family Streptococcaceae; genus Streptococcus; species Streptococcus azizii. The sequence goes on from NZ_MSPR01000012.1 coordinate 9,958, forward strand.
AGAGCAGGGTGTGGAATTAGCAGAATTGAATATCGGGAATATGTCCCAGTCACCTGAAACTCGCTCTGTAACCCGTTCTGTGAATGTGGTGGATGAAGATATAAGAGTTTTTGATGAATTGCATGCCAAAGGCGTAAAACTGATTCATCAAATGGTACCAGGCGATACTGCAAAAGACTTCTTACCATTACTGGATAAGGTAAGATAAACATCATTTGGTTATCCTTGTCTATCACTCATTGAGAGGGAGACATGAAACAATTAGAAAAAATTTTTAGGAGGTTACATCATGATTCAATGGTGGCAAATTCTTTTACTTACCTTGTACTCAGCTTATCAAATCTGTGATGAGTTGACCATCGTATCTTCTGCGGGTTCCCCTATCTTTGCGGGATTCATCACAGGTCTAGTGATGGGCGATTTGAAAACAGGTCTCTTGATTGGCTCAGCCTTGCAATTAGTGGTGCTTGGTGTCGGTACATTTGGAGGAGCTTCTCGTATCGACGCAACATCTGGTGCGGTTTTGGCAACAGCATTCTCTGTAGCCAAAGGAATTGATCCAGAAATTGCGATTTCAACTATCGGTGTACCAGTAGCAGGACTCCTTGTCTACACAGATATTCTTGGTCGTTTCACAACCACTTACTTTGCTCACCGTGTGGATGCAGCAATCGAGCGCTTCGACTACAAAGGGATTGAGCGCAACTACCTTCTAGGTGCGATTCCATGGGCTGCCTCTCGTGCGTTACCTGTCTTTCTTGCCCTTGTCTTTGGTGGTGGTCTAGTTGAGGCCTTGGTGACGACTATTGAATTACCACAGTACAAATGGATTGCGGCAGGTCTAACTCTTGCAGCACGTATGCTTCCAGGTCTTGGATTTGCAATCTTACTTCATTACCTTCCACTTAAACGCAACCTTCACTATCTTGCAGCAGGTTTTGGTATCACAGCGATGCTGACAGTTCTTTACGGCAATGTTTCAGCACTAGGTGGAGCTGTTGCGGGTATCGTTGGTACTCTTCCAGAGGATGCAGGTATTGCCTTTGTAAACAACTTCAAAGGTTTGTCTATGATTGGTATTGCCATTATCGGTATCTTACTGGCGGTGCTTCATTACAACAACGCTCGTCGTACAGTTGTAGCACCAGTGGAATCAAATGTAGAAAGTGGGGAAATTGAAGATGACGAAATCTAATTATAAACTAACAAAAGAAGATTTTAATCAAATCAACAAACGTAGCTTATTTACCTTCCAATTAGGTTGGAACTATGAGCGGATGCAGGCTTCTGGCTATCTCTACATGATTCTCCCACAACTTCGTAAGATGTATGGAGACGGTACTCCAGAATTGAAAGAAATGATGAAGTTGCATACACAATTCTTCAATACTTCACCGTTCTTCCATACAATTATCACAGGATTTGACCTTGCCTTGGAAGAAAAAGAAGGGATTGCAGCTCGAGAAGCGGTTAGTGGAATCAAGACAGGTCTCATGGGACCATTTGCTCCACTTGGGGACTCTATCTTTGGTTCACTCGTTCCGGCCATTATGGGAACTATTGCGGCTTCTATGGCTGCGGGTGGAAATCTTGCTGGTATCGTTGGGATTGCCCTCTGGGTAGCTGTAGCCTTTCTTTACGATGTGTTCCGTTGGAAACAATTAGAGTTTGCTTATAGAGAAGGTGTGAAGCTAGTAACCACTATGCGTGATACCTTAAATGCCCTTGTAGATGCGGCTTCTGTTCTCGGGGTATTCATGATGGGTGCCTTGATTGCAACAATGATAAATGTTGAGATTTCTTGGTTACCAAAACTTGGTGAAAAGGAAATCAATCTTCAAGACTTGTTAAATACCATTTTCCCTCGTCTATTGCCAGCCTTGATTACAGGTGCTATCTTCTGGTTGCTAGGACGTAAAGGTATGACATCTACAAAAGCAATCGGAATTATCATCGTAGTAGCACTTGCCCTATCAGCTCTTGGCCATTTCGCATTTGGCATGATGTAAGGTAGTATTTATGAGTAAACATTTAGTATTAGTCAGTCACGGACAGTTCTGTGAAGGTTTGAAACAAAGTACAGAGATGATTATGGGTCCACAAGACAATATTCATACGGTTTCCTTGCTTCCAGCAGAAGGTCCAGAAGAGTTTCAAGCAAAATTTTTGGAGACAATTCAAGGGTTAGATGATTTTGTGGTCTTTGCAGACTTGCTCGGTGGAACCCCTTGTAACGTGGTTAGTAAGCTGATTTTAACAGGTCGTGCGATTGATCTCTACGCAGGAATGAACATGCCAATGGTCATTCGTTTCATCAACGATGCCCTTCTTGGAACAACATCACGCTATGATGAAAGCACATCAGATTATGTCCAGTATGTGAATGATGTACTGGCAGCTATGTCTGATGACGAAGATGAATAGGCTTTAAGTATCCTCAAGAGTTGGCAGCAATGCCGACTCTTGTTTGTTGAATAGGAAGTGTTTCAACTATCGTATGGTGGAGCATGGTGTTATAATGAAGATAAAATAGTCAGATAGAGAGGAGAAATCATGATAGAAATCTATCCATTTGGAAGTGCACACTCAAAAAAATACCGGCTCGTCAACAGAGCTGGGATGCAGGTAACGTTGACCAATTTTGGTGCAAGAATTATCGAAATTTTGGTGCCTGTGGAGGAAGGGGGAGGACTGCGCAATCTGACCATGTCAGCCTCTTCAGATGTAGCGTATTTAGCAAGGGACGCTTACCCAGGTGCGACCATTGTACCAGTAGCAGGACGTATCTCAGGCGCACAGGCTAGTATCAAGGGGCAGGAATATTCTTTTACTGAAAACGAGCCGGGCCGTACCCTGCACGGTGGGATAGATACGGCTAACGAACAGTATTGGGAGACAGAAGTAGACGAGGTAGCGAATGCTATTTACTTTACCATTGAGTTAGCAGATGGTTTCAATGGATTTCCAGGGCCTGTACGTGTAAGGGCTTGCTATCGCTTGACAGAGGACAATGTACTAGAGATTTCCTATACCGCCCAATCAGATAAGGATACGCTCTTTAACCCCACAAATCATATCTATTTTAACCTGACAGGTGATGTTCATAAGGACGTAGCAGACCACCGGGTGCGAATTGCTGCGCAAGCCTATGCGCCACTTGGTGAGGACAATCTTCCGCTTGGTAGCTTGGTTCCAGTGGAGGGAACTCCTTTTGATTTTCGGAGAGGAGAAACCTTTGCCCAAGGCTTTACCTTGGAGCATCCACAGAATCATTTGGTGAAAGGGTATGATCATCCTTGGGTCTTAGATAAGGTGGAAGAACCAATAGAAGTCATCAGTCCAGATCAAAAAGTTCGGTTGACAGTGGAGACCAATCAACCAGCGGTAGTGATCTATACCTACAATTTTCCAAGTGAGGGTATGGCAGCCTTTCATGGAGCCTTTAGTTTGGAATGTCAGGGCTTACCAAATGCTTGCAATACAGAGGGCTTTGGGTCGATTCTATTGGAAAAAGATCAATTATTTGAACATCAGACACGCTACCGTTTTGAATGGTAATTCTCTTTAAGCCCGCTCAAGGGCTACCTCGCCATATTTCACGATAGTCACTTGCTCGCATTCTCCCTTCAATAGCTCCATAGGACTATTGAAGTAACCTGCTGCTAGCTTCAAAGGTATGGTATACCTTTGAAGGCGAGAAATAGAAGGTTGCCTTGGCAAACTCAGGTTGTAGACAAAGTATCTCTGAGAAAATTTGTCAATGTCACCATCGAAGGATAGTATCAGTGCTCTTAGCTCTTCGTGAAAAGGCGAGCGAAGCGAGCCCATAACGGCTACTTTACGCCGTAGTTCGGAGATTTTGAGACTCAGGCTCAAAATCTAGGCATGAAATCCCGTAGGGAGTTGCTGCCGTCCGTGCTACCTAAGTAAAGTAGCATAATAAAATAATCGTTTTGAAGAAAATAGACGTTTTCTTCAGTCTAAGTTTGCCTTGGCAAACTCTCAGTAACCTTTAAGATATAAGCTGAAAACCTCCAATGGAGGTTTTCAGCCTGCTCCCTTGAAATAGGCTGGAATGATTGAGAAAAGTCTTACGAAATTGAACACGCCCTAAACTCTGTGTGAAAAAGATAGGCAGCTGTTTCGGCTTTAGCCGATTACAGCTGAGAATCCCTTTAGGGATAAATACTCCTAGAAACTCCAGTTTCTTCGTCGTATTTCCTATTTTCACTTTGAGTTTTTTACGGGCTTTGTATCTTTTCTTATTTCCAACTGGAGTCTGTCCCAGCCTCCTAGTCTACAGTTGATTTTTATGGAGTATTATTTCTACTGTGAGGTGTTAAGAATCTTTGGATTCTGTGGAAAGGATAGAGACTAGCCTAATACTACACTTAGATTGAAGAAAGGACTGTTTCCGTTTTTTCTTCAATCTTTTTTACATCAAAGCGCCTATTTTCTCTCCCTTTTCCACTTAAATTGTGCTATAATGAGGAAAATGTATACAGGCGAAAGCATGGGGTCAACAGTTCTTTCAGAATCCATACGGGGTGTTTGATACAGATGTGTAGAGGGGGAGTGACGAGTGACGTACGAACAGGAATTTTTAAAAGAATTTGAGGCCTGGATCAATACCCAGGTGATGGTCAATGAAATGGCCATGGAAGAGAGCCGGCGTGTCTTGGAAGAAGACAAGGATGAGCGAGCAGCAGATGCCTATATTCGCTACGAAAGTAAGGTGGATGCCTATCGGTTTATTCAAGGAAAATTTGCCAATTATGCTGCTGGTAAGGGATTTCATGACCTACCAGAAGAATTATTTGGTCAGAGGCACTATTGATAAGTCTATGAACACCTCTTCAAACGATACTAGCGTCACCTTGTATAGTCACCGGTTCGCTTTACCGCCTCCTCTTGGTTTTCATAGAGGATAGAAGGATAATAAAGGATAAGAAGTATAGGAGATTAGAAAAATGGCAAAGAAAAAAGGAAGCCGCAAAAAAGCATTGAAACGTGAATTAGCAAAATTGAAAAAGGCAGGGCGTGAGCGTCTAGGACAAGTTGTTGATACTGCAGAAATTGTCGTGGATAAGGCAGTGGAGCAAGTAAAGGAAGTAGTAGCAGATCTTAAAGGTCAGTCACCCGCGAGCCTAGTAGACTTTCAGGCTCTGCCAGAGTTAGAAGGTATCCCAGCTAGTCGTCTGGAAATCTTTTATCAAGCAGGGGTTAAGAGTGTGGCCGACTTTGCAACATGGACAGAAAAAGATTTACTTGCCTTGAAAGGAATCGGTGCAGCCACGATTCAGCAACTGAAAGAAAAAGGGATTACCTTGAAGGATTGAGCATGGTCTGAAGTGGGGATGGACTCGGTACAGGGCTAAACTTACCGTCAATCATGCGAGAAAGGAAGCTACTTGCAGACGTTTGATAGTCTACGGTGAATTTTTATTGATAAATCCCTAAAGTGAGGAGTAGTATCCTCGCTTCAGGTTGTAGACAAAGTATCTCTGAGAAAATTTGTCAATGTCAATATCGAAGGATAGTATCAGTGCTCTTATCTCTTTGTGAAAAGGCGAGCGAAGCGAGCGCATAACCGCTACTTTACGCCGTAGCAAAAAACACCAGAAACATAACGTTTCTGGTGTTCGGAGATTTTGAGACTCAGGCTCAAAATCTAGGCATGAAATCCCGTAGGGAGTTGCTGCCGTCCGTGCTACCTAAGTAAAGTATCATAATAAAATAATCGTTTTGAAGAAAATAAACTTTTTCTTCAGTCTAAAGTGAGGAGTAGTATCCTCGCTTTTTCTTTTTCAAATCAATCAATTGATTTATCCCCATATTCTGCTAAAATAGAATTATATATGTGAAAGGGGTATCATTGCACTTGTTACAATCATTAGCAGACTTTTCACATACCATCTACCAGTCGTCAGATGGTATGATGGATAGTAGCTTAGATGAGCTGCTCTTAGCAGATGTTTTTTTAAAAGAAGTGAATCGCCATCCTGAACAGATTATCTGGCATATTTGGCCCCTAGAAAAAACGGTCATTCTGGGGATGGCAGACTGTCGTCTGCCTCATCTTGCCCAAGGTTTAGAAGGGATTCAAAAGCAAGGGTATCAGCCCCTTGTTCGTTCAATCGGTGGTTTAGCCGTTGTAGCAGATGCAGGGGTTGTCAATCTTTCATTGATTATCCCGAATAGGTTGGGGGAGGAAAGGCTAGACCTGGGACAGGCCTACCAGCTGATGGTCGCTTGTATCAAGGAGATTTTCTCTTTAGCGGGTTACAGTTATGAGGTTGAAGTGGGTGAGATTCGTGATTCCTATTGTCCGGGAGCCTATGATTTGAGTATCAAAGGAAAGAAATTCGCAGGATTGGCTCAACGGCGCATTCAGTCTGGGATTGCGATTTCAGCCTACCTCAGTATCTCAGGGTCTCAACAAGAGCGAGGCGAATTGATTCGCGACTTTTACCAAGCGAGCCTAGGAGAGCTACCAGAATTGTCCTATCCCCAGGTCAATCCAGCTTCTATGGGAACCCTGTCGGATTTGCTCGGGCAACCTGTCCAGACAGGAGCGGTCCTAAAAGGTCTGACTAGGCTTGTGAATCGCTTGGGACATAGACCGCTCTCTTATACCCTTAGTCTGGAAAACCTGGCAGATCTAGCCAAGGGAAAAAAAGAAGCTCTGGCGCGTCAACAGAAAGTAGGATTAGGCTGATATGGTAGATATAAGTCCTTTATTTAGCCCTTTTTGCTTAGGAAAGGGTATCGAGTTAGCAAATCGTTTTGTCCTATCTCCCATGGTGACCAATTCCTCTAGCAAGGAGGGATTTGTGAGTCAGGCAGATGTAGCCTACGCCAAGAGGAGGGCAGCTGCTGCTCCCCTGCAGATTACAGGGGCGGCCTATGTCAATCCATCAGGACAGCTCTTTGAATATGGCTTTAGCGTAGCAAAAGATGAGGATATCACAGGCCTCAGTCAATTAGCTCAGACTATGAAAGCAGAAGGGGCTACAGCTATCCTACAGCTGACCCATGCGGGACACTTTTCTTCGCATACGTTAGTGCGAGAGGGCGTAGTCTATGGTCCAAGCCCCATGCGTTTGCAGTCTCCCTTTCCTCATGAAGTCAAGGAACTAACACTTGAACAAATCAAGGGTCTGGTGGACGACTACCGTCAGGCAACGAGGCGAGCGATTGCAGCGGGCTTTGATGGTGTAGAGGTTTCCTCCGCCCAACGACTCCTCATCCAGACCTTTTTTTCCACCTTTTCCAATCAGCGAAGGGATCTGTATGGAGCTCAGAGTTTTGAAAGCAGGGCCAGGCTGACTCTTGAAATCTTAGAGGCCGTTTATGAAGTGATTGAAAAGGAGGCAAGGGTTCCGTTTTTGCTGGGATTTCGAGCAACACCCGAAGAAACTCGAGGTCATCAGATTGGCTATTCTATTGAGGAATTTCTTCAGTTAATGGAAGAAGCAATGGCAAGAGTGCCACTTGCCTATCTGGCTCTTGCTAGTTGGGGACGTGATGTCTTTCGCAATCAGGTTCGCTCTGCGGGAGCCTATCAAGGTCTCTTAGTCAATGATGTCGTGTATCAGCAGTTGAAGGGGCGTATCCCCATCATGGCAACTGGGGGAATCAATAGTCCTGAAAAGGCGGTGGAGGCGCTCGCTCATGCAGACCTAGTAGGGGCTTCAACACCGTTCATTGTGGATCCTGAGTTTGTTCATAAGATAAGAGAGGGGCGTGCTGATGAGATTCACCTAAAGATCAAGGCAAGGGATTTACCCTCCTTGGCGATTCCAGAGGCTTCCTTTAAGGATATTGTGCCTTTAATGGATTATGGTGAGTCCTTGCCTATGGATGCGCGCAATTTGCTTCGGGGGCTGGCTAGCAATTATAGGGAGGAGACATGATGAAGGTTGGTGTGTTAGACTATGGGGTTATCGATGAGGGGCAGACAGCCACAGCTGCTTTGGAGACCACTCTTGCTCTAGCCAAACGAGCAGATGAATTGGGCTTCCATCGCTTTTGGGTTGCAGAACACCACAATCTTTCTGCCTTTGCCATCAGTGCTCCAGAAGTGATCATGGCTCATCTAGCCAGTCAGACCCGGCAGATTCGGATTGGCTCCGGTGGTATCATGGGGCTACACTATAGCCCTTATAAGGTAGCAGAAATCGTTCGGACTTTAGGGACCTTGTATCCGGGACGCATCGATATTGGTTTGGGAAACTCATTAGGGACAAGTCTTGTTCACCAGCATCTAAAAAGCCCCTATACCAGTAGAGACTATGGTCTTTGGTTGGAAAGTCTGCTCGCTTATCTCCAAGATAAAGGGGAGGAGATAACCGCGACTCCTCAGCCGCCTCTTCCTCTTGACCTATTTGTACTAGGGACAGGTGGACGATCCGTCCATGAAGCAGCGCGCCTAGGATTGGGCTTTGTTTATGGTAGTTTTCCTTTTATCGCTCAAAATCCGCTAGAGACAGCAGCCCTACTTGGAAAAACCTATAAGAATCAATTCCTCCCTTTCGTTCAGCCAAAAGAGCAGCTGCTCTTGGCCCTCTTTGTTGTCCTTGCGGATACCATGGAGTTGGCAGAGGAGCTGGCTAAACCTCTGGATATTTGGATGCTAGGAAAAGAGGACTTTAACGAATTTTCTGCCTATCCTAGCATAGAAACAGCGCAAGAATATGTCCTGACTAGAGCTGAACAGGAGCAAATTGTGGCGAATCGCAGGCGGATACTGGTGGGGGATGTCACAGCGGTCGAGCAGTCGGTCAATGAGTTGGTGAGGGTTTCAGGAGCCGATGAAGTCATTTTCATCCCCTTGCTTCCTGATAGGGTACATCGCATGAGGGCTTTGGAGCTCCTTGCAAGTATTCAGATACAATAAGAAAGGTATTCTATGACGAAAAAAATTGCAAATTATCTTTGGATTGAACAACGGGACAAGGACTATATCATCAGTATGACACCAGAGCTACAAGATGATATTGGGACTGTGGGCTATGTGGAATTTTCAGAAGGAGACCACCTCGCAACAGGTGATGTTATCTTGAATTTGGAGGCTTCAAAAACAGTGATGGCGATTGTAAGCCCCTTAGCCGGTAAGGTTCTTGAACGCAATACAGCAGCCTTGGAAGAGCCTCGCTTATTAAATTCGGCCCAGCCAGAAGATCATTGGCTCGTCAAGTTAACAGAGGTTGACAGCGCAGCTTTTGCAGTTCTTGAAGATGCGTAAAGAACGGGAATGTCAGCTCCTCAGACAAATGATTCTCCTGCTAGGTGGCAAGGAAATCCTATCGGAAGAAAAGGAAGAGCTGGTCAGTATCTGGAGGGGCTTGGTCAATCAGCGACCAGCAGGCTGGATTTCACCAGCCTATCTGACCTGTGAACAGGAATTTCTCACAGCCTATCATGAAAACCATCGGCAGTCTTTAGAGAATTGTAAGCAGACCAGCCATCCCAATATCTTGCTTTATTATGGTGATATTTGCCACTTACAGGTGGATGCTATCGTCAATGCAGCCAATAGTGACTTGTTGGGCTGTTTTATTCCCAATCACACGTGTATAGATAATGCCATTCATTTCTATGCGGGAATGGAGCTTCGTCAGGCCTGCACAAGACTGATGGAGGAACAGGGCCATCGAGAAGCAGTAGGTCAGGTCAAGGTGACGTCTGGCTATGCCTTACCTGCTCAGTTGATTTTTCATACGGTAGGGCCACAGATTTTGGAAGGGAAGGGATTGACCCCTATACGGGAACATCTCCTGCGCCAATGCTATCTCTCCTGCCTTCATCAAGCGAAGGAGGAGGGGATTAGAACCTTGGCTTTTTGTGCCATTTCAACGGGGGAATTTGGTTATCCGAAAAAAGAGGCGGCACAACTGGCGACTCAAACAGTGAAAGATTGGTTGCGTGAGACGGGCTATGAGCTTACGGTTATTTTTACCTTATATACAGCAGAAGATGCTCTTTATTATGAACAGGAACTAGGAGTGAGGGAGGAGAGATGAGTAAGTGGACATCGCTTGATATTGCCCAGGATGAGCCAGCAACACTTGCAGCACTGATAAGAGAGGCTAGGGCTCTTGTTGTGGGCATTGGGGCAGGCATGTCAGCCGCAGATGGGTTTACCTATATAGGAGATCGTTTTGAAACAGCCTTTCCCGATTTCATTGAAAAATACGGCTTCTTAGATATGTTACAGGCCAGTCTTTTTCCGTTTGCAGGTTTGGAGGAGTATTGGGCCTTTCAAAGTCGTTTTATCGCCTTAAACTATCTAGATCAACCGGTTGGTCAAGCCTATCTGGATTTAAAGGAAATGCTTGAAACCAAGCCCTACCATATTATCACAACCAATGCAGACAATGCCTTTCAAGTAGCAGATTATGATCACAACAAGGTCTTTCACATTCAAGGAGAGTACGGTTTGTGGCAGTGCAGTCAGTTTTGTCACCAACAGACCTATCGGGATGATCTTCTGATTCGCCGCATGGTTGCAGAACAAAAGGATATGAAGATACCACGGGATTTGATTCCCTACTGTCCTAAGTGTGGGGCTCCCTTTGAAATCAATAAGCGGAACGCTGAAAAGGGGATGGTAGAAGATGCTGATTTTCTTGCTCAAAAAGATCGCTATGAGCGTTTCCTAGCAGAGTATGAAGGACAGAAGATCCTTTATTTAGAAATCGGGGTGGGCTATACGACGCCTCAGTTTATCAAGCATCCCTTTCAGGCTTACACAAGGGCGAACCCTAATGCTCTCTTTGTGACCATGAACCAAAAACAGTATCGAACTCCGCCTGCTATTCAAGGGCAAACAGTGCAACTAACTAGTCATATCGCGGCATTGCTAGCCGCCACTAATAGATTTTATATGCGTAAAGGAGAACATGATGTATCTTATTGAACCTATCCGAGACGGTCAGTATATCACAGATGGTGCAGTGGCTTTGGCCATGCAGGTCTATGTCCAACAAGAGGTATTTTTGGATGACGATATTTTGTTTCCTTATTATTGTGAGCCAAAAGTAGAGATTGGCAAGTTTCAGAATGCCATTGTAGAAGTCAATGAGGATTACCTCAAAGAAAAGAATATCTTGCTGGTCCGTCGTGATACGGGTGGCGGAGCGGTCTATGTCGACTCTGGGGCTGTCAATGTCTGCTATTTGATTCAAGATAATGGTATTTTTGGTGATTTCAAGAGAGCCTATGCTCCTGCTATGCGCGCCCTTAAAGAATTAGGAGTGACGCAGGTTGAGCAGACAGGCCGTAATGATCTGGTGATTGAGGGCAAAAAAGTCTCTGGAGCTGCCATGACCATTTCAAACAATCGGGTCTATGGAGGGTACTCCCTCTTGTTGGATGTGGATTATGAGGCGATGGAGCGCGTGCTTCATCCAAATCGAAAGAAAATCGAGTCAAAAGGCATTAAGTCTGTCAGAAGCCGTGTCGGGAGCATCCGCCCCTACTTAGCTGAGGAGTACCAAGGCATCACGACCGATGAATTTAAAAATCTAATGACCTGCAAGCTGTTGGGGATCGACCATCTCGATCAGGCGAAACGGTATGAATTGACTGAAGGAGACTGGGAAGCCATCGACCAGTTGGTCGCAGACAAATACAAAAACTGGGACTGGAATTACGGCAATTCTCCACAATATAGTTACCACCGAGACGGTCGTTTTGCAGCAGGAACTATCGATATTCACTTGGATATTGATAAGGGACGAATTGCACATTGCCGGATCTATGGTGATTTCTTCGGAAAAGGAGATGTGGCAGAAGTGGAGCAGGCACTAGTGGGACAGCGGATGGAGCAGGAGGATATTCAGGCTATTTTGGAATCCATTGACCTAGCGCGCTACTTCGGGAAAGTCTCGGCAGGGGAATTAGTAGACTTAATCTTTAGTTGATGGGAGAGTCATAGCCCTCTTGGATGTAGGAGAGGTCCGTCTCCCTAGCAGGACAGACGCATGAAGAAAATTTCGCTTTCAGATAACGATTTTTCATAAAAAGTTATATTTTTATCATGACATTTTGTTATCATGTAGGTGAAAACGAGGATAAATCAAAGCCATTATGTAATGTCCTGAAAATATTTTTGGAAAAATGCATTTGGCTAGAAAACAGTTACATGCATTTTCTTCATGCGTAGGGCGTGTTCACCTAGTATCAGTAGTTGCAATTTCCTGAGAAATCTGCTACAATAAAGCCATCAGAGGTGTTTTGGGAATATAGTCATTTAGTTTATCTTCTATTACTTCGTTAACTCGCTTTGCCGTACTCTAGTACAGCCTGCAGCTCGTTGCCTAGTACTAAAAGCAAACTAAAAGACCATACAACTTTACAGAAAGCGGTGGTGCTGAGAAATCCGCAGGTTGGACAAAGCTGGTTGCTGAATGGATAGTTTGATAAGAACAAAGTTGCGGGTGCAAACCCGAATGTGGGTGGTACCGCGGAAGTCGTAAACTGAATTTCGTCCCTGTCGTATGGCAGGGACGTTTTTTGATAGGAAAAGACGATAATACTCGTCAAAAATAAAATTCGGACTCTGTTGTTTCACCGTGCATCTACAGTCTCATCGCTATCAGATGTTGATGTTTATAGAGTATGACAAATAGGTCTGGAGGGAGTCAGATGGCAAAAAAGAAAAACCGTAAGAAAGAGTTGAGAAGACGGCAGAAATTAGATATTAAAATTATCTCTGAACAAGATGGAGAATTCTTTGAACAGTTGTTAAGCCATCAACCTATTTTTGTAGAGCGTCGCCAGATTCAATATTTTGATGATGAAAAAGAAGCTCTTTTCGCCTATGTCGAATCTCAGGGACGCAATGTGGGAGAGATTGATCCAGAGGATATTGAACGAGTTCGAGAGCTAATGGCCTTGGGGAAGGTGCCGTTTCCTAAGGAGACCCGACTTTTTCGTCAAGCGATGTACACACCAGATGATAGGAAGCGGGCCAACCTTTTGAAGCAGGTTCTAGACTTGAAGCCGGACCATTTCTTAGCACAATTTCATCTGCTGTTAACAGAAGAAGATCCGTTTGACTTGACCTACTTTGAAAAGATTTGGCAGTTTTATGGCAAGACGAAAAAAGGTTGGAAAGATAAAGATTATTTGGACTGGGAGTATTGGGAGTCACGGCCCTATCTAACGGCATTAAATTATATAGTAACTTATCTACATGGTCAAGGCTTCTTAGGTCTAGCTTGTGAGGTAGTGGATTTTGTTCTGTCTAAAAGACCTAAAAGGTTTGCTCCTGATTTTCTTCACCTAGCCATGTCTGTTTATAATGAATTAGGACGATGGGAGCGAGTTGAAGACCTTTATCATAGATATGCAAACGAACTGCCACAGTATAAAGATAGCTTACTGTTTCATTACCTCATTTCCAAACTCCTTCAAGGAGAGATTACTGAGGCGGAGAAAATTTTTGTAGCCTTGACTGAAGTGAATGAAGAAGCTACGGACTATTTTGTTACTGCTGATTGGTTGGAAGGCCTCTTAGACATTGAGGAATCTGAGATATATGTTCCCTTTTCGACGCAATCGCTAGCAGCTACGGCCTGTCATTTACAGGACTTCTTTGAACGAAACCCGCTTGTGCCGGAGTTTTTGTACCGCTTTGCCAGAGAGTACGGTGGTAAGTCAGAGTATGGGGAGGTTCTCGACTTTTTTGCGACTTATCGCAGTCCTCTATTTGCCGGTCTACGATTTGATATCTTCCGAACCTTGTTCCATGAGAATTTGAGGGTGGTCGAAGATTTTCAAAATATTACTGAAAAAGATTTGCTAGCCATCAAGGGGATTGGAAAAAAGACTATTGATAAGCTGAAAGAAAATGGTGTAATCTTTAAGGAGAGGTAACGATGCTCCATCACATTGAACTCTACGTATCGGACTTAGACGAAAGTCGAATCTTTTACCAGTTTCTCCTCTTTCGCTTGGGCTATGAGCCTGACCAAGAGTGGGAGCGAGGTTTTTCCATGAAAAAGGCAGAGCAGTATATCGTCTTTGTCCAAACGCCAACTGATTTTCTTGAAGTGGGCTACCATCGCTGCCGCACAGGTCTAAATCATTTAGCATTCCACGGCGGTACTCGTGACCAAGTTGATCAATGGCGACAGGATTTGCTGGCTAGAGGTGTCAAACTCCTCTACGATGACCACTATCCCTACGCGGGTGGAGAGAATCACTATGCCCTCTATTTGGAAGACCCTGATGGGATTAAGTTGCGGAGGAAACCAATGATTCAGATACTAGGACCCTTTGAAAAAAATGACTTGCCTGATGTGGCAACGGATCGGCTCTATTTACGTCAGCGGACGTTGGAGGATGCTGAGGCCATTTTTGCCTTTGCAAAACTTGCTGAAGTGACCTATCCTGCGGGTTTTCCACCCGTCAAAAGCTTAGCAGATGAAGTGCTGTATCTCAAGGAAACCTACCCAGCCAATCTTGAAAAAGAAGGGCTACCTTCTGGTTATGGGATTACGATTAAGGGGAGTAATCAGGTCATTGGCTCCTGTGACTTTAACCACCGCCATGCTGATGATGTACTGGAGATAGGCTATATTTTACATCCAGACTTTTGGGGGAACGGCTATATGCCAGAAGCAGTTGCAGCCTTGATTGAAGTAGGCTTTACCCTACTCCATCTTCATAAGGTGGAAATCCGTTGCTACAGCTCCAACCAACAAAGTAGGCGTGTCGCTGAAAAACTAGGCTTCACCTTGGAGGCCACCATCCGCGGTCGCAAGGATCTAGCAGGAAACCGTTGTGACGACCTAGCCTACGGCCTCTTGAGGACGGAGTGGGAGGAGGAGAGAATTCATGAATCTGTTTAACATAAATCAAAATAAATTAATTAGTTTAGAAGAAAAACCTTTTAAATTAGAACGAGAATTTCAATGCCTTTTTGAAGAAAATCTTACAGTGATTACAGGTCTAGAATTTGTCGGTAGTGAATTTTCTATTCAAAATCAACGAATAGATACCTTAGCATTTGATACAGAAAGTAAATCTTTCGTTATCATTGAATATAAGAAATCAACTAACTATAGTGTACTTGATCAAGGAGTTTCTTATCTAAATACTCTATTAAAATATAAAGCTGATTTTATTTTAGGGTATCAGGAAAAAACTGGTAAATTATTAAGGAAAAATGTTGTTGACTGGTCGCAGAGTAAGGTAGTTTTTGTCTCTCCAAATTTTACTTCATTTCAAAAACAGGCTGTTGACTTTAAGGACTTAAATATTGAATTATGGGAAGTAAAACGATTTCAAAATGATTTATTGCTAATCAATGGTGTTAATAAATCAAAAAATGCTCCTAGTATTAAAACTTCTATATCTGAAGCTGATTCAGAGTTAGCATTGGTCACTAAAGAATTAAAAACGTATTCTGAAGAAGACTTATTAGTAAATAAATCGGAGGGTATAGTTGAATTATATGAAACTTTTAAGGAAGCTATCTTTCAACTGATTCCTGATAGTGATTTAGTGGCAACGAAGTTATATATGGCTTTTAAACAAGGTAAACGGAATATTGTTGATATTGAGATACAAAATAAACAGTTAAAATTATTTATTAATGCGAAATTTGGAGAAATTGAAGATCCCAAAGAACTTACCCGTAATGTTTCAACAATAGGGCATTATGGTAATGGTGAATACGAAATAAGGGTGGTTGATACCAAACATCTCGAATACATCATGAGTCTAATTAAACAGATTATTTAAAGAAAGGTACACTATGTCAAAAGAATTATCACCAAAATACAATCCAGCTGAGGTTGAGGCTGGTCGCTATGCCAAATGGCTTGAGGCAGGTATTTTTAAACCTTGAATGGTCTCAAACGCAAAGGTCTAAAGCAGAATATTGAAGTTTTTGAGCAGTAAATCGTAGAGATGATTAACACGTATCAATATGCATCTGATAATGTCCCGGAAGTTTTGGGCTATTATGTAAAATTAGACACGACGGCAGTCAGTGCTAAGGAAGTAGCAGAAATATTGTCACTCATATCGCTACGCTAGTTTAAAAAAGGAGAACGACTGATGGATTTAAACCAATTAGATATTATTGTGAAAAATGTTTCCCATACCAGTGAGCAATTGGAGTGTTTGCTGGGGATTTCAGCAGACTACAAGGATGAACACTTTGCTCAGTTTACAGTTGGAAGCCATTGTTTGATGTTGTCTGATAAGGCTATCATTCCACTTGAACCGTTCCAATCAGGAATCATTCTACATGTCCAAATAGAGGATGTGGATGGTAAATACCAAACCCTTCAAGTAGCTGGGGAGGCTATTCTAAATCCACCAACCAAAACTGACTGGGGAACCTATTCCCTCATGGTTCAAGGGCCAGAGGGTATTGTTCTTGATTTCTATCAATTGTAAGAAGGACTAATCTGCATGCACAAAACAAGTTGAAAAGAATAGTTTATCGAATATTGAAACAGACCGTTCTTACCTGTGTAAACGAACGATAGCTGATGCAGAAGCTATGTTTACCTATGCAAGTATTCGAGAAGTGACTTGGCCAGCAGTAATTTCCGCCGTCGAAACTGTGGCAGATGGGGGTTATTACGTGGGAAAGAGGATCTAACCGTTCACGGCGGTACTCGTGACCAAGTTGACCAATGGCGGCAGGATTTGCTGGCTAGAGGTGTCAAGTTCCTCTACGATGACCGCTTTCCTCACGCGGGTGGTCCAGACCACTATGCCCTTTACTGTGAAGACCTTGATGGGGGAGGTAGGGGGATTAGGAGAATTTTATATGGATAAGATTTTAAGGATAGTAAAATATATTATAGCTTTGTTGCCGAGTATGGTAACTTTAACAATGATATTTGTTGGTATATTAGTGTTACCGACTAGCTTTATTCCTAATTTAGATATAGTAGCATCTGAAATTATCTATATAGTGCTACTATTGATATATGGAATTAGAGTTTCCCAAAAAAGGATTGACAAATTTTATAAGTGTCTTTATTGGATAGTAGGTGTCTTGACAATATTATTATTTTTTATTTGGTCAAAGAAGATATTTCTAATCCAGCCATTCCAATTACTGTTGTATGCGGGACTTTGTGAAGGATGGTTACAAGATTTTCGTAATTATATAAAGAAGAATAGGGATGTTTTTAATTGGTTTAATGTTTATGATTATGTATTTGTTGCAATCGTCCTTTTCATTGGAGCAAATCAATATATTTTGGATAGTATAAATAATTCTATTATAAAAATGTTAAAATCATTAGATATATCTACTAAGCATACAGAGATAGTTGTCATAGTCTTGTTTTTGTTATGTTGGTTTTTTCTAGTGCCGATTATCAGAGCTTCTTTGGGAATTTGCTTTTTTAGGAAACAAAATTCCATTACTTTACCTGCTAATCAGGTTTTATGGGGAACATATCTTTTAGGCTATTTTTTGTCTATCATATCTATAGCATTATACCTTGGTATATATTTTATATTACATGAAGCCAATTATAATATTGGTTTTATCTTGTTAGTCTATAATATCTATATAGCTACCAATGCCTTGTTATGGATTCCTGTTTACAATTCTTTGAATAAATTAGGACAAAACAAAAATAAATTTATTTCAGATTTAATTGGATTAATATTGCTTTTGGTTGCTATTGTGATGATAGATCAAATTGAAAGTGAAATTATAGGTATTTTGACTTGGTTTTTGCCAGTTCTATTACCGAACTTTATTGGAGAAATATATAAAATATCTGATAGGTATCAACAAGGACATGCAGTCGTCCCAAGTTTAAAAATGGATGAGCATCTTTATTGGTTAACTATGATTAGTTTTAATACATTGTTAGTATTTAATGTTATATCAGCTTTTTCTTTAACAGATGATGGAAAACATAAATTTAAAGAATTTTTGATTTCAATATTATTAGATGTAATAAAACAAGATACCTTATCTGATATTATTTTGAGGATATTCTCATCGTTGATAATAGTTTTATTCTCGTTATTTTTGGCATGGTGGTTAAGTAAAGGGATAGTGAAATCATTAAAAAATATTTACTTAGACCAATCAAAAGGATATTTTAGATAAATTATTTTATAAAGGAGAACTCAAATGACACAACTTTCACCAAAATACAATCCAGCCGAGGTTGAGGCTGGTCGCTATGCCAAATGGCTTGAGGCAGATGTTTTCAAACCGTCTGGAAATCCAGATGCCAAGCCTTACTCGATCGTGATTCCGCCACCAAATGTGACAGGGAAATTGCATCTAGGACACGCTTGGGATACAACCTTGCAAGATATTATTATCCGTCAGAAGCGGATGCAGGGCTTTGATACTTTATGGCTTCCAGGTATGGACCACGCAGGGATTGCGACTCAGGCTAAGGTTGAGGAGCGCTTGCGCGAGCAAGGTGTGAGCCGTTATGACTTGGGCCGTGAAAAATTCCTAGAGAAGGTCTGGGAATGGAAAGACGAGTATGCAACGACCATCAAGGATCAGTGGGGGAAAATGGGCTTATCGCTTGATTACTCTCGCGAGCGTTTCACCCTTGATGAGGGCTTGTCAAAAGCAGTACGCAAGGTTTTTGTAGACTTGTATAACAAAGGTTGGATTTACCGTGGGGAGTTCATCATCAACTGGGATCCAGCAGCCCGCACAGCGCTTTCTGATATTGAGGTCATCCACAAGGACATCAATGGCTTTGAACACTATTTCAAGTACATGTTTGACGACAATAGTGGCAACTATTTGACGATTATGACCACTCGTCCAGAAACCATGTTCGGAGATGGAGCGATTGCGGTCCACCCAGATGATGAACGCTATACTCATCTCATTGGGAAGTATGTCATCGTGCCACTGACAGGGTATCGGATTCCCATTATTGCTGATGAGTATGTAGATAGGGAAAAAGGGTCAGGCTGCGTGAAAATTACCCCAGCCCATGACCCCAATGACTTCGAGGTTGGCTTGCGCCATAATATCAAGCAGGATATTATCATGAATCTTGACGGAACCATGGCAGCGACTCATCGGGTGCCTGAAAAATACCAGGGGCTGGATCGGTATGAAGCAAGAAAGCTATTTATTGAGGATGCCAAGGAGGCAGGACTGCTAGAAAAATTAGTCCCAATCGTCCATTCGGTTGGTCACTCTGAGCGTAGTGGTGCCGTTGTTGAGCCTCGTTTATCTACCCAATGGTTTGTCAAAATGGATCAGTTGGCGAAGAATGCTATTGCCAACCAAGAGACAGATGATAAGGTTGAATTCTACCCACCACGCTTCAATGACGCCTATCTTCAATGGATGGAAAACGTGCATGACTGGGTCATTTCCCGTCAGCTCTGGTGGGGGCACCAAATCCCTGCCTGGTACAATGCGGATGGTGATATTTACGTGGGTGAAGAAGCGCCTGAAGGGGACGGTTGGACACAAGATGAAGACGTGCTAGATACCTGGTTCAGCTCGGCCCTTTGGCCATTTTCAACCATGGATTGGCCAGATGAAGAAAGTACAGATTACCAACGTTATTATCCAAATTCAACCTTGGTAACAGGCTATGACATCATTCCTTTCTGGGTCTCTCGTATGATTTTCCAAGGAATTGAGTTTACAGGTAAGAGTCCATTTAAGAATGCCCTCATTCACGGTCTTATTCGTGATGAAGAAGGTCGCAAGATGTCCAAGTCTCTCGGAAACGGCATTGATCCGATGGACGTCATTGAAAAATATGGTACCGATAGCCTTCGTTGGTTCCTATCAAATGGCTCTGCTCCAGGGCAAGACGTTCGTTTCTCTTATGAAAAAATGGATGCTTCATGGAACTTCATCAACAAAATCTGGAACATTTCCCGCTATATCCTTATGAACAATGAGGGACTTACGCTTGACCAAGCGACGGAACATGTTTCAGCTGTCGTAGAGGGCAAAGCGGGCAACGTGACGGATAGCTGGATTCTCCACAATCTCAATGAAACCATTGCCAAAGTAACGGAAAACTTTGATAAGTTTGAGTTTGGTGTGGCTGGTCATATTCTCTACAATTTCATTTGGGAAGAATTTGCCAACTGGTATGTAGAGTTGACCAAGGAAGTCCTCTACAGCGATAATGAGGAGGAAAAAGTCATCACTCGCTCTGTCCTCCTTTATACCTTAGATAAGATCTTGCGTCTCCTCCACCCAATCATGCCGTTCGTGACCGAAGAAATCTTTGCCCAGTATGCGGAAGGCTCGATTGTCACCGCAGCATACCCTACGGTGAATCCTGCCTTTGAAAATCAAGCGGCACACAGAGGCGTGGAGAGCTTGAAGGACCTCATTCGTGCTGTCCGCAATAGCAGGGCAGAGGCGAATGTTGCCCCATCAAAACCAATTACTATTTTAGTCAAGACAGCAGATAGCGAGTTGGAAGATTTCTTTAAGGCCAACGTCAACTACATCAAACGCTTTACCAATCCTGAACATTTGGAGATCAGCTCAACGATTGTTGCTCCAGAACTAACCATGTCAGCCGTCATCACAGGAGCTGAAATCTTCCTCCCACTAGCAGATCTCCTCAATGTGGAAGAAGAACTCGAACGCCTCGAAAAAGAATTGAAAAAGTGGGCTCAGGAACTGGACATGGTAGGCAAAAAACTCTCCAACGAACGCTTTGTAGCCAACGCCAAACCAGAAGTCGTCGCCAAAGAACGCCAAAAACAAACCGACTACCAAACCAAATATGACGCGACAGTAGCGCGGATTGAAGAGATGGAGAAGTTGGTATAAAACAAATCAGAAAACGCTACTATTTGATGGCGTTTTTTTGGTATAATTGACATAGACTAAAATTAATACTCTTTAAAAATAAAAAGGATATTTCGTCAACTCACCTTGGTGAACGCTAGTTCTACCCTCGTCTTCGTTTCCTAGTCTATTTTTGATTTTTATTGAGTATAAGAATTCAAGTATTACAGAGTGTATAGTGAAGTTCTCTATTTTCAATATTTTAAAAGTTTTCGATTTTCTGTGGACTCGTATTCCAAAGAATCCTACAGTTACTGGCTTAAATATTACTAACCTGAGAGAAAAGATATTAAACATTCTTTATGAGTGGGAGAGTTCTGAAGAGTATTGTTATGATAAAATTGTACATAATTTAATTATTCAAAATAATTCAAAAAATAATATAGTTATTGATCGAATTGAGCTGACTAATGTTCAAGTTGATAAAACGTATTCGTATTCGGATTTGAAATTTCATTGTGGATTAGATGCTGAGAAACAAAATTTTAAAATTATTGCATTTAATAATGGAAATTATACGATACTAGAGGATAATTACTCTATTTATATCGACAGGATTTTGCCTGGGCAAGAAAAAATAAATTTATTTAATGAAATAAAGAAATTATCTGATCTTAATGGAGGTGATATTGAATGTTTATTAAATGAGGAGCTAGAGAATAGAATCTTACCTTTATTTGATGATTCAAATAACCAAATATTAGAGTTCGATATATTTAATAGTTACAATAAAAAATTACGAGATGGTACTAGTATTTGACTCTAGAAATAAGAAGTTTGTGATAAGTTTAGGAGCTGATTTACAGCAATCAAAATTGAATAAAAATTATATTGAAATAATAAAACCATATAAAAGTAACTATATTCTTCCTGTTAACGAAGAAATTCAAGTAGGAGAGATCTCAGTTTCCTCTGATATTTTAATCTATGAAACGTGTCAGCTCACATATGATATCAAGGTTTTTTATTGTGATAAGGAATTGCAGCATGTATCATATGCAACTAAAAGTAATAGCATAAATATTAGAATACCTTATTATAAGGATGTTTCATTATACAAGGGTCTATCAGGCAGTGTATATGTGTTTTGTGAAAAATATAATGTATTGAAGAGTAATTATTCTGAGCTAAAAATGTTTGATAATAGCATAATAAATATCTTTTAATATGGAGATAATCTAAGAAAGTAGTCGTATTGGATAGAGTTTTAGTATGAGCAATTAAGGTAGTGTGATGAAATGAAATTTGTATTTATAGTTATAAATATTTTTATAATATTTTATTTATTAAGAAAATTATATTCGATAAACTTGACAGAGTATCAAGGGTTTACGACGAGATTTTTTAATAATAGAGATTCTAAGATAAGTATTAATACTATTATTTTTTGGATATTATTAATTCCGTTTTACTCCATATTTATGTATATTTTTCTTGTCTTTCTCTTAAAAGATATAGACTTTTCCTTT
Source organism: Streptococcus azizii (assembly GCF_001984715.1). Taxonomy (GTDB): domain Bacteria; phylum Bacillota; class Bacilli; order Lactobacillales; family Streptococcaceae; genus Streptococcus; species Streptococcus azizii. Next base: position 32,233 of record NZ_MSPR01000012.1, read on the forward strand.
ATTTGGGTTATATCACCTAGTTTTTGGTTGATGTTTTTTATTTGGATTATATTATTAAATAGAATCAGCTTGGTTAATAATTTATTTATATTTTTGATTGGTATGACATCTAGTATTTTAAATTATTATCTTTCTAAGACCATATTTTCAGGTAATTTAGCAGATTTAGAACCTAATGCAAGTAATACATCTTGGCAACTATATTCACTGGGTTTCTTATTTTTAGTGTCACTTATACAAATTAGTTATAATAATGAAGATTATTTATTAAAAAGAAAAAAATATATCAATAAAAAGATTAATTTATATCAAAGAAAATATAAATTGATAAATAACCTTGAAAAAGATCTCAAATGCCTAATCTTGGCTGTTTTAATTAAAGAGGATTTCGAAAGACCACCCGTGATTAGAGTTTTTGAAGTAATTTTTAACACAAAAACTCGTTATATTGCTCAAAATGATTCTCAAAATGATTGGCATAGTGTATACCTGTTGATAAGAGATATCTTACTGGATACCATAAAGGCTGGAAGAAAAGATTTAGATGTAGAAATGAGAGAGATGATTTATAAAATCAATCATTCTAAAGCATTTGTAAGTGATGTTATGATGCTATATCACGAGATAAAATATTTAATTAATGAAATTTGATTTGTTGGCTATGAAATTTTATGTTTTGATTATGGGAAAATCTTTACATCCCGCTCAAAATATCAGATAATAGTTCTATCAACTAGATAGGACTATTTATTATGGTGTCAACGTTTGAAGATCGGTTATTGGAGTCGGTGAAATTTGGCTTTATTGATCGGGTGAAGTTTCGAGATGTAACCTATGCTCCCAAGATTTTGATTAATAATGCTGAGGAAAAGCGGTTTGTGTTGACCGACTTACAGGAGGAATTGCTCAAGAGTACAGCCTTTTATTTTTCGGTGGCTTTTGTTACGCAGTCTGGGATTTCTATGATTAAGGCGCAGCTGGCTGATTTGGCTGAGCGGGGTGTGAGAGGAAAGATATTAATCTCACCTTATCTTGATTTCAATGACCCTTTAGCGATGTATGACTTGTTGCGATTACCGAATGTGGAGGCCCGAATCTCTCATGAATCAATGCAACTGCACTCAAAGTATTACTTGTTTGAACAAGAAAACAAGCAAGTATTGATTGCAGGTTCATCAAATTTAACGGCAACAGCTTTAAAACAAAATTATGAGTGGAATATCAAGTTAAATTCGACAGATAATGGGGATTTGCTATATCAAACGAAAAAAGAGTTCGACCGCATTTGGGATTTGTCAAGACTCTTGACAGCTGATATTATTGAAACTTATAAACGAAAGCGTAAGTCGGTTATTCAGAGCATAAATATTGAGGAAGACTCTACACCTGTTTATCAAACTGGTAAGATTACGCCTAATACAATGCAAGAACAAGCTCTAGCTGGCTTGCGAAAAGTGCGGGGAAATGGTGCTAAAAAAGCCTTGGTTATTTCTGCTACTGGAACAGGGAAAACGTATTTATCAGCCTTTGATGTTCGTCAAGTAAAGCCAGAGAGGGTTCTCTTTATTGTTCACCGAGAACAGATTCTAAGTAAGTCTTTAGAAAGTTTTCAACGTGTTCTTGGATTTGCTAATAACGAAGCCTGTCTCTACAAATCAGGGGTTGATATTTCGGACAAGAAATATATCTTTGCAACTATTCAAACATTGTCACGCGATGAACATCTGCAACGTTTTGCATCAGATTTTTTCAACTATATCTTGATTGATGAGGTACACAAAGCTGGTGCAGAATCTTATAAGAAGGTGATGAACTATTTTGAACCGGATTTTCTGCTGGGGATGACTGCAACACCTGAGCGAACCGATGGGCAAAATATTTATGAGCTCTTTGATTACAATATCGCCTATGAGATTCGGTTGCAGGATGCCATGGATGCAGATCTTTTGTGTCCGTTCCATTATTTTGGAGTAACTGATATTACGGTTGATGGCAAATTGATTGGAGAGGATGAAAATTTTTCAACCTTGGTATCTGAACAACGTGTTCAACACATTATTAAAAAAATTACTTATTATGGATACAGTGGAGAAGCTGTGTGTGGCTTGATGTTTTGTTCAAGTAAGCGAGAAGCAACTGAATTGTCCCTTCTTCTCAATCAAAAAGGCTTTCGGACTCAAGCTTTGACAGGGGATGATAGCCAAGCAGTTCGTGAAGAAGCAGTCCGACAGCTTGAAAATGGAGATTTAGATTACCTACTCACAGTTGATATTTTTAACGAAGGGGTTGATATTCCAAGTGTGAACCAGGTAGTTATGCTTCGCAATACAGAGTCCAGTATTATTTTTGTGCAACAATTGGGACGCGGTCTGCGTAAACATCCATCTAAAGACTATGTGATCATTATTGATTTTATCGGGAATTATCGAAATAACTATCTGATTCCGGTTGCCTTATTTGGCGACCAGTCCATGAACAAGGATAATTATCGTCGCGAGGTGCGAGAAGCAAATCTTATCAGTGGCTTGACAACTATCAATTTTGAAGAGATTGCTCGGAAACAGATTTTTGAATCGATTACGAATACTAGCCTATCTAGTATGAAAATTTTGCGCGATGGCTATGTAGAGTTACAGAATAAATTAGGGCGACAGCCGTTTTTGAAAGATTTTGTGATCTATAATGGAATTGATCCATTGACTTTCTTTAATAGCCATTCTTTTAAAGATTATTCGGATGTAGTGAGCAAGTTTGGCAATCAAACAGAACATTTTGAAAAGGTTTCGAAAAATTTCTTATCCTTTATCACCTTTGAATGTTTGAGTGGTAAACGCCCGCATGAGCTTATTTTATTAAAATTGCTGGTGGAGCATGGTGGGGAGTTAGAAGTCCATTCTTTCATTGAAAAACTAGGTGACAAAGATTTGGATACTTCAAGTGAAGTTATTACCTCTGTGGAAGGGGTGCTTAGCCTATCTTTTCTAAAAGCTCAGGAACAAAGACGTTTTGGGATAGAAGCGCTCGTTTCAAGAACTGGTGAGGTCTATACTTTACATGAGCAGGTATTGGAAGCCTTGAAGAGCGACTCTGCCTACTATGATTTTTTTATGGATGTACTGGAAACAGGTCTACTTAAATCTGAGGATTATCCACAGGTATTTACTCTCGGCCAGAAGTACTCTCGTAGAGATGTGCTGAAACTGCTAAACACCAAGCGGGATGAACCGCCACTGAATATAGGTGGTTACAAGATCGATAAGGAAACAAATACTTGTCCGATATTTATTACCTACCACAAGAGTGAGGATATTAGTGATACAATTAAGTATGAAGATGAGTTTTTAAATGAATCAATATTGAGATGGTTTTCTAAGAATAAGAGAACATTAGCGTCTCCGGATGTAAAACAGATTCTAGCTTCTAATGAAAATGGATTACGTTTAGAATTATTTATTATTAAGGATGATGCTGAGGGTGGTGATTTCTACTATTTGGGACCATTGGAGTATATTGAAAAGAGCGCAGAGGAATTAAAGAAAGCTGGCGAAAGTGTTGTCAGTATGCTCTTTGAGCTTAAGGAACCTGTAAAGGTTGACTTATTCCATTATTTAACAACAAAATAAAAAATGAGGTTCTTTTGAATCTCATTTTCTGCTTAGTAAGTCAACAGCAGGAAGGTCAACAGGTGCCCAGTCTAATTGATATAATTCTGAAGGAGCTAACCAAGTAGAATCTTGGTGTTCTAACAGGGTCAACTCTCCTGAAAGGAGTTTGGCTTCATAGGTTTTCATGATGACTGTTCCAAAATCATAGTCATAGGAAGCTTCATTGACGTAATTTAACACCTCAATATCAGCGTTAAATTCTTCTTTGATTTCACGAACCAATGCTTCCTCAGTTGATTCGCCTAGCTCTACTTTTCCCCCTGGAAATTCCCATAAGCCACCAAGACTTTTTCCTTCAGGACGTTGAGCGCAGAAATATTTTCCGTCTTTTTTGATTGCAGCTGCAACAACGTTGATTATTTTTTTTGACATAATACTCTCCATTCATTTATTGATATCATATCAGAAAAATGAGCATTTTAAAACTAACTTTAAAAAAGATACAGTTTTTGTAGCTAAATTTTATAAAAAAGTTTAAATTGGTATTTTACCACGTACGGCTATTCAGAAACAAGGATAGTGGCGTTTAGAAAGGGATTTCGATGTTTAATGGTCATATTTTGGGAGAGATGCGATTGCTAAATGGGTTGACACGTTTCGAGTTGGCTGAGAAACTACAAGTCAGTGAGTAGGCTATTTGGCAGTTTGAAACGAATCGAGTAACACCCAAAATGAAGCATTTAATGGCTCTGTCACATTTTTTTCATGTTACGATGGATTATTTTAATGAAGAGGATACCTTGCCTCAATTTGATTTAAGCTGTGTGGCCTTTCGCAATGCGGATTTAGAAACAAAGAAGACGATTCGTATTCAGATCGTCTACCTTGAAAAATTACATCAGAGTCTCGATTCAGGCTTTAGAATATAGGGCATACAAGCTAGGCTTGTTAACACCACAGCAACATGCGTATTTTTATAGACAGATTTCTAAAAAGGGATATAAAGTGGTTGAACCGTTAGATACGGATATTCCACTGAGGCGCCCAAGCAAAATGAGAAGTATGTTAGATGTGATTTTATCTCACAATTTGCTGACCTTATCTGATCTGACGAGGCACCAAAAAGTTTCGACGCTCTACATCAGCAAACTGTTTGGCTTTGACGAGCGCTTCTTTGATTCCTATCGGGAGAAAGATGCTGGGTTTGATAATGTGATTCCTCTCTTTTCAAGAAAATGAGATTTACTATATCTTAAAAAGCAGAATTTTTCTCTGCTTTTTTTGTCTACTACCAAGACCTTCTGCTATAATAAAGAAAACGGTATCTTTTACATGAGAAAGGGATGGAAGTTGATGACGGCATTATCAAAAACGGCAGTAAAAAAGCGCTTGATGGCCTTGGAGAAGGAAGAATTGGTGGAGCTTATCTGTCAACTATATAGTGAAAATAGGGCGGTCAAGGACAAGCTGAATGTTTCTTTTCAGGGAGAATCCTATATAGCAGAGTTGGTATCTGATTATTGTCAAAAGATACACAAGGTGATGTTTCCTAACAATATTGGTCGTGGTGGTGATTATAAAGCAGCAAAGAGGTTGCTGGCTGACTTTAAGGAGCGCTGTACGGATTTAGAAGCGCAAGCGAGAGTCCATCTTCAATTTGCACTGGATGGGACTCACTTTACGGAATACGTTGGGGATATGTCGACGGCTTATTATCGAGCAGTCTTGACTTCTTATCAGGTAGCTGTCCATTTTGCAGAGGGTCAGGGGGATTTCTTTGAGTCCGTGAGACAAGACTTGAAGTATATTTATCAGGCTGGATTTGATATTGGCTGGGGATTTTCAGAAGGAGTAGCGGATATCTTTGGTCAAATAGCCTGGATGTATGATGATGATGAATGACTCAGGGAGACGTGATGGAACAATTTATCGAGAAATCCTCGGGAAGACTGGTTTGTATAAGAGATAGGTTTCCTTATTATGGCTATCCGTTACAGTTACTATTGTTAGAATATCAAGATACTGGTGAACTCGTTCTGATTAGTGAAAGGGAACTTCAGAAGCAGTTTTTGTCAAGACGCTCCCAGCTCACAACTGCTGAAAAATTAAGGATTTACCGTTCATTATTTAGAGGACGGGATGATGTATATGCGAAATCGTATCAAAATGATGCGGGGAGACTACAGTATTATCCTTCCTATCGTTATGGGTGGAAGCAACTACCACCTGATAGACGTACGTGTGAACCCTTGACCGATGAGATTTTAAAGGCTCACTTTAGGGGCGAGGTCAGTATCGGTTTATTTCCGATTTTAATGGATGATACTTGTTGTCTATTAGCGATTGATTTTGATAAGAGAGACTGGAAGGAAGCCATCCAGGTGTTGAGACGGGTCTCAGATTCTTATAAGGTAGCGATGCACGTCGAGATTTCTCGTTCAGGAAATGGGGCTCATGTCTGGTTTTTCTTTGATAGTCCTATATCTTGTCGAGAGGCGCGATTATTTGGTCGAAAATTGCTGGAATTAGCAATGCAGGAGTCACCTAAGTTATCCTTTGACTCTTTTGACCGTATGTTTCCAAATCAAGATCGTTTGCCAAAGGGAGGTTTTGGCAATCTCATTGCTCTACCGCTGCAAGGGCAGTCTTTTCAAGAGGGAAAAAGAGTCTTTGTTGATGAACAGTACACTCCTTATGCTGACCAATGGTCATATCTGAAGGAACTGAAACGGGTAAGTTACCAGCAAGTTCAAAAATTAAATAAGGTGTCTCTAGCGATGTGTGTTGAGCAGGAAGTATTTGAGATACAGTTGGGACGGCTGTTAAGGGTAAAGAAATCAGGCCTCTCCTCTCAACTGCTATTCTACTTGAAAAGGTTGGCATCATTTTCAAATCCAGAATATTATGTAAAACAAGCGATGAGACAGCCAACGTATCAGACGCCTGAAACGATCTACTTATTTGAAGAGGATGATTCGTTTCTAACCTTCAAGAAACGTTTCCTAAATTGACTGTTATTGGCAGGGAAGAACGAGGAAATGCGATTAGAGTATCTTTCAGAGGAGAACTACGGTTTGAACAAGAATTAGCCCTGATAGATATGCTATCTGCGGATAATGGTGTCCTCTGTGCTGGGACTGGATTTGGGAAGACTGTTCTAGGAGCGGCTCTTATTGCTGAGCGCAAAAAAAGGACATTGATCGTCGTTCATAATCGGCAATTATTAGACCAATGGTTGGAGCGCTTGTCCCAGTTCCTGACATTTGAAGAGGAGGAAGCTATTCGCTATACGCCTTCTGGTCGAGAAAAAGTGATTGGGCATATTGGTCAACTAACAGGTATTAAAAAGTGGCAAACAAAATTGGTGGATGTTGCCATGATTCAATCACTGATGACCATGGAAAATTGTGAAGATGTATTATCGGATTATGATGTGATGATAGTAGACGAGTGCCACCATGTGACGGCTACTATGTTTGAAAAAGTAGTTGCTAGTTTTGCGGGCACTTATCTTTATGGCTTAACGGCAACTCCTGAACGTAAAAATGGTCACGAACCGATTCTTTTTCAACGTATTGGTCCTATTTTGCATACAGCTAGTGAAGAGCAAGTGATGTTTGAAAAGCGCTTAGCACTTCGGTTTACAGATTTTGGTCAATATGATGTCCAAGACAAGAGGAGTAGTAACTTTGTAGAGTTATGTGATAGATTAGCAAAATCTTCTTCCAGGAATCACATGATTGTGCAAGATATTGTGGAGGCCTACCAACAAAAACGCCATATCTTAGTGTTAACCAATCGGATAGGTCATCTGGAAATAATTGAAAAAAGGCTGAAAGAAGCACAGCTATCGTCTGTTTTTATCATGAGTGGTCAAACAAAAGTCAAAGACAAGCAAGAAATCCTTTCACAAATCGAGCAGTTAGGACATCAAGAACCTTTTGTTCTGTTATCCATTGGAAAGTATGTGGGAGAGGGATTTGACTTGCCTAAGTTGGATACGCTAGTTTTAGCGAGTCCTCTATCATGGAAGAATAACTTGATCCAGTATGCAGGTCGCATACACCGCCCTTATCATGAAAAGGGGTTAGTAATGATCTATGATTATGTTGATATCCATGTTCCATATTTGGAAAGGATGTTCCACAAGCGTCAGGTAGCATATCGAAAGATGAACTATGTCATGAGTTCACAATTAGCGAACCAGAGTATTTTTGATACGGCATCTTATGAGACAGCTTTTATCAAGGACTTGGAGACTGTAGAAACACTAAGAATTTCGATTTCAACTGCTCATGGTTTGCATGTACAACAGTTGCTAGGATTGGCGAAGGGAGCTAGCCTAGAGATTTATATGTCAAAGGATGACAGAAATCAAACAATCTTACAACAATTAGCGACGACATCAATCATTGTACATGAGGTGGATGAACCACTTCCCAATTTTATATTGATGGATGATTGTATTGTTTGGTTTGGTAAATTGCCACTAGTAAGTCAGCAATCTGATAAGGAGGAGTCTCTACTTCTCCGAATGGAAAGCGAAAACTTGGTTCAAGAATTTCGAGAAATTATTGGGAGAAGAAGTGATGAAGCTATGAAAGAATGATTCTAATTGGCGCGGTTAAATAGAGGGTCAAATAAATGGAAACAGGTATAATGGAGTTCATAGATGGGCAAGGGCTCTCTATTCTTCGCGCGGTTGAGTTTCTTTTGAAATTTTGTTATACTGGGTACCAATAGAATCGAAAAAAGTGCTATCTAGTGCTTTTTTCTTGTTGAGAAGGAGGAGAAATGAACTATATTTGGTCTTATTTGAAAAAATATCCCAAGTGGTTGGTCTTGGATTTGTTCGGAGCCATCTTTTTTGTGGTTGTCAACCTTGGTCTACCAACTGTTCTGGCTCGGATGATTGATGAAGGTGTCAATAATGGGGATACAGAACGGCTGTATTTCTGGGCTTTGGTCATGCTTGTGGTCATTGTTCTGGGGACCTTGGGGCGGATTGTCCTATCCTATGCGGCTAGTAAATTGACGACTAGCATGGTCAGAGATATGCGAAATGACCTCTATACTAAGTTGCAGGAATATTCGCATCATGAGTATGAACAAATCGGGGTGTCCTCCTTGGTGACACGGATGACGAGCGATGCTTTTGTTTTGATGCAGTTTGCAGAGCAGCTATTGAAATTGGGGGTCATTACTCCGTTGATGATGGTTTCAAGTGTCATGATGATTTTCTTGACGAGTCCCTCTATGGCTTGGATTGTAGCTTTTGCGATGCCTTTTTTAGCTATGGTTGTCTGGTATGTGGCGGTAAAGACTCGCCCCTTATCTGAGCAGCAACAGAAAACCCTAGATAAAATCAACCAGTATGCACGAGAAAATTTGACAGGCTTGCGGGTGATCCGTGCCTTTGCTCGGGAGGAATTTCAGGAAGAACGGTTTGCGGAGCAAAATGACCTCTACGCACAAAATTCCAACCGTCTCTTTAAGTTAACGGGGCTGACGGAACCCTTGTTTGTTCAAATTATCATCGCTATGATCGTCTCCATTGTCTGGTTCTCTCTAGCGCCTCTGGGACAAGGTGACCTGCAGATTGGGGACTTGGTGGCTTTTATTGAGTATAGTTTCCATGCTCTTTTATTCTTTCTGCTCCTGTCTAACCTCTTTACCATGTATCCTCGGACGGCGGTTTCAAGTGAGCGCTTGAAAGAAGTCATGGCGATGCCGATTTCCATCAATCCCAATGAGGATGGGATTACAGAGACAGAGACCAAGGGATACTTGGAGTTTGATAATGTCACCTTTGCCTATCCGGGAGAGACGGAAAGTCCAGTCTTGCATAACATCTCTTTTCGGGCAAAACCGGGAGAAACGATCGCCTTTATCGGTTCAACCGGTTCGGGGAAGTCTTCTCTGGTCCAGTTGATTCCGCGTTTCTATGATGTCACCCTCGGGAGAATCTTAGTGGATGGTGTGGATGTGCGGTCCTATAATCTCAAGGCTCTCCGCCAGAAGATTGGTTTTATTCCGCAAAAGGCGCTTCTCTTTACTGGGACGATTGCAGAAAATCTCCGTTACGGAAAAGAAGATGCCAGCCATGAGGAACTCCATCAGGCGGCAGATGTAGCGCAGGCACGTGAGTTTATTGAAAGCAAGGAAGAACAGTTTGAAACCCACCTAGCAGAAGGCGGGAGCAACCTATCGGGTGGGCAAAAGCAACGGCTGTCTATTGCCCGTGCGGTGGTCAAAGAGCCAGATATTTATATCTTCGATGATTCTTTTTCAGCCTTGGACTATAAGACCGATGCTATTTTGCGCCGCCGTTTGAAAGATGTGACGGAAAAAGCGACTGTTCTCATCGTCGCTCAGCGTGTGGGAACGATTATGGATGCAGACCAGATTATCGTATTGGATAAGGGAGAAATCATCGGTCGCGGTACGCACGAGGAGCTGATGGAGAGCAATGACATCTACCGAGAAATTGCAAATTCTCAGCTCAATAGTCAGTCGCTGACAGAAGAATAGGGGGAAGCATGAAAAAATCATCTCATTTTACTCGTTTATGGAGCTATCTGAAAGTGTATAGACTGTCTCTTTTCACGGCGATTTTCCTCAAGATTCTCAGTGTCGTGATGAGCGTCTTGGAACCCTTTGTGCTAGGGCTTGCCATTACAGAGTTGACTAGCAATCTCATCGATATGGCTCGGGGTGTGTCAGGCGCTGGTATCAATGTCACCTATATTTTCTGGATTTTGCTCCTTTATTGTATCAGAGCCCTCTTTTATGAAATCGGGGCTTACTACTCCAATTATTTTATGACCAATGCTGTCCAGCAGACAGTCGCAGACATGCGCAATGACCTAAGTCGAAAAATCAATCGTATCTCTGTATCTTATTTTGATCAGCAGCAATTTGGTGATGTTTTGGGGCGCTTCACCAGCGATGTGGAGACGGTGTCTAGTGCCCTCCAGCAAAGTGTGCTTCAGTTAGTAAATGCTGTTTTTACAATTTTCCTCGTGGTTGTTATGATGCTCTTTTTAAATGTCAAATTGGCAGTGCTAGTAATAATGAGTATTCCCTTGACCTATTTTGGAGCTCAGTTTATTCTCAAAAAATCACAGCCTTATTTCAAGGAACAGGCGGCTATTTTGGGGCGGCTCAATGGCTTTGTGCAGGAGAGCCTATCAGGTTTCAATGTTCTGAAACTGTATGGACGCGAAGAAGCATCGACAGAAGATTTTCAAGAAATCACAGATACCTTGCAAACGGTTGGTTTTAAGGCGAGTTTTATCTCAGGTTTGATGATGCCGATTTTGCATATGGTGTCGGATGTGACCTACTTGCTTGTCGCTGTTGTCGGTGGTTTACAGGTTATCGTAGGACGCTTGACCATAGGAAATATGCAGGCTTTTGTCCAATATGTATGGCAGGTCAGCCAACCGATTCAAACCCTGACCCAGTTGGCGGGGCCCTTGCAGAGTGCCCAATCGTCGCTGGAACGTATTTTCCAAGTCTTGGATGAAGCAGATGAACCAATGGATGTGATAGCCCATCTGGAGCATGATTTGACAGGTCAAGTCAGCTTCCAGCAGGTAGATTTCCAGTATGTGGACAAGAAGCCCTTGATTCGGGATTTTAATCTGGAAGTTGAACCAGGGGAGATGGTCGCGATTGTCGGACCAACGGGAGCTGGAAAGACTACTCTTATTAACCTCTTGATGCGCTTTTACGATGTGACGAGGGGAGCGATTATGGTGGATGGGCATGATATTCGTCATCTATCTCGTCAGGAATACCGCCAGCAATTCGGGATGGTTCTGCAAGATGCTTGGCTCTATGAGGGAACGATTAAGGAAAATCTCCGTTTTGGAAATTTACAGGCGACAGATGAGGAAATCGTTGCCGCAGCCAAGGCCGCAAATGTCGACCATTTCATTCGGACCTTGCCGGGTGGCTACAACATGGAGATGAACCAAGAATCGAGCAACATTTCGCTCGGTCAAAAACAACTCCTGACGATTGCACGAGCGCTCCTAGCAGATCCGAAAATTCTGATTTTGGATGAGGCGACGAGCTCGGTTGATACTCGGTTGGAACTCTTGATTCAAAAAGCGATGAAGAATTTGATGAAGGGTCGGACCAGCTTTGTCATTGCTCACCGCCTATCCACGATTCAAGAAGCGGATAAGATTTTGGTCTTGAAAGAGGGGCAAATTATCGAGCAAGGAACTCATCAGAGCCTCCTAGCTGCGAAAGGTTTTTACTACGACCTCTACAACAGTCAATTCGCAAACAAGGAAGCAAACGCGTAAAAAGAGCCAATCGGCTCTTTTTATCGTCTGTACATAAGATACGAGAGTGTTTGACACGAGTTTCACTCGCTTTATTTCCCACCTTCAACAGTCTATTTCTAGACTGTTTGACACGAGTTTCACTCGTTCTATTTCTCCCCTTCAACAGTCTATTCCTAGACTGTTTGACACGAGTTTCACTCGTTTTATTTCTCCCCTTCAACAGTTTATTCCTAGACTGTTTGACACGAGTTTCACTCGTTCTATTTCCAACCTTCAACAGTCTATTCCTAGACTGTTGAAGCGAGCAAAGCAAAAATGGGATTGAAACAGTTCGGTGAACTGTTTCAACGGTCACCTAAAAACAAGAAAGTGACCACAGAAGCCCGAGCTAGAAAATGAGAAATTTGACAAAGAAACGCATATTTTGACAAGTATCTAGATAGATGAAACGCTACAATCAAAGATAGAATAAATGTTCCGGAGGGAAGGTGGTTTTCACAGTCTGTAAGATACATCAGAAAAATAAGGAAAAAAGCCATGATAAGATATTCAAGCCGATGATGACAGCATGCCATTTCCAATACAGGAGACAAAGGCCAGCCGTTTCACGAATCCAGGCACTGGGTAGGTAGTAGAGGGCGGTTTTTGATCCTACGCTACGACCCTTGAGCTTTAGTTTGCGCATATAAATTCCAGCCCGTAAGGAGTGAAAGCTGTTGGTCACAACAAGGAAACGCGCAGATCTATCCGGTTTTTCACTGATGAGATTCTGAGAGAAAGTCAGATTTTCAAGGGTAGTGGTGGCCTGTGTTTCCAAGAGAAGTTTCTCGCTTGCCAATCCCTTATCAAGTAGGTAACGAGACATGGCTTCTGCTTCGGAAATCGCTTCATCACTTCCTTGACCACCAGAGACAATGATAATTGGTTGTCGATTATATTTTTCATAGTAGTAGAGTCCCTTGTCTAGGCGTTGGGCAAGGAGGGGTGGTACCTTGTCCCCCATTAGACCTGAGCCCAGCACAATGATGTAGTCTGGTTGGTAGGTGATGGGAAATAGATTGTAAAATAGCCCGTAGACAACATAAGATAGGTAGAGAAAACTTCCGTAGATGAGGAGGTTGTCTAACAGGAGGACGGTTTTTTCAATGAAGAAAGAAGTGCTAAAAAAGTGGAGAACTAGAGTGGTCAGGATAGCAAGACCATAAAAGAGGGAGAGGAGGTTGGCAAATCTACGTCCTTCAAAGTTCAGCATCTGTCTGCCATTAAATAGGAGATAGGCAGTGGATAAGATGACACTTAGGGGAATGAGTAAGAGCCCGCCGATGAGAATCATGATAGCGGTCTGCTGACTCCAGCGGCTTAGCTGGACGACAAAGAATCCTGCGATGATAAAAGCAAAGAGGATAAGGACGATGAAAAAGAGGTAGGCATTGATGAGGCGCCTTGGATCAATAAGAAAGAGTATCATAAATAACAGTGCCGGGATGAGCCATATAAGGTGAAGAATCATAAAATATAAGGACCTTTCTTTTATACTCAATTATACAAGATGTGAGGACGTTAAAAGGTCTAAGTGAAAATAGGAATTCTGACGCAGAGTCTAGAGACTCTAGGAAGAATTATCTTTTTCACACAGGCCTTAGTCCGAACTCAGTTACACAAGATACAAAGCCCGTAAAAAACTCAAAGTGAAAATAGGAAATGCGACGAAGAAACTGGAGTTTCTAGGAGTATTTATCTTTTTCACACAGAGTTTAGGGCGTGTTCAATTACAAGATACAAAGCCCGTGAAAAACTCAAAGCAAAAATAGGAGTTTTGACGCAGAACCTCAAGTTCTAGGAAAAACTATCTTTTTTGCACAGCTCGTAGCCCGTGTTCAATTCCACAAGATACAAAGGGCGTTTGACACGAGTTTCACTCGTTTTATTTCCAACCTTCCACAGTCTATTCCTAGACTGTGGAAGCAACTCCTAGAAAAAAAGACAATCGAAGCAGGTTGTCTTGCAACCAATGAGATAATCTAGCCTCGCTTTCCTGTTTCTTAGCTCGGGCTTCTGTGGTCACTTTCTTGTTTTTGGGTGACCAGTTGAAACAGTTCCTCGAACTGTTTCAATCTCATCTGTAATCAGCTAAAGCTGAAACAGCTGCCTATCTTTTTTCCGAAGTTTGAGGCTGAACTCAATTCCACAAGATGTGAAGCCGTAAAAAAAACGAAAGAAAAATAGGAAATCGAAGCAGGTTGTCTTGCAACCAATGAGTTAATCTATCCTCGCTTTCCTGTTTCTTAGCTCGGGCTTCTGTGGTCACTTTCTTGTTTTTGGGTGACCAGTTGAAACAGTTCCCCGAACTGTTTCAATCTCATCTGTAATTGGCTAAAGCCAAAACAGCTGCTTATCTATTTTCCGAGGTTTTAGTCTGAACTTAATTCCACAAGATATGAAGCCGTGAAAAACTCAAAGTAAAAATAGGAGTTTTGACAAGTGAAAAGCTCCCGTCGGGGTAGTATTCCCCAAGACTCTTGACGACGTATCCTTTTGATTGTTAAAGAGTATTAGTATTTAATGGTGCAACCTAGTGTTAGTCTACCATAAATTGTCGGGTTAGAAAAGACGGACAAGTGACACATAAAAGAAATGCTTTCTTGACATCTAGTAGGAAAATGCTAAAATGGTTCCCATGATAAGGAGATTGGGAAGGAGTGTATGATGACGACAGATCCACTTCAAGAATTTAAAAGACTGGCTCACAAGATGGGGGCTGCCATCCATTCGGTTGCCCGAGATAGTGACATGGAATTACTAGGAGGTCCACAGGGGCATGTGTTGCATTATCTTGCCCAGCATGAGGAGGAAGAAATTCTGATTAAGGATATTGAGTCCCACCTAAAAATTTCAAAATCTGTAGCTAGTAATCTCATCAAGCGGATGGAAAAAAATGGTTTTATCAAGGTGGAGCCATCTAAGGTGGACAAACGCAAGAAGATTGTCCGTATGTCAGATATGGCCAAGGTAAAAAGTCAGAAGATGAGTGAATTTTGGGACAATGTACGTCAGAGATTAGTAGTTGGAATTGCAGAAGAGGATTTAGTCGTTTTTTCTAGGGTTATCCGGCAACTACATCTGAATCTAGAAAAAATCGAAGGCAGGGATAAAGAGTGAAGGCTCTTTTAATCGCAAAGGTTTCTTGTGTGGTGAGGGCAATAACATAAAAAAGGGAAAGGCTTGCCTAGGTCCTGCCCAGTCTTTGATTTCTTGTCTTATTTTTGACTTTCCATGGTATAATAGAAAAAAGGAGGAAGTACCATGTACCCATTTCAACATCCAACGGATGAACAAATAAAAGATTATCTAGCAACTAGCAAGACCATTGCAGTGGTCGGCCTATCGGATAGGGACGATGCGGTTAGTAAACGCGTGTCTAAATTTATGCAGGACATGGGCTACCGAATCATTCCCGTTAATCCTCGCTTAGCGACTGGTGAAATTTTAGGTGAAAAAGTATATGCCAGTCTTTCTGATATTCCGCTAGCAGTTGATATTGTAAATGTCTTTCGTAAGAGTGACTATTTGGCAGATGTGGCACGTGAGTTTGTGACCACCGATGCTAGAATTTTTTGGGCACAATTAGGGTTACAAAGTCAGGAAGCAGCTGAGATTTTACAGGCCGCAGGTCGAGAAGATGTGGTGATGGATCGCTGTATCAAGCGGGAATATGTCCGTCTGATGGCAGATGTGGTGAATTGATGACTACTCTTGTCAATGGTATAGCCCACAAAGTAAGAGATTGGTTGGGAGTGGGAAAGAGTCTAACAACCGTTCATTTTTGCTTTGCCCTTCTTTTACACAGTTGGTTCGGCTGGTCGAAACGCTCGTAGTCCAGTGTGTTATCCCCTCAACCAGCTGCTAGATCTTGCCTATCATATTGTAAACTTTTTAAGGAGCTGGCGTTTGCCCAGCTCCTTTTTCAGATTGTCTTATACTGGATGAAAATCAATAGTAGACCAGGCAAGGCAGATGCAGATAGAACGAATACCTTTCAACTCTCGTCAGTGTCGCTTTGTTGTCCGTCAGTACAGCCTTCGGCTAGCTTCCCAGTTTGCTTGTTGATGTTATAAAATAATAGTCTTTCGTATGGCTACTCATGTGTACGCTCTTTGGAAAAGTTGCATTTGTTTGAGAGAATGTAGAGAAGAGTGGCAGTTTGCGCTTTATATTAAAATTATCAGATAATTATTCCAAAATGAGAAAACTATGCTATACTAGAGGTAGCTTTTTAGGAAAGGGAAGGAAGATGAAAAAACTTGGTATAATGCTACTATCGTCTACTGTCTTACTAACAGCCTGTACGATGGCGGCACCCAATACGGACACAAGACAAGAAAGCACCACAATGCAGGTAGATGACAAGGCCCTTGATAAGGCAACCGCTGATTACAAAAAGTTTGTAGAAGAGCAAATCGCTCAACTGTTGACAGATACAGAAGATTTTGCCCAGCTCCTTAAAGACGGTAAGTTGGAAGAAGCTAAGAAAGTCTATCCGGTTATCCGTATGGCCTATGAGCGGTCAGAGCCGATTGCGGAAAGTTTCGGTGAATCTGATGTGAAAATCGATTTTCGGTTGGTAGATTACATGGAAGAAAATAAGACCGAAGAAGGCTGGTCGGGTTTTCATCGTATTGAAAAAATCCTCTGGGAAAACAATACTACAGTAGGGACTGAGCCGTATGCTGATCAGCTAGTAGATGACATCAAGGAATTGAAAGCCAAAATTGCAACGGTTGAAGTAACACCAGACATCATGTTAACAGGGGCGGTTGACTTGCTCAATGAAGTGGCCACCAGCAAGATTACTGGTGAAGAAGAGGTCTATTCGCATACAGATTTGTATGACTTTAGAGCCAATATTGAGGGGGCAGAGAAGATTTTTGAACTCTTCAAACCGATGCTAGAAGTAAAAGATGCTAACTTGGTTCGCACCCTTGAAAAAGAGTTTGCGAATGTCAATGGACTTTTGGATCAGTATAGGATAGATGGCACACATTATAAACTCTACACAGATTTGACGACAGAGGACACCAAAACCTTGGCTGAAGCGGTGACCAAACTTGGCGAGCCTCTTTCACAAATGGGAATTATCTTAGATGGAAAGTAAATGATGACAAAAGACGAAAAATGGTTTGATAAGAAAATGGATCGTCGCGAATTTCTAAAAAAAGCAGGGATAGGAGGAGCTGGTCTTGCACTCGGTGCTTCGGGTGCGTCTGCTTTTTTTGCTAGGAAGGTGACGAATGAGACTGCTAAGGTTGAAGGTGGAGAAAACATTTCCTTTTACGGGGAACACCAGGCGGGAATTGTTACCCCGATGCAGAAGAATGTCTATTTTGTCGTATTGGATTTGCATACGACAGATAAGGCAGAAGTCATCCAGGTGTTGAAGGATTGGACGGCTTATAGCGAGAGATTAGTAATGGGAGAATTGGTCAAAGAAGATAGTGATAATCGCTATCTCCCACCTTTTGATACAGGCGAGACAGTCGGACTCAACCCCCACCGTTTAACGCTTACCTTTGGCGTTTCTCCTGCCTTTTTGACTAAGTTGGGCCTAGACAGTAAGAAGCCGAAGGAATTTCGAGATTTGCCCGTGTTTCCACGAGACCAGCTCAAGGAAAGATACACAGGTGGGGACATCGTTATTCAAGCCTGCGCAGATGATGAGCAGGTGGCCTTCCATGCGGTGAGAAATCTAGTGAGGAAGGGGCGCCATGTGGTGACCATGAAATGGAGTCAGGCAGGCTTTGCGGCGCTTGGTAATCGGAAAGAAACCCCACGCAACCTTTTTGGCTTTAAAGATGGCACAGCAAATGGCACAACTGAAGAAGAATTTAAGGAAATTATCTGGTGTGATGAGGCCAACTGGATGCGGGGTGGTACCTACATGGCAGTACGCAGAGTCCAGATGTTCCTAGAGACTTGGGATCGAACGAGTCTCAAAGAGCAGGAGAACACCTTTGGTCGCTATAAGGAAAGCGGGGCGCCCTTGGGACAAAAAGATGAATTTGATGAAGTGGACTTGGACTTGAAGGATGAAAAGGGTGAGCCAGTTATACCGATTGATTCCCATGTTCGCTTAGCCAAGGAGACCGATGTTGAAATCTATCGTAGAGCTTTTTCCTACTCAGATGGAATTGATGAGAAAACAGGGCAATTTGACTCGGGACTGCTCTTTATTTCCTTTCAAAAAGATCCAGAGCAGTTTATCACGATTCAGAATAATCTCGGAAGTGTGGATAAGTTAAATGAGTACATCACCCATGTCGGAAGTGGTTTATTTGCTTGTTTTCCTGGTATAAAAAAAGGAGAGTATATTGGTCAAGCCTTATTTGAATAAACTGGCGCTCCTTGCCCTCCTCATTCTGGCCTTACTTGCTCACCGCGTTTCAGCAGAAGAGTCCTATAGCCATCTTTTTATTACGATTACAGATGCGACAACAGCTTTAAAAAAGGGGGATAGGAGTCAGGCAGAGGAGCTCATTTCCCAGTTGCAGGCAGATTTTTCACAGGTTGAACATCATGATTCTAAGGCCGGTCAAGAGGTAACAAGACGCTTGATGGAACTAGGACAGAGTCCGACAGAAGAAAAATTAGTCGCCGTTTCTAAAGCCCTTTTAGACTTTGAGGCAGAGCAACACCCCGTTGATGTCGAGGCCGAAAAAGAGAAGTTGATGATGAAACTTACACCCAGTTATGAGGAATTGCAAGACGCGATTGATAGTAAGGACATCCATGCAGTCAAGGATAGATACAAAAAACTAAATAGCATGTGGACAGCCAACGAGCGCATTGTCCGCGATACCAGTACAGCTCATTATGGGAAGATTGAAACAGCTCTTTCTTTCCTGCGTAGTAGTATTGAGGCAGAACCAGTAGATTATGGGACCATTCAGACCACATTTGATGATGTAAAGAATGCTATTTTGGATTTTAAGGTCGGAAAGGAAGTTGCGACGACTACTAGCGATTTGACCCTAAAAGATGGGATTGATTTGCTGGAGCAGGCGCAGGCTGCTTTTGAGGCAGGGGATAGCACCCAGGGAGCTTCCTTGATGAAGGAATTTATCACCATTTGGCCGAGCATTGAGGGCGATGTCAGTACGCGTCAGCCGAGTCTTTATACCCGTGTGGAGAGTGAGGCACCTGTTATCATGGTGCGAGGTGATGAGGCGGTTTATCAAGAAAAACTGACCCAGATGATTGCTGAGCTATCCAGTATTGATACCTCTGCCAGTTATACTGTTTTGGATACCATGCTGATTTTGCTGAGAGAGGGAGTGGAAGCCCTGCTCATCGTGATGACCTTGGTGTCTACTCTGAAGGCCAGCAAGCAGAAAAAAGGCTTGGTCTGGGTCTATGGTGGAGCGGTCGTAGGACTTCTAGCTAGTGCGATACTAGCCATTGCTCTGCAGCAATTTTTCCCGACCCTCTCATCAGGTGTCAACCGTGAAATTATTGAGGGAGTGGTTGGAATTGGTGCAGTAGTGATGATGGTTATTATTGGCATTTGGCTCCATAGCAAGTCCTCAGTCAAGAAATGGAATGCTTATATGGAGAGGCAGATGCAGGTAGTGACAGCCAGTGGTAGCTTTCTTTCCATGTTTGCCCTGAGTTTTCTAGCGGTCTTTCGGGAGGGAGCAGAAACCATTCTTTTTTATGCGGGGATCCTACCTAAAATTAGCCCCAAAGCATTTTTGTTAGGGATTGGTTTGGCCTTGTTGCTTCTGCTAGTCTTAGCTATTTTGATGGTGCAAACAGCTAGCCATATCAAGCCACATCGTGTCTTTTTCTACCTAACTTGGTTGATTTACGGCCTTGCCTTTAAGATGTTAGGAGTGAGTATCCATGCCCTTCAATTAACCAATATCCTACCCAATCATGTGATAAAAGGGGTTCCGGCAGTGGATGTCATTGGTCTTTATCCAAGTTGGGAAGGTCTCTTGTCGCAGTTCTTACTGATCAGCTTGATTGCTTACTTAATTTGGAAGAATCGAGAGCCTTATGAAACATGAGCAAGAATTAACAATCGTTGAGCATTTGGCCGAGTTTCGGACTCGTTTTCTTTGGACGATTTCCTTTTTCTTCATTAGCTTCTTGGTCAGTCTGTATTTTTCAACGGATCTCTATCGGTTGTTGACCCAAGGATTTTCTCAGAAATTGGTCGTCCTAGGACCCGATGACATCTTATGGATCTATCTCAATTTAGCCAGCCTAATGGCCTTTACCCTGACCCTACCATTTTTGACCTATCAGGTCTGGGCTTTTCTTGTACCAGCCCTTGAAAAGGCAGAGGCTAGAAGTGTATTTTGGTATATTCCGGCAGTCTTTTTATGTTTTCTAGCAGGCTTATTATTTGGATTTTACTTGGTCAGTCCAGCCCTGCTCCAAGTCCTCTTATCCCTTGGAGAAGACCTTTTTGATACGCAATTAACAGCTCAAAATTATCTGACCTTCCTGCTGCACACGACCATCCCCATGGCAATTATCTTTGAACTGCCTGTTTTGGTGGCTTTTTTAACCTCCATCGGTATTCTTTCCCCACGATTTTTGGTACAATATAGAAGACATGCCTACTTCAGTTTGCTGGTACTTGCTGTTATCATCACACCAGCTGACTTTATTAGTGATTTAGCGATGACAATACCACTCCTTCTCATCTATGAAGTGAGTGTGGCCATCAGTAGGTGGCTTTACCGTAGAAAAGAAAAAAGGAGAACCGGATATGGGAATCTTACGTGATATTGGAGCACCAGGAATGATTATCTTAGTCCTGGGGGCTCTCTTGATATTTGGACCAAAGCGCCTACCAGAATTGGGCGAATCCATCGGCAAAATGATGGCATCCTTTAAAAAGGCTCTGGATCAAGGAGAGCAAAAGGATAAGGATGATACAGGCAGCTAGGCTGATTTCAGAAAATGAAGAGAGTGAGGGAATGTGTCTGGACAGGTCCGCACTCTTTTTTTCACGGTGATTGATGGTCTACAATCATTGAGGGAATAAAAGGTAAACGAAATGATGATAGAATCAGTATAGGGGGAAGGAAATGCTATTTGAAGCTCCTTTTTTCAAGGATAGAATCTGGCAGAAAGCGCGGTTGATAGATTATGGTTTTAAGGAAGAAAATGGAATGTGGACCTTTCGTCAACCTTTTATGGATGGGCATTTTGAAGCAAGGATTCAGATAGACTCAGAAAATCAAGCATCGGCCCAGGTCTGGGATTTGGATATGGAAGAGGAATACCATGCCTTTCGGATTCAGCATGCGGTCGGCTCCTTTATCGGAGAAGTGCGGGAAAGCTATGCGACAATCCTACGTCAAGTGGTAGAGGCTTGCACAGAAGCAACCCTCTTTCAATCTCCCCAGGGCAATCGCTTGGTTCGTTATGTAGCAGAACACTTCCAAGAAAGCCCTGATTATCCCTTTACCAAGGCGCCCGATATTGCGACCCTGCGACATGTAGCCAATCAAAAATGGTACAGTCTGATGACTCAAGTACCGTGGACGGTCTTGGGGGAAACAGATAAAGAAGGAAGTATCGATATTGTAAATATTAAGGTGGAAGTAGAGCAGATGGAGGAATTACTGGGAAAACCCGGTATTTATCCAGCCTACCACATGTCCAAGAAAACCTGGGTCTCTATCAGCTTAGACGACCGCCTACCAGATGGGGTCTTGTTTGACTTAGTTAGCAGGAGCCGTCGTTTAGTAAGTCCCAAAACTTCTCTTTTCCCATCAGGTCCTTGCTATTGGATTATCCCTGCCAATCCGAAACTATATGATATTGATACAGAGTTGCAGAATGAGGGTCAGATTCTCTGGCCCCAGAAGCCCAAAATCAAGGTCGGTGATGTGGTTTGTATTTACATGACGGCCCCCATTCAGGCCATCTGCTATCTTTGCCGTGTGGTGGAGTCAACTATCTTGGAGGAAGGTAAGGAATATATGCGGCTGGAATTGTTGCGTGTGCTGTCAGATAGCGTCCTTCCCTTGTCAAAGATGAAGCGTTTAGGAGTGAGAGCAGTGCGTGGTCCACGGCTTGCGACCCAAGAATGCCGTGAGGTGCTTGAAGAATTACTGAACCAGTGATGGATAAGAATGTGAAATTATCAGAAAATTTAATATTTTACTTTACATATTGTTGAAAAAGGCTATAATAGGAGTATAGTTTTGGAGGTTATGGAGTATGAAGAAGAGTTTTATCCATCAGCAAGAAGAAATTTCCTTTGTCAAAAACACCTTTACCCAATATTTAAAAGATAAGTTGGAAGTCGTGGAAGTGCAGGGACCGATTTTGAGCCGTGTCGGTGATGGAATGCAGGACAACCTTTCGGGGGTGGAAAATGCGGTAACCGTCAATGTCAAACTGATTCCGGAGGCGACCTATGAAGTGGTGCATTCCCTAGCTAAATGGAAGCGTCATACCTTGGCTCGTTTTGGCTTTAATGAGGGAGAGGGCTTGTTTGTCCACATGAAGGCTTTACGACCAGACGAGGATTCACTGGATCCGATTCACTCAGTTTATGTGGATCAGTGGGACTGGGAGAAGGTGATTCCAGATGGGCGACGCAATCTAGCTTATTTGAAAGAAACGGTGGAATTGATTTACAAGGCTATTCGCTTGACGGAATTAGCTGTTGAAGCTCGCTACGATATTGAGGCGTTTTTGCCTAAGCGAATCACCTTTATTCATTCGGAAGAGTTGGCGGAGCGTTACCCGAATTTGACGTCTAAAGAGCGGGAGAATGCGATTGCCAAAGAATATGGAGCTGTTTTTTTGATTGGAATTGGGGGCGAATTGCCTGACGGAAAACCGCATGACGGTCGTGCTCCTGACTATGATGATTGGACAAGTCCGTCTGAAAATGGCTACAAGGGATTAAACGGGGATATTCTAGTTTGGAATGAGCAACTGCAGTCAGCATTTGAATTATCTTCTATGGGAATTCGGGTTGATGAAGAAGCCTTGAAGCGCCAAGTTGCTATTACAGGTGATGAGGGGCGTTTGGAATTTGAGTGGCATAAGGCCTTATTAAACGGTCTTTTCCCTCTGACCATTGGTGGTGGAATCGGACAATCCCGCTTGGCTATGTTCTTGCTCCGCAAGAAGCACATTGGTGAAGTTCAATCAAGTGTCTGGCCACAAGATGTCCGCGATACATTTGAGAATATACTATAAAGCAAAGAGAGCGAGTGATCGCTCTCTTTATACTGAAGAAAAAGTCTATTTTCTTCAAAACGATTATTTTATTATGATACTTTACTTAGGTAGCACGGACGGCAGCAACTCCCTACGGGATTTCATGCCTAGATTTTGAGCCTGAGTCTCAAAATCTCCGAACACCAGAAACATACCGTTTCTGGTGTTTTTTGCTACGGCGTAAAGTAGCGGTTATGGGCTCGCTTCGCTCGCCTTTTCACGAAGGGATAAATCTCATTGGTTGCAAAGCAACCTACTTCGATTTCCTAATTTTCATTCGCTTTTTATATGCCCTTTGTATCTTGTGTAATTGAGTTCGGACTAAGGTCTGTGTGAAAAAGATAAATACTCCTAGAAACTCCAGTTTCTTCGTCGTATTTCCTAATTTTCATTCGGTTTTTTAACGGCTTCACATCTTAAATGAACACGGGCTAAAAGCTCGGAAAAAAGATAGGCAGCTGTTTCGGCTTTAGCCGATTACAGCTGAGAATCCCTTTGGGATAATCTCTCCTAGAATCAGGGATTCTGCGTCAAGATTCCTAATTTTCATTCGCTTTTTACACGCCCTTTGTATTTTGTGTAATTGAGTTCGGACTAAGGTCTGTGTGAAAAAGATAAATACTCCTAGAAACTCCAGTTTCTTCGTCGTATTTCCTATTTTCACTTAGACCTTTTAACGTCCTCACATCTTGTGGAATTGAGTTCAGCCTAAAACCTCGGAAAAAAGATAAATCTCATTGGTTGCAAAGCAACCTACTTCGATTTCCTATTTTTCATTCGGTTTTTTAACGGCTTCACATCTTAATGTTCCTTATTTCCAAAAGTCATCAAAGATGGTAATGGGGAGATGGCGTTTGTGTTCTGTTTTTTTCCACCAATTTTCGATCGTCGTCTGGGCTTGTGAATCGATGGTCTTACCTTCGAGGTAGTCATCGATCATTTCATAGCTTACCCCGAGCGCGACCTCATCTGCTAGTCCCGGCTTATCTTCTTCCAAATCAGCCGTAGGAATTTTCTCATAGAGGGCTTTAGCAGCTCCAAGTTCTAATAATAGGGCTTTTCCCTGACGTTTGTTGAGACGGAAAAGTGGTAGAATATCTGCGCCACCATCACCGAACTTGGTGAAAAAACCGGTGATATTTTCAGCAGCATGGTCAGTCCCAATCACGGCACCTTGATAGCTTCCTGCCAAGGCGTACTGGGCAATCATACGGCAACGAGCCTTGATATTTCCTTTGTTAAAATCTGAAACACTAGCTCCAGTAGCCTCGATAGCCTTCGTCATGGCATCCACACTTTCTTTGATATTGACGACTAAGCTGACATCCGGCTTGATAAAGGCAAGGGCTGCCTGGGCATCTTCTTCATCTGCCTGAACACCATAAGGCAGGCGGACAGCGATGAATTGGTAGCGCTCATCGCCTGTTTCCTCTCGCATTTCTTCAATGGCTAGCTGTGCTAATCGACCTGCAAGGGTTGAATCTTGGCCACCTGAGATACCTAATACATAGCTTTTCAAAAAGGGGTGTTTTTTGAGGTAATCTTTTAAAAAATCAACGGATGTGCGGATTTCTTCTGGAGGATGGATGCTAGATTTGACCCCTAATTGTTTGATAATCGTTTCTTGTAAGCTCATTCCTTCTCCTTTTGGCTTAGTCGGGTTTGGTCGCGGACTTGCTGGATTAGATTCATCTTGTGTTCCCAGATATCTTGGGCCAAGTCAACAGGGTAATCTTGTGGATTGAGCATACGTTTGTACTCGTCCCAAAGTTTATCAAATTGCGTATTGGCATAGGATTGAATATCTGGTAGACTTGGTAACTCATAGACGAGCTGTCCTTTGTTAAAAATATCCACCAAGAGAGGAACTGCTTCGAAATTCGTCACGGTTTTATTGATATAAGTGTAGGTTGGATGGAACATGTGGATGGAAGTCATCTTTGTTACATCCGTATCTGCAAAGGTGATGTAGTCCCCTTCAGATTTTCCTTTTTCGCGACTGGTAATGCGCCAGACTTGCTTCTTTCCTGGTGTAGATACTTTTTCTACGTTGGAGGAGAGTTTAATGGTATCGCGCATTTGTCCAGATTCGTCCTCGATGGAGACAATCTTGTAAACAGCGCCTAGGGCAGGTTGGTCATAAGCAGTAATGAGCTTAGTGCCAACCCCCCAGACATCGATTTTAGCTTTCTGCATTTTCAGGTTTAAAATGGTGTTTTCATCCAGGTCATTGGAGGCGTAAATTTTCGCCTGGGTATAGCCTGCGTCATCCAGCTGTTGGCGGACTTTTTTAGAAATATAGGCCATATCACCTGAGTCGATACGAACTCCGAGGAAGTTAATGCGATCTCCAAATTCCTTTGCAACCCGAATAGCAGCAGGGACTCCGAGGCGTAAGGTATCGTAGGTATCAACAAGGAAAACACAATTTTTATGGGTAGAAGCATAGGCCTTGAAGGCATCGTAATCATTACCATAGGTTTGTACGAGAGCGTGGGCGTGGGTACCGGCAATTGGAATACCGAACATCTTACCGGCGCGGACATTTGAAGTCGCACCAGCACCACCGATAAAGGCTGCGCGTGTCCCCCAAATGGCGGCATCCATCTCTTGAGCCCGTCGGGTTCCAAATTCAAGGAGCGGTTCATCTTCTAAAATCGCTTTAATCCGTCTGGCCTTAGTTGCAATCAAGGTTTGGTAGTTGACGATGTTTAAAATCGCTGTTTCAACCAGCTGACATTGGGCAAGGGGACCTTCAATTTGCATGATGGGTTCGTTGGCAAAGACTAGATCTCCTTCCTTCGCAGAACGGATGGTTAAGGAAAATTCTAACTGATCCAAATAGTTCAAAAAGTTTTCTGGATACCCTAGTTCACGTAGATAGGCTAAATCGGTCTGGGTAAATGAAAGGCTGGATAGATAGCGTACAACTCGCTCTAAACCTGCAAATACAGCATATCCATTGTGGAAAGGTAGTTTTCTAAAATAGACCTCAAATACGGCATGTTTCTCATGGATGCCCTGTTCAAAATACACTTGCGCCATGTTGATTTGATACAGATCCGTATGTAGGGTTAAACTATCATCAGAATAAATGTTCATCTTGTTCTCCTCCTGTTATTACAGTATAGCATAAAAAAACAGTCCAGTGGACTGTTTTTTCACGAGCATAGAAATAGGATAGCGAGTAGAAGTCCCGTGTACTGTTTTTTCACGAGCATAGAAATAGGATAGCGAGTAGAAGTCCCGTGTACTGTTTTTTCACGAGCATAGAAATAGGATAGCGAGTAGAAGTCCCGTGTCCTGTTTTTTCACGAGCATAGAAATAGGATAGCGAGTAGAAGTCCAGTGGACAGTTTTTTCACGAGCATAGAAACAGGATAGCGAGTAGAAGTCCCGTGTACAGTTTTTTCACGAGCATAGAAACAGGATGGCGAGTAGAAGTCCCGTGGACTGTTTTTTCACGAGCATAGAAACAGGATGGCGAGTAGAAGTCCAGTGGACAGTTTTTTCACGAGCATAGAAACAGGATGGCGAGTAGAAGTCCCGTGTACAGTTTTTTCACGAGCATAGAAATAGGATAGCGAGTAGAAGTCCAGTGGACTGTTTTTTCACGAGCATAGAAATAGGATAGCGAGTAGAAGTCCAGTGGACTGTTTTTTCACGAGCATAGAAATAGGGTAGCGAGTAGAAGTCCAGTGGACTGTTTTTTCACGAGCATAGAAATAGGATAGCGAGTAGAAGTCCAGTGGACTGTTTTTTCACGAGCATAGAAATAGGATAGCGAGTAGAAGTCCCGTGTACAGTTTTTTCACGAGCATAGAAACAGGATAGCGAGTAGAAGTCCAGCGTCCTGTTTATTCACGCGCTTTGAGGCGAAATAGCGAGCCAGTATCTAGTGGATAGTTCAGACACGCCAGTCCCACTCGGAAGGTTAGTGTCCCGTTTTCCTGAGCTTGTCTAGCGGTGATACATCACAGGTCTGAACAGTCCCTGTTTTCCTAACAGATACGTCTGCTCAGTCTGCCCAGAGAAAATCATTGGAACAGGAAAATAGAATGCTATAGAATGAGTACAAGGAGGCTGGCAAGAAAGAGACAAGGGACATAGGCGAGTGATTTGGGCTTGAAAACAATGAAAATCACTAAACCGAATAGGCTGGCTAATTGGATGATCCAGAGAAGATCAGACAAGGAAAAGAGAAGTGATAGACTAGCCAGGTAGAAAAAGTCACCTGACCCGATGTTGAGTTTGTAGGTCTCAGCGAGTATTCCAAGAGCAATGAAGGCACAAAATACCCAGTTGAGATTGGATAGGAAAAGGGCTAGAAAGGTGAAGGATAGCCAGATAATCAGTGGGTATTCTTGATATTTGATGTCGTAAATCGTCAATACTAGCCCAGCAAAGAGCAAGGAGCATTGTAGTAGAGAGAGGAGACCATGAGTGAGCAAGAGCACAAGCCCGGCAGAGATGGCTTCTAGTCCCATATACCAGTAGGGAATCTTTCCTTGACAGTCGTGGCACTTAGAGCCCATTAGCAGCTGGGATAGAATCGGAATCATGCTCCACCATTTAAGTGGCCGTTGGCAGTGGTTGCAGTGACTGGCAGGAAACAGTAGAGATTCGTCAGGAAAGCGGTCAATAACCAGTCCGAGGAATGAGCCGATAGAGGCTCCTAAAAAAATCGATAACATTATGTTCATACCTATTTATTCGTAATAAAGATTAGAAAATGACTAGAAAGGTGAATCTTAAATTTTTTTCGCTACTGCAATTCTGGAAATGTTCTGGAAATATGGTAGAATAAGAGAATGAAATCTTACAATGCACTGAATGATTATTATCGAAGATTATTCGGAGAAAAAACCTTTAAGGTGCCGATTGATGCGGGGTTTGATTGTCCCAACCGTGATGGTACAGTGGCAAAAGGAGGCTGTACCTTCTGCACAGTGTCAGGATCTGGCGATGCTATTGTAGCGCCGGATGCACCCATTCGGGAGCAATTTTATAAGGAAATTGACTTCATGCACCGCAAGTGGCCTGAGGTAAGAAAATACCTGGTTTATTTCCAGAATTTTACCAATACCCACGATAGGGTCGAGGTACTTCGGGAGCGGTACGAACAGGCGATTAACGAGCCTGGAGTGGTTGGCATCAATATCGGAACTCGTCCTGATTGCTTGCCAGATGAAACGATTGCTTATCTGGCTGAATTGTCTGAACGTCTGCATGTAACCGTTGAGTTGGGATTGCAGACTACCTTTGAAGAGACCTCCCATATCATAAATCGTGCTCATTCCTATGAGCTGTATGTTGAAACGGTAAAACGCTTGCGCCGATTTCCTAAGATTGAAATTGTCTCCCATTTAATCAATGGTTTGCCAGGCGAGACGCATGAAATGATGGTAGAAAATGTCCGTCGTTGTGTGACGGATAATGATATTCAGGGCATTAAACTGCACTTGCTCCATCTGATGACCAATACGCGCATGCAACGAGATTACCATGAGGGGCGTTTGCGACTGCTCACGAAAGAAGAGTATGTTGCGATTATCTGTGACCAACTAGAGATTATTCCAAAACATATTGTCATCCATCGGATTACAGGAGATGCGCCACGGGATATGCTGATTGGCCCTATGTGGAGCCTCAACAAATGGGAAGTGCTAAATGCGATTGAAAGCGAAATGCGCCGCCGTGGGAGCGTGCAAGGTTGTAAAGCAAAGGAGCAAAAATTGATATGTTAAGACCTTTAGAAATGGCTCATCAGTTTCTAGCAGAAGTCGTAACCAAGGAGGATACCGTGGTGGATGCGACCATGGGAAATGGTCACGACACCTTGTTTCTTGCTGGGTTAGCAAAGAAGGTCGTTGCTTTTGATATTCAAGAACAGGCACTCGAAACAACACGAGCGCGTGTAGGTGCAGCCGGTCTTAAAAATGTTGAGTTGGTTTTAACAGGACATGAGCAAGTAGATGCTTATGTAGAGGAGGTCAAAGCTGGAATCTTCAATCTGGGTTATCTTCCTAGTGCGGATAAATCTGTGATTACCCGTCCTCAGACGACCCTGCTTGCCCTGGAAAAATTATGCCAGCGTTTAGTGCCAGGCGGTCGGATCGCCCTTATGATCTACTATGGTCATGAAGGAGGAGCAGTGGAACGTGATGCGGTACTAGACTTTGTCAGCCAGCTTCCCCAGCGGGAATTTACTGCGACCATCTATCGTCCCCTCAATCAAGTGAACCATCCTCCATTTTTAGTAATGCTTGAAAAAGTAAAGGAATACAACCATGGATAAAAAATATTTACAGGAAAAATTAGCAGGGCTTAGGAGCAAGTACATTGATTCCCATGAGGATGAGCAATTAGCCAAGAAGTTTGATGATGTGCAGATGAGTAAAAAAATGGTCAGAATCAAGCAGAAATTAGTCAGTCTTGAAATGGAGCGCTGTCAGAAGCAGATTGAACATCGAGACCTGTCTAAAATCGATGAAAAAATTTCGGAACAACGGCTCTTGTTTGAGAAATGTTGCCATAAGAAATAAGGAGCTAGTGGATGACGATACTCCTTTATCTAATTATATTCCTACTTGTTTTAATTACTTCAAATGCAGCGAATAAATTATTTCCGCGCCTACCCTTGCCCCTCCTGCAGATTGTATCAGGGGTCTTATTGGGCTTGTGTTTACCACAGGGGCAGTTTCATCTGGATACAGAGGTTTTCCTTGCCTTAGTCATTGGTCCACTCTTGTTTCGAGAAGCAGAAGAAAGTGATGTGACCAGTATTTTACGCTACTGGAAGATTATACTGTTTCTGATTTTCCCTGTGATTTTTGTCTCCACCTTGAGCATGGGTTATGTAGCGCATATGTTGTGGACGGCTCTTCCGCTGGCAGCCTGTTTAGCCGCGGGGGCAGCCCTAGGGCCGACAGACTTGGTGGCATTTGCTTCCTTGTCCGAACGTTTTACTTTTTCCAAGCGTGTAGAGAGTATTTTAAAGGGAGAGGGGCTACTGAATGACGCCAGTGGTCTCGTAGCCTTTCAAGTTGCAGTCGCAGCTTGGGTAACGGGAAACTTTTCGCTGGAAAAAGCAGGTCTCTCCCTGCTCTTTTCGATTACTGGCGGTGTTGTGATTGGAGCCTGCACAGCCTTTCTCAATCATAGTTTGCATCGCCTACTCCTCAATGTACGTGCTTCTGACATTGCGGGGCAGTTATTACTGGAATTGAGTCTCCCTTTGTTAACCTTCTTTTTGGCAGAAGAGATGCACGTATCAGGAATTATCGCGGTCGTTGTTGCAGGAATTTTAAAGGCTAGTCGGTTTAAAAATATCACCCTCCTAGAGGCACAAGTGGATATGGTGACCGATACAGTCTGGCATACGGTAACCTTTATGCTCAATGGTTCTGTTTTTGTGATTCTAGGGATTGAATTGCAGATGATTTTAGAACCCATTTTGCGTAATCCGATTTATGATAATCTTTTCTTACTGGTTACTGTTTTTGTGCTAACTCTTTTGATGTTTAGTATCCGTTTTGTCATGGTTTATGGTTTCTATGCTTTTCGGATGCTGCGTTTAAAGAAAAAGATGTCCTACGCTTTGAAAGACAGTCTTTTGCTGACATTTTCAGGTGTTAAGGGGACCGTGTCGATTGCAACGATTCTCCTGATTCCAGCAACTTTAGAGCGTGAGTATCCCCTGTTACTCTTTATTGTGGCAGGAGTGACCTTGCTTAGCTTCTTGTCTGGCTTGGTCGTGCTTCCGTATTTCTCTAATGCGAGAGAAGAAACAGCGGATTACGTGATGCACATTGCCATTTTAAATGATGTGGTGACCGAGTTAGAGGCTGATTTGGCCCATACAAAGATCAAGGGGCCGCTCTATGCAGCGATTGATAATTACCACGGGCGTATAGAACATTTGATTTTGGAGCAGGAGGACAAGTCGGTTCGTAAGGATTTAGCCAGTCTCCAACTTTTAATCCTTAGTATCGAAAATGATGGCTTGGAGCAAGCCTATGAAGAAGGGAAGGTTGACAATCGTTCCTACCACCTTTATCAGCGTTATCTCTTGGCTATGGAGCAGCGAATTAACCGCAACTTGACTTCCCGCATTACCTATTTCTGGATTGTATTTTGGCGGGTATCCCGTCTGATTCTCCACGAAATAGTGACCTTGGGAGCAAAACTTCGTTCGTGGCGCAAAAAAGAAAAACGTCATTTGACCAAAGACGAAATTGAAAGCATTGCGGAGCTGTATCTAGCAAATACCGAGGTCATTATTGAGAGTTTGGAACATTTAAAAGGGATTTATAAACCATCCTTAATCCACTTCTTACAGGAAGCTCGCTTACGCGAGACTGCAATCATCGGTAGTGGGGCCTTTATCGAGCGGGTTATCACACGGATGAAACCCACCAATATCGATGAAATGCTACGGGGCTACTATCTTGAGCGCAAGATTATCTTTGAATATCAAGACAAGGGACTCATTTCTGCCAGCTACGCTAAGTATTTGCGGCAAAATGTCAATAATCTGGAGAACTATTCCCTAAAGGAAACGGTGAATACCCTCCCCTATGATGTCATGAATTATGCTCGGAAGAATTAGGATAAATCTGGGATAACAGAATATCATTTAAAACATGACAATATATTCATGTTTTAGAAGTATACATATAGACAAAAAGCGAACAAATGAGTGCTCTGAATAGATGAAACACTGTTTTGTTCGCTTTTTTCATCTATGAACCATTATGACCGGATGTATTGGAGGGATTTACAGAATGGGTTTGATAAAGACACGTTCGTCTCCTAGCGGAATCAATTCGACCTGTTGGTCGTAGAACTGATAGAGCATATCAGGTGTTAGGATATTTGCCTTGGGGCCTTTGGCTAGGATTTTGCCGTCTTTTAGGAGTAAGACATGGGTGAAGGATTGGGTAATTTCTTCTGCATGATGGGTAACAGAGATGAGGGCTGGTGCTTTGGGAAGTGTGCCAATCTGCTCGATATGCTGTAGCAGGCGTTCACGGGCGAGCAGGTCTAATCCGACGGTCGCCTCATCTAAAATCAGGAGTTCTGGTTCCTCCATGAGGCTGCGGGCAATCAGTAGCAGTTGGCGTTCCCCTTGCGAGAGACTGGAATAGCTTCGGCCAATGAGATGATAGGCATCCAGTTGATGAAGCATAGCCTTGGCTTGGTCGATTTCTTTTTCCCCATATTCACGGTAGAGGATGGATGACTTATATTTTCCAGTGAGGACAATCTGTTCTGCCGAGAGGTCTACAGGGAAACGTTCGGCTAAAAAAGAGCTGACAATTCCGATTTTGGTTCGTAGCCTTGGAATGTCTCCTTTCCCAAATGGAACTCCTAAGACGCTCAAATTTCCTGAACTCTTCCAAAATTCGGCTGTCAAGATTCGTAGCAAGGTAGACTTCCCTGCCCCATTTAACCCGAGAATAGCCCACTGTTCTCCAGCCTTATATTCCCAAGAAAGCCGATCTAAAATAGTCCTTCCCTGCCTACGATAGGAAAGTTCCTGCATTGAAAGAATCATAGCATACCTCGTGTTTCGTTATATTTCTATTTATTATATCATAGAAGTGGAAAACAAGGAGATCAATCTTTTCCTATTGATGTTGGTGGATAAATGTCCGAATAGCAGTGTCAAATAGTAGACCAAAGGAGGTTGGGTTTTCTAGATCATCGGTTGAAGCGTTGGCTAGGCCAATCAATTCATCGTTTTTATTAAAGAGGGGGGGAGCCAGACGAACCGCTGGTAATCAGAGCAGTATAGGTGATGAAATTGCCAGCAATGTCTTTGATTTTTCCGTGGCTGTCCCAGAGGGTTCCGTGTTCTTTATCTCCAGGATAATCAACAGCGCGAATGAAGTCAGAGCCCTTTGTCTTATTGACCGTTTCAAGGCTAGCAATTTTTTGAATCTTGATGTGGCTTAGCTCCTTGTTTTCGGTAATGGGTGCTTGGAGTTTGACTATTCCAACATCCATGCTCTCCTCCTCTGGAGCAATGAGTTCCTTGACAGGGAGCTCTACAGCTTCTCCTTGTTGATTCACTGTTCGTAGAACTGTTTCATTTGCAGTTTTAAAAGAAGTGACGACATGTCGATTGGTCAGAAGCGCGTCAGGCGAGATGAAAACAGCCGTTCCAGAGTTTTTCTTGTCAGTTTTTGAATGAAGTAGGGCGATACCGTTATAGGTGCTTGCAGCAATATCTTTGATTTGCTTGCGACGAGCTTCGCCCGTCTCTGTTGTTTTGGATTGCTGAGCATGAGAAGATGCTTTAGTTGATTGTGTCGTGTCGCTGGAGGATAAAACCCTTTTTGTCAGTTACCAACTTGTCCCATAGGAAGTTCTACCTTATTTTCTGTCTCAGTCTATTTTCCAGTTTTGGTGCCAGACTACTTTGATAATTTAGTGAAAAAACTTTTTAGCAATATCTGAGTGACAAGATTGCCGAAAACATGGTATAATGGTTCTATTATATATTTTTATAGGAGATATACACATCATGGAAGACCCCGGTAGTCAGACCATTCATTTACAACTGTTATTACTGTTATTGTTGACCGTACTCAATGCTTTTTTCTCAGCTTCTGAGATGGCCTTGGTATCTCTCAATCGCTCTCGTGTGGAACAAAAAGCAGCAGAGGGAGA
Organism: Streptococcus azizii; assembly: GCF_001984715.1. Lineage (GTDB taxonomy): Bacteria > Bacillota > Bacilli > Lactobacillales > Streptococcaceae > Streptococcus > Streptococcus azizii. The sequence goes on from NZ_MSPR01000012.1 coordinate 66,065, forward strand.
GAAGAAATTTGTCCGCTTATTAAATGTACTGGAAAATCCCAATCATTTTCTATCCACCATTCAAGTCGGTATTACCTTTATCAGTATCTTGTCAGGGGCAAGCCTAGCAAGTGATTTAGGTGCAATCTTTGCCGGTTGGTTGGGCAATTCTGATACAGCTAAGACAGGTGGTTACTGGCTGGCGCTTGCCTTGTTGACCTTTATTTCAATCGTTCTTGGAGAATTGTATCCTAAGCGTATCGCCATGAACATGAAAGAAAATTTGGCCGTGATTTCTGCCCCTATTATCCTCTTTCTAGGCAAGATAGTCAGTCCCTTCGTTTGGCTCTTGTCTGCTGCCACCAATCTAATCAGTCGGTTGACCCCTATGCAGTTTGACGATGCAGATGAGAAGATGACCCGCGATGAGATTGAATATATCTTGACCACCCAGAGTGAGGAAACCTTAGATGCAGATGAGATTGAAATGTTGCAGGGGATTTTCTCCTTGGATGAAATGATGGCGCGTGAGGTTATGGTACCGCGTACGGATGCCTTCATGGTGGATATTGAGGACGATACGGCGACGATTATGGCTGAGATTCTCAAGCAGAATTTCTCGCGGATTCCTGTTTATGATGGTGATAAGGATAATATTGTCGGTCTGATCCATACCAAGCGGATTTTAGCAGAAGGATTTGCCAACGGTTTTGACAATATGAGTATTCGTCGTATTTTGCAAGAGCCCCTCTTTGTGCCAGAGACGATTTTTGTTGATGATTTACTAAAAGCCTTGCGCAATACTCAAAATCAAATGGCTATTCTACTCGATGAGTACGGTGGTGTGGCAGGAATTGTCACCTTGGAAGATTTACTAGAGGAAATTGTTGGAGAAATTGATGACGAGACGGATAAGACAGAGGTTTTTGTCCGAGAAATAGCAGAGCATACCTATATTGTTCAAGGGAATATGACCTTGAATGACTTCAATGAACACTTTGGAACAGATCTAGAAAGTGATGATGTGGATACGATTGCAGGCTTCTATCTGACAGGACTTGGAACGATTCCAAGTCAGGAGGAAAAAGAAGCCTATGAGGTAGACAATCAGGGCCATCATCTTGTCATGATCAATGATAAGGTCAAAAATGGTCGTGTGACCAAGCTCAAAATACTCATCACCCCTCTCGTAGTCGAAGAAGATAAGAAAGAAAAGAAAGAATCGGGAGTAAAAGCCTAACACTCCCTAGAAAACGAATAAAGATTGGTTGTATCAAGCAACTAATCTTTATTCGTTTTCTGCTCTTTTCCATCAGTTTGTTTGCTGTCACTTAGCTTGGAGACTACCGATGAAAATCGACAATCATTCATACAAACGCTTTCCTAAATTTATGATATAATGAGAGTATTGAGAAGTGAGGAAGAGAGAATGGAAGTAGTAGATTATAAAAATGTAACAGGACTGGTGCATTCAACGGAAAGTTTCGGGGCAGTAGATGGACCGGGCATTCGCTTTGTGGTGTTTATGCAGGGATGTCACATGCGCTGTCAGTATTGCCACAACCCAGACACCTGGGACTTGGTCAATCCTGCTGCGACAGAGCGGACAGCAGAAGATGTATTAAATGAAGCCATCCGCTACAAGGGCTTTTGGGGGAAAGAAGGAGGGATTACTGTATCAGGTGGTGAGGCGACCATTCAGATTGATTTTTTGATTGCCTTATTTACTTTGGCAAAAGAGAGAGGGATCCATACCACCCTTGATACGTGTGCCTTAACCTTCCGTAATACCCCTAGATATTTAGAGAAATATTCCAAGCTCATGGAAGTGACCGATTTGGTCTTGCTGGATATTAAGGAAATGAACCCAGACCAGCACCGTTTTGTGACAGGGCATAGTAATAAAACGATTCTAGAGTGTGCGCGCTACCTTTCTGATATTGGCAAGCCTGTTTGGATTCGTCATGTCTTGGTGCCGAATTTGACAGACCGTGATGAGGACTTACTGGAACTAGGAAAATTTGTCAAGACCTTGGATAATGTTGAGCGTTTTGAAGTCCTTCCCTACCATAATTTGGGTGAGTTCAAATGGCGGGAATTGGGGCGTCCCTACCCCTTAGAAGGGACTAAGCCTCCTACCAAGGAGCGCGTTGAAAATGCCAAGAGTCTCATGGAAACAGAAAGCTATCAAGATTACTTGAACCGCGTGCGTGGAAATTGATACTCTTCAAACCGATACAGCAAAATAGGCGGTCGAACAGAAAGCGTACCGCTTCGTATTGAGATCCCTGCGATCCTAGCTAGGTTCGTCACAAATGTCATGCAGGGAGGAGCTAGCTAGCTACCTAGCTGGTTTAATATCCGTCAAAAAATCCTTTCAGAAACTCCGAAAGGATTTTTTGTGTTTGTGAAGTGTTGATTTCTTTGAGAATCTCCCCCCTATTAGAACGCGCTATCATCAATCGTCTCTAACCAGTCACTGGCTGCTTGGGTGGTTGCTGCAAGCGCACCTTCCTTAAATGGAGACTCGAGATTTGCTGCTGCCACGACTTGAAGGAAGGATTTTGTTCCACCGAGATCGCAGATACGAAGGTAATCTTCCCAGGCTGTTGCATCGTGATCCACCTGCGTACGTTTCCAGAATTGGAGGGCGCAGACCTGAGCGAGGGTATAGTCAATGTAGTAGAATGGACTTGCAAAGATATGTCCTTGACGGTACCAGAAGATACCGCGGTTGAGGGCTTCTGATTCAGAGAAATCACGGTCAGGAAGATACAGTTCTTCTAAACGTTTCCAGGTAGCCTTGCGTTCTGCTGGTGTCATATTTGGATGTTCGTAGACTTCATGTTGGAAATGGTCGACAAGCACCCCGTAAGGCAGGAAGAGCAGTGCCCCTGCTAAGTGAGCAAATTTGTATTGATCTACTTGTTCTTTAAAGAAGCGTTCCATCCAAGGCCAGGTCAGAAATTCCATGGACATGGAGTGGATCTCACAGGTTTCATAGGTTGGCCAAATGACTTCAGGACTTGCAATCCAGCGCGAGCGATAGACCTGAAAGGCATGTCCAGCTTCATGGGTTAGGACATCGATATCACCACTGGTTCCGTTGAAGTTGGAGAAGATAAATGGACTCTTGTAGTCAGGAATATAGGTACAGTAGCCCCCGCTATCTTTACCCGTTTTTGCCACTAGATCAAGGAGATGATGCTCAACCATAAAGTCGAAAAATTCTCCCGTTTCTGCGGATAGTTCACGGTACATTGTTTGAGCTTCACTGACGATAAAATCGGGATCTCCCTGCGGTCTAGGATTTCCGTTTAGGAATTCAAGTGCGAGATCATAGTGTTTGAGACTAGGCACTTGGATTCGTTTTGCTTGGCGTTGACGGAGCTTTTGCACGATTGGGACGACATGTTTGAGAATTTCTTCACGGTAGACCTGCACCATATCACGATTGTAATCAAAACGATTCATTGAGACATAACCGTACTCTACATAGTCTTTAAAGCCAAGCGTATGGGCAATCTCGGTCCGTACTTTCACCAGTTCATCGTAGACACGGTCAAACTCTGCTTCCTTGCTTGCAAAGTAAGCAGTTGAAGCGTCAGAGGCTGCCTTGCGTACTGCACGATCAGTAGACTGGGCAAAGGGAGCTAGTTGAGAAAGGTTGTAGGTTTGTCCTTGGAAGTCAATTTGTGCACCAGCAATCAAGCTATTGTATTGGTCAACGAGATCGTTTTCTTTTTGGAAAAGCGGAATCGCTTCAGAGGAGAAGATTTTTTGCTTGTTTTCAGCCAACATAAAGAAGGTTTCTGGCAAAAATTCACTCAATTCTGTGCGATAGGGACAGGCAAGAACTGCTTGATAATAGGCAGTTGTCAATTCTTCAAAGAGTGGCAGGTGCTCATTCCAGAATTTAGTTTCCTCATTGTAAAATGTATCATTCATATCAATAGAGTGACGAATGTGCCACAAATTCATCTGTGTATCAATGCTGGCATTGATGGCTGTAATGGCTTTTACGGTGTCGATTGCCTTTTCTGCTGAGTCGGCCTTTTGTAGTTGCTGCGTCAAGTCTGTTAATTGGTCTTTTAGCAGTGGATAATTAGGACGAGTATAGGTGTATTCTGTAAATTTCATAGAGGATTCCTTTCCATTGTTCTACCTACTATCTTACTCTTTTTGAAAACGTTTGGCAAATGAGGGGTGAAGAATGATTTGCAAGTAGCTGAAAATATGCTAAAATAGAGTGAATAACGCTTAAAGAGGTAACAGAACATGTCAAAATTGTTAGTTTTTGGTCACCAAAATCCGGATACAGATGCGATTGCATCTTCTTATGGCTGGGCGTATTTGGAACGTGAAGCCTTCGGTCGTGATGCAGAAAATGTAGCTCTCGGAACACCGAATGAGGAAACAGCCTTTGCCTTGGATTACTTTGGAGTCGTAGCACCACGCGTAGTGGAGTCTGCCAAAGCGGAGGATGTGAGACAGGTCATCTTGACAGACCACAATGAGTTCCAACAATCTATTTCTGACATTAAAGAGGTAGAGGTAGTAGCGGTTATTGACCATCATCGTGTAGCAAATTTTGAGACAGCAAACCCTCTTTATATGCGCTTGGAGCCAGTTGGATCAGCCTCTTCTATCGTTTACCGTGCCTTTAAAGAAAATGGCTTGACCCCTCCAAAAGAAGTAGCTGGTATGCTCTTGTCTGGTCTGATTTCAGACACGCTTCTCCTCAAATCACCGACGACTCATGCAAGTGACCCACATGTAGCGGTAGAATTAGCAGAGCTGGCAGGCGTAAACATAGAAGAATATGGTCTTGCCCTGCTGAAAGCAGGAACCAATCTTGCTAGCAAGACAGCAGATGAATTGATTGATATTGATGCTAAGACTTTTGAGCTAAATGGTCAGGCTGTTCGTGTAGCGCAGGTCAATACAGTTGATATTGCAGAAGTGTTGGAACGTCAGGCAGAAATTGAAGCAGCGATCAAACAAGCGAGTGCAGCAAATGGCTACTCTGATTTTGTACTGATGATTACGGATATTGTGAATTCAAATTCTGAAATCCTTGCCTTGGGACAAAATATGGATAAGGTTGAAGCTGCTTTCAACTTCACCCTTGAAAACAACCATGCCTTTTTAGCAGGAGCTGTTTCTCGTAAAAAACAAGTTGTCCCACCATTAACCGAAAGTTTTGGAGGATAAAGGAGTATAGTTCGCGCAGCCCTATTTGGTCATCCAAATAGGGCTTGTGCCTCTTCCTTTAGGTTTTTGACAAAGTAGCTCAGAGATATGTACTCAATAGAGGCTGGGACAAAAAGATTTTAATTTTTGAAATTCCTTATTATAAGTTCTGCAAAATTTACAATTAACCAATAAAACGAACGAAATTAAATTTATGTGACTGCAAATGTCATATTCGTTCGTTTTTTCTATTTGGAGCTGGACTTTTGTCTCAGCCTCTATTTGAAGGGATTGAAACAAGCAAGTGACCACAGAAGCCTGAGCTAGGAAATAGGAGTTTTGACGAGGAGGCTGGGAAAAAAGATTTTAATTTTTGAACTTCCTTATTATAAGTTCTGCAAAATTTACAATTAACCAATAAAAACGAACGAAATTAAATTTATGTGACTACAAATGTCATGTTCGTTCGTTTTTTATATTTGGAGCTGGACTTTTGTCTCAGCCTCGCTTATGTCTTAAAGGTTACTGAGGGGTTATACTTGCAAACTTCTGTTTCCTGCCTTCAGTAGCCCCATCATAAAAAGAAAAGAAGGCGCTTATAAAAATCGTTGACATTTTTGAGGGCATTGCTTATAATAAAAACTAAGAAGAGGGAAACTTCTAGTGGAGAACAATTTGAATTTTCCTATAACCCATCCTACAGGGAGGTATAGTCAAGAGGCAGTTAGATAGTTCTTATTGAAGCAGAAGGGAGGGGAGAACTTGAGTCGATTTTAATGTCTCTCTTGTTTTGAAAAAGCTTACAATGGTCATTATATAAATTGTTCAAAATTAGAGGTTAAGATATTCCTGTAAAATTACTTTAGGAGGAAATATGCCAATGAGTAAATTCTTTAACAAATTACTTACACTAGCTACAATGTTGGTTTTGTCGCTTTCGTTCAGTCCTTTCACAGTTTATTCTGATGAAAATGAAAATGCAATATTTGAGCAAATTTTTGGAGCAGATAATAGGATTACAGTTACGGATACTACTAACGGTTTTTTTCCAAAGATTGTTAAAATCGAAGGAATAGGTTATCATGATGGCTCAGGTCAATATGTTCCGTTGATGGGAACTGGTACGATGATTGCTAGTGATGTAGTCTTGACTTCTGCTCATGTTGTATATTCATCTGCAAAGAATGAATATTTTACAAATATTAAGGTTACCCCTGCGATAACCGATGGTAGTACACCGTTTGGAGCAACTGGTGTTGCACAGATTAAAATAAATGATGCATATGCTTCAAATCCGAATCCTGAAAATGATTATGCTGTTATAAAACTCTCTAAACCACTTGGCACACAAACTGGATACCTAAGCTTATCAACGAATATTAAAACTGGCGATTATGCTCAAACAGCAGGATATCCGGGTGATCGTCCTGGGAAAATGGTGTTTGCTTCTGGAAATATTGAAAATGTTTTAGAGAATAAATTGAATTATAAAATTGATACAAGAGGTGGGCAAAGTGGTAGTCCGATTTTGAATGCTGATAATGAAGTTGTAGGTGTTCATAGTGGGTTCAATCCAGATGTTACTAACCATGCGGCTAGGGTAACACCGAGCATGCTTAGCCTTATCAATTCAGTTAATCCATCTTCAGGTGCGGTAAGCTTTACAAATGCAGAACCTACACAATCAGCCCCAGTTTATCGATTATACCATGAAGGATCTAAAAGACATCATTTTACCTCAAGTTTAAACGAAAGAAATACGTTAGTTTCTAAACATGGTTGGATAGATGAAGGGGTTGCATGGAAAACAGGGGATGTTGCGCCAGTATATCGTTTATATAATGCAGGTACCAAAGATCATTTGCTAACGACAGATATGAATGAAGTTCAAACACTTCAAGCTGTAGGGTGGGTAAATGAAGGAGCTGTTTTTCAAAGTGGTACAGGAGTAGATGTTTTTAGATTATACAGTCCAGTAACAAAGGAACATTTCTATACGGCTAGTGTCAATGAAAAAAATACATTAGTAAGCTATGGATGGAACTATGAGGGTGTTGCATTTAAAGCAAATTAGAAGGAGGAAACCTATGTTTCGTAAATCTTTAGTGAAGGGCATTCTGCTACTCTGCTGTGCCTATGTGCCTGTTAGCATGTCAGAAATGTCGTCTGTATATCCAATTTTCCAAGAAGTGTCAGCTGACGAACTGATTCCTAGTTTTAAAAGTCAAGGGGGATCCGAATTTGAACCAGGTACATTTAAAATGAGGTTAAAAGTAGGAGAAAGAGGGCAGATTCTTCGTCCGCAGAACTCCCCATTAAAGGATATGAGATACTCTTTTGATATGCAAGTGGAAGATCCTTCCATCATTACCTTTGATGAACAAGGGAATTGGACTGCCTTAAAAGCAGGTAGTACGAAAATCTATCCGAGTTTTCCAAGTGGTGACAGTGACCAAGCAAAAAAATTTGCTGATGAACTGAAAGCATATCCTGTTGAATTATCGATAAATGATATTGCTGTTGCCTGGGAAGTGACAGTAGAAGATAGCGATGTCGAAGCCTCTAAACCCATGCATCGTCTCTATAACCCTAACAACAAAGAACATTTTTATACAAGTAACCTCCAAGAAAAAGATGCTCTGGTCCAGATGGGCTGGGGACAATATGAAGGCGTAGCCTGGCAGGCACCTGAGAAGGGGGAGGCTGTCTATCGTCTCTATAATCCCATTTTGAAAGACCATCACTATACCAAGGATTTAAATGAAATTACGGTCTTGACGGAAAAACATTTTTGGAAATATGAGGGACTGGCTTGGTATTCGGGAGGTGGTAGACCGGTCTATCGCCTTTTCCATCAGGGACTTACATCAGGTTCTCATCATTATACGATGGATGAACATGAGGTAGCAGTACTTCAGCAGCGCGGTTGGATATACGAGGGCATAGCTTGGTATGGAAATCCAGCTTTTGTCTTTGAATCCTCCCAAGGATAGCGCAGCTCGCACGCTCCTACCCTAGATTCGTTTGTTCAGCAGGAGACTGAGTTGTTTTTTGCTCAACCTCTTTTTGTGTGGTATAATACTCTCATGATTAGAGTGTATCATCCCAGTAAGGTAAGCCAATCCAGTTTTTTCCAAGACTTAATCCAGTACTTGGACCAGCATGACGATGTGACCCTTCGTCAGATAAAAAAAGAATTTGCCACTGTCTCCAATATAGACCGGCAACTAGAGCGATTTATCCAGGCGGGCTATATCCGCAGGCACAATCGTCGCTATTCCAACTCTTTTTCCTGCCTGATGAGTCTGGCTGATTTAGCCTTGGATCAAGAGATTTTTGTTGAGACGGCAAGTCCTATTTTTGCAGAATTGCTGGCGACTACCTTTACGGTTGAAACGACAAATACTACCAACAAGTTGGTCATTCAAGAAGAGGTTGATGCCATTCGGGAACGTCTGACCCTGTCTTCTTATTTTTACAAGTTGACGAAACAACTCCCCTTGTCAGAAGAGCAAGAGGTTTTGTACCAGCTCTTGGGGGATGTCAATCAAGAATATGCCATGAAGTACATGACGACCTTTTTGTTAAAATTTATGCGTAAAGAAACCGTCCGACAACGACGGACGGATATTTTTGTCAAAGCCCTGGAAATACTGGGGTTTATTACAGAAATAGAGCCTCAAACCTATCTTTTGACCATGGACTTGGACAAGGACAACTGGCTGTTTAAAGCGAAGAAAACCTGACGGGCTACTCCTTGTCAGGTTTCTTTCTTAACCATTCTTCTAATTTTGCAAAGGGGGTCGTCAAGGCTTCCTTCCAAATCTGGTAGCGGGTATCAACTAGGCGGTAAAAGAGGGTGTCGAGCATCTCTTTTTCTTGAGAGCCGAGGTTGTGTTGCTGCTGCAAGAGAAGCTGTATTTTCTTTGGAGTATCAACGGTGAAATCATTGAGTCGCTCAATCTCTGCATCGATGAAGATACCAAAAAGGAGATCAAAGAAATCTTTGAGTTCTTCATCAGTAAGGCTAGCTGTCCATGCCTTTAGGGTTGCGTCGATTTGGAGACTCTTTTCTGTGAGGGCGGGAGCTAACTTAAAGTCGTCGTTTTCAATTTCCCAAGTGAAGCTGATATGTTGGAGCAGACCGAAGGCCTTACTTTCGACAATTTCCGCATGCTCAGGCGTCTCAAGTAGCATACCGACAATGGAATGTTGCGGGATGATCGATTGAATGCGTCCTTTTATGGCTTGGTAACCGCGGGATGAGATGACAGACGGATGGACACCAGGTGAATCGTAGGCGAGAATCTGAGCAATGCGTTCCTGTGCTACTTTATCCATCTGACTGCTGGCATAAATCGCAAGGTTACCCCCTTTTGAATGACCAGCTACGTAGAGGAGTTGCTGGGAGTTATCCATGATTTCTTTGAGGTACTCAGTGGCGGACTGCTGGGCAGGGATCTCTGCCATATAGGTCATGTGAAAATCTTCTTTCCAGCCGATAATGGTATCGTCGGTCCCCCTAAAAATGGTCAGAATCCTATCGCGACCAATCTTGTAGCTCATAGCAGCAAATTGTTTTTCCTCTTCTTTGTCATAATCGTCAACATAAGCAAAGGCCTTAATTGCCTTGAAACGCTTGGCTTCCTTGAGGAGTTGAAGCAACTGGATGCGTTCTGGAGTAATGGTGACGGAAAGGTTGGGTGTCTCATTCTGGTAGCTTGCTTCAAATTGTGTGGCTACATGGTCCAGTCGAGGAGCATGGTCTGCCGTAAAGTCGGGGCTGACGAGGCCATTAAAGGGTAAATAGGTAATCTCTGTTAAGGCAAGAATGTCTAGACGGTTGAGGGGCAGATCATAAAAATCTTGATAGGCTACTTCTTCGACATAATTTAGTAGATTTGGCATGTGGCACTCCGATACGATATGTTGAAACTATTATAGCCTATTGCAGTAAAAATCACAACCACTATTATTGGAGGTAATCTAACGGTTGTTGAAGCAACTAGGGAACGCAAGGCCCTTTTTATCAGATTATACCGTTGCAGCACTTCGCACTAGTTGAAAATGTTCATTATCCCTAGTCTAAAACTAAAAATGTCTTCACATCTTGTGTAATTGAGTTCAGCCTAAAACCTCGGAAAAAAGATAAATCTCATTGGTTGCAAGACAACCTGCTTCGATTTTCTATTTTTCATTCGGTTTTTTAACGGCTTCACATCTTGTGT
>NZ_MSPR01000013.1 GCF_001984715.1 Streptococcus azizii
TTACTCACCCGTTCGCAACTCTTCCAGAAGAGCAAGCTCTCCTTTTAGCGTTCTACTTGCATGTATTAGGCACGCCGCCAGCGTTCGTCCTGAGCCAGGATCAAACTCTCATTAAAATAATCGTTTGCCCGGCTAAGCACTCTGGCTTATCCGTTTTATTGTTCTTTTGTTCATTGACGATTTATCTGCTTGATAAATCACCCTGCACGTTTGGTTCGTCTTCTTTAATTTTCAAAGGTCTTGCGCCGCTCATCAAGCGACAACTATATCAGTATATCACCTTCATATTCCTTTGTCAACTACTTTTTTTATTTTTTTACCTTTTTTGGATTTTTTTTGGCTAAAAGTTTTTTCTCTTTTTTCTACTTTAAATATTCTAAAATGAAGTTGGCCACTTGCATGTATGAAAAAACATCTCAAAGAAGTATACTTGTCGTTCACCACAAACACAAGGAGACTCTTTAAGATGTGCACTCATTATACACTGCAATTCAAGTATTTGACAATAGCTGAGCGTCGGTTGATTGAAAAGTAGCTAGGTACGGAAAAAGTCAATTAGTAACTGATTCTGCAAAAAAATCTCTGAAAGCAATCCGTAAACAACCTATTAAATAGTACAATCTAATCAAAGAAAGTAAGGAAAAGATTGTTCACTGCATAAAACAAGTTATTCTCTAGTAGCAACATATCCCAAATTATTAGCATGTTGCACCAAAAATTCTGTTAATTCTTCATCAGGAATTTGGCGAAGATACAGGTTGGAACGAATCGTTTCATCATCTTCTCGACAAGTGGATAGGACTAAGTATCTATCATTTGCGTTGATTTTTATAGTATGATTCCTAGTAGTTGCATCCTTTGAGACAGCTTCTAATTGTGTTTTAAATTCATCTTTACTCGTAAATTCAGTTTTATAAAAAGCGGTATTCTCTGGGACGATAATTAAAAAGGCTGCTTCGTAGTAGTATTTACGTTCAGGTGTCTCAACAATAACATAAGGATGAGCATCAAAATAAGACTGTTCATCATAATAGTTTACATCATTAAACATACGGTGATCTGCGACCGCACTACCACGCGCATGGCCAAACAGCCAAGTCAGCTGATCTCTAAAATCTTTTTTATTATCGGTATCCATGAACACAGTCCCCATGTATGGTTCATTTCCACCATCAAAGGTTTTGACCAAATAAGTCGAATTATCCGTAGTCTGCACAACTGGCTCATCCAATTTCGTTCCTGGTGCATAAACATATCCGACTGTCTCTGCGTTAACTTCCAATAATGGAGTAAAGCGTTGCGTCAAGTATTCTTTTTCCTCTGCTGATACTTGATAAGGAGCAACCGTCGATGAGGTCTGCTTAGTAACTAAATCGGTGCTTACACTAATTTTCTCCCTACTTTCTTCTTGTTTGCTGAAGAATGTTACTGTCACAAATACTGTAAGGAGAGCCATAAGTATAGCTGTACTAATCCCTAACCATTTTTTTAATTGGGAATTTTTCTTCTTCACACTGATTTTCCTCCATAAAAATACACTAGAGTCAAGCGACCCTAGTGATACTTACTCGCTTTCGCGATTATTTTACAGCACCAGTTTTTGGCAATGCCTTCTCTCCTGTAGCGGTATCTGCCGCTTTTACAGATTTATGAGCAGCTTTTCCATTGTCTGAAACAGTACCAGTGGAGTTTTGAGTAGAAGATGGTTCTTCCGCTTTCTTAGGTGCATCAACATCTGCAGCACCAGCAGGATCATTTTCACGGAAGGCATTGTAAAGTGCTTCTACTTTCGCAAATTGTGCTTCATATGCAGCACGGGCATCATTGTAGGCAGCAGTTTCAGCAGCAAGACCTTTCTCTTCAGTCTCAACATTAGCTTTTGCTGCATCTACTGCACCAGTATCTGCTTTAGCAGCATCTAGGGCTGCTTCTGCAGCAATTTCTGCTGGATTAAAAGTAGCCTCTACAGTTTGTACGCGGGCTGAGGTTACCTCTCCAGTAAATACTACTGGTGTTCCATTATAAGTAAAAGAAGGTCCACCTGTAGCAGAAGTTGCGATTGCCATTGCATTTGCACGCTCTGCACGAACATTATCAAGTGCGCTTTGAGCAGCAGTAACTTTAGCTTGATAGTCAGCTTCTGCAGCAGCTAACGCAGCACGGGCACGAACAAGTGAAATTTCTGCACCCACTTTGTTTTGACCTGCTTGAGTAAAGTGATTTTCAAGGACTTGAAGTTCACCCAAAGCTGCAGCATATTCTTTTGAACCTACTTTACCTGCATTTGCCACACCTTGTGTAACATTATCGTAAGCAGATACGGTTGTCGCTAGCGGTGCAGCTGCACTCAAAAGTGCTACACCTGCCAATGTCGTATATAAAACTTTCTTCATTGTTCTATATCTCCTTTGTAACATTCTTTATTAAATTTTGCAAGTACCTCTTGCATATCCTTATTATACCCCCCCCCGAATTTATTTTGTCAAGCACTTTTTAACATTTTTTTAAATATTTTTCCCCTCACCACTTGTCAAGTCAAGTCCAACAGGGTCGATAGCGGACTAGAAAGCATCTGTTCAGCCTATTTGGGCTTTTTTCAAAATGTTTCTATCTTTTGTGATTCTTGTAATAGAAAGAATCATATCATAGAAGCCTCCATTTGTGTGTGCTAATCCCTAGAATGAGAGTAACTATTTTTCTTATCTCTATCACACAGGTAAATCCACGAATTCTCAACTGGGGTCTTTGCATATTGTCTAAATGACTATGTACATTGTCTATAGTCGTCTCAAATAATCTAGTGTTTTAGGTAATTAAGTATACACAAAAAACGAACAAGAAATCCATTCTTGTCCGTTTTTAAAGGTTGTGGTCAGAGTTCCATTGTTAGAAACTCCATTTTTTATTTATCATCCTGCATTTTTTCTTTTATTTCATCATATGAAAGTGGGTGGACATCATCTTCATCAGCTTGTTCAGAATCCATTGGCATTTGACCAGTTTCATAGAGTGATTTGATTTGAATGCTATCCAATGTCTCATATTTCAGCAAGGCTTCTGCAATCAATTTATGAGTTTCACGATTAGCTTGAATGATCTTGGCTGCCTTATCTCGTGCCTCGTTCAATAATTGGCGAACTTCATTATCCAATTCATAGGCAGTTTGCTCTGAAATATGTTTTTGAGTAGTATAGCCACCAAACATTGCATGATTTCCTTCATACTGCATTGGTCCCATCTTATCACTCATTCCATATTCTGCAACCATGGCCCGTGCCATCTGAGTCGCTTGCTCAAAGTCATTGGCTGCTCCGGTCGTTTGCGCATTGAAAATAATTTCCTCAGCAACGCGACCACCCATAAGGCCTGCTAACTGCTCCTTCATATCTTCCTTAGATAGAAGCATTTGATCTTCTTTTGGTAAGGCAATCATATACCCACCTGCACGACCACGAGGAACAATGGTTACCTTATGGACCTCACGCGCATTTGAAAGAACAAGACCAACGATAGTATGACCAGCCTCATGGTAGGCCACCATTTCCCGCTCACGTTTTGAAATCTGACGGTCTTTCTTAGATGGTCCTGCAATAACACGATCTTCTGCTTCGTCAATATCTGAAGCATCAATCATTGCCTTATTCTGACGAGCTGCAACAAGAGCTGCTTCATTCAGGACATTTTCTAAATCTGCACCAACAAATCCTGGTGTTTGCTGTGCAACAAGTTTTAAATCAACATCTTCTGCTAGTGGTTTGTTTTTAGCATGAACCTTTAAAATAGCCTCACGTCCTTTGACATCAGGTCGTCCAACCAACACTTTACGGTCAAAACGTCCCGGACGAAGAAGGGCAGGATCGAGGACATCACTACGGTTGGTCGCTGCAATCACGATAATCCCCTCGTTTCCAGCAAAACCATCCATTTCAATCAACAGTTGATTGAGGGTTTGCTCACGTTCATCATTTCCACCACCCATACCGACACCGCGCTGACGACCGACAGCATCGATTTCATCGATAAAGATAATCGCTGGTGCTGCTTTCTTAGCATCTTCAAAGAGAGAACGAACGCGACTAGCACCGACTCCCACAAACATCTCTACGAAGTCGGAACCAGATATACTAAAGAAGGGAACACCTGCTTCTCCAGCGACAGCCTTTGCCAGAAGAGTCTTACCTGTTCCTGGAGGTCCCTCAAGGAGAACACCAGCAGGAATCCGAGCACCTAATTTAGTGAAGCGCTTGGGATCTTTTAAAAATTCAACAACTTCTACTAATTCTTGTTTTTCTTCTTCTGCACCAGCCACATCAGAAAATCGCACTTTCACATTGCTTTTTTCCAATGCCTTGGCCTTGTTGCGTCCAAAATTCATGGCACCGCGTGCACCACCGCCACCTTGGTTCATCATCATAACAAAGAAGATACCAAAAAGGACTAAGGGAAACACATTGATAAAAATAGTTAGCCACAAACTATTTGAACTTTCTGGCTTGACAGTCACTTTTACATTGTGTTCTTTTGCTAATGCTTGTAAGTCAGCCAGTGCTGAATCAGCAGATAGCATGGTAGAGGTAAATTTTTGATAACTCACCTTGTCGGAAATTTGGAAGAGTTTAATCGACTCTGCCGCCTTACTTTCTGCAACTTTTGGTTTTTTATAGGTTCCTGAAATTTCGACAACACTGCCACTCGGTTGATAGGTAACATCTGTCACATTACCCTCTTTTAATTCTGTTACAACCTGCGAATAGCTAATCTCATGAGTTGAAATTTGACTACCTGCTTTAAAAAATTGATACGCTGTAACTAGGGTAGCAATAATTAAAATAAAGAGAAAAGGATTTCGGATAAATCCTTTATTGTTTTGATTATTCATAAATACTATCGTAACCTTTTTTCTAATTTGAATAAACTTCCTCTTTTAATACTCCTACATAAGGAATATTACGGTAGTTTTCATCATAATCTAGACCAAATCCTACAACAAATTCATTTGGAATTGTAAAGCAGGTATAATCTGGCTCAATCTCCACCACACGACCTTCTGGTTTATCAAGGAGAGTTGCAATTTTAATAGAAGCTGCTTGGCGTAAAGCAAATAATTCTTTCAACTCTTTTAGTGTACGTCCTGTATCAATGATGTCTTCAACAAAGAGAACATCGCGACCTGCAACATTTGTATCCAAGTCCTTGATAATCTTGACAGTACCGCTACTTTCAGTACCACCGTGATAACTTGATACAACCATAAAATCTGTCTCAATATGAGTGTCAATATGTTTTATCAGTTCTGCCATGAAAGGGATAGAACCTTTTAAAATACCAACTAACAAGGGATTTTTTCCAGCATACTCTTCTGTTAGAATCTTCCCTAATTCCTTGCTTTTTGCAACAATTTCTTCTTCTGAAATAAGGATCTTTTTGATATCTTTTTCCAACATATTTCATTTACTCTTTCATTTTTATATATAAGGTAGCTTTGATTATATCATTTTTTATTGATTTACTCAAATCACTGGCAACCATATTTGCAATTCCATAAATTTTTCCATCCTGTTCAATCACAACAGCCTCACACCGTAATTGTTGAGGGATTTTTTGATCGATAAAATACCGTCGAACTTTCTTATTGATAGAATGAAGTAGTATACTATCACCAACCTGTCTCCTTCGCAGGATAATCGGTTGATTAGCCTGAAGGTAGAGAATCTGGTCTGGTTGTTCCAGTGGCTTATTTAATGAAAAAATAAACTGTCCGTACTGAAAAACACCTTCTGATTCTATCACGTATTTTTCTTCTTGCCTATCCGTCTTAGGCTGTATTTTAGTAATCGTAAAGGTCTGATAATCTTTTATAAGATAGTAGTCCCCTTTTAAATGATGTTGGTAGTTCGCCTTCGTTTCAAGAATACCCAGTACCTGTTGAAATTGATCTCGCGTCAGATGAAGTTCTGGAAATTGTTCCAGATACTGCTGGAGCAAAACATACCGGACAGGAGCTGTCTGTGATTGAAATTCTGATAGATTCCCTAGGTCAATATGACGAGTTAGATCTCTAAGAGCTTGGTGAAGAGCAGCTGACTCTTTTCCGATATGCAGCAAGGTAGATTTAAGTTTTGGGTTTTCCTTAGTCAATAAAGGAATATACTCATTACGGATACGATTTCTAAAATAAATCGAAGAATGATTGCTTTCATCTTCAAAGTGAACCACATCCATCAACTCACTCTTATCAAAAGAGAGCAAGGGACGGATAACCTCCCCCTCTATAAACGGTTGAACAGGTTTCATTCCTACTAGATGAGCTAAGCGACTTCCACGAATCAAGCGCATCAAAATTGTCTCCGCCTGATCATCAGCATGATGGGCCGTGACCAAGGCTGTATAGTGATGTTTTTTCATCACTTCTGCAAAAAAATCATATCGCATGGTACGTGCTGCTGCTTCGGAAAACCTTCCTTCAAAATAAGATAGGTAAAAAGGGATTCCTCGTCTTTGAGTCCACTCTCTAATATAAGTTTCTTCTTCAACTGCTGCTCGTCGCTGTTGATGGTTGACATGGGCGACCCCTATTTTTATGCCAAGAATCGCTTGGTACTTGTAAAGGAGGTACAGTAGATTCATCGAATCTTTCCCACCTGAAACTGCGATAAGAACTGCCTCATGTTTATCAAAAAAGTGACCTTTTTGTGCCACTTTCAAAAATTTTTCTTCCATTACCTTATTTCAAAATTCCGTATACATCATTTGCAATCTGTGAAATATCATCATAGGTCATCTGATCTGTAAAGATAGAGAGAATAAATGGCTCCTTAGCATAGACAACAGCCACGTCATGCTTGAAATCATAGGCGTCGCCAATTTTGTGGGCAACTTTAACATCAATATCCCTTGCAATCCGCTGGTCATCAAAATTGGTGGTAGAAAGACTCTCTAGCACATAGCCATTCTGACGATAAATTGCCTCCATCATCAATCCTGCCATCTCAGCAGAAGCCATGCGTGACACCATATCCCACCTTTGACCCGCAATTCTAGTTGTTTCTTGATAGAAACCTTTATCAAATTGATCGGCTGCATAATAACCGAGGAGATTGCTAGCCACATTGTCGGACTCTTTTGCCGTATGATTGATTAAATCGTCAATTCTATATTTCTGGTTATTTGGTCTTTTATCAATCGAACCACTCCCTTCAGATTCGTAAGCTCCGTCAAAGTCTTCAGTTTCCTTGATGTACTTTACACTATCTGTCAAGTTGATGTTCTTTCGATTGATATTTTCTTGAACATAGTATAGCGTAGGAAGTTTGGTCACACTGGCTGCGTACATCATTTGGTCTTGGTTGACACCTGCTGTTTCTCCAGTTGACAATTTTTTGACATATACAGATAGATTTTTAGATTGATATTTTGTTGTCAGCAACTCCTGAACAGCCTCGATACGGTTATCCGACTTAGATAAATCATCGAGCTGAATCCAAGCCTTAGCGTTTATTTTCGCAAAAAATCCTAGGTGGGTTTCAACAATTTCTGACACTGTCACCTCTTGATAAGGCTTGACATTAAGACTTATTTTTTTTGCTTGATTCGCAATAGGACTGGAGTAGAGAGTGAAATTTTTCTTGAGCCAGGCTTTTTCCGAAACAGCTTGATGCCCTAGTATGATGTCATCATAGATGCGTGTTTGATCAGCCACTACATACCGCTTATCCTCTAGTTGAAAGACCAACTGATTTTGGCTATTGACATCGACTCCAGTGATTGAAAAGGAATGATTCGGTTTAATTTTTCCGACAGGAATTGTCAATTCCTTGTCAAGATAGCTGTCAAGTTCTTCATAAACATTAGGATTGGTTGGAACACTTTGAAAATCTGTACTGTACTCCTTGTAGTTCAACTGATAATTCATCTGATTGGATAATTCAAATGGAATTTCAGTACTTCCAACTGGCGCAGCTGCAAATAAAATTGGACTAATGAGCCAGAATAACTGTTTTTTCATGTTCCCTCCTTCCTAATGCTTGTCATCCTTTTTTTCTATTTTTAAGGCTTGATTTTTCTCGGCTAGTTCCTCGAGTTTTTCATCAGAGTAAGCCAAGAATTTTTCAACAATTTCTACAATAGTTTCTGTCATCGTGGTAATAATCCTGGAATATTGTAAATAACTTCCCCATCTTTTGAATATTGAAGTTTAGCACGAATATACTTCGTCACATATTCTTCATCCTCTAATTTTTGTACTAGAGAGGATTCTATTTTTTGTTGCTTTTCCAACTCCTTGTACTGATCTTGTAGGTCAGACAACTGCTGCTCCCGCTTTTGTAAAGTTTGGTAACTATTGACTAAGTTATAAGTTGGTAGCACAAAAAGAAAGACAACTAAAATCAAAATAGACCCCATAAATCGATTTTTCTGCTTTTTTTCTTGACGATAGGCCTGACTTTTTTGCAATTCTTCTCGGATGTATTGGTTATTGATTTGGAGAATATTAGATTTTTTCATCTGCTTCAATCCTTGTTTCGCTGATAATTTCATACATACTGAGTGCATCTTCTTTTTTGGTACTATCTTTCATTTCGCGTACTCTAACAACCAGCAACTTATTGCCAAAGCGGATTTCAATCTGATCATTTTCTTTTAAATCCGTCGATGATTTGGCCAAAATACCATTTACCTTGATTCTTCCCTTATCTGCCACTTCTTTTGCAACAGTACGCCGTTTGATAATACGGGACACTTTTAAATACTTATCCAGTCTCATGTTGTTCACCTCGTTTTCCTATTGTATCACTTTTTGGTTGGTTTTAAAACTTTACGGAGCTTTCTGTTGCTTAATTTCAAGCATTTTCTCAGCGAAATGCAAGAGTTCTTCAATAATTTCACTATCCTTTTTCTGATCGATAGTAAATAGCAATTCCACCCGTCCCTTATTTTCTGAAATATGAGCCTTCAAATTCGTCGCAGTCAAGGCTTCAAAATAGTCCTGCATCAAAAAGAGTTGACCAGCTACTTCTTCAAAACTGACTAGCACTTGATTTAATTTGCGCTCTATTCTTCTTGTAAAGACTTGATCAACGTAGGCTTTTAGCAGACCAATCTCAAGAAGATAAGCAACCACATCTGGGTAATCCCCAAATCGATCCACTAACTCATGCTGTAGCTCCTCATAGTCGGTACGACTATCAATCTGTTTGATTCGCTTATAAATTTCAATTTTTTGACGTTGATCATCAATGTATTCACTTGGTAAATAAGCATCTATCAATAGACTGATTTCTGTATTGCTCTTATCACGTTTAGCCTGTTTGCCCTGTTTTTCAAGAATAGCATTTTCCAATAATTGAGAATACAATTCATAACCAACAGAATCGATAAAACCACTCTGAGCTGCTCCTAAAATATTTCCTGCTCCTCGAATGGATAAATCCTGCATGGCGATTTTAAAGCCAGATCCCAATTCAGTGAAACCTTTAATCGCTTCAAGACGCTTTTCAGCAACCTCTGTCAAATTTTTATCTGGTTGGTACATCAGATAAGCGTAGGCAATCCGATTGGAGCGACCCACACGCCCTCTCAGTTGATAGAGGGTTGACAGTCCCATGCGGTCGGCATTTTCTATAAAGAGGGTATTGGTATTTGGAATATCAACACCGGTTTCAATAATGGTCGTTGTCACTAATACATCGTATTCCCCCTCTATAAAGGCTAACAGTGTATTTTCTAATTGAATTTCTGACATTTGACCGTGGACATAACCAATCTCAACTTCGGGTACTAATTCGCGTAATTCAGAAACTTTTTGTTCAATAGTGTCAACTTTATTGTAAAGATAGTACACTTGTCCATTTCTGCCTGTTTCCCGTAGGATTGCATCACGAATAACCGAAGGATTTACTTCTAAAACATAGGTTTGAACTGGATAGCGATTGGTAGGAGGGGTCTCAATGACCGATAAGTCACGGATACCTAACATGGACATTTGCAAGGTTCGTGGAATAGGGGTTGCTGTCAAGGTGAGAACATCTATTTTGGTTTTTAATTCTTTCAAGCGTTCCTTATGCTTGACCCCAAACCGCTGCTCCTCATCAATCACTAATAGGCCTAAATCAAAAAATTCAATATCTTTTGAGAGCAGGCGGTGGGTTCCGATAATGATATCTACTTGACCTTTTTTGAGTTTTTCAAGTGTTTTTCTTTGCTCCACTTTTGTCTTAAAACGACTGAGAACATCGATATTGACAGGAAATTCTGCAAAACGACTTTGGAAATTGACAAAATGCTGCTGGGCCAAAACAGTCGTCGGAACTAGAATAGCCACCTGCTTTCCGTCCTTAACTGCCTTAAAGGCTGCGCGCATAGCTACTTCTGTCTTACCAAAACCAACATCTCCCACCAACAAACGATCCATTGGAGAAGGTTTTTCCATGTCTTTTTTGATTTCTTGAATGGAGCGAAGCTGGTCCTCTGTTTCAACATAGGCAAAATGCTGATCAAATTCAGCTTGATGTTTATCATCAGGTGAGAAAGCAAAGCCCGATAATTGACTGCGTTCGGCATAGAGACGGAGCAGGTCATCGGCGATATCTTCGACCTCCTTAACTACCTTTTGTTTGGTCCGTTGAAAACGACCATCGTTTAATTGATTGATTTTAGGGATTTTCCCATCTGAAGCTAGGTATTTCGACAATATGTCAATTTGTTCAACAGGAAGGGAAATTCGGTCATTATTTTGATATTGAATACTCAGATAATCCCGATGGACACCTGATACCTCAATCGTTTCAATCCCCAGATACTTGCCGACACCATGGATATGGTGGACGACATAGTCCCCGACAGATAGCTCACTATAGTCTTTTAACCGCTCAGCATTTGAAAGATTTTTTCGACGGACTTTTCGCTTTATCTTTCTATGGAACAACTCGTGCTCAGTAATGAGGGCAATCTTTTCATCTAAAAAATGAAAACCAGCTGACAGTTGCCCTAGAGTTATCTGTTGCTGACCGATCTGTAGTTGATTCGATTGGGCAACAGGTAGCTCTATCCCATATTCCTGTAAAGATTTCTGTAAACGTTGTAAAGAAGATTCTGATTCTGCCTGAATGATGACGGTATGTTTAGACTTTGCATAGTGTTGCAATTCATCCTGTAATAAAGGAATCTGGTTAAAAAATTCCTGCATAGAGTGCTGATTGAATTGGTATATGGTATCGAACTTCAGATTACCTAAGCCCTTTTGAAAGACAGAAAAATAGGTAGCAGGCTTATATGATCTAAAGTAAGAATAGACAGAGGCAAAGTATTGTAAATTTGGCAATGATTTAGCATTCTGTAAATCTTGTGTCAATAATTCAGCAGATTCCTTGTCAAACTGCGCATGTGTATTAGCCAACTTATGAAAATCATCGAAAAATATCGGGGTATGAGCTGGAAGATAGTTGAGTAAGGTCCACTCCTTTTCATAAAAATAAGAAAGGAATTTCCGACTATCTGGATGATAGTAGGATTGTCTTACATCTGCTAGCACTTCCTCAATGTAAGCAATCTGTTCCTCTTGTTGCAATTCTTGTAAACTATCTGTCAATCTTCTTTCAGCACGCGAAAAGTCTTCAGAATAAAAAATCATGTCAGAAGCAGGTCTAATCACCACATCGTCTACATTTTCAATGGATAATTGACTCCCCGTATCAAACTGACGGATTCCGTCAATCTCATCTCCAAAAAATTCTAGGCGATAGGGATATTCCGCACCCATTTCAAAAATATCCAAAATATCTCCACGCTGGCTAAATTCACCTACATTCAAAACGCGAGAAACCTTTTTATAGCCAATTTCTCTTAAATTCTTTACAAGAGTGTCAACCTCAATTTCATCTCCGACTGCAAGCCCTATCCTCGATTTTTTATAGGCAACTGGACTCGGTAGCAATACTCTACAAGCTGCCATACTTGCTACTAAAATACCTGATTGCTTCTGTTCTGTGAGAAAATTAAGACTTTCTAAACGGGATTGAGTACGGTCATTTGAAGCAAATACAAATTCTGCTATCGGATTATCATCTGTAAAGAAATTGTAAACATAGTCGCTTCCCAAAATATTGGTGAGTTCTTGGGTTAATTTTTCTGCCTCATTCTGAGTTGGGACAACAATCAGACACTTTCCATCTATCACATCAAAGACAGACGCCATGACAAGTGCTTTCATGGTACCTGAAAGTCCCATTATCAGTTGACGAGTAGACTGGTTTAAACCTGCCTGCCATCTATCAATTTGCTTATTACGACTGACTAATTCAATAATATTCATCTTAGCTATTGTACTTTCTCATTATCTTTTCAGCATCATTTTCCTGCACATAAAAAGCAACAAAATCCTCTAGTTTATCTAGGCTGGATTCAATCTGAATGCGATCCTCGCTATCAAAATGGGACAAGACATGCTGAACAACTGTCATTCCATTCTTTGGTCGGCCAATTCCAATCTTTATGCGGTCAAATTCTTGGCTCCCTAGATATTTCACAATACTCTTGATACCATTGTGACCACCTGCTGAACCTTTCTGACGAAACCGTACTTTTCCAACCGCCATATCCAAATCATCGTAAATCACTACTAAGTCCTCCTGATGGAGCCCATAGTAAGTTAATAGGGCATGAACGGCCTTTCCAGATTCATTCATAAACGTCAATGGCTTCACCAGATAGACCTTTTCACCATTTAGAAAAGTGGAGGCAATAGCAGCCTGAAAAATTTTATCATGGCTAAAGGATACGTTTTCTTTTTTAGCAATTCGATCGATAAACATAAACCCTACGTTATGTTTGGTATTTTCATAGCGATCCCCAGGATTTCCCAGGCCTACAATCAATTTTGTCATGCTATCTCCTTTCATACTCTTTTTTCTACATTTTTTAAAACTAGGAACCTGCATTCGCAACTAGAGTGCTTTTAGATTAGATGGGGGGATACAGGTTCTAATACTCTTTAAAAATCAAAAGGATACGTTGTCAACTTGTCTCGGTGAACGCTAGTTCTACCTTCGCCTTCGTTTCCTAGTCTACTTTTGATTTTTATTGAGTATAAGGCACTCTACAACGCTAAAACGGTTGGAAACGATTTTCCAACCTTTGCATCATTTTGAACATGCCTTAGACATTGAAACGGAATTCCATAATATCACCATCTTGGACGATATATTCTTTTCCTTCCTCACGGAGACGACCGGCTTCTTTCACAGCTTTTTCGCTACCATAGGTCATCAAATCATCATAGGACATTGTCACAGCACGAATAAAGCCTTTTTCAAAGTCTGAATGGATGATACCAGCTGCCTGTGGCGCCTTGATGCCTCGTTTAAAGGTCCAAGCCCGCACCTCTTTTTCACCTGCTGTAAAATAAGTTCCAAGCCCTAGCAAATGATAGGCAGCACGTGTTAACTTATCCACTCCTGACTCAGTTAAGCCCATTGCCTCCAGAAACTCAGCCTTATCTGCTTCATCTAGTTCAGAAATTTCTTCTTCTACACGCGCAGAAATAACGACAACTTCTGCATTTTCAGTTGCTGCGAAGTCCCGAATTTGCTGCACATAGTCAATGCTATCTGGCTCTGCCACCTTGTCTTCATCGACATTTGCCACATAAAGAACTGGTTTAGTGGTCAGTAGAAAGAGCCCCTTCACCACTGCTTGCTCTTCCGGGGTAAATTCTAAGGTCCGAGCTGATTTACCATCTTCAAGAACTGGCTTAATTTTTTGAAGAACGTTAAATTCGGCAAGAGAGTCTTTGTCTTTTTGCGTACGTGCCATTTTCTCCACACGCGCATAGCGTTTATTAACGGACTCCAAGTCCGCCAAAATCAACTCTAAATTGATGGTATCAATATCCGCTAATGGGTCAACAAATGCATCTTCACGTCCTTGCTCCCGCATAACATTTTCATCATCAAAGGCACGCACCACATGGACAATGGCATCTACTTCACGGATATTGGCCAAGAATTTATTTCCCAATCCTTCACCTTTTGAAGCACCTTTTACGATACCGGCAATATCTGTAAATTCAAAGGTTGTTGGAACAGTCTTTTTAGGTGTGATAAGCTCCGTCAATTTTTGCAAACGCTCATCAGGTACCTCCACCATTCCGACATTGGGATCGATGGTCGCAAAGGGATAATTTGCCGCCTCTGCTCCTGCTTTTGTAATTGCATTAAATAGGGTTGATTTTCCAACATTTGGCAAACCAACAATACCTGCTGTCAAAGCCATTTCTCATTCTCCATTCAAAAATTTCAATCACGACTATTATAACAGAAAAGAAAAAAAAAAGCTTGTTCATAACAAGCCTATTTAAAAATAGCAACAAATCTTTCGATAAACCATAATAAGAATCCTCCGAGAGGAAAAAATAACCACCAGTAGTTTACTAAGAGCTGCCAACCCATTGGTTTCTCATCTTCATCACTATCAGCCTTTACAAAGACTACTTTCTCAGGTTCTTTCCCTAGCAGCAATTTATCTAAACTAACTTCCAAAACTGCTGCTAATTTCACCAAATTTTCCAAATCTGGTGTCGCATCTCCATTTTCCCATTTTGAGATAGACTGGCGAGAGATAAAGAGCTGCTCTGCCAAGGCATCCTGAGAAAGATTTTTAGCTAGACGTATGGTTTTGAGTTGTCTTGAAAATTGTGACATGATGGTACCTGCTTCTCTTTTTTCTTGATTATACTTTCTTTGGACAGAAATCACTAGCACTTTTACACGCAACTGTCAGTTGCAAAGTTTCTCAGACTAGCAATACGTCAAGTATTTTCAGGTTGCGAGAGAACTTTTTTCATTTTCCATTCAAAATCGTGGCGGCTCATCATAACCAGATGATCGCAATTAGTACAACGAATTTTTATATCCGCACCTAATCGCATCACTTCCCAAGCATTTGCCTTCTTCCCTGTTGAGCGAATCACACAGGCATGGGGCTTTTTCATCTCTACGATAGTTCCTAATTCGTACATCATTCTTCCTTTCCAAGATAGTAATAGCGTGTTTGGCATTTAATAGTTAGTTGCTGAATCGTCTGCAATTCCCCATCAACTTGCACAACTGTTTCATGCGGTAACGTTAGACTGACAGATTTTGCTGAGGTATGTCGTAACAACGATGACGACTGATGGCGTTTAAAAATCAAGGCAGACAGGGCTTTTATTCGCTGCCAGATAGAGGTTGCTGATACATATACCAGATCCATCTGATTCTTGGTCACATGTGCTTCTGGCCAAATCATAATTCCACCACCAAAATAGGTATTATTGGCAATCGATAGAAAAAATAGGTGATCCAAGAAGAGGGTCTGATGGTCTGTTTCGACAACAGCTGATAACTGAAAAGGAGTCACTAAACTAATAACTCCAAAGAAAAGATAGGTCAGCTTGCCGATTGCCAAACGATTGAGCCATCTTTTAAGGACTGAGTTTTCTGAATAAGTGATGACACGCGCAGGATAGCCAACGTCAAGACTATTGACCACAACACCACTAGAACTTTCTAATACACACACTGGGACGGGTCTTGTTTCTAGCAGATTGTCCATCACCTGTTGCCAGTTCTTAATCCTTGTAGCACGTGCAAAATCATTTCCTGAGCCAGTTGGATAATAAGCGAAGGGCAAGTCTGTGGGCCAAACAGAGAGGACCTTGGATAAGGTGCCATCTCCACCAAGGATCAAGAACCGATCCCTATCTTTTTCAAATTTTGACAAAATCGCACCCACTTGTGCATATTCATCATTTTTCCCCCTTGTCAGATAAGACTTTACCGCTACCTGTGGATAAGCTGTTTGAATATCTCTGATAATCGTGGCAGCCTTCCCATTTCCTGCCCTAGGATTGGCTAAAATATATACAATCATGTCCCTAATCGTTTTCGTTTTTTCCCTAGTATACCATAAAAAGAGGTCAAATGACCTCTTTTCAAACAACTAATTTGTACGAACTGGTGTAATCAGCTGAATTAACTCCACCTCTTCCACATTAGGTACGAGAGTAAATGGACGGACAGATGAAATAAAGCTAATTTTAATCTGCTCACTGTTCGCTGCTTTTAAAGCATCGATGAGGTAAGTTGGATTAAAGCTAATAACTAACTCTTCTCCCGATACTTCAAGCGCATCCAATTCTTCATTGACCCGACCAACTTCTGGTGAATGAACATGGGCTGATACTTGTCCACCAGTAATTTCTAATTTTACTGTACCGTTTTGGGTCGCATTTGATAGTAGCCGCGCCCGCTCCATAGCTTGACGTAGCTTTACGGTTTCAAAAATAACTGTCGTATTAAATTCAGTCGGAATTAAGCGATCAGTATCTGGATAGGTTCCTTCTAATAGGCGAGTATAAAAGCTGATATGCTCGCTTCTAAAGAGCATCTGGTTGTTAGAAAAGAATACCTCGACTGTTTCAATATCATCTGTAAAAACAGTGACAAATTCACGCAACGAGCGGCTAGGAATGACTACGTTAAAGTTATCCCCAGATTTGTCCAAGGTTAATTTCCGTTGACTCATACGATGAGAGTCCGTTGCGACTGTTTTTAAGTACTTATTTTCTGTTAGGACAAAGTGAACCCCTGTCAATATGGGACGACTTTCCTGAGTTGAAGCGGCGAAAGCCGTTTCAGTAATCGTTTCTTTCAAAACTCTTGTTTGTAGAATAAGCGGCTCAGCAGTGGAGACTTCTTGCAAGCGTGGATATTGCTCTGCTTCTTTTCCTTTTAAGGTAATTTCCGACTTTCCGCTGGTTAAAACGATTTGTTGGTGTTCAATTTCACGAACATCTAGGACAATATCTGGAAGGCTTGAAACGACGTTAATAAAGAAAGCCGCTTCCAGTAAGATAGATCCTGGAGAAGAAATCAACAAGCCGGCATTTTCATCTTGAGTAGAGATAAAGTTTTCAATGGAAATTTGACCGTTTGATCCTGTTAAGGTGATTCCTTCAGTGGATACTTCCATCTTTACAGTTGATAAGATAGGAATTGCATTTTTGCTACTGATGGCTCGTTTCGTAATGGTTAGAGCTTGTAAAAATACTGTTTTATTGATTGAAAATTGAATCATGGATTCTCCTTTATTTATATATTATAAGATTAGTAGTAATAGTAGGTGCTGTGTATTCTGTGGAAAACAGGCTAATATCATGGATTTTCTTGCCTTATCTCATGTGAATAGACTGTGGAAAACTGTGGATAGTTTGCCCAAGTTATCCTCAGTGGCGAATTTTATTTTTAATCGTGGTCAGTTCGATTTCGAGATTTTCATCCTCTGCTAACCTATTTTTTATTTTATTATGCGCGTGCATCACTGTTGTATGATCGCGATTGCCAAATTCTTTTCCAATCTTTGGGAGAGAATTATCGGTCATTTCACGTGCAAGGTACATGGCGACCTGTCTAGCATGGACAATATTTTGAACACGCTTTGCCCCCTTTATTTCCTTGAGGCTCACTCCGTAAAATTCTCCGACTTCATGCTGGATAGTTTCAATCGCAATCACTGTATTGACAGGATTGGTCTGTTTTCTAGCCCGAATAGCTTCTGCAGCAACATCGACAGTGATGGTGGTTACCTGTTTAACACTAGCTAATAAGTGAATATCTTTTAAGGCTCCTTCTAGGTCACGGACATTGGAATCAAATTGACCAGCCAGATAAGAGAGGGTGTCGTCTGTAAAGTCATAAGGGTATTCTTCACATTTATTACGCAAAATGGCGATACGTGTTTCCAAATCTGGTGGTGTAATATCCGTAGTTAGTCCCCATTTAAAACGTGTAACAATTCTCTCTTCCAGATTATCTAAATAGTCAGGATTACGATCACTGGTTAAGACAATCTGCTTGTTTTTATCATGAAGTGCATTAAAAGTATGGAAAAATTCTTCCTGAGTGGAGGCCTTATTTCGCAAAAATTGAATATCATCAATGAGCAGAAAATCTAAATTTCGATAGATTTCCTTAAATTGTTCCATCTTATTTAGGCGAAGATGCTCTAGAAAATCATTGATAAAGGTTTCTGTTGAAACATACTTAATCCGGGCATTTGGATTGTTTTCTAGCGCCTTATTGCCAATTGCATTTAGGAGGTGAGTTTTCCCCAAACCAGGTCCTCCGTAAATAAATAAAGGGTTATAGAAAATTCCCGGATTATCCGCAACTCCCAAAGCTCCAGCCTTAGCCATTTGATTATTGATTCCCTGTACAAAACTTGCAAAGGTATACTGGGGTTTGATATCTGGGTGAGGTGATTCTTGCTCTTCTTTCTGACGGACAACCTGTTGTTGGGGCATTGATTCCCTAATGATATTTTCTTCAAGAGGGTCAGTGGTAAATTGATAATCGATGGAAATCTGGCTATCGAAGATTTCAAACCCTGCAGTGATGATAATATCTTTTAGATTTTGATCCCAAAACAGCTGTTTATAAGGACTGTCTAAAAATATCTGCGCTCGGTTTGAGGAGATATCTAGTAACTGAGCATTTTCAACGTAAAAATCATAGGCTCCTTGGTTGAGTTTAGTGTTAGCTAACTGAAGAACTCGGCTCCAAAATAGTTGCTTTTTCTCCACTATTTCTCCTCTCTATTCGTTCATTTGTCCTAATAGTGTATCATAAAAGGGAAAAGTTTTCCACAAGTTACTCGTTTTTTCCACATTGTTTATAATAGTTTTCCACAAGTTGTGTATAATCTAGAGAAACTCTTATTTTCTAATGAATGAGGGAGGCAGTGATTGTGCATAATCCTGTTTATAGAATAATAGTTTCCACACTAGCTTATCAGGGTGTGGACAATTCGTTCAAATTCTTCTGCATTTTTAAATGAAATACTCAGAGTGCCGCTACCGTTTTTTTTCTGTTGAATTTGGACGGCTGTCCCTAGTAGTTGCCGGATAGTTTCTTCTGTCTCTTTGATAAAGATATCCTTGCTTGGTTGGACATTTTTCGCCTTCTTAGTTGACAAGGCTGCCTCTAAGGCGCGGACGCTCATTTCTTTTTCCAAAATGGTATGGAGCCATTGTTCTTGCTCTTTTTCTTTAAAGGAAATCAATAGTCTAGCATGCCCTTGCGATAGTTTCCCTTCTTTTACTGCCTGAATTAAGGTGTCTGATAGCTGTAATAAGCGCAGAATATTGGTGATATAAGGTCGTGATTTCCCCATGATTTGTGCAATTTCATCGTGTGTTAAGCCTTTTTCAATCAAGCGTTGATAGGAGGTTGCTTCTTCAATCGGATTGAGATCAGAGCGCTGCAGATTTTCAATAATGGCTTGAGAAAGCAATTCATCATCAGATAGGTCTTTGACGACTACAGGAACCTGTGTCAGTCCTGCTAATTGGCTAGCTCGTAGTCTTCTTTCTCCTGCTAGCAATTCGTAACCGATTACGGCTGATCTTCGGACAATCAATGGTTGAATAAGCCCGTTTTCTCTAATCGATTGGGCTAGTTCTTCTAATTTTTCTTGGTCAAAATGAATCCGTGGCTGATAAGGATTGGGGCTAATATCTGTAATTGAAATATAATGTAGTTCTTCCATATGTCCATCTTAGCAAAAAAAGACTCACTTTACAATGAAGTAAAGTGAGTGATGCCTAGTTTTCAAGCTCTTCGGTTGAATTGGTTAACTTGATGTCAACTGTTTTTTCTTTTCCATTGCGAGAATAGGTAATGGAGATTGTATCACCGATGGTATGTTTATAGAGAGCGCTTTGTAAATCACTGATTGTTTCGACTGCTTCCCCATCAATTTTAGTGATGACATCATATTGCTCTAAATGACCGTCTGCTGGCAGACCCTTTTGAGTAGAAAGGACGACAATCCCTGCCTTCATGTTATCATCAACAATCCCTGCTTTTTGTCGTTGAGTAGTTGAAAGATTACTTAAATTTGCCATCTTAATCCCTAGAGCTGGACGGATGACCTTGCCATTTTTCTCTAGCTGGTTGATGATGCTGACTGCATCATTTGCAGGAATTGCAAATCCCATCCCCTCTACGGCAACTCCAGTTGATGAATTGGAGCTAGAAGCAATCTTACTAGAGGTAATTCCGATGACCTGTCCTTGAATATTAATCAGTGGACCACCTGAATTTCCAGGGTTAATCGCTGTATCCGTTTGAATAGCATTGGTAGAAATCGTCTGTCCATCTTCTGCCTTTGAAGTGACTGTACGGCTGAGACTGGAGACAATTCCTTGGGTCACGGTGTTGGCGTAGATACTACCGAGTGGGCTACCGATAGCAATCGCTGTCTCTCCTACCTTAATCTTGTCAGAATCTGCAAATTCAGCAACGTTTTTAACCTTATCAGCCGCAATTTTAATCACAGCAATATCTGCATAGGTATCTGACCCAATTAACTCCCCTTCCACTTTTTCCCCGGAAGCTAGCTGAATATCAATTTTTTCAGCCCCTGCAATGACGTGGGTATTAGTGACAAGATAGGCAAATTGGTCTGTTTTTTTGTAAATAACTCCAGAACCTTCTCCGGCTACGGCTAAATCATCTGAGTTACCGTTCTCTTCTAAAATAGAACGATAGCCATTGTCACGCGGTTTTTGATAATTGATCACAGATACTACTGCATTTTGTACTTTTTCAACAGCTGATGTGGTTGAGTTTTCATTATTGTACTGTACCTTACTAACAGAAGTCTGTTCGTTTTCTTTTTTAGTTTCTACCACTTGTGCCGTCTGTTTATTTGTTTGGAGTAAGGGCGAAACCAGCGTTCCAGCCAGTCCTCCGACAAATCCAATCACTAATATGAGTGCCACTTTGAAGAATTTTTTCATAGAGAGAATCCTTTCGAATTTTGAGTTCATCATAACCTTATTTTCTTAATTATAACTTAAAATCAGGAAAAAGCAATCCACAGGTTGTGGATAACTTAATTAACTTAATGACACTATTTAAGAGCTTATGTTGATCGTTACAATATTATTCAAAATGAGAGTGCTGTCGGGAAGAATGCGCCACTCTACTCAGTGAAACTCAAGAGTAGATGAATGAGTACAGGCTAGAACTTCTAGTGAGGACAGGCTTTAGTAGAATTTCTCAACTGCATCTGGGATGAATATGGTACAATGATATCATGAAAATAAAAATCATCACAGTTGGAAAATTAAAAGAAAGCTACTTAAAAGATGGGATGGCTGAGTATGTCAAACGTTTACATCGATTTGCCAAAATTGATAGGATTGAATTAGCAGATGAAAAGACACCAGATAAGGCTAGTCCTGCTGAAAATGAGGCTATTTTGAAAAAAGAGGCAGAGCGGATTCTGACAAAAATCAACGACCGAGACTATGTCATTGCCTTGGCTATTGAAGGCCGACAATTTGCATCAGAAGAATTTAGTCAGTTAGTGGCCAATACCCTAGTCAAGGGCTACTCTACTATTACCTTTGTTATCGGTGGTAGTCTAGGCTTACATGGAGTAGTCAAGAAACGAGCCAATCTGCTAATGAGTTTCGGCCTTCTTACCCTCCCCCATCAACTGATGCGCCTAGTCTTGGTTGAGCAGATCTATCGATCGTTTATGATTCAGCAGGGAAGCCCTTATCATAAGTAGTTTCACGTGAAACCTAGGAGTTATATGTCAATAAACAAGGAATATCAAGTATTTGAAGGCTTACGGATTGCAACAGTTTTAACCTTTATCAGTGGTTACTTGAACGCTTTTACCTATGTGACTCAGGACGGTCGATTTGCAGGTATTCAATCAGGAAATATCATCATGCTATCTTACTACCTAGCAAAAGGGGACATGTTACAAGTG
Source organism: Streptococcus azizii (assembly GCF_001984715.1). Classification (GTDB taxonomy): domain Bacteria; phylum Bacillota; class Bacilli; order Lactobacillales; family Streptococcaceae; genus Streptococcus; species Streptococcus azizii. The sequence goes on from NZ_MSPR01000013.1 coordinate 21,823, forward strand.
GCTCGTTTTCTAAACCCTATTCTTTTCTTTGTGCTAGGGCAATTTGTTGTCTATCTTATTCAGAAACGCTTTAAAAAGGATAAGTGGCTGTGGCATTTCAGCAGTAGCTTGTTGATGACTGGCTTCATCATTATAGCAGTTGTGTTTTCCCCTTTTGTAGGACCTTTTTTTACCATGGCTACCTTAGCTTTTGTAGCTTCTATTCAAATTGGAACCTTTCAGAAATTACGAGGGGCTCCTTATGCTAATGTGATGATGACAGGAAATGTAAAAAATGCAGCCTATCTATGGTTTAAAGGCTGGAGGGAGCATGATGAGGTCCTTTGCAGAAGGGGACAGGAAACAATTTTTATTTTGGGGAGTTTTAGCCTTGGAGTCATCATTTCAACGCTCCTTTCCTCATGGTTTTATGAATATGCACTTGCGTATGTCCTACTTCCAATCCTATATGTCAACTATGAATTATGGCGAGAAAAAAGCCTAGCATAGAAGCCAGGCTTTACATGATTCCAGCAGGATTCGAACCTGCGACCGTTCGCTTAGAAGGCGAATGCTCTATCCAGCTGAGCTATGGAACCGCTCAATAACTACTTCATTTTAACGTAAACAAGATGGAATGTCAAGATATAGAAAAAAGCGAAAAAATAACTTGACAAAGGAATGAGGTCTATATTATACTAGATAGTGTTTGAATGGTCCGTTGGTCAAGGGGTTAAGACACCGCCTTTTCACGGCGGTAACACGGGTTCGAATCCCGTACGGACTATCTTATCCGCCATAGCTCAGTTGGTAGTAGCGCATGACTGTTAATCATGATGTCGTAGGTTCGAGTCCTACTGGCGGAGTAAGAAAACGATTCCCTATGTGTATGCGTAGGGATTTTTTGTTGAAAAAACTGATTGCATATACAATCAGTTTAGAATAAATAGGACTTGAAAAGACAGATCTAAGATGCCATCAATCTTCTTAGATGTTTATTTTCTGATATGCTAGAAAGGAAAAAAGATGAAAAAATATTTACTAATCTCTTTATTGGAAATAATCATTATGGATATTTTTATATTTATCTATATTTACTTACAAAATGGCAATATCCCAGGTGGTTTTTTAACACTGATTCTGTTTCATACAGTAGTTGCTATCCATCTCCTTAATCGTTTCAGCAATTATCACAAATAACGAGATAATAAGTATATGGGTGTCAAGGTTAGAAAACAGCTTGAGTAGAGACTATAAAAGGGGAATCACACAGTTGTTCCAAGTGTGCCTTCCCCTAAATTAAAAAATATAAGATTAAGTAATCTCTTAGAATGCTGTTTCCAAGAGTTTTTTTGTTGAAAAATATCTACAAGGTGAAGAGTCTTATCCCAAACAGATTTTCCCTCAATCTAAAAATTCGCATCTTTGCAAGGTATGAGAAGCATATAGTATGCTCAATAAAAATCAACAGTAGACTAGCTTTCACAAGTGAGGGTTATAAAAATGGTGAGAGAGTTTAGTCAAAGGGAGTTGAAATAGAGGAGCTATCGCAATCTTCTGTTTTTACGGGTATGATTTGTGGCTATTCGTTTCTTAATTCGGATTCTATTGTAGAGGATAAATAGTAAGATTCCTGTGATAAAACAGCCAAGGCCAATGACAAATCCTTTGGGAATAAATGAGAGGGTAATCGTTCCTGAGCCTTTTGTGACATCTATTTTCATAAAGCCCTTTTGGGCTTTTTGTATCGCGAGATTTCTTCCATTTTGGCTAGCAGACCAGCCCTTGTCATAGGGGAGGGTTAGCAGCAGTGAGGCATCCGTGTCAGACGTATACTCAATAAAAATGTTATGACCCCTTGTTTTTACTTGGACTTTTTGACTCTTTATTTTGTTCATAGCTGCTTGGTATGCGGTGGTGTCGAGCCGATAAAATTGAGGGTTATCAAATGAAACTTGGGCATTATGAGGAAAACTCATTGTCAAGGTTACAATCTGTTCAGTTTCAAAATACCCTGCATCAAATAGTGAGAAAGTGTTATCAAGTGTAAAGTTTTGGGTGACATTATTGATAGTGAACTGTACATTCTTGCTGCTGTCACTTGTAAAGCTGATGTTTGGAATATTGACATATAGTTGTGTATGAGCAGGAACCAGCACTGAATATTGAATACGAGGTGTGTCATCTGTTCCTGTTTTAGAAACGATGACACGATTATTTAGCTCAGCCCCACCCTCAAAATTAGAAGGTTCTAATCTGTAGTAATATTGAAAATCAAGTCCGGCCAACTGATTTAGGAAATGACTTTGATTATCTAAGGTTAGATGAGAAAAGTTTACATCTTTGTAAACAGAATTGGTCAGGATTGCCAAGGGAAGAGAGTAGGAATTTTCGTAGAGGGAATACTGACCGCTTGAATGGATTGGAGAGAATCCGAATTTAGCCAGAGTACCTGCTACTAAATTATATTGAATAGCAAAGAGACTGTCTGCAATAATGGTATTGTTTTGGTAGCGTAAGTTAAGATTTGTACCATCAGAACGGAAACCTAGCTTATCCAGTGTTGAACTGGAAGCACGGTTACGGATGGAGGAAAATTGAGAGATGCCATTGTAATTATATTTCATGCTATCATTTCCGGTTTGAGGAAACAAGCGTTCTGTACGGTAAAATTCCGAATTTGTAGCCTTTGTATATGTTACGAGGTTGTCAATATCTGTCAAGTTTTGTTCGTAACTATCACGGCTTGGAAAGTGCCACTCGGTAGACAAGCCATCAACCTGATAATTGGTATTCAAACCAAGCTCGAACAGCACAAATAATAGGCAGAAACCAGAAAATATTTTCAGAGTGATGCGTTTCGTACTGATGGCAAATAGTAGAATTCCGTAAGCAATTAAAAATTCAAGGGACAATAGAAAGTGGATGGATGTCAGAAACTTGTACCGCTCCCTAAAGAAGAATGTCACTCCAAATCCTGCCATGAGTAAGAGCAGAGGGATGAGATATTCACGGAAGTGAGTACTTGACAATCGTGTCAACACTTCTGCTGCCATGTAAATGATAACCAGTGAAAAAATCCAGGCATAGCGATGTAAAAACATGTTTGGGGCATGCATTCCCTGCCAAAGTAAATCAAGTGGCTGGAGATAAAAACTGGTAATAATAAGGACGAGTAGCAGACCATAACTGACTTTAACCTGCCATTTAATCGATTTTATAGTGAAGAAAACAAGTGCGAGTATGAGAGGAAAAATCCCCACATAAATCATAGGGATAGCACCAAACTTCGTCGTATCGTAGCTTCCAATTACATTTTTTGCAAATAGATCTAAATACCAAGAATTTTCTGTTTGTAGATTGACAATTTTTGTCAATGTTTCACCATGTGTCTTTAAGTCTAAGTAGCTAGGAACTAGCATAATCATGCTAGTTAGAGCTGCTAATAGTGACACAATTACAAAGTCTATTACAGAGCCTATTCTTTTTTTAAACTCCCAAGATAGTTGAACGGGGAACCAAACAGCTAAAAATAGAGCCATCATATATCCAAAATAATAATTTTGGATAAACAAAACGGTAAGACTGACAAAGTATAATAGACTTCCCTTTTTTTCAATGATACGGTGCAGTCCGAGTAGGATAAGTGGAACTAGGATAAAGGTATCTAACCAAATGTTAATTTCTAGTTGACTGGTTGAAAAACTCATCAGAGAGAAACAAGTGGATAAGACAAGCACTAACACAGGCTGTAATTTTTTATAGATAGTAGATAGACTAAGATAAGTTGACAGACCTGTCAATCCAAATTTCAGAAGTGTAAAGAGATAGAGGGCATCTGGCATGCTCTTTAAATCGAAAAAGTATACGAAAGGAGATAGGATAGAACCCAAATAATAAGAAGATAGGGCATAAAAATTCAGTCCCAATCCACTAGTAAAGGTATAAAATAAAGAGCCATCACCATGTAAGATATTTCGTAATACTTGATTAAAAATAACATACTGATGGAAAGCATCGCTTGCTAAAATAGTTGTCTGACTTCCCCACCAGATTCCTTTCATAGCCAGTATAAGAGCGATGATGAGGATAGGCACTATGAAAGAGGCAGCTACATGTAAAGAGGATGAGTATTTTTTTAACATAATGATCATTCTATTTGCAAGAAAAGGCGATTTGATTCGCCTTTTCTCTAATCTTTCCAAAGTTCTTTTACTTTTGCTTGAACTTCTTGGTTTTCCAAGAATTCATCGTAGGTCTCATCGATACGGTCAATCACTCCGTTTTTAGAAATGACAATAATATGATTCGCTAGGGTTTGAATAAATTCGTGGTCGTGACTAGCAAAGATAATGGATTCTTTGAAGGTCTTTAATCCATCGTTCAAGCTGGATATAGATTCCAAATCCAAGTGATTGGTCGGATCATCAAGGACGAGGACATTTGATTTGAGTAGCATGAGTTTTGAGAGCATGACACGGACCTTCTCTCCCCCTGAAAGGACATTGACAGGCTTGTTAACCTCATCACCAGAAAAGAGCATGCGTCCCAAGAAGCCACGTAAGAAAGTGTTGTCATCTTCTTCCTTACTTGCAAACTGACGGAGCCAGTCGAGAATCGATTCGTCACTTGCAAAATCACGACTGGTATCTTTTGGTAGGTAGGACTGGCTAGTAGTTACCCCCCATTTGATGGTTCCTTCGTAGTCAATATCTCCCATGAGGGCACGGATAAGTGCCGTTGTTTGAATATCATTTTGACCAATCAAGGCAGTCTTGTCACCCGGACGAAGGATAAAATTGATATTGTCTAATATCACCTCACCGTCAATGGTAACCTTTAAGTTTTCAACTGTTACTAGATCATTCCCAATTTCTCGCTCAGCCTTAAAGTGGATGAACGGATATTTACGGCTGGATGGGATAATTTCTTCTAGTTCAATCTTATCGAGCATTTTCTTACGTGAAGTAGCCTGCTTAGATTTAGAAGCGTTGGCAGAAAAACGGGCAACAAATTCTTGTAATTCTTTTATTTTTTCTTCTGCCTTGGCATTGCGGTCAGCCTGTAGCTTGGCAGCCAACTCGCTAGATTGTTTCCAAAAGTCATAGTTTCCGACGAAAATCTTGATTTTACCAAAGTCTAGGTCTGCCATATGGGTACATACCTTATTCAAGAAATGGCGGTCATGGGATACGACAATGACTGTATTTTCAAAATCAATCAAAAATTCTTCAAGCCAGTTAATTGATTGAATATCCAGACCATTGGTCGGCTCGTCTAAGAGCAAGACATCTGGTTTACCAAAAAGGGCCTTAGCTAAGAGAACCTTCACCTTTTCACCGTTGGTTAACTCACTCATATTTTGGTAATGAAGGTCTTCAGCAATATTCAAATGTTGCAAGAGCTGAGAAGCCTCACTCTCTGCTTCCCATCCTCCCAACTCTGCAAATTCACCCTCTAGTTCAGCTGCACGAACTCCATCTTCATCTGAAAAGTCTTCCTTCATATAAATAGCATCTTTTTCTTTCATGATGCTGTAAAGTTGTGAATTTCCCATAATGACGACATCAATGACTCGTTCATCCTCGTAATCAAAGTGATTTTGGCGTAGGACAGAGAGACGTTCGTCTGGTCCGAGGGAGATATGACCAGTTGTCGGTTCAATATCACCCGCTAAAATTTTAAGGAAAGTTGACTTTCCGGCACCATTAGCCCCGATTAGGCCGTAGGTGTTTCCTGCTGTAAACTTAATGTTGACATCGTCAAATAATTTTCGATCGCTAAAACGAAGCGATACATCTGATACTGTAAGCAATACAATTCTCCTAATTTCTATGGTTAGTCTTATTCTACTCTAAATAAACTGATTTTTCAATTGAAATTATATTGGAATGAGAATATCTTTCTCTAAATTTTGATGAGTCTTTTGTAAACTAAAGCCTCGTCCCTTGACCTGGTTAGCAGGCATAACAACAATAAAGGCTGTTTCATCAATAGCTAGAATGTGGGTTTCTAATCGTTGGTATTCAAATCGTGAAACAGTGGTCATCAACATACGATTCTTTTGACCTGTAAACCCACCGACTACTGGAAGCTCTGTTACCCCGCGGTCTGCCACCTTGGTAATGTATTCCTTGATTTTTGTATGCTCTTTAGAAATAATCATGATATTCCTTGAAGAGTCAGCACCTGCCATGACAAGGTTGACAAGGTATGTAATGGAGAGTAAAGCAATGATTGAGTACATCACTGTATCTGTATCAAAAGCGACAAATCCAAGGGCTACGATTATCCCATCCACAATGCCCATACTGGTTCCAAGCGGAATGGGGGTGTATTTTTCAAATAGTTGGATGATAATTCCGGTACCGCCTGTTGACGAATGTCCGATGAAAACCAAACCTAGACCAAATCCTAGAACGGCACCTCCAAAAATTGCAGCCAGCAGTGTATTGTGTGTCAAGGTTGGTAAACCTGCTGTCAACTTGATGAAAATTGGATAAATCCAGGCACCGTAGACAGTTTTAATAAAGACCTCTTTTCCCAAGCAGAAGAAGCAGAGGAACAAAAGTGGAATGTTGGCATAGAGGATAAAGTTAGCAGTATTCCAACCAAACAAGGCATTCATACTGATAGCGAGACCCCCAACTCCTCCAGAAGCAATGTGATTTTCAACAAACATACTGTTAAAGGCAACAGCAGCGATGAGAGATCCAACTGTTACAAGCGCAAAATCTTTTAATTTTTGTTTCATATAGGTATCCTATCTGTCAAATGTCTAGTTTCTATTATCTATCATTCTCCTTCTGCCGTCAAGTTATTGAAGTGCTTGACTTTCTATTTTTTAGAGTATATAATTAGGAGGAATTACAGTCTTTTAGTTTGCTTTTAGTACTAGGCAACGAGCTGCAGGCTGTACTGGAGTACGGCAAAGCGAGTTAACGAAGTAATAAAAGATAAACTAAACGACTATAAAAGAGTGGTGAATAAGCTGATAGACTAGGAAGTTGAACTCTTACAGATTCGGTTTACAGGCCTTATATGCAAATGAGCTGAGATGAGTTATAGGGGAGATGGCACCGTATATGTGATGCCCTCGTGTGGCTTTTTGCTATGCGTGGGCTTTATTTATGGAAAAAGGAGAACACTATGACAAGACCAATTATTTTAACAGGTGATCGTCCAACTGGAAAATTGCACATTGGACACTATGTGGGGAGTTTACAAAATCGCGTTCGTTTGCAAAATGAAGATACCTATAACTTGTTTGTCTTTTTAGCCGATCAGCAGGCTTTGACAGACCATGCGAAAGAGCCACAAAAGATTGTGGAGTCAGTTGGTCAGGTAGCTTTAGATTACCTAGCTGCAGGGTTGGACCCTGAAAAATCTACCATTTTTATTCAGAGTCAAATTCCAGAATTGGCTGAGTTATCGATGTATTATATGAATTTGGTCTCATTAGGACGTTTGGAGCGTAATCCGACTGTTAAGACTGAGATTGCACAAAAAGGTTTTGGAGAGAGTATCCCGACTGGATTTTTGGTCTATCCTATTGCCCAAGCAGCTGATATTACAGCTTTTAAGGCAAACTATGTGCCGGTCGGTGTCGATCAAAAACCGATGATTGAGCAGACACGTGAGATTGTCCGCAGCTTTAATCATACTTATCAGACAGATATATTGGTAGAACCAGAAGGGATTTACCCTACGCATGAGGGGGCGGGAAGACTCCCTGGATTAGATGGTAACGCCAAGATGTCTAAATCACTCAATAATGGGATTTATCTGGCAGATAGCATGGACATAGTCAAAAAGAAGGTTATGAGCATGTACACAGACCCTAATCATATCAAGATTGAAGATCCAGGTAAAATTGAGGGAAATATGGTCTTTCATTATCTAGATGTCTTTGGTCATGAGAAAGACAGGGCTGAAATTGAAGCGATGAAGGAGCATTATCAACGTGGTGGTCTAGGAGATGTCAAGACGAAACGCTATTTGTTAGACATTTTAGAACGAGAGTTAGGACCGATTCAAAAGCGTCGTTTGGAATTTGCAAAGGATATGGGTGAAGTTTATAATATGCTACAAAAGGGTAGTGAGAAGGCTCGTCAAGTCGCAGCTCAAACGCTATCAGAAGTCAAGGCAGCCATGGGATTGAATTATTTTGAGTAAATCAGGTATTCTAAAGGGTAGAAAAGAAAAATTCTGCTCTTTTTTCTGAACAAAACAGTTGCATATCATGAAAAAGTTCGCTATTTAGGGAAGTTTATCCTTTAATATCTGATTTAGAAGAAAAAATAGAATTTAAAACGAATAATATTTGACAAATGATGTCAAAATGGTATGATATTTAAAATACAAATCAGCTAGTTTGGCTAGAAAAATAAAAAGAAAAGAGGAATCTGTGGATGTCTAATTGGGACACAAAATTTTTAAAAAAAGGATTTACCTTTGATGATGTATTGCTTATTCCGGCGGAAAGTCACGTTTTGCCAAATGATGCCAATCTTCAAACAAAACTGGCTAAGAATTTAACTCTCAATATCCCAATCATTACGGCGGCCATGGATACAGTAACAGAAAGTAAAATGGCGATTGCAATTGCGCGTGCAGGTGGACTGGGTGTCATTCACAAGAACATGTCAATCGAACAGCAAGCAGATGAAGTGCGCAAGGTAAAACGCTCTGAAAATGGTGTTATTATTGATCCATTTTTCCTCACCCCCGATCATACCATTAAAGAAGCAGAAGAACTGATGGGACGCTACCGCATCAGTGGTGTACCGATTGTTGAAACCATGGAGAATCGCAAATTAGTCGGTATTATTACAAACCGTGACATGCGTTTTATTTCAGATTATCATCAACCAATCTCATCGAATATGACCAGTGAGAATCTAGTGACAGCTCCTGTTGGAACGGATTTAGAGACAGCTGAAAGCATCTTACAAGAACATAGGATTGAAAAACTTCCACTCGTAGATGAAAATGGTCGCTTGTCTGGCTTGATTACGATTAAAGATATAGAAAAAGTCATCGAATTTCCAAATGCTGCTAAGGACGAGTTTGGTCGTCTCCTTGTAGCTGGTGCAGTGGGGGTAACTTCTGATACCTTTGAGCGTGCAGAAGCTCTTTTTGAAGCAGGGGCAGATGCGATTGTTATCGATACAGCTCATGGGCATTCAGCAGGTGTTCTTCGTAAGATTGCAGAAATCCGTGCACATTTCCCAGATCGTACCTTAATTGCAGGAAATATTGCAACAGCAGAAGGGGCACGCGCGCTCTATGATGCAGGAGTTGACGTAGTCAAAGTTGGGATTGGACCAGGTTCTATTTGTACCACCCGTGTCATTGCAGGCGTTGGGGTACCGCAAGTAACAGCTATTTACGATGCGGCACAGGTTGCGCGTGAGTATGGTAAAACGATTATAGCAGACGGTGGAATCAAGTATTCTGGTGATATCGTGAAGGCTCTTGCAGCAGGTGGACATGCGGTCATGCTCGGCTCTATGTTTGCAGGAACAGATGAAGCACCAGGAGAAACAGAGATTTTCCAAGGACGGAAGTTCAAAACTTACCGAGGTATGGGATCTATTGCAGCGATGAAAAAAGGCTCAAGTGATCGCTACTTCCAGGGTTCTGTCAATGAAGCTAATAAACTGGTACCAGAAGGAATTGAAGGTCGTGTGGCGTATAAGGGTGCAGCAGCCGATATTGTTTTCCAAATGCTTGGAGGTATCCGTTCAGGTATGGGCTATGTTGGTGCAGCTACGATTCAAGAGTTGCACGATAATGCGCAATTCATCGAAATGAGTGGTGCGGGTCTGAAGGAAAGTCACCCACATGATGTTCAGATTACCAATGAAGCACCAAACTATTCTGTTCAATAAGCAGTGACAAAAAAGTTTGATCAAAACTACTGTGAGGCTATGTTCTCACCCATAGAATAATGAAAGTTATACTCAATAAAAATCAACAGTAGACTAGCTTTCACAATTAAGATGTGAGGACGTTAAGAAAATGTAAAGAAAATAGGGAATTGGGGCAGGTGACTCCAACAACCGCTAACCTCGCTGTCTAATTTTTAGGCTCGGGCTTCCGTGGTCACTTTCATATTTATAGGTGACCAGTTTCAACAGTTCCCCGAACTGTTGAAATCCCCTGACTATTTCTATGATTCTCAGCTGTAATCGGCTAAAGCCGAAACAGCTGCCTATCTTTTTTCTCACATTTTTAGTCCGAACTCAATTCCACAAGATACAAAGGGGCGTATAAAAGCGACTGAAAAATAGGAGATTGATGACGTATCCTTTTGATTTTTAAAGAGTATTAGTAGCAATCCCTCATTAGATGTATACTCCTAGTGAGGGATTTGTAGTTGATGACCTTCAGCAGGGTGAGTATAAGGACATCAGAGTTTGATTTTTGACGGGTATAACGTGTTTTGACTGTTTGTACTAGGAGTTGGTTTCTAGTTAGATAGTGATTGTATCAAGTAAAGTATGTTTACAATATTGTAAACATACTTGTAAAGGAGAATAAATGCAGGGAATTGTATACGCACTCGTCCCCATGATAGCTTGGGGGAGTATTGGTTTTGTCAGCAATAAAATTGGTGGTAGGCCCAACCAACAAACGTTTGGAATGACACTGGGAGCACTCCTGTTTGCGCTGATTATTTGGATGATTGTTAGACCAGAGATGTCACTCATTTTATGGGTCGTTGGCATCATTGGTGGCATGCTTTGGTCTATGGGGCAATATGGTCAGTTCCGGTCCATGCAATACATGGGAGTATCAGTTGCCAATCCCTTATCAAGCGGTGCTCAATTAGTGTTTGGGAGTTTGATTGGCGCAATCATCTTTGGAGAATGGGCAAAACCAGCTCAATTTTTACTCGGGATTTTAGCCTTGGTTCTCCTTGTAGTAGGATTTTACTTTACCAGTAAGCAGGATGCTGAGAAGGTTCATACAAATAAGAACCATGAGTTTGGAAAAGGTTTTCGCGCCCTTGCTTACTCGACCGCAGGTTACCTATCCTATGCGATTTTATTCAATAATATCATGCATTTTGATGCATTAGCGGTCATTCTTCCGATGGCTGTCGGTATGGTCTTAGGGGCGATTATTTTCATGAAGTTCCAAATTCAGTTTGAAGCCGTAGTCATCAGAAATGCTTTAGTCGGTCTTATGTGGGGAATTGGAAATATCTTCATGCTCTTGGCAGCTGCTAAGGCAGGGCTTGCCATTGCCTTTAGTTTCTCACAACTTGGTGTCATCATCTCTATCATTGGGGGAATTCTCTTTTTAGGTGAAACAAAGACCTATAAGGAGATACGCTGGTTAACCATTGGGATTGCCTGTTTTGTGATTGGAGCTGTCTTATTAGGTGTTGTAAAATCTTACTAATATGCAACCGGCATCAGAAATAGCACGTTTGTACCGATTATTACAATTTTTCCTGTAAGATCTCCTCAATCGTGTAGTAGTGGGTAGTTTTTTCTTAAAATAGAGTCAACATCCAATAGCCTCTTTCTAAATCATTAGCGGATAGCTATTTTGGGGCTTCACTAAATGTTTATAATAAAACAATAAAAAGCTGGTCAAGCCAGCTTTTTATTGTTCTTCAATTTGCCCTTGTCTGACAGTAAAGATTTTGACTTTTTCTGGTAGTTTTGATAAGTGTTCAAGACTGGTTGTTGTAATAAAGGTTTGAATAGTGTGTGAAATGGTTTCTAGCAACTTCACTTGGCGCCTGTTGTCCAGTTCGCTCATGACATCATCAAGCAGCAAGATAGGATACTCTCGTGTTACCTCTTTCATCAGTTCAATTTCGGCCAATTTGAGTGACAATACCAAACTACGATGTTGTCCCTGACTTCCATAGTGGGCATTGATTCCATTTAGGAAAAAGGCAATATCATCGCGATGGGGGCCGACACCTGTGTTTTTTTTGAAGGTATCACGTTTACGATAACTTGACAACTCTGTCAAAAATTCGTCAACAATAGTGTCTTTATCTGTAAACTTAATAGAAGATTGGTATTGGATAGTCAATTCTTCACCTTGTTCCGAAAGTTCTACAACCTTTCTATTTCCAAAGAATTCTAGCTTTTTGAGAAAATCTATACGCTGTAAAATGACCTTGCTACCATATTCAGCCAGTTGCTGATCTAGGACAGAAAGGAAGGTCTCATCGATGCTAGTGGTTGACTTTAGATAGGTATTTCGTTGCTTGAGTACATGGTTGTAGTTGGATAAGTCAGATAAATAGATCGGCTTAATCTGTCCCAACTCAACATCGATGAATTTTCTTCTGAGAGTGGGTGCACCCTTGATTAACTGCAGGTCTTCTGGAGCGAAAAGAACGACATTGAGGTGACCAATATAATCTGATAGTTTCGATTGCTTGAGATGATTGACCTTGGTAATCCTTCCTTTACCTGTCAATTCAATGTCAAGTGGAAGGTTACCGATTTGACGGTGGAGTAAACCACTAATGGAAAGATTGTTTTGCTGAAACTGTATCAAGTCCTTGTCAACACGTGTCCGATGACTACGTGTCAAAGCTAAGAAATAGATACTTTCAAGAATGTTGGTCTTTCCTTGTGCATTTTGTCCTAGGAAAACATTTAGTCCATTATGAAAGGTGATGTCTATTTCTTGGTAGTTACGGAAGTGCTGTAAGCGTAATGATTCTAACCACATCTTTAGGTACCCGGAAAGCGAATAGCAGCCGCTCTTTGTCTATTCTTATTAGGATTAGTAGAAGGAGTGGCTTTTGACCTGCCTTTTTTATGTTGAGCATTTAGTTGTTTGACGATTTGAGCGACTCGTTCCTTTTCGAGCCTGTCCTTCTCGTATTCTTTTTTTTCAGCTTCTGTTGGTGCTATTACGGTAATAGCTAAACTGTGGCTAGGTATGCGGATGACATCTCCAATACGGATTTTTTTACGTCTACGCTCTTCTTTTTCACCATTAAAAAAGACGGGAAATTCCTGTAAAAATCCTTTAATGGCCCCTCCGCTTTGAATCAGTCCGACTTCTTTTAGCAGTGATTGTAACAGTATGTATTCGTCATATAATTTGTAGTGCATAAATTACCTCATTTCAGTTAATTATACCATAAAATGGTATAATTGAAGCTAGAATATTTGAGAGGGGTTATCCATGAAATTACAAGAAGGTGTTCAGCTTCATTTTATTCCTGCAGAAAAATTTACGACCAATCAGATAGTGGTTCGTTTTGCTGCGCCGATGGATGTAAAAACAGTCGCTGGACGGGTACTCATTTCTAATATTCTGGATACGGCAAATCAAGTATATCCCACTTCTCATTTATTCCACCAGCGCTTAGCGGATTTGTATGGCGCCCGATTTTCAACCAGTGTATCAAGTAGAGGCCGTGTCCATTGTATCGATATCAAGATTTCTTATATTAAGTCGAGCTATTTGCCGAATGAGTCGGATGTGACGCTTGCCTTACTCGATATTCTCTACGCCAGCCTCTTTCAGCCTTTGGCAAAAAAAGATGCGTTTGACCCTGATTTTTTTGAGGTTGAAAAAGCCAATTTATTGCATTATCTGGATACTGAAGTGGAGGATCATTTTTATCATGCAGATGTGGAGCTAGCAGCCTTATTTTTTGAAGAGGAACATTTGAAAATTCCGCGTATTGGAAAGCGTGAGCTAGTAGAAAAAGAAACTGCTCATACGGTTTACAAGGCTTTACAAAACATGATTCATTTGGATCGGATTGATTTCTTCATTTCGGGAGAAGTTGATCAGAATATGGTCATGAAACGTCTGAGAGAATTTCGTTTTTCTTATCGAAATCCTAAGTTGGATTTGACTTATAGCCAGCCTTTTTCACCTATTGTGAGAGAAAAGATAGAGCGTAAAGAAACCTCTCAGTCCATTCTAGAGCTGGCTTACCACCTGCCGGTTGTTTACAATGATAGGAACCATATTCCTTTGATTGTCCTGAATGGACTTTTTGGAGCATTTGCACATTCTAAATTGTTCACCACTGTTCGTGAAAAAGAAGGACTTGCTTATACGATTGGCAGTCAACTCAATATCTTTACCGGTTTTTTGAAGGTATATGCGGGGATTGATAACGTTCATCGAAAAAAAGTCATGCGTTCGATTGGGAAGCAGTTGTTGGATATCAAGAGGGGCTATTTTACAGATGAGGAACTAACCTTAACAAAAAGGATGTTGGTCCATGCTGCGACCCTCTCTCAAGATAAGCAGAGTCAACTGATTGAACAGACGTACAATAAGGTTGTTTTTGGAGAGGAGCAACTGGATGTGTCAGAATGGATAGTTGCTGTCAATAAAGTGTCAAGAAAGGATATTATTCGTGCTGCAAAGCTAGTGCGCCTACAAGCTATTTATTTTATGGAAGGAGCAATGCAGTAAAGATGAAACTAATAGAAAAGACGTATCCTTATCTGAAAAATCCTATTTATCATGCTAGATTAGAAAATGGATTGAGGCTTGTCTTGATTCCTAAAAAAGGATTTCATGAAACCTATGCAGCCATGACAGTTGAATTTGGCTCTCTTGACAATAAGTTTACATCTGTTGACAATACTACAAGGACTTACCCAGCGGGAATAGCCCATTTTTTAGAACATAAGCTGTTTGAAACAGCTGATAGCGGCGACATCTTGCAGGAGTTTGCCAGATGCGGTGCGAATGCGAATGCCTATACCAGCTTTCATCAGACCTGTTATCTTTTTTCAACAACTGGAGAGCTTCGCCAACCGCTTGCATGGCTCCAGACAATGGTGAGGGAGACTCATTTTACAGAGGAGAGTGTGGAGCGAGAAAAAGAAATCATTGCTCAAGAAATTGATATGTATGCCGATGATCCTGATCATCGTCTTTATCTTGGAATTTTAAAGAATCTGTATCCCAATACGGCCTTGGCTGAGGATATAGCGGGGTCAAGGGCCTCTATTCAAGAAATCTCAGTGACAGTTTTGCGAGAGAATTTCCAACGGTTTTATCGGCCAGATGCCATGACATTAGTTGTGATGGGAGATATAGATGTTCATGAGGTTTTTGAGTGGGTTGACGAAGAGCAGGCAGGAACTTACGTGAGACAAGAAGCTAGGCAGGTATCTTATCCTATCAAAAAAGAAGCTATCGTTGAGCATGGAAAGGAGAGTTGGGAGGTAGCGCTTCCGAAACTAGCTCTTGGTCTGAGAGGTAACGACCTGGTTCCAGAAGGAAAAGAGCAGTATTATCGAATATGTTTGTCTTTTTTACTAGCTATGTTGATTGGACGAACTTCAAAACGCTACCAAAGTCTTTATGATGCCAATAAAATTGACCATTCTCTGAGTTTTCATGTTGAAGTTTTGCAAGGCTATCATTTTGTAGTGGTGACGGGTGATACAGCAGAGCCTATTACTGTTTCAAGTCAGTTGCGCAGAGCCTTTTCAAACTTTGAGGAGGATCAAGATGTGACACAGGAGCATTTTCAAATCCTTAAGAATGAATTGTACGGTGAATTTATCCGTAATCTTAATTCTTCAGAGGCTACGGTCAGCTATTTTGTGAGTTATTTATCTGAGACGGAATCAATTTTTGATATTCCTGAACTCTTGACCAAGCTCATGCTGGAGGAAGTATTGGAAGTTGGACGGCAATTTATGAGCCAGTGCGATGTGGCAGATTTTATGATTTTTCCAAAATAAAAGTGAATTAGCATCGAAATTTCCCTAAATTTTTGGTACAATATGGTATTGAAAACTAATTGATAGAGAGAGGGACTTATGAGACAAAAAAGCATAGGAGAGGTGTTGCGAGCAGCTAGGGAGAGTCGTGGCTGGAATTTTACTGATTTGCAGAGAATGACCAAGATTCAGGCAAAATATTTACAGGCTTTAGAATACAACGATTTTGAATATATTCCAGATAAAGCCTATACCCGTTCATTTTTACAGCGCTATGCTGAGGTATTAGAGTTGGATGCTACTGTATTACTTGATGCGTATGACCAAAATAGTTTAGTGATGTATTATGAGGCAGGAGAGGAAGCAGAGCTACAGTCTGAACTACGGAGAAGCTACAAGGTGAAAAAGAAGAAAACATCTTATCTACCGCTCATTTATTTACTACTTTCCTCAATATTTATTTTATGCTTTGTGACCTATATTGTTTACAGCCGCGTTCAAAATCAAGCACGGCCGAACGAAACAAGTATTTCATATAGTGTTGTTTCTCAGTCTACGACAACGAGTGAACCAGAGAGTCAGCCTTCTGACAGTTCGTCGTCTTCTACAATACCATCATCTAGCAGTAGCCTCGCAGCGGGTGTGAGCTTAGAAACGTCAGGTGGAGGAAACGATTTAGCAGTAACTGTTAAAGGGGCTAAACTGCCTGTAACGGTTGCCCTTTCTGTATCAAGTGTCACCAGTTGGGTTAGCTTGACGGGTACAGAAATTGCAGGTGGCTTTACCCTATCTCCAGACTCACCGACTGTGTCAGCAACCCTTCCAGAAGGAACTGCTACAGCAACCCTAGTGTTAGGTGTTGTTCGTGGGGTTGATGTGACGATTGCTGGTCAAAAGCTAGACACATCAGCTTTGACAAACCAGTCAGGAAACGTTATTTTGACGATTGAACAATGAGGACTAGAATGAAAAAAGAACATATTCCCAACGCTTTAACGCTAGCTCGTATCTTAGTGATTCCTGTATTTATATTCATTTTGACTGTATGGGATAGCCTAGCTAGTCATATCATAGCGATGGTGTTATTCGCATTAGCGAGCTTAACAGACTATCTTGATGGCTATCTGGCACGTAAATGGCAGGTGGTGACTAATTTTGGAAAATTTGCTGACCCAATGGCAGATAAAATTTTAGTAATGACGGCCTTTATTATGTTGGTAGAGATTGGCTCTGCTCCCGCCTGGATCGTTGCAATTATTATTTGTCGGGAGTTGGCCGTAACAGGTTTGCGCCTACTGTTGGTTGAAAACGGTGGCACAGTCCTTGCGGCAGCGCTACCTGGTAAAATCAAGACATTTTCTCAGATGTTTGCGATTATCTTTCTCTTATTCCACTTGCAATTATTAGGAACGATTACCCTCTATATTGCCCTATTTTTCACCCTTTATTCAGGTTATGATTATTTTAAGGGTGCTTCTTATTTATTTAAGGATACCTTTAAGTGATGACAAATATTATTGAAGTAAAGCATGTGAATTATAAATATAATCAAGAAGATGATCAGTATACCTTGAAGGATGTTTCGTTTCACGTGAAACAAGGAGAGTGGCTCTCAATTATCGGTCACAATGGTTCAGGAAAATCAACTACTGTCCGTTTGATTGATGGTTTATTGGAAGCAGAGTCTGGGGAGATTATCATAACTGGTGATGTCTTAACACCAGCAAATGTTTGGGAAAAGCGTCGTCAAATTGGTATGGTCTTTCAAAATCCAGATAACCAGTTTGTTGGAGCCACCGTTGAAGATGATGTTGCTTTTGGTTTAGAAAATCAAGGTATTCCCCTCGAGGACATGAAGCAACGGGTGCAGGAAGCCTTGGACTTGGTTGGAATGACGGATTTTAAAAAACGTGAGCCAGCAAGATTATCTGGCGGTCAAAAGCAGCGGGTTGCGATTGCAGGAGTAGTTGCACTACGTCCTAGCATCATTATCCTTGATGAGGCGACCAGCATGCTAGACCCTGAAGGCCGGTTGGAATTGATTAGAATTGTCAAAGAGATTAAGGATAAGTATCAGATTACAGTGATTTCCATCACGCATGATTTAGATGAAGTGGCTTTGAGCGATCGAGTCCTGGTTATGAAAAAGGGGCAGATCGAGTCCGTTAGTAGCCCGGCAGAATTATTTATGCGTGAAGATTTGCAGGACTTAGGCTTGGATCAGCCATTTACAGTGACCCTTGTTCAGCAGTTGCGTGAAAAGGGGCTTCATGTGGCATCGCGCTATTTTACAGAAGAGGAATTAGAAGAAACATTATGGGCGTTACTCTCCGACAAGTAGATTATACATATCAGGCCAATACTCCTTTTGAAGGACGGGCGCTTTTTGGTGTCGATTTGGAGATTATAGACGGTTCTTATACTGCCATTATTGGTCATACTGGTTCAGGAAAATCAACGATTCTACAGTTGCTAAACGGTCTTAATATTCCTACATCAGGGACGGTCGTGATTGATGATTTTTGTATTACACCGACCTCTGTCAATAAGGATATTAAGCAGGTGCGCAAGAAGGTTGGGCTGGTCTTTCAGTTTCCAGAAAGTCAAGTCTTTGAGGAAACAGTTTTGAAAGATGTTGTTTTTGGACCGCAGAATTTTGGTGTGTCAAGGGACAAAGCTGAGGCGATTGCGCGTGAGAAATTGGCCTTGGTCGGAATATCCGAGGACCTGTTCGACCGCAGTCCCTTTGAATTGTCTGGTGGACAAATGCGACGGGTTGCGATTGCAGGTATCCTGGCCATGGAGCCAAAAGTATTGGTTCTTGATGAGCCAACAGCAGGGCTTGACCCAGCAGGTCGTAAGGAATTGATGTCGATTTTTCAACAGCTTCACCAATCGGGCATGACGATTGTCCTAGTGACCCATTTAATGGATGATGTAGCGAATTTTGCAAACCATGTCTTTATTATGGCTAATGGTAAATTGGTCAAGGCAGGATGTCCTAGGGATGTATTTCAGGAAGTTGATTTTATGGAAAGTATCCAGTTGGGAGTTCCTAAAATTACAAAATTTGCGGCGAATTTAGAACGGAGAGGGTTTGTATTTGAACGTTTACCGATTACTATGGACGAATTTGTAGAGGTAGTAGCGCATGGATAAATTGATTTTAGGACGTTATATCCCGGGGGATTCGATGATTCATCGCTTAGATCCACGTAGCAAGCTACTCGCGATGATAAGTTTTTTACTCATTATTTTTTGGGCCAATAACTTGGTGACCAATATCCTACTAGCTACCTTTGTCCTCATTGTCGTATTTTTATCCAAGATAAATCTGACTTTCTTCATCAATGGCGTTAAACCAATGATTGGTATCATCTTATTTACAACTTTTTTTCAAGTCTTTTTCACAGGTGGTCAGGAAGTCTTATGGCAATTCTGGATTTTGAAAGTGACGGAGGAAGGGCTTCAACAGGCGGGTATTATCTTTGTTCGCTTTGTCTTGATTATTTTCCTGTCGACGCTCTTAACCCTGACTACCATGCCACTTAGCTTGGCAGACGGTATTGAAGCTGGACTTGCACCTCTTACCTATTTGAAGGTACCAGTACATGAAATTGGTTTGATGTTGTCGATGAGCCTGCGTTTTGTTCCGACTCTGATGGATGATACGACACGGATTATGAATGCCCAACGGGCGCGCGGTGTTGATTTTGGAGAAGGAAGCCTTATCCAAAAAGTAAAGTCCGTTATTCCAATTTTAATTCCGCTCTTTGCCTCTAGTTTTAAACGGGCAGATGCTTTGGCGACAGCCATGGAGGCACGGGGGTATCAAGGTGGAGATGGTCGTAGCAAATACCGTATGTTAGAATGGACGCTAGCAGATAGCCTAGTGTTGGTTGTCATGCTGATATTGGGAATTCTTCTTTATTATCTGAAAAGTTAGTGACAGACAACAAAAGCGCAACTTTGGCGCTTTTATTGTTGAATCTACATTTATTTGTAATATTTGTAATCTTTTCACAAAGTGAGAGTAATATTTTGATTGTATGATAAGGGATAGTTGAAAGAAAGGACTATGTAAATCATATGATCGTTACAAATAAAAAAGTAAAAATAATCATTGCAGGATTGGTTGCAATGAGTTCGCTCTTGACTGCTGGTATCGTAAATGCAGATACTTACAGGGTGAAAGCTGGGGATACCTTATCTCAAATTGCTCTAGCTAATCAAACGTCAGTTGAGTCACTGGTATCACTGAATAAGATTGCGAATCCAAATGTAATCTATGTGAATCAGGTATTAGAATTACATAAAGTAACAGGGGCAACGACAAATGTATCCTTACCTGAAAGTGATAAGTCGCTGGTGGAAGAAAACTCCTCAGTGCCAGCAGAACCAATTCGAGAAACTCCAGCATCCTACACCTCTACGGTAGTTGGTGATGAAGCAGATGCTAAAGAGTGGATTGCACAAAAAGAATCAGGAGGTAGTTATACAGCTCAAAACGGTATCTATTATGGTCGTTACCAACTGACAAATAGCTATTTGAATGGTGATTATTCACCGGAAAATCAAGAACGTGTGGCAGATGCCTATGTAGCCAGTCGCTATGGTTCATGGGTTGCAGCGAAAGGTTTTTGGCTAGCAAATGGTTGGTACTAATCCTCTTTGAATACCAACATGATACTGTACTCCTTATGAATGTCCCATGAGTCAGTGGATAAAGTATCGGGGATACGTTTGAAAAGACCGAATCACAGATTCGGCCTTTTTTGAGTATTCGTTTGCTTTTTGCTATGAATCATTTCCAAAGATGTGCTGGGCGAGACGTTTTCCAGTTGGGGTAATGGCAAGCCCCCCTTCTGCTGTTTCCCGAAAAGCAGTAGGTAGGCTAGAGCCGACTTGGTACATAGCAAGAATAACCTCGTCTGCAGGAATTTTTGACTCGATGCCTGCTAGCGCCATATCAGCTGCAACAAGTGCATAGCTGGCTCCCATAGCATTTCGTTTAACGCAAGGAACTTCAACGAGCCCAGCGACAGGGTCACAAACCAAACCGAGCATGTTTTTTATGACAAAGCAGATAGCCTGACTAGCTTGAAAAGCATTTCCCCCTGCTGCTAAAGTGAGTGCAGCAGCAGACATGGCTGCTGCAGAGCCAACCTCGGCTTGACACCCTCCTTCTGCACCAGAAATCGAAGCATTATTTGCGATGACCAGTCCAAAAGCTCCTGCTGTAAAGAGGAAGTCAAGCTGTTCTTTTTCTGTTAATTTGAGCTTATCAATGGCTACTCCTAAAACAGCAGGTAAGCAACCGGCAGAACCAGCAGTTGGTGTGGCACAGACTAGTCCCATCTTGGCGTTTAATTCATTCACAGCGATAGCATTACGAGCAGCACAGAGGACTGTTTTGTCTGATAGGGTCTTACCAGACTGGATATAGCGTTCGAGCTTAGCTGCATCGCCCCCTGTTAGTCCAGATACGGACTTACTCTCGGATAAACCATCTACAATAGAAGATTTCATAACGGTCAAGTTTCTTGACATAAGTGTCAAGATTTCTTTACGAGAGCGTCCAGTTAGTTCGATTTCGGTCTCAATCATGAGGGCCGCAACACTTCCTGAAAATCCTTCATTAGCCTGTGTTACCAGTTCTTTAATTGTGTAAAACATAATCTCTCTTTCTAGTTAAAGAAGTTGACATTGTGTAAATGAGGAATTTCTTCAATTTCAGCAATAGAGTCATCACAATGTCTGGAATCTACTTCAATAATCATAATCGCTTTTTCGCCTGCACTTTCGCGGGTCACATTCATCTGTGCGATATTGATGTTATATTTTGAAAGAATATCCGTCACTTTTGCAATCATCCCAGGCACATCCTGATGAACGATGATGATGGTAGGTGTATTCATATTCAGATTGACCGCAAAGCCATTTAACTCAGTTACCTGAATATTTCCTCCACCGATAGATACGCCTGTTGCAGAAATAGATTTGTGATGATTTTTGATGATGATGCGGGTTGTATTTGGATGCGGGGTATTGCTGTCCTTATTGATTTTCCAGTAGACTCTAATGCCTTTTTCTCGAGCGATATCCAGAGAATCTGGAATGCGGGGGTCATCAGTATCCATCCCTAAGATACCAGCTACTAGAGCAACATCGGTACCGTGTCCTCGATAGGTTTTGGCAAATGAATTGAAGAGTTGAAACTCGACTTCTGTCGGCGTCTCTCCAAAGATAGATGAGACAATTTTACCGATACGGACAGCTCCTGCTGTATGGCTAGATGATGGTCCAATCATGACTGGACCTATGATATCGAATACGGATTGAAATTTTAGATTAGTCATAGGTTTTCCTCTATTTTCTCTTACTTGTATTATATCAGATAACAGTAGGAAAATCTGCTCCTTAATTTTATTTACTAGAAAATGATGTGTGATGTGGTATAATACTGTCTGTGCCGCAAGGTACTTCAAAATCGACCTTCAATCGTTTTTTGAAATAAGTAAAATTGATGGGAGAACAGACAATGGGTGATAATGCAAAGATACGTGTTGTCGTCGGGATGAGTGGAGGTGTGGATTCCTCTGTCACGGCCTTATTGCTCAAAGAGCAGGGCTATGATGTGATTGGCATCTTCATGAAAAACTGGGATGACACGGATGAAAATGGTGTTTGTACAGCGACGGAAGATTATAAGGACGTTGCAGCTGTTGCGGATCAAATAGGGATTCCTTACTACTCTGTCAACTTTGAAAAAGAGTATTGGGATCGAGTGTTTGAATATTTTCTCGCAGAATACCGTGCAGGGCGGACACCGAATCCAGACGTCATGTGTAATAAAGAAATAAAATTCAAAGCCTTCTTAGATTATGCTATGAACCTGGGGGCTGACTATGTGGCCACAGGTCACTATGCTCAGGTTCAGAGAGATGATCAGGGGCTTGTCCATATGTTGCGTGGTGCTGACAATGGCAAGGATCAGACCTATTTCCTTAGCCAGTTGACACAAGAGCAGTTGCAAAAAACCATGTTCCCTCTCGGACATTTGCAGAAGTCAGAGGTACGTGAAATAGCAGAACGAGCAGGACTTGCAACAGCTAAAAAGAAAGATTCGACAGGGATTTGTTTTATTGGTGAGAAGAACTTTAAAGAATTTCTTAGCCAGTATCTACCAGCTCAAAAGGGGCGAATGATGACTGTTGATGGACGAGATATGGGGGAGCATGCAGGTCTCATGTATTATACAATCGGTCAACGCGGTGGCTTGGGAATCGGTGGACAAATCGGAGGGGACAATACCCCCTGGTTCGTTGTTGGAAAGGATCTATCTCAAAATATCTTATATGTTGGTCAAGGTTTCTACCATGAATCATTGATGTCAACTAGCTTGACAGCTAGTCAAGTAAACTTTACACGAAAGATGCCTGAGACATTCACTCTCGAATGTACAGCGAAATTTCGCTATCGTCAACCTGATTCGAAAGTGACTGTGCATGTGAGAGGAGATAAAGCGGAAGTGACCTTTGCTGAGCCACAGCGCGCCATTACACCTGGGCAGGCTGTTGTCTTTTATCAAGGAGATGAATGTTTAGGTGGAGGTCTTATTGATTTGGCTTTCCGTGATGGTGAAGTTTGTCAGTACATCTAAATCGTTAAGTCTGTAAAGGAGCGGGTAGATGGGGTTATTTGATTTATTCAAAAAAGGAAATGGCAAACAATTAGAATTCGATAATTTTAATTTTAAACTAGCTATTGTTCAAGAGTTGATGTATGAGCAAGAGTTATTGAAACCAAAGTTCAGTGCTTCTCAATTTTGTGAAGAGCAATGCTTTGATTTTTGGGAATATGGAGAAAAATATGCCTATCAAGTCCCGCCTGAGATAAGAGATTACTTTGAAACTCTTGAAATACCTGTGAAACTTGCCAATAAAGTAACGAAACTCTATTTTGATGGGGGAAATGAAATTTATTGTGAAGCTTCACTTGTTTGGGATGGAGAAGACGATCTTTTTGACATTTCTAAGGTATCTGAAGCGGAATTGAAACAATTTCCTAATTTAAAGACCGTTGATGGTACAGTGCCAATGATGACACCGGAAGTTAAAGAGTTTTTAAAATCTAAGGGTGTGAATCTATTGATTTAATTTGTCTTATAAAGTAGAATTTGCTACAATATCAATAACAATACCGATGATGGTCAAAGCTCATAGGAATTGGACGTTTTTTGCGTGCAGTTCTGAGGGATTTGGCTCTTTTTGTGCAAGGAACTGGGTGCTGGTTAGTGCAGATACAGTCGAAGAAAATTCAAAACAATGAAAGTTGACACGATCTTTACAGTGTTTGTCAAGGTTGTAGCTGTCAAGATGCTGTCCATTAAAAATGAGTTAGACTCTTGAAATAAGATGGAACAGAGTTTTACCTTCGTCTGCATTTCCTAGTCTGCTGTTGATTTTTATTGAGTATTAGCTGTTGGAAGTGATTTAGATTATATGATTTAGAGGGGAAGATAAGATGACCTATATGTTTACAGAAGAATATGATGTGATTGTCATTGGTGCGGGGCATGCTGGTGTAGAAGCAGGTCTTGCAAGCAGTCGTATGGGGTGCAGGACCTTGCTTGCAACGATTAGTTTGGATATGATAGCCTTTATGCCTTGTAATCCATCAATCGGTGGTTCAGCTAAGGGAATTGTAGTCCGAGAGATTGATGCCCTTGGTGGTGAAATGGGGCGCAATATTGACAAGACCTATATCCAGATGAAAATGTTGAATACAGGAAAGGGTCCTGCTGTGCGAGCTTTACGAGCTCAGGCGGATAAGGCTCGATATTCCTTAGAGATGAAGCGAACAGTTGAACGACAAGAAAACCTAACCTTGCGTCAGACGATGATTGATGAAATTTTAGTAGAAGCGGATCGGGTCGTCGGTGTTCGAACAGCAACCAATCAATATTTTGCAGCAAAAGCTGTGGTTGTAACAACAGGAACAGCCCTACGTGGAGAGATTATTATCGGTGATTTGAAGTATTCATCTGGTCCAAATAATAGCCTAGCATCTATCACACTGGCAGATAACTTGAAAGAGTTGGGACTTGAAATCGGCCGTTTTAAAACAGGGACCCCACCTCGTGTCAATGCACGGACTGTTGACTATGCCGCAACGGAAATCCAACCTGGAGATGAAAAGCCGAATCATTTTTCATTCCTATCAAAAGATGAGGATTATTTAAAGGATCAGATTCCTTGTTGGTTGACCTATACGAATGCTCGTAGTCATGAAATCATCAATCGTAACCTACATCGTGCACCCATGTTTTCAGGAGTGGTGAAGGGAGTCGGTCCCCGTTATTGCCCATCTATCGAAGATAAAATTGTACGCTTTGCAGATAAGGAGCGGCATCAACTATTCTTAGAACCTGAGGGAGCTGATACGGATGAGATTTATATCCAAGGTCTCTCCACCAGTCTTCCAGAAGACGTGCAAAAGGACTTGGTTCACTCCATCAAGGGACTTGAACATGCTGAGATGATGCGGACAGGTTATGCCATTGAATACGATATGATTATGCCCCATCAGTTGCGGGCGACCCTTGAAACTAAGAAGATATCGGGACTATTTACTGCTGGGCAGACGAACGGAACTTCTGGCTATGAAGAGGCTGCTGGTCAGGGAATTGTCGCAGGAATCAATGCAGCGCTTAAAGTGCAGGGCAGGCCAGAAATGATTTTGAAGCGTAGCGATGGTTATATCGGTGTGATGATTGATGATTTGGTAACGAAAGGAACCGTTGAGCCGTATCGCCTCTTAACTAGTCGAGCAGAATATCGTTTGATTTTGCGTCACGACAATGCAGACATGCGTTTGACAGAGATTGGTCACCAAATCGGCCTGGTTGACGATGAACGCTACCGCCTCTTTCAGATTCACAAAACTCAATTTGAAAATGAGATGATGCGCCTTGCCTCCATTAAGTTGAAACCGATTAAGGAAACCAACGAAAAAGTAGTTGCCATGGGCTTTAAACCCTTGACAGATGCGTTGACAGCCAAGGAATTTATGCGTAGACCTGAGGTGACCTATGCCGATGTAGTTCAATTTGTCGGACCAGCAGCTGAGGAATTAGCTGATCGGACGGTTGAATTGATTGAAACAGAGGTCAAGTATGAAGGATACATCAGCAAGGCTCTGGATCAGGTTGAGAAGATGAAACGGATGGAAGAAAAACGAATCCCGGCAGATATTGATTGGGATGATATTGATTCGATAGCAACAGAAGCTCGCCAAAAATTTAAGCTGATTTCTCCCGAAACCATTGGACAGGCTAGTCGTATTTCAGGGGTTAATCCAGCAGATATTTCCATCCTAATGGTTTATTTGGAAGGGCGTAGTCGCTCTATTTCAAAGAATAAATCGAAGAATAATCAGAACTAAAGGCTAGACAGTTGTCGAGTCTTTTTTCTAACAGTTTTAGCCCTCATCTTGCTGAGTGAAAAGCTCCTATTTTTGCTTTGCTCGCTTCAACAGTCTAGGGATAGGCTGTTGAAGGTTGGAAATAAAACGAGTAAAATTCGTGTCAAACGCTCTCGTATCTTAATGAAATTGAGTTCGGACTAAAAATGTGAGAAAAAAGATAGGCAGCTGTTTCGGCTTTAGCCGATTACAGATGAGAATCCCTTTAGTGGATAGGCAGCTGTTTCGGCTTTAGCCGATTACAGATGAGAATCCCTTTGGGATATAGAAATAGTCAGGGGAGTGACTATTTCTACCTGAGCCTAGAAACTGAGAAGCGAAGATAGTCAGGGGATTTCAACAGTTCGGGGAACTGTTGAAACTGGTCACCTATAAACACGAAAGTGACCACGGAAGCCTGAGCCTAAAAACGAAAGAGTGAGGTTAATACTCTTTAAAAATCAAAAGGATACGTTGTCACCTTGTCTCGGTGAACGCTAGTTCTACCTTCGCCTTCGTTTCCTAGTCTACTTTTGATTTTTATTGAGTATAAGAAGGTGTTCAAACGTTTCTTCGTCATGTTTCCTAATTTTCAGTCGCTTTTGACACACCCTCTGTATTTTATATCTACTTTTGATTTTTTATCGAGTATGATGTTATAGGGAATTAGATGGACTGTGATTTTCCTCTCCTAGGAAATAGAGAATAGAGGGCCTTGTTGTTATCTTGTTTGGAAATAGAAGCTAGCATTTTCAGCGGTTTTATGGTAAAATGGCAGGCAGAGGTTAGTGATGAAAAAATTTCGATTTTCAACGATTCATTTCGTGATGATTGGGGTAATCCTCTTTGGATTATTAGCGTTAATCCATGGTTTGTATCCCGACTCAACGATTACCTATTTGTCTATATTTGTAGCATTCTTTTTGCTGGTCTTGCTGTTTATTTTTCAGAAGCATTCCTATGAGGTGAGTGAAGTAGAGCAAATTGAGTATTTAAATGCTCAAGCGGAATCTGGTTTGATGCGCCTGTTGTCACACATGCCAGTGGGGGTGATAAAAGTTCACTTAAAAGACAACCAAGTAGAATGGTTTAATCCCTATGCAGAGCTTCTTTTTGTCAAAGAAGATGGGGACTTTGATCAGCAGAAATTGCGTGAAGTCATTGATGCAGGCTTGGACGAGGACAGAACCTACGTCATGGTCGCTGACAAGCGTTATGCAGTCTATGTTGATTTTGAGCAGGGATTGTTTTATTTTTTTGATGCGTCAACAGAGTACTATGCCACTTCCAACCTAATCGGTAGTAGGCCTGTAATTGGGATTATTTCTGTCGATAATTACGACGAATTAGAAGATATTTTCTCCGATTCTCAGATTAGTCAGGTCAATAGTTTCTTGGCTCAATTTGTGTCTGATTTTGCTAATGAAAATGGGATTTACTACCGTCGTGGGACCATGGATCGTTTTTATTTCTTTACGGATTATGCAGTCTTAGAAAGGTTGATAGAAGATAAATTCTCGGTCATCAACCGTTTTCGTGAGGAAGCCAAACAGCTGGATCTGGCCTTGACCTTGAGTATGGGGATTGCCTACGGGGTCAATAATCATCAGCAAATTGGGCAGATTGCTCTACAAAATCTCAATATGGCTGAGGTACGCGGTGGAGATCAGGTTGTTGTCAAAGAAAATGATGAGAGCAAGCAACCTCTCTTTTTCGGTGGAAGTTCTGCTTCATCTGTTAAACGGACAAGAACCCGTACGCGAGCTATGATGACAGCTGTTTCAGACAAGCTAAAGACGGTCGATGCTGTCTTTGTCGTTGGACACCGCAATCTAGATATGGATGCGCTGGGCTCTGCTGTCGGAATGCAGTATTTTGCGCAGAATATCATGAACAATGCCTATACCGTCTATGACGAAAAGGATATGGGGCCGGATATCAGGCGTGCAGTTCAGAAATTAACCCAGGAAAATTGTTCTAACCTCATCACCGTTGAGGAGGCTCAAAAGCAGGTAACAGATCAATCGCTACTCATTATGGTCGATCACTCCAAGATTGGCTTGACCTTGTCGAAAGAATTCTATGATTTGTTCAGTCAGGTAGTTGTGGTTGACCACCATCGTCGTGATGCAGATTTTCCGAGTAATGCGGTTTTGACCTATATTGAAAGTGGGGCAAGTTCTGCGAGTGAGTTAGTGACAGAATTGATTCAGTTTCAAAATGATAAGCACCATAAGCTTAATCGGCTTCAGTCTAGCTTGTTGATGGCAGGGATTATGCTGGACACTAAAAATTTCACAGCTCGTGTGACCAGCAGAACCTTTGATGTGGCTAGCTATCTAAGAAATCGTGGTAGCGACAGCTCAGAAATTCAGCAGATTGCTGCGACAGATTTTAGCGAATACCGTCAGATAAATGAATTGATTTTAAGAGGTCGGAAGATTTCAGACCACATTGTTGTTGTTTGTGGTAATGAAGAGATTGCCTATGACAATATTGTTCCAAGTAAGGCGGCAGATACGATTCTTGAAATGGCTGGTATTGAAGCGGTGTTTGTCATTACGAAAAATGTTAATGATTACATTGCTATTTCAGCGCGGAGCAGGAGTAAGGTCAATGTCCAACGAGTGATGGAAGAGATGGGCGGAGGAGGTCATTTCAATCTCGCAGCAGCCCAGATTTATAATCAGTCGCTAGAACAAGTTCAACAGCACTTGATAAAAATAGTGCAGGAAGAATCAACAGAAAAATAGAAGGAGTTCCTCATGAAAGTAATCTTTTTAGCAGATGTAAAAGGGAAAGGGAAAAAGGGAGAAGTTAAGGAGGTTCCAACAGGCTATGCTCAAAACTTTTTGATTAAGAAAAAGCTAGCCAAGGAAGCGACCAACCAAGCGATTAGCGAATTGCGTGGTAAGCAAAAATCACAAGAAAAGGCACATGCTGAAATGTTGGCCGAAGCAGAAAGTATCAAAGCTAAATTAGCAGAAGAAACAACGCTTGTATCGTTCGTTGAAAAAGTGGGACCAGACGGGCGAACATTTGGCTCCATTACGAGTAAGAAGATTGCCGAAGAATTGGAAAAACAATTCGGGATTAAACTTGATAAACGCCATATTCAACTAGATCATCCAATTCGTGCAGTCGGTCTGATTGATGTGCCAGTTAAAATTTATCAAGATGTGACGGGTGTGATTAACTTGAGTATCAAGGAAGCCTAGTGAGGATGGAGCAGGGATGGAGGTGAGACTTTGGCAGAATTAGATGAATTACGGGTACAACCTCAGGATATTTTGGCAGAACAGTCAGTCCTCGGTGCGATTTTCATCGATGAGGGGAAACTGGTTTTTGTCCGCGAATATATTGAGGCAGACGATTTCTTCAAATATGCTCACCAGTTGATTTTTAAAGCTATGATTGCTTTATCCGACCGACATGAGGCTATTGATGCAACGACCATGCGCAATTACTTAGCCAACCATGGTGACTTGGAAAATATTGGTGGACTCAGCTATTTAGCAGAGGTTATCAATTCGGTGCCAACTTCTGCCAATGCGGAATACTATGCCAAGATTGTTGCTGAAAAATCTAATTTACGTAAACTGATTGCCCGATTGACAGAGTCGGTCAATCAAGCCTATGACGGTGCCGATGAGTCAGATGAGATTATTGCGCGTGCAGAAAAGGCCCTGATTGATGTCAGTGAAGGTGCTAGTCGGAGTGGCTTCAAGCAAATCGAAGATATTTTGAATATC
The DNA here is from genome assembly GCF_001984715.1 of Streptococcus azizii. Lineage (GTDB taxonomy): Bacteria > Bacillota > Bacilli > Lactobacillales > Streptococcaceae > Streptococcus > Streptococcus azizii. The sequence goes on from NZ_MSPR01000013.1 coordinate 51,710, forward strand.
AACTTTGAAAACCTTGAAATTCGTTCGCGTCAAACTTCTGATATCACAGGAATTGCGACAGGCTATCCGGCCTTAGATGCTATGACAACGGGGTTACATGAAGAAGAGTTGATTATTTTGGCAGCTCGTCCTGCGGTCGGAAAAACAGCCTTTGCTCTAAATATTGCACAAAATATTGGTACAAAATTGGGTAAGACCGTTGCTATATTTTCTCTGGAAATGGGAGCAGAAAGCCTGGTTGACCGGATGTTGGCTGCCGAAGGAATGATTAACTCACGCTCGATTCGTACAGGGCATTTGACGGATGAAGAGTGGCAGAAGTTGACCATAGCGCAGGCTAATCTGGCCAACGCTAGTATCTATATTGATGATACACCAGGTATTAAGATTACAGAAATCCGCTCTCGTTCCCGTAAACTGGCTCAAGAAACGGGTAATTTAGGCCTAATTCTAATCGACTATCTACAGTTGATTACAGGAACTGGTCGGGAAAATCGTCAGCAGGAAGTTTCTGAAATTTCGCGGCAATTAAAAATTTTAGCCAAGGAGTTGAAGGTACCTGTCATTGCCCTCAGTCAGCTTTCACGTGGTGTGGAACAACGTCAGGACAAGCGACCTGTTTTGTCGGATATTCGTGAGTCTGGATCAATCGAGCAGGATGCAGACATTGTCGCTTTCTTGTATCGTGATGATTACTATGAGCGAGGAGAGCAAGAAGATGGGGGCATTCCCAATAACACTGTTGAGGTTATCATTGAAAAAAACCGTTCAGGAGCGCGTGGAACGGTTGAGCTAATGTTCCAAAAAGAATACAATAAGTTTTCAAGTATTTCCAAGAGGGAGGAAGGATAAGAATGAGTGATGCATTTACAGATGTTGCGAAGATGAAGCAAATCAAAGAAGATATAAAAAATCATGAGGGACAAATTGTTGAATTGACCCTTGAAAATGGTCGTAAGCGTGAGAAAAACAAGCAGGGGCGGATTACCGAGGTCTATCAATCTCTCTTTATCGTAGAGTACCAAGACCCCAACAATACCTATGTAGAATCCTACACCTATTCCGATGTCTTGACTGAAAAAATCTTAATCCATTATTTAGACTAATACTCACTAAAAATCAACAGTAGACTAGGCAACGAAGGCAGTTGAAATAAGGCAAGATACAAAGGGCGTTAAGAACTCTAAGCAAAAAAACAAAAATAGGGCTTTTTACTCACCGAGACTCTTGACAACGTTTTTTTAAAGAGGTGAGGCTTTACAAAGCCTTTTTTCTATGATATACTACTCGTTGTGTGAAATAGCAGCAGAGGAATATGAAGCTCGTCAACAGGTACTCTGAAATAGGAGTAACCTTAGCTGTTTAGGCGAAGGGTATCTGCACGAATCAGGATTTCTTAAAGACTATTTCCATAAAAAAATTTATGGAGGACATTACTATGTCACGTTATACAGGACCATCTTGGAAACAAGCACGTCGTCTCGGTTTGTCACTTACAGGCACAGGTAAAGAGCTTGCTCGCCGTAACTATGTACCAGGTCAACATGGACCAAATAACCGTAGCAAATTATCAGAATACGGTTTGCAATTAGCTGAGAAACAAAAACTTCGTTTCTCTTACGGTGTAGGTGAGAAGCAATTCCGTAATTTATTCGTACAAGCTACAAAAATCAAAGGCGGAATCCTTGGTTTCAATTTCATGCTTCTTCTTGAGCGCCGTTTGGACAACGTTGTATACCGTCTTGGTCTTGCAACAACTCGTCGTCAAGCACGTCAATTTGTAAACCACGGCCACATTCTTGTTGACGGAAAACGCGTTGACATTCCTAGCTACCGTGTTGAAGTTGGTCAGGTGATTTCAGTTCGTGAGAAATCAATGAAAGTTCCTGCAATCCTTGAAGCGGTTGAAGCAACTCTTGGACGTCCAGCATTCGTATCATTCGATGCTGACAAATTGGAAGGTTCATTGACTCGCCTTCCAGAACGCGATGAAATCAACCCAGAAATTAACGAAGCACTTGTCGTTGAATTCTACAACAAAATGCTTTAATTTTAAGAATTATCTTACAGAAAGCCTACAACAGTGGGCTTTTTCTGCTTCCCTTATCCACTAGGTGCAATCTTTTTGACACCGTAGATGATATGGATAGAAGTTTATACTCTTTAAAAATCAACAGGATACGTTGTCAAGAGTCTCGGGGGAATAGATAACACGACTGGAGCTTTTCATGGGCTTTGTATCTTGTGGAATTGAATTCAGCCTAAAACCTCGGAAAAAAGATAGGCAGCTGTTTCAGCTTTAGCTGATTACAAATGAGAATCCCTTTAGGGATAAATCTCATTGGTTGCAAAGCAACCTACTTTGATTTCCTATTTTTCATTCGCTTTTTATACACCCTTTGTATTCAACTACCTTCATCTTCGATTGTAAGGAAATTAGCGGTTCTAATCTCATTCTCCATCTTTCACAATTCTCAATTATGAAAGCTAGTCTACTGTTGATTTTTAGTGAGTATTAGATAAGTCATTTGTGAAAAAAGTTACAAAAAACTATTGCAACCGATTACTAAATAGGGTAAAATAGGACAGTAACCAAAAGAAAAGGAGAAGGTTTATTATGAAGAAAAAAGTTTGGCTTGGGGCCTTACTTAGTTTACTTGCAGTAGTCGTCTTGATTGCTTGTGGAAGCAAGTCAACCAATACAGCAGAATCATCAACTCCTGCTTCCTCTTCAAAAGAAGAGGCTGTTTCAGGAGCGTCAGAGAAGGTCTATACAGATCCAGCTGAGTTGAAGGATAGCTACGATGTATTAGTCATCGGTTCAGGTGGTGCGGGCATGGCTGCCGCAGTCTCTGCTCATGATGCAGGGGCAAGTGTAGCGGTTCTTGAAAAAATGGGAGAAGTTGGTGGTAATACTGCAAAATCATCTGCAGGTATGAATGCCTCTCAAACAAAATTCCAAGATAAAGAAGGAATTAAAGATTCAAACGATAAGTTTTATGAAGAAACCCTTAAAGGTGGTGGCGGAACCAATGATCCAGAATTGCTCCGCTACTTAGTAGATAACTCTGCCTCTGCTATTGACTGGTTGGATGGTATGGGGATTACCCTTAGCAACATCACAACGACTGGTGGTATGAGTGAAAAACGGACACACCGTCCAGCAGATGGGTCAGCAGTTGGTGGTTATCTTGTGACAGGTCTTTACCACAATTTAGTAGAGCGTAAAATTCCAATGTTTGTCAATGCAGATGTGACCAATCTTGAAGAAAAAGATGGTAAAATTTCAGGTGTTGAAGTGACCATTGACGGCAAAACCAAGAAAGTTGCAGCAAAAGCAGTTGTCATTGCGACAGGTGGTTTCGGTGCTGATTTAGATAAGGTGGCACAATTAAATCCAAAATTAAAAGGATATGTGACAACTAATCAGGCGGGATCAACAGGTGATGGGATTGCCCTTGCAGAAGCAAAAGGTGCTGCAACAGTTGACATGGAACAAATCCAAATTCACCCAACTGTAGAGCAAGAAAAGGCCTACCTCATTACAGAAGCTATTCGTGGAGAAGGTGCTATCTTGGTCAATTCAAAAGGAGAGCGTTTCTTCAATGAGTTAGAAACACGTGATAAAGTATCGGCAGCTATCAACAGCCTAGAACCAAACTACGCTTATGTAGTCTTTGATTCAGCCTTGAAAGATCGTGTAAAAGCCATCGCTCAATATGAGAAGAAAGGCCTTGTAAAATCAGGTGAAACAGTGGCAGATCTTGCAAAAGCCCTCGATGTTCCAGCAGATACTTTGCAGGCAACCTTGGATACATGGAATAAGGCTGTTGCAGATAAGAATGATCCAGCCTTCGGTCGCTCAAGTGGTATGGATTATGCTTTAGACGCTGCTCCTTACTATGCAATCAAAGTTGCGCCAGGGGTGCACCACACAATGGGTGGTCTTAAAATCAATACGAACACAGAGGTCTTGAACAAAGAAGGTCAAGCCATTCCAGGTCTTTACGCAGCTGGTGAAGTGACAGGTGGTGTTCATGGTAAAAACCGTATTGGTGGAAATGCCGTTGCAGATATCATTGTATTCGGTCGCCAAGCCGGAGAACAGTCTGCGAAATTTGTAAAATAATAGTCTATCAAGAAGCTGAGGATTTGTTTCCCCAGCTTCTTGATTTCACACAAGATACAAGGGGCGTGTGAAAATCGACTGAAAATTAGGAAACATAACGAAGGAGCATTTATCCTCGTGTTCCTGTTTCTTAGCTTAGGCTTTTATGGTTACTCTCTTGTTTCAACTGGTTAATCCTCGCTTTCCGATTTCTTGGCTCGGGCTTCTATGGTCACTTTCTTATTTTTGGGTGACCAGCTGAAACAGTTCACCGAACTGTTTCACTCCACTGGATTAGGTTACTCCCCGAACTGTTGCAATCCTTCGGTTTTTTTGATTATTCAGATGTTGATTTTTAAGGGGTATTAGAAGAAGTGCTGAACTATGAATAGAGGTTTAAAAGATGATACAATGGATAAGGAGGATGGAGGATCGTATGAAGAAGCGCTATTTGGTATATTTAGTCTGTTTAGGCATAGGCTTTTTATCTTTCTTGTTGTCAAAATCATCGATAAAGGATTTGTATGTGGTAGAACGTTGGACAGAGTCTCAACAAATTTGGTTGATAACAGATCTTCACTATCTCTCGCCTAACCTGCATGACAACGGCAAGGCATTTTCAGTTATTCAAAATACTGCTGCAGGAAAGGATGTTCGCTATAGTCGGGAGAGAATGGATGCTTTAGTGGAGCAAGTCCAGAAGGAAAGACCAAGCCTGCTAATCGTCAGTGGTGATGTAAGTTTAAATGGTGAGAAAGAGAGTATGAAGGACCTAGCGGAATATTTCAAGATGATAGAGGCTGCTGGAACAGAGGTGTATGTCATACCGGGAAACCATGATATTGCGAGCGGATGGGCACGTGGATTTAGGGGGGAGGATCAGATATATACAGATCAGGTGACCAGACATGATTTTGAAAGCATTTTTTCAGATTATGGATATGCGCAAGCAGCCCAGCGGGATGCAGCCTCGCTCACTTATATGGCAAAACCTTTTTCAAATCTCTGGTTATTGATGATCGATAGTAATATCTATGCTGATGGTCTTGGAAAGGGGGCTCCTAAAACGAATGGACGTCTAAAAAAAGAGACCTTGCAATGGATAAAAAATCAATTAGAAGAAGCTCAGTCAGCAGGTGTACAGGTGCTTCCAATCATGCACCATAATGTCTTGGATCACCATACTACATTGACACATGGATTTACACTTGACAATGCGGTAGATTTGCGCGAACTATATGATCAATACGGTATTTCTCTTACCTTTTCAGGTCATATCCATACCCAACATATTGCCCACTCAGACGGTAAGCAATCTAGATTGACAGAGGTTGTAAATGGTGCCTTTTCTATGTATCCTATGACTATAGGTCGACTATCTCTAAAAGAGGATCATCTCATTTATCAGCAAACGAAACTTCCTGTTGACTTGTGGAAAAACCATTCCAATCCTGATTTGGCAGATCATACAAACTATTTAATAGATGTCTTTAATCGGTCTAGTGAGCTAATGGTCCATACGGCTTTGCACGATGAAGGTGCCTATGATAGGAGGTTTGCAGATCAGTTATCTGAAATGATAGCCCCCATCAATCTAGCTTTCTTTTCAGGTGAACATTTGAGTGATGAATGGCTGGAGGAAAATGTATATAGTAACCCAACCTATACTACCCTCTTGCAACAAGAACCTGAGAGCATGCTAGTAGAGTACATCGGTATGATTATCGTTGAGATGCGCGAAGGCTCTCCTATGGATTCTGTAGAACTTGAGTGGTTTACGGTAGGAAAATAATAAGCACAAGACTGTTCTTGACTGTTATAACTGAACACCCTCTAAACTCTGTACGAAAAAGATAGGCAGCTATTTTTTACAACAACTACTGAAGAATGGACAAGATTGTAAAAACAACGGTGGTCACATCCGATTGTTTCATCGTCGTTTCAGTTCTTCCAAGAGGATTTTTTCTTGAAGATAGGAAAGTTATCAACAGGAAGTAGCCTTTTGTCCACAAGTTATCCACAGACTGTTGATAAATAGTCAAGCAGGAGCAGGGGCAATTTTAGATGCCTTGGCAGGTCCTGTCAACCCAGCAGGTAAGTTGAGCGAAACTTATCCTTATGCCTTGTCTGATATTTATTCTTCTAGGGATTTTCCTGCCCGATAAGAATAGGCTTTCTACCATGGGGATTTACGTTGGTTATCGTTACTTTACAAGTGTTGTCAAGTCTGTCAAGCATCCATTTGGCTTTGGTTTGTTCTACACAGGTTTTGCTTGCAGTCACTTACGAGTTGAGCCTAACGGGATTGAGGTGATGGTGACCAATATCGGTCAATTCATCAAGGCTTTTCGTGCAAAAAAAGAATGCCAAAAGCAACTTTCCTAAAAATGTGATAAAATAGTAACAAATTGTGTCAAAACGGAGAGAAAAATGACCTTACTAACCATTGCTATTCCTAGCTACAATGCTCAAGATTACCTGCATTATTGCGTTCACTCGCTGATAATCGGAGGAGACTTGGTAGAGATTTTGATTATCAATGATGGATCGACCGATCAGACACAGGTTATTGCCGAGAATTTAGCGAACCGCTACCCAAATGTTCGGGCCATTTATCAGGATAATAAGGGACATGGTGGAGCTGTTAATACTGGGATTCGTGAGGCTAAGGGACGCTATTTCAAGGTGGTAGATAGCGATGATTGGGTGGATACTAGAGCTTACCTTAAGATTCTTGAAACCTTAGCACGCTTAGACGGACAAGGGCAGTCAGTGGATGCGTTTATTTCAAATTTTGTCTATGAAAAAGAAGGACAATCTCGCAAAAAAAGGATGGACTATCAGAATGTCCTACCAGAAAATCGTATTTTTGGCTGGGATGAGGTGGGAGCTTTTTCCAAAGGCCAATATATGATGATGCATTCCTTGATTTACAGGACAGACTTGCTACGGGAAGTAGGACTGATCTTACCCGAGCATACTTTTTATGTGGATAACATTTTTGTCTTCACCCCCTTACAGGCAGTCCAGACAATGTATTATCTGCCGGTAGATTTTTATCGATACTTTATCGGTCGCAATGATCAATCTGTTAACGAATCTGTTATGATCAAACGGATTGACCAACAGATTAAGGTCAATAAAATCTTGGTGGACGAGTTGAATCTGGACCAGTTGACGAACCCTGACTTGCGGAGCTACCTGCTCAACCATGTGGAGATTACAACGATTATCTCTTGTGCCCTGCTCAATCGTGCTGGTACTGCTGAGCATATGATGAAGAAGCAGGAACTCTGGCACTATATTCAGGATAATAACCCAGCCCTTTTCAAAATTGTGCGCAATGGCCTGCTGGGGCAGTTGACCAACCTCTATGGCTATCCAGGTCGCAAGATTTCCAATGCAGTTTACAAGATTGCCAAGAGAATTTATGGCTTTAACTAAAACTCAGTTTCGGCTGGGTTTTTCTGTTATAATAAGAAAGACAAGAAGCGTTTACAAAGGAGAAAAAATGCAAGCATTAGGACAAACAGGGTTGGAAGTATCGCGGATTGGTCTAGGCTGTATGCGAATGGCTAGCTTGAGTAATCAGGAAACAGCTACAGTCTTGGAAACTGCGGTTGAGAAAGGAATTAACTTCTTTGACCATGCGGATATTTATGGCGGAGGTGAGTCAGAAATCCGCTTTGCTCAGGGAGCAAAACTGGCAGGACTCAAGCGTGAGAACCTGATTCTTCAATCAAAATGTGGCATTCGCAAGGGTTATTTTGATTTTTCTAAAGACTATATCTTAGAGTCTGTGGATGGCATTCTTTCGCGGTTAGAGACGGATTATCTAGATGTTTTAGCTCTTCATCGCCCAGATGCCTTAATGGAGCCAGAAGAAGTGGCAGAGGCCTTTTATCACTTGAAAAAAGCGGGTAAGGTTCGTCATTTTGGGGTCAGCAACCAAAATATTTTTCAAATGGAGTTGTTGCAATCCTGCCTAGACCAGCCACTTGCGGTCAATCAACTACAACTATCACCTGCCCATACTCCTTTGATTGATGCAGGTCTCCACGTTAATATGAAAGATGACGCAGCGACGATGCGCGATGGGGGCCTCATTGATTATTGTCAGCTTAACAATATCACTATTCAGGCATGGTCCCCCTTCTTAATTGATCTGCAAAGAGGTATTTTTGCCAACCATCCGGACTATGCTCCTTTAAACCAGACCATTGGGGAGATAGCAGAGCGATACCATGTTTCACGTGAAGCAATCATTGTCGCTTGGATTTTACGACATCCCGCTAAGATTCAGACCATTGTGGGTTCAATGAATCCAGAACGTCTGTCTAAAATTGCGCAGGCAAGCCACATTGTACTCACTCGACCAGAATGGTATGAAGTGTATAGAAGTGCAGGCAATCTCTTGCCTTAGGAAATACCGTCAATCATCAGTCTCTATATTAGTATCTTTTACTATTTACACAGGCTGTTTTTTCGATTTTCTTGTCAAATTCCCCCAAAAATCTGTCCATTTATGGTAGAATGAAGAGTGTAAAATCAGTAAAGTCTTTTAGTTTACTTTTAGTGCTGGCTCCACTCGTCTGGGAGAGTGAAACAGTTCGGTGAACTGTTTCAGCCTGAGCCTATAAATCCGAGAGCGAAGTAGGTAAGGTTGGAGACGAAACGAGGGGACTTGTGTCACTAGCGAGAGGCTCCTTCAACAATCATTAGACTGTTGAAGGTTGGAAATCAAGAAACGGAGTTTCAAACTAGCACTTTTTAATGAAAGGTGGTAGGCTGAAAAGCTCCACTGGAGCTTTTCACTCGTCAAGATACACTGTGGCCACCTTTAGGTATAAACTAAATGACTATAAAAGAGGAGAAAAATGAAACGTTCAATGTATGCGGGACGTGTTCGCAAGGAACACATCGGTCAAGAAATTACTTTGAAGGGCTGGGTGGGTCGCCGTCGTGACTTAGGTGGCTTGATGTTTATTGATTTGCGAGACCGCGAAGGAATCATGCAGCTCGTCATCAATCCTGAGACCGTATCGGGCGAGCTTATGTCGCAAGCTGAGAAGGTTCGCAGTGAGTTTGTCCTTGAAGTGACAGGACAGGTTGTAGCTCGAGAGCAGGCAAATCCTGCTATCCCAACAGGTGAAGTGGAGTTACAAGTATCTCACTTGAACATTTTAAATACGGCTAAGACCACACCATTTGAAATTAAAGATGGGATTGAAGTAAGCGATGATACCCGTCTTCGTTACCGTTATTTAGACCTACGTCGGCCTGAGATGTTGGCCAGCTTTAAATTGCGGGCTGCCGTAACGCACAGCATTCGGAATTATCTAGATGAACGTGAATTTATCGATGTTGAAACACCGATGCTGGCCAAGTCTACACCTGAAGGAGCACGTGATTACTTGGTGCCAAGTCGTGTCAGCAAAGGCCATTTTTATGCCCTACCACAGAGTCCACAGATTACCAAGCAATTACTGATGAATGCAGGGTTTGATCGCTACTATCAAATCGTAAAATGCTTCCGTGATGAGGATTTACGTGGAGACCGTCAGCCTGAGTTTACACAAGTGGATCTAGAAACTTCATTCTTGTCTGAACAAGAAATTCAAGATTTAGTGGAAGGTTTGCTGGCGCGTGTCTTGAAAGAGACCAAAGGAATTGAGGTGAGCTTACCGTTTCCTCGCATGAGCTACGATCATGCCATGAATATCTATGGTAGCGATAAGCCGGACACCCGTTTTGATATGTTACTACAAGACTTGACAGACCTTGTCAAGGGAGTGGATTTTAAAGTTTTTGCAGAAGCAAGGGCTGTCAAGGCTATTGTTGTCAAGGGTGCAGCAGATAGCTATTCACGAAAAGATATTGATAAATTAACTGACTACGCTAAGCAGTTTGGAGCGAAAGGACTCGCTTGGATTAAGGTTAGCAATGGAGAACTGACAGGACCAGTTGCTAAGTTTTTAACAGAGTTGACAAGTGGATTGACGGAACGTTTACATCTAGTTGACAATGATTTGGTTCTATTTGTCGCAGACGAACTGGAAGTGGCTAACAATACCCTAGGAGCTCTCCGGCTTCGCTTGGCCAAAGAGCAAGGCTTGATTGATGAGACTAAGTTTAACTTCCTGTGGGTTGTTGATTGGCCGATGTTTGAGTGGTCAGAAGAAGAGGGACGCTTTATGAGTGCCCACCACCCCTTTACACTTCCGACGGAGGACTCTGCCCATCATTTAGAGGGCGATTTGGCAAGTGTTCGTGCAGTAGCGTATGATATTGTTTTAAATGGCTATGAGTTAGGTGGAGGAAGTCTGCGGATCAACCAAAAAGAGATGCAAGAGCGTATGCTAAAGGCACTTGGTTTTAGCAGGGAGCAGGCCTATGAGCAATTTGGCTTTCTTTTGGAAGCCATGGACTACGGATTCCCACCACATGGTGGACTGGCGCTCGGTTTGGATCGTCTGGTCATGCTGTTAGCAGGTAAGGATAATATTCGTGAAGTCATCGCCTTTCCTAAAAATAACAAGGCTAGCGACCCGATGACTCAGGCACCAAGCATGGTGGCAGATAGTCAATTAGAAGAATTAGCACTTAGCATTACTACAACCAATGAATAGATATTTTAGAAAACTTCGGATTCAATTTCTGAGAAAGGCTCGGCGTAATCGTTTTTGGTCTGTCATCTCAAGTGTCTCACGAGAGCGGTATGCTGAGCGTATTTCGGGATCGATTATCTACGGAATCCTATCTAGTATAGCCGTCAACTTCTTTTTCCAGTCAGGCAATGTTTACTCATCTGGGGTGACAGGGATTGCGCAGATTATTTCTACCATTTCTGTTACCTATTGGGGGATTGATATTCCGCTTGCAGTGCTATACTATGGCTTGAATATCCCGTTATTAGTGATTGCTTGGTATAAGATTGGGAATAAATTTACCATCTTTACCTTTATTACGGTTACCTTTAGTTCCTTTTTTATCCAATTTATGCCTCACATCACCTTGACGACAGATCCGCTGGTAAATGCAATTTTTGGAGGCCTCATGCTGGGAACAGGAATTGGGTTTGCCCTCCGTAATAACGTTTCAAGTGGTGGTACGGATATTATTAGCATCTTGATTCGGCAAAAGACTGGACGTCAGGTGGGGAGTATCTCTCTGATTGTCAATGTGTTGATCATGCTAGCAGCAGGTGTCACCTTTGGATGGAAGTATGCCCTTTATTCCATGATTGCTCTCTTTGTGTGTAGCCAGATGACGGATGTGATTTATGTCAAGCAAAAGCGCATGCAGGCTATGATTATCACCAGTCATCCCAACCGTGTCATCAAGATGATTCAAAAAAAATTGCACCGAGGGGTGACGATTATCAATGGTGCAGAAGGTGCCTATAATCACGAACAAAAGACTGTCTTGATTACCATTATTACACGGGCAGAATTTAATGATTTTAAGGCGATTATGAAAAAGGCCGATAAGACAGCCTTTGTATCTGTCGCTGATAATGTCAATATTATTGGCCGGTTTGTAGAGGCACGCGAATAGAGAAATACTACCGATACGTTGACAAACACAATATATGGATATATAATGGTATATGTATTCTATATATTGTGTTTTTTGAATGGAGAAGAGATGAAAAAAGTATACCTTGTCTATATTAGTTTGAGTGGTAATACAGAAAGTTTTGTAAAACGTTTGACGACTTTTTTACAATTCCAGTCTGATATACAGGTGGAGCGAGTCCATGTCAAGGAGTTGGTCAAGCAGAGTATCCCTTTCTATGAACTAGATGCCCCTTTTGTGGCTTTTTTACCGACCTATTTAGAAGGTGGGAATGGTGTAGACAATGGGGATGTGGAGATTTTAACGACACCGTTGGGAGATTTTATTGCCTACGGTACAAATGTAGCGAACTGCCTTGGAGTTGTCGGTTCAGGCAACCGTAATTTTAATAATCAGTACTGTCTGACAGCCAAACAGTATGCTGAGCGTTTTGGCTTTCCAGTCCTTGATAACTTTGAACTTCGTGGTCTCAATAGTGACGTTGAGCGGGTAGGGAGAACGATTATGGAGCTGGTCTAGTGTAGGACGATAAAAAATCTCAAATCAGGATACTTGATTTGAGATTTTTTGCGTTACGATGCCGTATTTTCTAAGATACAGATACTTTGCCCTGCGATAAGGATATGGTTGCTATCATTGGTGAGCGGTGGGAAAGTAAAGCGGATGCGTTGTTCAGCTTCTTTTTCGTAGGTAAAGTCACTGTTGGCAAAGTTGATAATAAACTGAATCGTCTCATTAGTTGATGTGACGGTATAGCGGAGAACATACTCTGTTAGCCAATAGAAATCGCAGTTTTCCTGGATTGTTTCATACTCTGCCTGACTCAATATCGGATGTTTTTTACGAAAGGCGATCAATTCGCGGATAAAGTGAATATGCTCACGGTAGCGAAGCGCTCGTGTCCAATCGAGACGGTTGATAGCGTCAGGGATGTTGTAGGTATTGTCAATTTCATCCTTCGTTCGGAAAAATTCTTGTCCGCTATGGAGAAAGGCCATCCCTTGGGAGATAAGAATCAGCTGAAGCCCAAAACTGGCTGCGCGTTTCTGTTGATGTGGTGTCCAGGCAGGGTTTTCTATGTGGAAATAATCAAAGGCTGTCGCATTATCGTGGCATTCAATATAGTTGACAGACTGGGATGGGCTGAGGAAGTGGCTATAACGGCTTCCTGTCAGCAGATGTTGAATCTTTTCATGGAGTTGCTTGTCCACCAGATGCTGAGGGTTCAGCAGAACTTTTTTGAAGGTATCTCGGTAATCATCATTGAAAAAGGCGAGTGTTGGTAGTTTTTCAGCATTGTATTGATGGGCTAGCTGGTCAAAGTCGAGGCCTGTTGCCATTTTCCAGCCCTCACCGTAGAGGTAGATATTATCGTGGAGTAGGCGTAATTCTGTTTCGATTTGATTCATGGTTTCAACGTCAAGAATGCCCATGAGGTCAAAGCGGAATCCGTCAAAACCGTAGAGACTGGTCCATTGTCGGAGGGATTGCTTGATGTAGTTGCGGACCATACTGCGCTCGCTTGCTACATCATTTCCGCAAAAGGTACCGTCTGTCCGGAGACCATTTTCTTGATAACGATAGAAGTATCCAGGAACAATGCGCTCAAAGGCATATTCTTCAGCATGGTAGACATGATTGTAGACAACATCCATAATGACGCTGATATCGGCATCGTGATAGGCTTGAATGACTGTTTGTAACTCGTAGATCCGTGCATAAGGGTCATCGGGTTTGCTGGCAAAGGATCCTTCTGGTACATTGTACTGCACAGGGTCATATCCCCAGTTATACACAGCCTGTGGATAATTTTCGTCAACACTTCCAAAGTCGTAGAGAGGCATGAGCTGAATGTGGGTCACGCCAAGCTGTTTGATGTAGTCCATCCCAAGGTGCATCCCACCTAATTGAGGGGATTCTGTCAAGCCAAGGAATTGACTTGCATGCTTGAAGCCGGCGCTTGCCTGCTGAGAGAAGTCCCGGACGCTCATTTCATAGACGATAGCTTGCGCGGGAGGCAGTTGCGTCTGTGCACGGCGTGGTGTTGATAGCTTGGCAGGGTTAATCACATAGCTATCTCCTGCATTTGCTTTAGAAGAAAGAGCGTAGGGATCATGGACGGAGATCCACTCACCGTTCACCTTGTGGAGGTAGTGGTAGCTGGTTCCATCGAAGTCGCCTGCTACTGTCACCTGCCAGACCCCTTTTTCCTGTCTGTGCATGGGAAAGGGAGTGCCGTCAAGAACTAGAAAGACTGCTTTTGAAATCGGAGCCCAGAGTTTGAATTGAGTTTCAGTGGGGCTATAGTGGGAGCCCAAATCTTGACCATCATAGGTAAAGGTCTGCTCGAAGAGGCTAGAGCGGACGATAGAGCCATAGGCTAGCTCAGCTGCATTTCGATCCTGATCATAAATAGTGTAATCACTTGTGAGGCTTAGTGGTATAGGGCTAGAGAGGTAGAGGGTCACCGTTTGCTCTTGCTCGGTGCACTGCTCGATTAGGAGTGCTTCCTCTCCTTTATCAGAGGCGATTGTAAAGGTTAGATCTGGATGATAGAAGCGCTTTTCAAGAAGGATTCGAATATCCGCAGTAGTATCGAGATACGCATTAAATTGTCGTAAGGCCATGAGCCGATGGCTCCTTTCTAAAGTTCAGTAATGGTGTGTGGAATCACACGGCGGTAGCAAATTTGTTTATTTTCCTTGCTATCATTGATAATTTGTAGAAGTGTATCGCAGGCGACACGTCCTAATTGCATAGCATGAACATCTACGTAGGCATCAATGGCAAGTTTTGGTTTGACAGAGTCAAAGGAGATGATGGGAAGCTGCACATTGATTTCATTGAGGTAGCGCAGAATCCCTGCGGCGACCATGGTATCGGTCGTCACAATGGCGTCTGGTTTTTGTTTCATGAGTTTTTTCATGACTTTATAGCTACTGTCCTCTAAGAGGAAGCCTGAGCTAAATTTGACCTTGCTGTCGTCAAGGGGAATGTTATAGGTTTTGAGTGCTTTTTTATAGCCTTTATACCGATCTTGGGATACGACGAGTTCCTTGTTTCCGGCAACAAAGGCAAGGTTCTGGTATCCCTTTTGAATAAAGTAGCTCGTTGCCTCAAAGGCTGCTTGAATATTATCATTATCGACCAATGAGATAAAGGGGGATGCGGCCTTTCCTAGGATGAGAAATGGGAAATGGTGCTGAATGGCTAATTGCACTAGTGGGTCGTCAGGTTTTGAATAAAGGAAGATTAAGCCGTCTACCCGTCTGCCGTAGACCATTTGAGAAATGGCTTCAAGTCGTTGCTCTTCATCTTTTCCTGTGCTAATCTGAATGGCATAATTATGATCGGCTGCCACCTGTGAAATCCCACGCAGAGCAGTTGGGAAGAAGGGATTTTGATAAAAAATATCGGAATCATCTGGTAGGACTAGGCCAATCACCTGAGTATAGCTGCTGACCAAACTACGAGCGTTGAGATTGGGGTGGTAGTTGAGTTCTACCATGGCCTTGCGGACACTATCTTTGGTCTTTTGGCTGATGGCAGAGCTGTTTTGAATGACACGAGTAACAGTTGAGGGGGAGACCCCTGCTAATTTAGCAACATCTTTGATGGTAGCACGCATATAAACCTCCTAAGCACGATCCCGAAATTTTGTGGTAAAAAAGACCCAGAGTAAGACCAAGACAAACAAGATGTTTTGCACAGACATGACTGTTGTCACCGTGTGACCAAATAGACCGACAAAACAAGCTAGGATGGTAGGCAAACCCAGACAATTTAGGGACAAATTGTAACACTCTTTGACCGACTGCAGATGAAAGAGTTTTGATTTTTTTGTTAGATAGAGGAAAAAGGTTGCTCCAAGTACGATAAAGAGCAGATTGGTGCCTAGGAGAAAGGTAGAGATGAGGGTGATAGATAGGGTGATTGGCAGACGGTTCTGCTGATACCAAGCCTGTGAAATAGCAGTAGTTAAGCTCTGCCGATCTGCAAAGCTACTTGACTCAAACATCTGATAGGAGATGTCAACGAGGGTTGTAGTATCCTTACGAATGATGAGTTTGTCAGTGTCGAATTGATAGGTAAATCCAGAGCCTTGAGGGACCTCTTTACCAAATGTCACCGCTTGGTAGCGAGCGGTTCCTGTATAGGTCAATTCGCCATCGCTAAACTGGTGATGCTCTGCCAAGTCTGCTGCGATTTCTTCAGTCAAGGGGGCATAAATCCCATCGATGAAAGTGTCTAGTGGGTACGTGTGCAGCTGCATCGTTTGCAAAGACGAGGGAATGACCAAAAGAGCAATGAGAAAAACAGTTGTAAACAGACGTTGCCAAAGGGTCATGGTATGGCGATTGGCAAACATCTTTTGTGGCTTTATAATGCTTGAAAAATAAGAAAGGGGGTAGGGGAACATGGGGATCCTCATTTCTATTATAGACTTTATACTCTTCAAAAATCAAAATGCGACTTCGTCAACTCGTCTCGATGCATGAAAAGCTCCACAGGGGCTTTTTAGCCTGTTTCCTCGAAATAAGCTGGCATTATATCGTGGAAGCTAGTCTGATGCTGGCGTTCATTGAGTATCGGTTTATCTGTTATTGCTTTTTGATCAGTCTGTTGACGAGCTTCCCTCAGGCTTGTTTTTCACCTCGTTCACAAGAAAAGGTGGGACAAAAGATTATCCCTTGTCACCACCACTCGTTAAACCAGATACAAAGTTCTTTTGGAGGAAGAAGAATAGAGTACAGATCGGCAATGCAATGAGAATTGCACCAGCTGCGAAGTATGCGATTTTCAAATTTTTCGCATCGTTGACAAAGGTCTGAAGACCAACGGCAACGGTATAGTATTCTTTTTCACGGAGCAAGAACTTAGATAAGATGTAATCGCCAAACGGTCCCATAAATGCCCAGAGAGCCTGTACTGCTATCATTGGACGAACGAGGGGGAGAACGATTTGCCAGAAACGTCTGAAGTGTCCAGCACCGTCTAGTTTTGCCGATTCATCAAGTGAAATAGGTACCGTATCAAAGTAGCCTTTCATCAACCAAGCATTCATCGGGATTCCCCCACCGACATAAAGGAAGATGAGGAACCAGCTTTGATTGAGGGCATTGAGCATCAAGGCCATAACGAAGAAGGCTGTAAGGGCAGCCATAGTTGGTACCATTTGGATAATCAAGAAGAAGACCAAACTTTGTTTACGAGCGAGGAAGTTATAACGGCTATAGGCATATCCTGCTAGTACCACTATACTTGTTTGGACAACCATTGTCAAGAGGGCAATGATTAAGGTGTTGAGATACCAGGTCCCATACAAGGTTTCGCTGAAAAGTTTGCTAAAATTCTCGAGGGTAAAGTTGATATTTCCATCCAACTTGAAGGCCACGACATTTCCTGATTTGAAGGCAGAGGTGATGGTAATCAAGAGTGGATAGATGATAATGACAGACAAGACAATCAAGTAGAGATAGGTCAAGGTCTGACCGAGGCGACGTCTAAATTTTACAGAAAGTTTCATCTTACACATCCTCCATGTCAAACGCATTTAATTTCTTGAAGGCAATCATGGAGATACTGATGACGATCATTGAAATAATCAAAGTCACAGCTGCTGCCATTGAGTACTGAGGTGATGTTCCTGTCGTCAATTTATAAATCCATGAAATCAAGATATCTGTTGAACCAGCTCCTCCACCGACACTACCTGGTCCACCGTTGTTGAAGAGGTAGATGATTGAAAAGTTGTTGAAGTTGAAGGTGTATTGACTGATGAGCGTTGGAGCTGCAACCGCAAGAATCATTGGGAAGGTGATATTACGGAATTTCTGCCATGGACTAGCACCGTCAATATAAGCTGCTTCGTATAGATCGTTTGGAATCGATTGTAAAATTCCTAAGGTCAACACATAGATGTAAGGGAAGCCAAGCCAAGCCTGCATCATAATCAAAGCGATTTTTGTCCAGAAAGGATCTGTTTTCCATGGAATCAGGAAATTGTCAATAAATGGCAAAAATTTGCTCAGGAATGGGAGCACCTGTGTATTGATGGCTCCGACACTATCGTTGAACATGTTGCTAAAGGTCAAGATTGTCACAAAGGCAGGGACTGCCCATGGAAGCAAGAAGATAACACCGAAGATGCGTTTACCTTTGATAAATGGTTGGTTAGCAATGATAGCCGTTAAAATACCAATGACAATCTGCGCCGTTGAGGCACAAAGAGCCCAGATAATGGTCCACGATAAGACAGAACCAAAGGCACTGCGGAAGGTACTTAATTGCCAGATGTTAGAGAAGTTTGCTAATCCTACCCAGTCCAACAAGGCACCTGGTGGTAAATGTTGGAAGTCGTAGTTGGTAAAGGCGATTAAGAGCGTTACTACAACAGGAAAGATAATCGCAAAGGTCATTGCGATGTAAGAAGGAATAATCAAGAGATACGGGAAGCCATTCTCATAGATATTTTGTAGCATCCCTTTGAGGGTTGTAGTGACAGGAATACCACTATTCCAACGTTTTGCTGTATCTTTTGCGTCTTTCAAGTTTAAGACATAAAAGAAGAGATAGACTGTAATGATGATGAGGTGGAAAGAGCCACGAATCAGCATAAAGAGGGAGTTATCACGCCCGCGTTGACTTCCAAGTGTGATGAGATTGGCAATCTCTCCAGAAGCGATGGTGACGAGATAGAGGAGAAAAGCAATGGTTACTCCGAGGAAAATAAACCCTTTTGCTTTTTGTTTGTTATACAGTTGTCCAAGACCAGGAATCAGAGACAGAAGTAAGGCTTTATTAGGGTTTTGTTGGGTCATCCTAAACGTTCCTTTCTAGCTATAATCATTTGCTGCATCTTTTGTCGCTTGGATGATGGGGAAAGTTCTTTCCCCTCTGTCTGACTTTCAGCTCATCTGCTGGATGTTTTAAAGTCGTTTTATCTCCGGTATTCCAGACGCTTGGACATCAGAGATAAAAGCAAACGAAAAGATGATAGATGATGGTTGAGTATCTGCTTTGAATAAAAGAGGTTGGGAGAAAGATTCCCGACCTCGTTCATTTTTCTAAACTGGAACAGACTGACGCAGTGCTTGTCTGGCTAGTGCTATTTCCAGGCTTACAAGGAATGAATCATCAAGGAAAAGACGACGATCCATTCCGAGCTTACAATTTTCAGTCAATCTGCTTATTGGCCGTATTTTTGTGAAATAGTATCTTTAATCAATTTCACAGCATCATCTGCAGCTGTTTTTGCTTCTTTTTTACCGCTTGCAGCTTCAAAGAGCATATTTGCAGCTGGTTCCCAAACGGTACTCATTTCAGAGATATTTGGAAGTGGCTGTGCAGAAGCAAACTGGGCTACAACAGCACTTGTCAATTCATCCTTCTTGCTTACTGCATATTCACGAGCTTCAGTGTTTGCTGGAACTTCGTTGGTCATATCGTACAATACTTTTTGTTGGTCAGTTGAAGTCAAGTAGTCTACAAATTTTTGTGCCATGTCAGGGTTTTGTGATCCAACTGGGATAACCCATGCTTTACCGCCACCAAATGCTTGGTATTCTTTACCATTTGGAAGGGTTGGAATGGTTGCTACACCGTAATTCACTTTTGCCTCTTTGTAAGAAGCTGCTTGCCATGGTCCATCGATGATAGCCGCTGCCTTACCTTCGGTGAACTGTGTTTTAATTAAGTTTGCAGCAGCAGATGTATCTTGCAACCCTTGAGGCCATTGACCATACCATGTTTTCGCATATTCGATTGCTTTGATTGCACCTTCATTGTTGAGACCAATGTCTTTTGGATTTGTACCATTGTCTCCAAAGACATATCCACCGTATCCGGCAAGCAATCCATAGGTGTAGTAGAAGTTTGTCCAGTCAGCAAGGAAGGCAGTTGTTTTACCGTTCTCCCCTTCAAAGGCATACTTGCCATCTTTTGCCAGTGTTTCTAAATCAGCAAATGTTTTTGGAGCTTCTTTGATAAGGTCTTTGTTGTAGTAAAGCACAAGCGTTTCGATAACTGCTGGCGAACCATATACTTTTCCACCATTTGTCACGAGTGCCTTGGTTGTGTCATCTGTCATGCTGGTTTCAGCAAGTTTTACTTCTGACAACTGACCTTCTGATCCGAGGCTACCTACACGGTCGTATGGAGCCATCATCACATCAGGGGCTGATCCTGATTGGTTGTCAAGAGAGAGATTATCCAGCCCTCCAAGAGCATCTCCTGTTTTGACAGTGACTTTAACACCGTTATCTTCTTCAAACTTCTTAGCTGCAGTTTCAATATAGTCTTTGTAGCCTTGGTCAACATAGACAGTCAAAGACTTTCCATCAGCAGATGAATCATTGGAAGCTGACTTATTTGAAGAACAAGCAGCAAGGACGCTTGTTGTAGCAGCAAGAAGAGCCATGCTCTTCATCAATTTGTGTTTCATAATTATCCCCTCCACGAATAATGATAGTATGGTGAGAAACGTCTACTCATAGCGCAAACGTTTGCTTTTCTATATCATTATATCGCAAAATGAATGCGGTTGCAAGTCTTTTTTTCAAAAATTTTAAAATTTTCGAGAGAATGAGAGAGAACAGCGGATTTGGCTATAAAAAACAGAAAAAACATAGATTGTTTTTGAACTGCTCCCTGTCAAGTGGACAGTGAAATAATAAAAGATTAAGCAACGGCCTTGTTCCTCATTTCAAGAGGGGCAAGGCCGTTGTTGCGCTCTTGAAAACGTTCATGATTGTAAAAATGAATAT